>CAWGEZ010000013.1:0-159237 GCA_963821605.1 uncultured delta proteobacterium | reverse complement strand
AGCAGGGCGCACCCGCCTGAGCGGGTCGCTCGGACCCCAGCAATGATGGGCCTTCCCGTCACCCCCGCTTCCCCCGCAAAACGGCGAGGGAAGTCCTGGGAGGCGTCCTGCCCGTCGGTGATGGCGGCCAAGGCTAGGAAGCGCACAGGCGGCCACGGCTGGGGCGGCGCGGCACATGTCGGGGGCTACCAAACCCCCGCAAACAGCGAAGGCCCCTTTGACGCGCCTCGCATCGTCGCTCTAATACGCGACCATGCCCCTGCCGCTCGGCTTCGTCCCGCCATGCCTGCCGACCAAGGCGCCGCAGCCGCCGACCGGCGACGCGTGGCTGCACGAGATCAAGCACGACGGCTTCCGCGTCGTCGCGCGCAAGGACGGCGACCGCGTGCGGCTGTACAGCCGCCCCGGCAACGACCTCACCGACCGCTTCCCGCTGATCGTCGAGGCGCTCGCCCGCCTGCGCTCGCGATCCTGCATCCTCGACGGCGAGGCGGTGTGCTGCGACGACGACGGCGTGCCGAACTTCGACCGGCTGCGCCACCGCCGCCACGACGCCAGCGTGTTCCTCTACGCCTTCGACCTGATCGAGCTGAACGGCGACGACCTGCGGCGCGAACCGTTTGAGGTGCGCAAGGCCACGCTGGCCTCCGTCCTGGCCAAGGCCGCGCCCGGCATGCGGCTCAACGAGCATATCGAGGCCGACGGCCCGACCGTGTTCGCGCATGCCTGCAAGATGGGCCTGGAGGGCATCGTGTCGAAGCGCAAGACCTCGACCTACCGCTCCGGCCGCTCGCCCGACTGGCTCAAGAGCAAGAACCCGGCGTGCGAGGCGGTGCGGCGCGAGACGGAGGAGGATTGGGGCAGGTAACCTCTGGATGTAAGGCCCGCCGCCCGCCGCCATGAAGCGCCGGACGATCCGCTCTCTGCTCCACCCGCCCGCCCTGTTGACGTCGGTCTCGTCGACCTCGTCGTCGCGCAGCTTGCTGCGGCGGAGGCGCGGCATGAACGCGGCCAGCACCCCGCACCGCAACGTCGACCGCGACGGGGCATGGGTCGGCAGGGAGAGTCGCGACCGCGTAAAGGGAGGCCAAGCGCGTCAGCAGCGCCGGCGCGCACCGCCGATCAGAGACCCCCATGACGATTTGCACCTGCTCCGGGCGTCAGCGTGAGCGCAGCACATCGGCCAAGGAGGTCCCCTCGGGCTCCCCTCCCGTCCTGGGCACGCCGGTACGACTGTGCTATCGTTGCGCTGTAACCCTTCCGGCTGGAGGGATCAGATGACAGCTTTCCTCGGACGCCGCGCGTTCATCACGCTGCTCGGCGGTGCGGCGGGGGCGATGGCCGCTATCGGCGCGCGCGCAGCAGCCGCCGAAGATTCCACGCGTTGGCATCATCGACGACGGGCCCGTCTGGAACGCGTTCCGGCAGGGGCTGCGCGACCTCGGCTACCTGGAA
Organism: uncultured delta proteobacterium; assembly: GCA_963821605.1. Taxonomy (GTDB): domain Bacteria; phylum Desulfobacterota; class Syntrophorhabdia; order Syntrophorhabdales; family WCHB1-27; genus JADGQN01. The sequence goes on along the minus strand of CAWGEZ010000013.1, from coordinate 157,782 downwards.
GGCCAGAACATCGCCTTCGAGTATCGTTACGGTGACGGGCTGCCCGACCGGCTCGCCGAAGTCGCGGCCGATCTGGTGCGCCGTCCGGTGGACGTGATCGCGGTCTACGGCACGCCGCCGGCCCGCGCGGCCAAGCAGGCAACCTCGAAGATTCCCATTGTCATGATCGGGGTCGGCGATCCGGTGGGGGCTGGGCTCGTGACGAGCCTCGCTCGTCCCGGCGAGAACATGACCGGGAACACCATCCTTGGTCCGGACGTAGCAAGCAAACGGTTGCAGCTCCTCAAGGAGGGCGCTCCCGCTTCACGTGTGGCCCTGCTCTGGAATCCGGATAACGCCTCCCACGCCGCCTACTCGAAGAAATGCGAATTGCGGCGTCGACGTTGAACGTGACGCTCATCTCCGTGCCGGTGCGTAATGCCAGCGAGTTCGACGATGCCTTTGCTGCGATGATGCGCGAGCGTCCGGATGCATTCGTGATGACCGCCGACCCTCTCCACCAGCTCCACATCAAAAGGATCGTCGATTTCCTAGCGCAGAACCGTCTGCTGGGAATGTTCCAGCTGAAAGAGAATGTGGGCGACGGCGCGCTCATGTCTTATGGCGCGAGTCTCCCCGACCTGTTCGGCGCGGCGCCTCATACGTACACCGGATTTTGCAGGGCACCAGGCCTGCGGATCTGCCGGTGGAACAGGCGGTTAAGTTCGAGCTGGTCATCAACCTCAAGACCGCGAAGGCGGCGGGCTTCACGATCCCGGGAATTGTTCATCCTCCGCGCCGACGAGGTGATCGAGTGAAACGCCGCGCGTTCATCACGCTGCTCGGCGGTGTGGCGGCGGCGTGGCCGGTCGCGGCGCGTGCGCAGCAACCGGCGCTGCCGGTGATCGGATTTCTCGACAGCCAGTCACCAGGTGCGTTCGCCGACGAAGTGCGCGGAGCATTTCGCGAAGGTCTGAAGGAGACTGGCTACGCTGAAGGCGAGAACGTGGCAATCGAATTCCGCTGGGCCGAGAACCAAATAAACCAACTGCCGAAGCTGGCAGCCGAATTGGTTCGCCGACGGCTCGCCGTGATCGTCGCCGGTGCTCCTCCTGCCGCGTTAGCTGCCAAGGCTGCAACCACGACGATCCCGATCGTCTTCGGCGTTGGCGAAGACCCGGTCAGGATTGGTCTTGTTGCCAGCCTCGCCCGGCCTGACGGTAATCTGACTGGGATCAATTTTTTTTCGAGTGAGTTGGCGGCAAAGCGTCTGGAATTGCTGCGCGAGATGGTGCCCGCGGCCGTTCGGGTGGCTGCCCTCGTTGATCCTACTTTTTCGCTTACCAATCCTTGGTGCGAGAGATAGAGACGACTGCTCGCGCTTTAGGACTGCAAATTCACGTGCTCAACGCAAGTTCAAGCGGCGAGATCAATGCCGCTTTCGCAACCATTGTGCGTGAGCGGTCGGATGCCCTGTTCGTTGGCACCGGCCCATTTATTTCCAGCCGTAGTGTCCAATTGGCCTTGCTGGCGGGGCGCTACGGGGTCCCCGCGATATTTGGGGCGCGTCGAATTGCTGAAGCCGGCGGACTGATGAGCTACGGAACGAATCTGAAGGATGCGTATCGTCAGATGGGCAGCTATGCTGGCCGTATCCTCAAGGGCGCAAAACCTGGGGACCTACCGGTCGTGCAGTCCACCAATTCGACTTGGTTATTAACGCCGAAACCGCGAGGATGCTCGGCCTCACCATTCCTCCGTCGCTGCTCGCCCGCGCCGACGAGGTGATAGAGTGAAGAGGCGGGAATTCATCACGCTGCTCGGGGGTGCGGCGGCGGCGGCGTGGCCGATCGCAGCACGGGCGCAGCAGTCCGTGCCACGTGTTGGGATAATCACAATCCAACAACGAGCATCCCCGCCTTATGCCGCCTTCGATCAGAGGCTGCGGGAGCTAGCGTACGTTGAAGGCGAGAATATCGTCGTTGAGTTCCTAAACGCGGATTCCGGTATAGATGAGGCCACGAAAGAACTACTCCGCCGCAAGGTCGACGTTATCCTTGCAACCACCGAGCCGGTTTTGCGATCGGCAATGGCAGTCTCCCGTTCGCTGCCAATCGTAATGATTGCGATAGACTACGACCCGCTGACACTGGGCTACGTCAAAAGCCTCGCGCGGCCAGGTGGTAATGTCACCGGCATATTTGCGCAGCAAATTGAACTCACCGCCAAGCGTATTCAGTTCGTAAAAGACTGTTTGCCTGATCTCCAGGCAGCCACCGTGTTCTGGGATGGATTGTCGGTTGATCAATGGAGAGCGACGCAAACTGCTGCCACAACGATGGGGCTGCAAGTTGCGGGAATTGAACTGCGCGAACAGCCCTATGATTACGAGCGCGCTCTGACGCTGACGCCCTCTGATCATCGAAACGCCCTCATCGTGTCGACGTCCCCAGTCTTTTACCGCGATAGGCAAAAATTGGCGGAGCTTGCGCTTCACCATCGCATGGCCTCGATATTCGTCTTGCGCGAATGGGTGGAAGCGGACGGATTGCTTTCGTATGGGGTGAGCTTTCCTGCTCTGTTCCGACGAGCCGCCGAATTCGTCGACAAAATTCTCAAGGGCGCGAAGCCTGCCGACTTACCTGTCGAGCAACCGACCAAGTTTGAGTTACCCACTTTTTTTTCTGAACCGCACCTCATGGTCTCTCACAAACCCCGTTTTGGCGATAGCTTTCTTGAACCGTTCCCTGTCACGAGGGTCTGCATAAAATTGCCTTGCCCCCAGCTTCAATATCTCTTCCTTTGTATAGCCTAAAAGGTCGAGCATCGACTGGTTGCAGTCAACCACCGTGCCATAGCCTGTTGATATAGATGGCGTCCCTCGATTCTTCAAACAGGGCGCGGTAACGTCTGTCCGTCTCCCTCAAGGCACTCTCGGCCCGCACACGATCGGTGATGTCGAGCAGGGACACACGTTCTCTTTGTCCCCGGAACCAAGGCGCCGGTGCTGAAGATAGTCCTCGCATTCCCGGAACGCGTAACAAACTGGAACTCATAATTTCTCGGCACCGCACCCGGGTCCTCCCTCCTCATATGGTGATACCCGACGAGTCGTCCTACCTCCTTCGGCTCCAGAAACTCAATCCAGCTCTTCTTGCCCTCGATCTCCTCTTTCGCGTAGCCTGAGAGCTTCTCGAACTCCGTGTTCACCAGGGATATGGTCATATCCTCGTCAATCATCGCTGTGGCGCATCCGGTCGTCTCGAAGATAGCACGGTACCTGTCCTCCGATTCCCTGAGGGCCCTCTCCGCCCGCGTCCTCTCAGTGACGTCGCGGATGTTTACCATTACCACCTGCTCATTGCTGTAAGTGATCAGTGTGGCGCCCACTTCCACGTCGAGGAACGACCCATCCGCCCGCTTGTACTGGCGTAGCCCGAAGACATCCTGACCGCTCTCGAGGGCTTTCTGAATGTCCTCCCTTATCGCCCTGTTCTCGTACGTAACGATGTCCCGCACCTTCAGTTGTGCGACATCCTCCTGCCGGTATCCGAGCATCTTGAGGAACTGGTCGTTGGCTTCCAGCAGCTTGCCTGTTTTTGGATCGAGTATGAAGATGCCGTCCGAAGAGTGCTTTACGAGTGCGCGGTAACGCTCTTCCGATTCCCTGTGTGCTTCCTCTACCCGTTCCCGCTCCGCAATCTCCTGTTTCAAAAGCCGGTTCGATCTGGACAGCTCCGCGGTCCTCTCTTTTACCCTGAGATCCAGCTCTTGCCGGGCTTTGCGAAGGCCGTCCTCAGTCTGCTTGCGCTCCGTCACATCGGAGAGCATCACAATCACCCTGCCGTCATCGAGGAGGGTCGGCTTGAATTCTATCTCCCTTGTCTGACCATCGCCCCGCAAGAAACTAAAAACCCACGTCACACCCTTCTGCAGAATATCGGTTCGCCATGCTTCCCGGACCTTTTCCCTGTAACGCGGGTCGGGATAGGCTTTATGAAGGAGGTCGCGTCCCGTTGGTACATCTTCCAGAGTGTAGGCCGTAATATTGGTAAATTCGGGATTCACATAAACATACCTGCCGTTCCTGTCGATGAGGATCACACCATAGGGGGCTTTCTGCAGAATCCGAAAAAAAGTTTTCCTTTCCTTCTTCAGCAGTTCTTCAGTTCTCTTATGCTCCTGCTGCAGTGTCTCAAGATTGGCCGATTTCCGGGGATGACGCCCCCGAATCTAGCTCTCCGTCCCGGCCTATTCCGCCGAACCCTTTCAGGCCCTGTCTGTTCTCTTACCTTCACCGACATCCGGACTTCCTTCGTAAATAGCCTGTTACCCTATAACTATACCACTTTTGTTACTAATGGTTGAAGGGGAAATAGAGTGGTGAGAGATGTTAATCGTGCGGAAGCGTCCAGAGATGAGCAGGACGGCGGAAGGCGCCTACATCAGCATCAGGACCGACATAAGTGCGGTGGGGCTGCACCTGCCCCAATGCGGTCCTTGAGAAGCTGGTAAAAGCATTGCAGGACTAGAAAAAGAAGACTGCATTGCTGATGAGCGAGTACAATTGAAAGAGGGCGACCAAACGGTCGCTTAAGAAAGCAAAAAGGCCTCGAAAAATCGAGGCCTTTTCTTGTCTGGTTGCTCAGCTTAGAGCGTCACGACATTGATCGCGCGGAGTCCTTTCGGACCCTTGTCTACGTCAAAAGTGACCGCCTGACCCTCAGCCAACGTCTTGAACCCGTTGCCCTGGATCGCGGTGTGATGAACGAAAACATCTTCGCCGTCTTCTCTTGCGATGAACCCGAATCCCTTGGATTCGTTAAACCATTTTACTGTTCCTTGTGCCATACGATACGTCTCCTCTGTTCTTATTAGCGTTAGAAGTTACGAGGTCCCTGGGGACAAAAAAACCGCAAAGTCAAAGTCTTTGCGGCACGTGTACGACAAAAACTTTCGTCAACTTCAAGAGTATTATCGCATAGATATAGCCTGGAAGTCAAGTAAAAAAGCGTAACCAAGCGTGCACCACTCCACTCCCGCACTTACGAGAGATCGTCACGATTCCTACAGCTCCCTGTCTATCCGGCTCAGGCCTTCGTCCCGGGCTATCTGTATTGCTTCCATGAACTCCTTCCGCGTGATCCTCCGCGCAAGCGGTGAGCCCGCCGGGTAGCGATAGCGCAGCACCCTGGAAGGGAGCATCCTGGAAGGAATGATGTCGCCGCACGGGAAATACTGATCCATGATGTTCACATAGATATTGTTCGAAATCTCCGTCGCCAGAAAATGCATAGCTTCCCTGCGTACCGGCTAACCCTTCCGGCAGGACAAGGTGGCGTACAAGAAGACCCCTCAGCTGCGATCCCATCTTCATCCATTTCAAGATCTCCCACCTGCCGGTGCATCTCTTTCAAAGCCATCCTGACGACCTCGGGGTAGTCAGGCGCCTGGGAGTATTGCCGGGCAACGTCACTCTCGGCGTATTTGAAATCAGGCATATAGATGTCGAAGACTCCGTCAAGGAGCTTCAATGTTTCCACTGCATCGTATCCGCCTGTGTTATAAAGGAGCGGGACTGATAACCCCATCTCTATCGCTTCTGGAAGGGCCTCCAATATATGCGGGACAAAGTGGGACGGGCTAACAAAATTAATGTTGTGACAGCCCCTCCGCTGCAGCTCGACCATTATCCTGCTCAACTCATCAAATGTGATGGTGCGCCCCTGGCCTAGACGGCTGATCTCGTAGTTCTGACAGAAAATGCAGCCCAGGTTGCAGTGCGTCATGAAGATGGTGCCTGACCCGTGGGTCCCCACGAGCGGCCGCTCCTCTCCGAAATGAGGGCCGTACGATGAGATCTCCGGAAGGCCGCCTGCGCGGCAAAAGCCCTCCTCTCCAACGGTCCGGTCCACACTGCACTTTCTTGGACAGACGCTGCACACGCGAAGCATGCGGTAAGCGTCCGCGGTGCGTTCAGGAAAAAGACCTTGCTCGTACGTGGTCAGATAAGCTGCCTTGAAGGCTCGCCTGCGCATCATCGGTAACAGCACTCTATTTGATTGTTGCGCTCGTGCACCATTGCACCCATAGCAACCTCCCTTATAAGGCCAATCTGCTCACGTGAGGAGGCAACTGTCAAGGCAACAGGCGCGGGCTATCGCAGCAAAGCCTCCTTGACATCCCTAAGATACTGTTTACGTTGTGACAAAGGCGAGGTTTAACTGCGCTCCCGAAGCAGTTTATGAATGAGGCGCCCGCGATGATAGCACAGGCACCCGATGCGCGTAAATTTTATGTCTGGTTCGACACAGAGTACTCAAGTCTTGAAGTCGAAGCAGCGGTGCTGCTTCAGGTTGCAGCCCTGGTCACTGACACCTCGTTGCGACGGGTATTGCCTCAAGAGCGGGACATACGATTGATAATTCGCCCGCCCGAAGGCACAAAGTTCAGCCCGTGGGTTGAACAGAATCTGCCAGACCTGGTCAAGGCTTGCCGGTCAGCCGAGGCGGTGGATGTCGCCGAAGCAGAGGAGCGCCTTGCCGCCTATGTAGATGCTGCGGTTGGTTTACCTGCAGAACGCGAAGATCATCGGCCGGTGCTCGCGGGCAACAGCATTCATTTCGACTGGTGGCTTATTCGCCGCTTCCTGCCTCGTTTTCTGAGCCGCCTGCATTACCGCCAGCTGGATGTTTCGGCCTTCAAGCTTGAATGGAAGCGCCTCCATCCCGATGAGGAATTTGAGAAAGGAAATCCGGAGATCATACGCACCTGCTTTCCGGAGGCAGTCTTGACTGGTTCAGGCAGCCGCCATGATGCTTACTATGATCTGCAAGCCTCCATCGCTGAACTGGCTTTCTATCGCCGGCATCTTTTTCGGCGTTAAACCACAAATCAGTCAAGGACTTATACCACTTTGCATTCAAGCGGATGAGACCACCCCAGCCCCTATGATTAAACTCTTGGACTGACCAAATATAGACACATGGCCTATTGCTATCTGCCGTGGTCGTGCGTAGTCTTTAGTCAGGGAGAGAAATTGTTTCCAAGAGTAAAGGAAGTCCATCCCAACCTGGTGAAGAGGAGGTCTTCATGAAAGTAATTGCTTTGACTATTCTGGCGCTTGTCGCTGCCGTCGGTCTGACTTTCGGCACTGCGTCCGCTTTTAATCAGGCAGACTTTCAGAAACTGAAAACAACCGGGAATTGCGCGGACTGTGACTTGTCCGGCGCGTTACTGATCCACTGGAAACTGGCCGGTGCTGACCTGTCCGGTGCTGACCTGTCCGGCGCAAACTTAACGGACACGTGGCTGGCTGGCGCCAACTTGTCGGGAGCAAACCTGTCAAATGCAATCCTGACGGGTGCGAGCCTGGCTGGTGCGAACCTGCGGGCACGAGACTGGCCCGTGCGAACCTCTTGTTCACAAACCTGGCGGGGCCACGTGGATCGATGGGTCACGGTGCGAACGAGACTCTTCCGGGAGTTGCAGGAGATAGCCGGGCCGATACGCGCGAGTCCGGCCGGTTGGCGGAAAGGCCGGTTACGATTTCCGGTTATCCGCGGCGGGATTTGCCCAACCTCCTGTCCAGGCTCAGATCCCCTGCTCCGCGAGCGAAGATGATAAGGAATCCTCCCGCAATCGAAATATCTTTCATAAACATAATGCTTTGCGTTTGGTCGGCGAAGTTCAAGTGGAACAGGAGGGGCGCCAAAATGCAGAATCCGGCCAGAGCAAACGCGAATAGACGGGTCTTATATCCCAGGATTACGGCGAGGGAACCCGCGACCTCAAGGATAATCACCAAGGGCAGCAGAATGGAAGGGACTCCCTTTGCTGCCATGTAGTGGCTGGTGGCTGCGTAGCTCCCTATCTTCCCAATCCCCGACTGAAGAAACATGAGCGCGATGAGGATGCGCCCCAGCAACTCGAACACGCTATAGATAGCTCCCATGGCTCCTCCTTATCGTATGTTTACGCCAGGCCCGGCCGTCATCCGGAGCCGCCCACTGATATGATCAAAAGCCTGTGCCGCCGCGGTGTGGGCCGTTCTGAATCACCGTCACTTCCTCTCTGTCGATTAAAAGACTCCCTACGCGGTGGGTCAGGGAATCGTTACCACCAACGGTCACTAAAACTTTCCCCTCGCCTTGCTCCTGCGTGACGGAAATGGCAATCCACGGATATTCAGTCTTTGCACTGAACGTGCACGTGGGTGCGGAAGCCTTAACCTGCACCTCTGCGCTACCGCCAAAAATGTCAAAAAAGTGAACGGTGTCCGGAGAGACCGAGAACGTGCAGGTGGCATCCAGGCCGTAAGTGGTGGCAGACCGGCAAAGTAACCAGGAATATCACGCAGAGCATTAAACTGACAGGTCTTATCATAGTCTCCTCCAGAAGAGCCGCTCCCAACGGAATGCACCGTCAGACGCTTACTATAGATAAACTATAAGTAGGGCACGCGCAAATATCAACCAGGGAAGAATAAGACAGGTTAAGGTTGAGGTTGAGAAACCGCCGAAAGCAATCTTAACTGGCCATCGACCTCAGCCTTTGCTTTTCTTAACCTTTACCTCAACCTGTCATTGCCTTTACCTGTTTCTTAATCTGTCCTTTAATCCGGATACCCTTCGGGTCTGACTGGAGACCGCCTTCACAAAGATCTCTTCCCTTCCCCAGACCTCAACGCGCTTTCTCGCCCTCGTGACAGCTGTGTAGATCAACTCCCGTGTCACCACCTCAGAGGGTCTGTCGGACAGCAGGATAAGGACATGATCGAACTCTGAGCCCTGGCTCTTGTGCACAGTTATTGCGTGCGCCATCTCGTAAGCGGTGAGCCTGCCCGGCAGAATCTTTCTGAATGTGCCCTCTTCCGTAGGAAAGTAAACGCGGAGGCTTCCTGTTTCAGGATCGTCAAGAAGAATGCCGATATCTCCATTGAAGAGCCTCAAACGATAATCGTTTGCGATTACGAGCAGGGGCTGCCCCCGGTACCATCTGCCCTCTCGCCTGATGAGCCCTCGCTTTGCGCAGAAGTTCTGTATCATCTGATTGACGGCGACCACACCGTAAGGCCCCTCGCGCAGCGCGCAGAGCATATGAAACCTGTTGAAGAGAGTAAAGGCGCCGGCCGGCTCGGCGGCCCTCAGATAATCGGCATGATAGTCAAGCGAGTCTCGCTCCAGTACTCCTGCAAGCGCGCCGGCCGAAGGGATAGCCCGCCATGAAATGTCACTGAACACGCCGCTCTCGAGAAGATCAAGGGCTTCCCTGCCCTTTCCCTCCTTGACGAGCTGTACTCAATCTGCCGATGCCGCTTTGACTGCCAAAGCGATAATTCTTCTCAAGCACCACCGCCGAATCAATCAGGACTGCCCGCTCTTCTTCAGTCGTGGGAAGTTCGTCGCCTGTCACTTTCTTAATGTATCGCACAAAAGCCGGCGAGAACCTGTTTGCCTTGGCAGACTCACAGATGTCACCAAAAACGGCTCCGGGCTCCACGGATGCAAGCTGATCCTTGTCACCCAGAAGGATCAGCTGCGCCCCGTCCTTAAGCGCGCTCGCCAGCTTGCTCATAAGGGGAAGGTCGCTCATCGATGTCTCGTCGATAACGACCACGTCATAGGGCAAGGGATTTTCCCCGTTGAACCGAAAGCCTGCACCACGGGTGGGCCCCAGCAGACGGTGAATGGTTGAAGCCTCCTCCGGGATAAGCGCCTTTACGTCTGGTGAACAGTTCAGGGTCGCCTTGCTCTCCTTTATGGCTCCCTTCAGTCTGGCCGCGGCCTTCCCAGTGGGGGCCGCCAGGGCGATGGCGAGGCTTCGACCCTTTGCCTGCTCAACCATGAGCGCAAGAATCTTTGCCATGGTAAAGGTCTTTCCTGTTCCCGGGCCCGCCGGAAATAATGGTCAAGCCATTCAGGGTCGCAGCCACGGCCGCAACCTCTTGCCAGTTTACCTCTTCGGTCATCGTGAGCGAAAAGCCTTTGAAGGCTGTCTCTCAGGAGCTGCTCGTCAACAGGCCTCTTGGGACTTCCCGCTTTTGCAAGAAGCACCTCAGCAAGCTGCCCTTCGTACGCCCAATAACGTTGTAAGTAGAGCCGATGCTTTTCGTCGAGAATCAATGGCTTGAAGTCGCCGGGCGCGCCGACAACCAGGGCTGTCTTCAGCCGTTCTATCCATTGCGGCAAGGTCAGGATATTGTTCGGGCAGTGTGCCGTGCTCGCCAAATAGGTTTCCACGGAGTTGCTCGTGAAGATCTGTAGGCTTGCCCGCCCAGTCGGAGAGAAGCACGCAGACGTCTCCCTTGCCCACAGCGTTGCTCGCGAGTGCCGCCGCAAGCCAGAGGTCTTTCAAGCACATCGGTGGATGTACCGGACGAGAATTTGACCATCCAGTTTGCAAAGTGGCGGTCGATATCGGTGAAGGGTGCGGTATCCGGAGTCTGTTGTGCTGTCTCTGCCATGCTATCTGCCTGTCACATAGTGCGCAAACGCCTTGATACGCTCGGTGGCGGGTCGGTCGAAAAGAACGCCGTATTCGCCGGTAGGACCCATGCCCCTGAGGAAGAGATAATAGACCCCTCCAAAGTGCTTATCGTACTGGTAATCGGGCAGACGCAGCTCCAGGAACCGGTGCAGGGCAACTGTGTACAGGTGATACTGGAGCGTGTAGAACTCACGTCCCATTACGGTCGATAATTGTGCTCCGGCGTAGTCTTCCGGGCTCGCACCGAGGTAGTTCGATTTCCAATCCACGATGTAGTACCTCCCGCCGCGGTGGAACACCAGGTCAATGTAGCCTTTGAGCATCCCCTTGACAGGTCTGAATCCCAGCTTCCCTATCAACCTGCCGGCAGATGCTTCACCATGGCCCTCTCCGGGGGCAAGAAGGCTGCCCAAGCCCTTTGGCGTGATCAACCCCAGGGGTACATGAAACTCAACCTCATGGAGACGATCACCCGTTCCAAGCGTGGAAAGGGTGAAGGAACGCTCCTCGTTCAGCGGAGTTGTGAGCACGTTCTTGATGAGCAGGCAGACCGTGTCGACCCAGTCGGGTGCGAAGCCGTAACGGGCCAGTTTATCGGCCACGAGCGCTCGTGTTTCCTTCGATTCAAAGCGAGCAAAGTCGACGCGCTGGAGGATCTCGTGCAAACAGCTCCCTGCCCTCGGGCCTGCCGGAAACGTGAAGACGGAGAGGCCGGGAGAAACTTCCGCCTGCGTGACGGCCTCAACCGCCGGAGGCTCTTCCTGCAGTTCCCTGTCGCGGTCCGGTAACTCCGCCAGTTCATCTTTCCCCGACGTAAGGGCGGAGAAGCTGGAGACCCGCCAATCCCGCTCGATCTGCCCGATAAAGGGCCTGAGTCGCAGAGGTTCAGGAGGCCGACTGTGCAGAGAAGAGAATAAGAGCTTCTCTCCTCCGGCACCGGGAGCAGTTCGATGGCCCCTTGAGACCTCTGAGCCAGAGACATAAGCTCATCTGTCAACGCTTCATCCGAGAGGCTCCTCATGTGTGCCTCCAGGGCCGCAAGGTCACATCGGCTTAAGGTCCGGCCATGAAACAAATAAGCCAGCGCAGATGTTTCAGAATTGTTGATGTAGCCCCACGCCGCGTAACACCGGTACTTTGCGCGCGTCAGCGCCACGTACGTCAGTCTGATGTTCTCCGCTAACTGCTCTGTCTCAGCGCACTCTTTGGTTGACTCGTCGGGGGACATCGGATACATCTACTACGGACTGATAGTTGTCTTCTTTATCATGATAGGTGATGAACTGATTGGCGTGATCCTGGAATCACTCCACAGAAAGGGACAAAAGGTGATCGGATATTCCAGGCCTTTGCTTTTGTGGACGGTGACGATCCTGACCGCCAGCTCGTCGGTCTCGAGCCTGATCTGGTGTTCTTCCACTGCCGAGTCCTGGACCAGACTGGCGCCGTTCGTTCAGCCATTTAAGGAGCCCTTCCACGCCTAGCTTCTCCCGGGTCTCCGCACGATGCAGCAATTCAAGGAGATGGAGCAGGTTGGTCAATCGACGCTCTCCCGCAGGAAGGTGCGCCAAGCCTGGACTTGATCTGCTCGCGCGCCACCAGCTTGCGTGCCATGCTGATGAATCCCGCACGCAACCAGAAGAGACGATACTCCTCGAACCGGGTGAGCCACTTCTCCCACTCAGTCTCATCCTCGATCGTGCGCGCCAGGTCATCCCCCGACACGCCCAGCATCCTCGTCACAAGTGCAACCTTAACCTTTCCTTCGTCTGCCGGATCACTGACAGCCTGGAATATCTGTTCCAGCTCCAGAGCTTCATCACTCTTGAAAACAGATTCCCCGGTGTAAACAACGCTGGGGATGTTCGCCTGCCTCAATACGGATTGAATCTCCTGCGCTTCCCTGTTCGTACGCACGATAACGGCAATGTCGCTCGCGAGCTACGGGCCGGTCGCCGATCAAGGCCTTGCCACGGCCTCCCAATTCCAGGAGCCTTTCGATCTCGGAGCAGACAGCCCCGTAGAGCGCCTCCCGTGTCCGAACCTCTTGTAAGGGGCTTGCCGTCCGTCCTGCGCGCGAGCAGCCATAGCTTGAAAGGCGAAGGATCGGGCTGACCATCGAAAGTGAGCTCCTGCCGACGCGGCTCCGCTTCCCATGACCGGGAGATACTGCAGCGCTCGAGCAGAAAGGGGGTATCGGGCCTGTCAAAGATGGCGTTGACTGCCCTGATAATCGGCTCTGAAGAGCGCCAGTTTCTGTCCAGGGTAAAGTGCTGCGCAACATCGCCTGAAGCCCTGATATACGCGAACACATCCGCTCCGCGGAAACCGAAAATAGCCTGTTTCGGGTCGCCTATGAGAAAGAGCGTGGCCTTTTCGTAGCCGTATATTTTCTTGAATATGGCGTACTGCAAGGGATCCGTGTCCTGAAACTCATCGATCAGTGCCGCCTTGTACCGCCTTCTGAGTGAGGCGGCAAGCGCCAAGCCTCCTTCCCCTTCAAGCGCCTCGTAGCAGGTCCAGGAGAAGGTCACTGAAGGTGCGCACGTTCCTGTCCAGCTTTCTCTTCTGAGGATTCCTGTTTGATAAAATCGATCAGTTCGCCTCGCACCTGACCAAGTTTTTCATCGTAGCATGAGGTCGTATCCGCAAGCCTCCTGCGAAGCTCATCACAGCGGCTGAAAAAGGGGTGCGCAGGAGGTTGGGCCTGTTTTTTCAGAGCTGTTCGCTTCACCGGCGGATCAAAACAGAGGTACTCCAGGGCATCCGGAGACGGCAAGAAGTAACCCGAAGAGAAATAGGCATCAAGCTGCCCAATCAGCCGCTCCACGGCTTTCTGGCTATATATGGATCTATTGAGGCCCGGGTCCTGCATCAGGATATCCAGTATCTCCTGGCGCGAAGCAGGCCATGAGCCGGCAGTATCGTTGAGAAGGCGGCTAGACACGCCTGTTCGACAGCATCAGGCATTATCCCTTTCTGTGCATGCCCTCCTCCCTGCACGCGCAGAAAGGGATTTCTCCCGCAGAGGCGTACAAGCTTCAAAAGCTCTTCCGGATTCACCCAGGTGCCAATGCAGCTGAAGAACTGGCTTGAACTCCCGTAAAAATTGATCCTCCAGAAGTCATGGACCATCTCCTTGATCATATCTGTCTCGTCTTCCAACAGTTCCGTATCGAAGAGTGATCCGCTTTCAAAAGCATGGTTGTGCAGAGCCCGCAAACAGAAACCGTGGATGGTGAAAATGGCTGCTTCATCAAAACTGCGTAGAGCGTCGGTCAGGAATCGCCTGGCCCGTTCGCGATCTTCTGTCCTTGATATCAGCCCGGCAAGAAACTCGTCTGAGCCTGCTCCAAACGTAAAGCCTCTCAGCGCATCCCGGATCCTCGCGCGTATCCTGCCTTTCAGCTCGTCCGTTGCGGCTTTCGTGAAGGTAACGACAAGTATCTCTTTAGTCGAAAGGCCTCTTTCAACAAGCAGCCTCACGTACAGGCCGGCAAGGGCATAGGTCTTGCCTGTCCCCGCGCTCGCTTCCACAAGGCTCCATCCCGTGAGAGGGACATCGTGCGCGTCAAAGTTGGCCGGAGCCTTCTGAAGGTCCATCACGCTTTCTCCCGCTGTTCCATCAGCGGATCAAAAACCAATCGCGCAATCTCGTTGAACGGATCGGCAAATGGATCAACCTCTCCAAAACAAAGCGTGAGGTAGGGGTCAGCACCTTCCGACGAACGCCCGGGGACAAACTCCGAACCTTCCCACACACTCCGTGCCGCCTTCAGAGCCTCAGTCACTCCTCCGCCCTTGCTGAGACGCTCTGCGAAGGCCAGTGAGGCTTCCGGGAAAAACCTGAGAGGCTCCTTGAGCCCTTGCCAGTAAAGATGAAGCAGCGTCTCGATTATTGCGGTGGCATCCTCGAGAGGCTGGAGAACCCAGGTCTTGTCCATGGTGATCAAGCGGCTCGTAAAGGGGTACCCTTCACTCCTCACCAGATTGAGGAGCAGGTGATCAATCCAGCACGCAAGATGATATCTGGCCTTGTCCTTGGCAAAATGGTAGGTGACCATGGCTGTTGGCCAGATGTCATCGATACGCCCCGATATCCTGAATCCTGCTACCGTAACATCCACCTCGACCGGAGGCAGGGCGCACTCGGCTAGATGCGGCCGGATCTCCGTGGAAAAAGCCTCGACCTCATTAACCAACCTGGTGAACGCGAGATCCCCGGGCGTCCCCGGAGGGAGAATACCCTGCGCACGCGCCACAGTTTTGTAGGAGTTCAGCTCCTCACCCGTTAGTGCTTTTCGTGATCAGCCCATTGCTCAAGGCGTAGCGGTCGAGGTTGTCCAGCGAAAACGGCTCATCTCCCTGGAGGGTGAGGTCACGCTCCTCCAGATACATGCCTAACCTGTGGCTGAGAAGGTAGCGGGCCGGGTTTTGGTAGAACCTCTTTAGATCCTGGACGGAAACGTACTTCCATTCAGGAGGCGGCTCACTCAAGGGCTTCGCTAGGAATGGAGACGGACTGCGCCGCGCGTCTGATCGAGCTTTTGCCGTATCAAAATCCTCTTCCGAATAACTGAACAGCCGCCCCTCACCCGTAAAATAAGCAGGGCTGAAGGCCTGAAGACGATGGCTCGTCGCGAGAAGGTTGACGACCGTGCGAGGAATCCGCCATCGAGAAGCCCTGGTCGCAGTAATCGAGTAGTTCGCTTACCAGCACAGAGGGCGGAACGACGCTGTTATCCCGGACGCTCTGGCCTGACGTAACTTATATAGAAGAGCTCCCTGGCGGAAAGCAGAGCCTCCAGGAAGAGGTACCGGTCCTCGTCGCGAAGCGAGCGGTCTCCTGCCTGGGGGTCCTGGCTGATAAGGTCAAAGCCCACGGGACGCTCCTCCCGCGGATACGCATCGTTGTTCATCCCCATAAGAGCTACCACCCGAAACGGAATGCTCCTCATGGGCAGCATCTCACAAAAGGTGACACCACCCGTGAGGAACCCTCGAGAAAGCTGCTCAGTTCCGAGACGCGTCGAGAGATAATAGCGGACCACCTCAATCCCAACCGGATCCTCAAATTCTGAGAGTTCCTGAAGACGCCCGAGTTCCCTGAGCTGATCCTTCAAAAGCTCCATATCATGGGCTGTATCCTCATCTCCTGCAAGGAAGGCTGACCTCAGGCCTTCAAGGGTATCACTCCATTCACCGAGCGTTCTGGGCGTCTCCAGCCCCTGCACAGCGTAAAAGAGCTGTTCCAAAAACTCAAGAAGACGCCCGAGTACTTCTGCTTCATCACCTTCCAGATCACGGTAGGGAAGTCGGTCCAGAAAGAGCTTTTCTTCATCACCCTTCAGCGCATATCCCAGGATGAGACGCTCAATCCCGGCTTTCCAACTATTCTCCTCGAAAGCAGGCAAACCAAAGTCTGCCCGGTGTTCTCCATCAATTCCCCAGCGTATGCGCGTGTCAACCACCCATCGAAGAATCACGTCGATTTCCTCATCCGGAAGGCCAAACCTGCTTCTCACAACCGGCGAGCTGAGTACGTCCATGACCTGCGAGGCCTGGAGACGGCCTTTAGCAGAGACCGATAATCTTGAGAAATAGATCAATGACGTGGCTCTCAGCGGGTGCCCGCCTGTCGGCTATGGAATAGGGAATCTGCTTTGCTTCGTCGCGTGTTGCGTCGAACACGGCTGATATATAAGGCGCGTATGTCTCTATGCTGGGAGCCATCACAAGCACGTCCCTGGGAGCAAGGCCCGGGTGCGCTTCAAAAAGACTGAGCAGCGTATCGTACAAGACCTCGACCTCACGCCACGGCCCATGGCACGAATGGATCTGGATAGACGTATCATCAGGGTTGATGATCGTCTTCGGGCCGCTCTCGCCCCTGTTCCGGAGGTTCAGAACGTCAGACTGGACGGCGCACAGCAGGCAGTCCTCTCCCGGATCGATAAAGTCAGAAACAGGCTCTGCATCCAGGTCGACCATGGTGCGGAAGAAATCGCGTCCCAGCTTTCCGAGAGATGCGAGTAACGGATTTCCTATCTCAAAATGAAGCTCGCCCGGAAGCGGTAATTTCTCACCTTCGGCGCGCTCGACACTGACAATCTTTCTCTCGGGCACAATGTCCGCCCAGTATTCCCTGGACGGATTAAGAAGAAAAAGGTGCACCGGAATGCGATCCGCGAGTGCCTCTCAGGACTTCAAGGTGATAGCGTGGCAACGCCGGTATACCAAAGACAGAGATACGCTCCGGCAGACGATGGAGGTCATGGGGGCCACTTATGCCATGCAGGCCGGAAAGAGTTGTGGTAGCCTCTCTCCAGACCCTGGCCCGATGTGTGTACTCTTCTTTCTGATAAAGACGACGCCACAGTTGTGCCTGCCAGTGGTTTTCAATACCACGGTCCCATCCGAGCACCTGTTCCGGCCGATAGACAGCATACGTGTCGAAGACGTCAGCAATGCGCTCCGCCAGTTGAAGCTTCTTCAAGCTGAGCTGTGTCTTGCCGAGGTATAGACGCAACGTCTCGAAGCCCTCTGTTTCAAGACAATCGGGCAAGACCCTTACGATGCGCCACGCGTTTACCTCCGGGCTCAGACGGTCGAAATCCGGCACGTTCTCCAGGACCGTCTTGAATACACCCCAGGTGAACCTGTTGGGAAAAGGGAATTCACAGTTTGCCCAGATACCGACCCTCGACGCAAGCTCCATAGAGAGCCAGCGCTCCATGCCTTTGCTCTGAACAATGATCACTTCACGTACAAAGGGTGAAGAGAGGGGTCTGGCGACCACTGCGGCCAACCGCTTTGCAAGCGCTTCGAGGCGATTACTTGTGTAAATGTTCAATCCTGTCATCTCTGCACGATCGTGCGAATATCATAGCAGAGTTGCGATACGACCGCGCCAATTGATGACCACTGCGTTAAAGGACGCCGCCTGCGGTGGTTGAGGACCGGCCCATCGGGCTTGAGGCAGTTCCTCAAGTCGCCAGAGGCGACGCTCCTAAGGAAACGAAGTTTCCGATCCTAAGCCGGCTATGCCGGCGGTCCTCGAGGCGAGGCCAGTCAAAACGTTGTTTTTGCCGGGAGGTGTGCTATAGTTAGAAAATAAGTGTCAGCCCATAGCCAAGGAGCGCAACCGAGATGAAAAAGAACGGTAAGAAAAGCGGAAAGAAAACAAAGGAGACCAAGGAGACTCAGGAACTCGAGAAGTTCTGGGAAACCATGCCCGACGAGGCGCGGGACGAGCTGATGCGGCTTGCCGAGGACACGGACTCCGAAGACGAGTTTGTGAGGGCTGTTTTTGTTGGGGACTGCCCTCGCTGTGTCAGTGATAAGACAGCCATGCCCGAGGGGCCTGATGGCGAAGAGGACTTGACGATAGGTGTCTGCAAAGCGTGTGGCTATGTCTGGTGCCTTGAGTGCGACCACGAGCTAACCCCAGGCACTACCTGCGGTCATTGGGACATTTGCGAAAGCTGCGAAGAGTTGGACGAAGAGTCAGGAATCTGCGTCACGTCACCGGACCAGTGCGACGTGATCCAGACGTGGCTTTCGCAGAAAGGGGTCCTAGCTCGACGCGGTCAGCCCTTTGTCGGAAAGACTATCCTGATTGCGTCCGCGGGGCACTCGGCAGCGCAAAAACCGCACTCTTCGCAGAATTCTTCCTCCAGAAGGGCCTTTTCGTGCCTCATGACGAGAGCCTTTGGCGGGCAGACCTCCACGCAAGCGCCACATCCCGTGCATGTCGTTTCATCGATAACGGGAATCATCAGACTGCCATCCCCACACGGTAGCCATCATGCATGGCATTGTTGAGACGCCTTGGTCTTTTTGCATCGCCGACAAAATATACCTCACGATTTGAACCAACAAGTGCCAGTGCCCAGGAACTGGCAGACTGCCTCTGTGTCGCAACGATAGCGTCGACTTCAATGACCTGTTCCCCGCGCGCACCGGCTATACGAGCCTGCCTCCCGTCAACCGCAAGGAGCCGGCTGGATCGCAGCAGGGTAGCTTTTTTTTCCTTCAAGATTCTCATGTACCCCCAAAGATAGAACGGGTTGACGTCCCTCCCGAGCTTCGCTCCTTCTTCGATGATGGTAAGATCATAAGATCCCTGACTTGCCAGAAAAACAGCTACTCCCAGTCCCACGCCCTCTCCGCCGAGGATCAGCACCTTCCCCGTGGGCCTCGTGCCTTTGCCGATAATATCTTCGGGCGACAGAACGGGAAGCCCGCTGATGGAGGGCGGGATACCAACGGACGCACCCGTAGCAATCACGATGGCATCTGCTTCCTGCCCTGAAAGGACGTCAGGTGTGGCATCAACGTTCGTCTGCAGCTCAACGCCTGCCATCCGGCACGCATGTTCAAGATAACGTATCGGACGTAAGAGTTCCTTTGCACCTTCGTCCACGCGGGATGCGAGAAGGATGGCCCCGCCCGGTTGCTCATTCTTCTCCCAGAGCGTCACCTTGTGCCCCCTGTTCGCGGCGACTGCCGCACACTGAAGACCGGCCGGTCCTCCACCCACCACGATCAGCCTCTTCTTCTTGCGGGCAGGAGCAAACCCGTGGTATCCCCAGGGACTCTCTCCTTCGTGGCCTAGAGTCGGTCGGACCGAACACATGATGGGCTGGTGAAAATAGAGACGGGAGAAGCAGAGATTACACGCGATGCAAGGGATAATCTCATCTTCCCTGTTTTCGGCAACTTTGCGCGGGAGCTCAGGATCTGCGATCATGGGCCTGCAGGCCTCCCAGAAGTCAATCGATCCGGATGCGATCGCCTGCTCCGGAACGTCAGGGGTAAACTGGCGGAAAGCCATCATGACAGGGACCGTCGCAGCCTCCTTTACCTTCTTCGCCACCCAGAGCCAATGACCCATGGGCACGTCTCTGGTGATGACCGGGAGAGAGGATTCGTGCCAGCCTATCGTGACGCTCAGGTAGTCGGCGCCGGCCTGCTCGGCGATACGAAAGCTCTCCAGGCTCTCTTCCAGCGTATTGCCTCCGCGGTCGTCGAGCAGCTCCAGGCCGCACAGCCGGATGCCGACCGGAATGGACTGCCCTACCTCTGCCTTGACCGCTTGAAGCACTTCGGTCATGAGCCTGCACCTGTTCCTGATATCGCCCCCATATTCGTCCTGCCTCTTATTCGTGTATCGGGAGATAAAGGTTGAGAGGAGATAGCCGACGATACCGGAGATCTCTACCATGTCAAAGCCGGCCTCGACCGCGCGGCGCGCCGCATGCGCATGGTCAGTGATCGATTCTTTTATCTGGGCAACGCCTATCTCGCGGGGCGGCTTGAAATAGGAGAGCTTCTGCGGCACAACCGACGGCATCAGGCAGTAATCGAGTTCAACGCCCCCTTCCCTGCCGCAGTGCAAGAGCTGAAGACAGGAGAGCGCACCATTACGCTTTATCACGTCGGCGATGCGCGCAAGTCCCGGGATGAACCGGTCGTCATATATGGCCATCATGCCCTTAAATCCCTTACCTTCACCTCGCTTATCCGCGTATGCACCCTGGGTCGTCACGATGCCTGCCCCGCCCCCGGCCTGAGCCTCCATGTATGCTACTTCCCTGTCACTCACAAATCCGTCACCAAAGGGAAAGTTCGTCTCGGTGGCAGCGTATTTTATCCGGTTCTTCGTCTTCAGAGGACCTATGCGGCCGGGAGCAAATATGTGGGGATACTTGGCCATGCACTGATTCCTTTTTTTGGGCTTTCGTTATTGAGGGCTTAGTCGGCACCCTCTGGCAAGTAGGTACCACGCGGCAGGTAGTAAGTCAAGCCCGCGACCTGGTGCGGCTCTGCTACTTTGAAGCTGTTATGATGGCTGTGGAGCCGCTTTCCGGAAGAGCCCTTACGCGAGCCCCGCCGATGAACCTCGCGTTATAGAAATCAGCGGAGAGGGAATCAATCCTCACCCCTCCCTTGTTCAGGGCCGATGCGTGAATGAATTGGCCGTTCCCCATGAAAATACCCACATGGGTCGGGGACTGTTCGTGCTGCTTGGTTCTGAAGAAGACGAGATCGCCCATAGTCAATTCTTCTCTGGATATTTTTCTGCCCACATCATACTGCTCTCTGGCGGTCCTCGGCAGGGCAACCTCAACCGAAGAAAACATCCTCCTGACAAAAGCTGAGCAGTCGATCCCGGTCAGCCCGTCGCCCCCCAGCTTATAAGGGACGCCTAAAAGGGTCTTAGCTTGCTTGATCAGACCGTACCGTTCCTCATCGTCACGCCAGGGACGCGCAAACGTCTGTCCCGGTCGCGCGCACCGCCTCTCTGGTTTCAACAACGACGCTATACTGTTTATTCGCGGGCCTGATGTTGGTGAAGTGATAAGCTCCGCCATCATCCACATACCCGTAAATGCTGGCGTAAAGCGTGGTGGGAGCAGAGCACAAGAGCAGAAGGAGGATTATGGCGAAGTGCATCGACCTGTTTCCGAAATCGTTCCCTTATGCATTCTATGCAAAAATGCTGCCCCTGGCAAGTCCGAGACCAGGCCTTCGCTTAAGGCCCTATAGATCAATCTCCTCCAGCCGCAACTTATCACCGGGTGCTGAAGGTTGAGCCGCGATACGGTACCGGTTGCTTATCTCCACGTGGTCCGGTTTCACGTGCACTCTTGGCGGACTGAACTTCAGGGGCTCCCTGTGTCCTCCGGTTGCATCGGGAAATCTACTGAAAAGAGCCTCCCTCACCTTATCAATAATGCTGCCTCGTTCTATATTCGCCCAGTCAGGATAACGAAAGTTGATCACGTCCAGAATTGCGCCCTGGTTGTCGCACACAATGAGATGCAGATTCCGGGACATGTCTTTAGCAAAATCGATCTCAACCACCTGCTTCACGTGGCCGGGCTTGCCTGACGTCCTTCTTTGCCGCCTTAATCACCTGAACGATTTCTGCGTACGCCTTGCTTCCGTGCGGCGGGACGTGCTTCAGCCAAACCTTAAAGAGAGTGGTCGTTTCGAGGTCCCGGGCAATGCTGGCTGCGTCCAGATAGGCTTCAGTCCCGTCATCATCGATGCCGACCGTTACCCACTCCTCTCTGTCTGTCTTACTATGGTTCACGTGTTCCATACTACACTACTACGCTTTATTATCGGCAGGTTAGCCATTCATCTTAAGTCCGTAGGGGGATTATCGCTCAGTTCTAGAACCGTTGTTCGGTTGGGTTGATTGGTTCGATTGGCTACAGCCAAAATAGATTCTGTCTAAGTCTGTTTGGTCGATGGCGTCGGCAGTTGGAATTGCAGGGGCAACCCATCCAGAATCGAAGCCGGCTGATAACGGCCCCGAGCAAGTAATAGTTGACAAGTACTCTACCCGATGCTGTAGAATTCCTGTAAGCATTGGAGCTTGACTGATTACCCTGACGGAGAAATGGCGGCAGCAGGTTGTCTGGCTGATTCTCAATTCAGTTCCCGTGATGTCGAGTCCTGCTTGCCAAGATTATTCTGCGAGTGGTGGATGCTTGGCTCTGGTGAGAGGTTCCTTCATGCACTATACCGAGTGCGTTTTCGTCGAAATGAACCAGATAAACCGGCTAGACATTTTCGTAAGTTGAGGGTGCTTCGAGGAAGTATGAGAGTCCCGCACAATGGAGGTGTCGATGAGTCCTGGCCAGAAAGGTAAAGCAAAACTCCAATTCACGGAACGGATGTGGGGATACGTTTGTGAGGGGGCAGCTTCTTTTGAAGAAGGTTACCTGGAGGGTAAAAAAACTGGAAACAGGCTGGAATACCGGGTCACCACACAGATTGATGATTTTGACGCCCTGATGGCGGGGCCGGATGAAGGGCCAACCGCACGCCACCTACCCATGACCGGCTGGGCTTCATGCACGGCGCTCTTTGGTGAAGAACGTCCCATGCTGAAAGGGGCAACCTTCGGTCTCTACTGGAAAGACCCGCAGAGCGGCGAACGTCGCATGTCATACGACTTCCAGGTGAGAGGGCAGAATAAGACCATCTATACGTTATCCGGCTACAAGCGCATCGTTCATGACCCGGGCACCTTTGATATCCTCGAAGATCACACAACGCTCTTTGCCACACTCCAGTGGGAGGAAGGCGGTCAAAAGAAGACGGCGCGAGGCATTATTTACTTTCATCCGCTTACCGACCTTGCCCCTATGCTCCTCTCCATGTTCCTTCCAAAGAGCGCAAATCCTCTCGATCTCATCGCCACACTCTTTGATGCGGGCTGGAAAGAGAGACTCGTAACGATAATACGCTTCTTTCTGTTCGTGTCCAGAGAAGCCTCTGAAGAATATCTGAAGAATATCATCCCAGGCACATATGAGACTGAATATCGTAACTGGGTCTGCAAAGGAACGTGCCAAACGGGCGGCCTGGCGCAGGAGTTCTTTCTTTTTTCAGGGATTCATGCGAAGGGCTTCCCCTGGGGAGGCGACGATGGATTCTCAGACATCGGGCTCGTCCTGAGGGATGCAGCGGGGTCAATAAGACGCTTCGCCCTCTCCGACCGGTCCATCGAGAATCTGGAGCTGGGCTTCAAGTTTCAGCCGCAGGGCGTTTACAAGTACGAGGGCAGTCTCTTCGAAATCACCAACGGGTACCAGGTCTCCTTCACGGACATGCGTAAGGATGATGTACCTGGCCACCTTCGTAAGACGCCCGCTCGCCTGGAGTTCACATTCACGCCGCAATTTGTTGAAACTAAGAATGTCCCGTTCGAAGTCAGCCTGAAGCGACTGAGAGAATTTCTCGAAGGCTTCGACGCCAAGGAGGAAAAAGCGGCCATTCTCCCCGAACTTTGATTGGATTTCACCGCTTCTGAAGGCTTTGGAAAAATGGCTTAAATTGAAGCCCCTGGGTTATACGGCAGATATTTATAAACTGTCCAATATCACCGGCAGCCTCAGATCTCGACGGCACGGTGTACGAGGTCGTCTCTGATGAAACGCTTGCCGAGGGCGAATACGGGAGGCTTGCTGGCTTTACGATCCCTACCCTGTACTACAACTACTTCTGCGCTGTTGAAGCCCGCGCGCAGCGCGTCCACGGACGATGCTTTCCGCGTGCAGATACGGTCCGGCATCCTGCGTTCCATTGCCAGGGGCTCTATCGCGCACTGGGTTGAAGAGGCGCTGGGAAACATCATCGGCGGTGTTGCATACATGGATTTTCAGGTCGTGAGCAAACCGGACGGCACACTGCAGCACGGTACGATAGAACCGAAAGAAAAGGCCGATAGTCTGATCCTGCCCACGGCAGACCTGCTTGAGATCAACAACAACCATTATCCCGGACACAAAATCTTTCAACGGCGTATCGTTGCCCTTCCCGGCACACAGCAGAAAGAAGCCCTGGCCATGGAAGAAGATATGAGCATACTCGACCTCACGCCGCTGGGGACCGAACGGACCACACGCGTCGCGGCCATCAAAAACGTTGATCAATTTGCAGCGCTCGATCAGCGTTATGGAGGCCACGGGTTTCTTCGATGCGCTGGAACGCGCGTTTGAAAAAGCCGGGCAGGAGAGACAAAAGACAAGAGAGACCTTTTCCATAGTCATAAAGCCGAGTTTCAGCTTCATGTATTCTTTGACGGACGTCTCCAGCTATACTGACCCGGCCCTGGTGAAACACCTGATAGATAAGATCTGCGATAAGGGCTTCAGAAATATCACCGTGGTGGAGGCCCGGAGCACGTACGCCACCTTCTTCACGAACCGCGATGTCAAAACGTTGGCTCGATATGTAGGGTACCTCGGTGAAAACTACGCGATTGTAGACCTTTCAGAAGGCTACGTTGCCTATGTGTCACCAGCAGCCTCAGCCGCAGCAGGTAAACCCATTCAGCGCGACGTTCATCCGGTCTGGAGAGATGCTGACTTCAGAATCTCCTTCGCAAAGAACAAGACGCACTCATATGCCTTTTATACCTTAACCCTCAAGAATATGTACGGTGCTCTTCCCAGAGCAAACAAGTTCAAGGAGTATCATTGTAACAGAGCAGAGTTTGGTGATGAGCCCATCTACACACCGGCTATCGAGCTCATTCAGGACTTTCCCGTGCACTTTGGATTCATCGATGCTTACGTCAGTGCCGACGGGGTCTTTGGCGTCTTTGCTGACCCGAAACCTGACCTTACCGAAACCATCATCGGGGGCGAGGACCTGGTGGCCGTTGACTGGATAGGCGCTTCCAAGATGGGGCTCGACCCCAGGCTCTCCGACGTACATGCAGCTTGCTATTAAGGCCTTTGGCAAACCGGAGATAACGCTCATCGGCGACCACTCCCTCTATAAGAACTGGCAGAACGTACCCCTCTTCATGCCGGGAGCCACTACCCTGCTGATGGACCGCAACTATTCATGGGGGCTTGTCGTCTATGCAGCCTTCTCCATGATGGATCCTTTCTTTGAGTTCAAGCAGGAAGGCCAAGGGGGTCTTGAGTTCATCCGCCTCTTTTCTCTCCCCCTGCGGAAAGCACTCCTGGAAGCCGTCAAAATCGGAGAGCTTAGCCTGGAACGATTGACCAGCCTGGAAAATCCGCCATCCTTGAAGGATTTGCAGCAACTGCTTGAGCTGCTGGCCGGTAAGATCTAGAGGACTGGTCTATCACGATAGCACGGAGATTTTTACCCACCACCACAACAAGCCCGGCCAACGGTTGCTGGCATTGACCTGGGGAAAACCCTGCACTATGCTTTCTAGGTATTGAGAATGGCACGAATAGGAAGATACGGTTGACGTCCTCCATTCTGATCATCGTGGGTCTCGCGCTTTTTGAATCGATCACCAGCATTGACAACGCCATTATCAATGCCGAGACTTTGACGACCATGCAGCCGAGAGCCAGACGGTGGTTCCTGACCTGGGGGATCATAGTGGCGGTATTCGGCGTGCGCGGAGCGCTGCCCTGGCTGATTGTCTGGGTCATGACGCCGGGCCTCGGTCCGTGGCAGGCGTTCACGGCCAGCCTGAGCGGGGATGCTGCAGCTCTCGCCGCTGTGCAGCAAAGCGCTCCCGTGCTCCTCATCGGAGGCGCACTCTTTTTTGTATTTCTTTTTTTTCACTGGATTTTCATCGAGCCAAAGCAGTTCGGACTGCCTGTGGAACGGTACTTTGTCCGTCAGGGTGGCTGGTTTTACGCGGTAGTCTCGACGCTCCTGACCGTCGTTGTCTGGTTCGCCCTCGAAAAGAGCCCGATGCTTGCGTTCGGCGCCGTTTTAGGCTCTACCGCCTTCTTCATTACTCACGGCTTCAGAAGTTACGCTGAGGAACAGGAGCGGGGGATTCTAAGCGGCAAGAGTGAATTGTCGGATATCGGCAAGATTCTCTACCTGGAAGTGATCGACATGACGTTTTCCATCGACGGGATCGTGGGTGCCTTTGCCTTCACCCTGTCGGTGCCGCTGATTCTCATCGGCAATGGCATCGGTGCTGTCATCGTCAGGCAGCTGACGTATCACGGAGTCGGGCGAATCAAGAAGTACGTCTACCTGAAGAATGGCGCGATGTACTCCATCTTTGTGCTCGGGATCGTCATGCTGGCCCACGGCTTTGGCCTCAACGTCCCCGAATGGGTATCGCCTCTGGCAACGTTTGTCATCGTCGGCTATTTCTTTCTCAAGTCTGTCCGTCACGCAAAGCGCATCGGGTAGCAGCTGAAGCGCCTGTGAGGCCGACGTCTGATCGCCTTATGGCGGTCAAGACCATGGCACGCCGTCTCCATAGAAAGTGCCGAGGGGTCGGGTGAACGTGAAGTTAAAGGGGTCCGCTATCAGTTTCCGGGCGACCGTGCCCACGCTGCCGCTCGGAACCGAAATGGGAAGGCTGGCCACTGTTGCCACGATGCCGACGGCTACAGCGATGACGCCAAAGGGGCGTACAAATATAAAGTCTCCAAGTATCGCACCTGCCGGAGGTGATTCCTGTTGCTCCGCACCGTAACCCCGGGCGGTTTCAGAACTAGTCTGTCCCTGCGCACCCAAGGCAGGCACAACCAAAAGAGCCAAGGTCAACAAGAATACGATCGTCTTTTTCATGGGTTCCTCCTGTCTAAACAGATTAGCAAGCTAGCGCCTTGCGCTCTAACAAAAGCATGCGTGCTTTAGTCGCGTTCTGCTATAAAGCTATTCATTGAACGGGCATCTGTCAATTGGATTTGCGGTTACCTCTCAGAGACGGCGGCAATGGTCCGAGCTGATCCATGAGGCCCGGTCGCTCGACGAAGGGCATCGCTTCACATTTTGCTTGATATACACTGAGGGCGTTACGCTATTATCCAGCTGGAACGGCCGAAGAACTGATAGAAGATGTGCCGAGCGACTGGCCCGACACGTCAACCCAGGGCTCGGTCGCTCACCCGAAGCCCTATCTGATAAGAACGGCAGACATAACTAAAAACAACAGCAACGGAGGATCCACTATGAAACTGGGACGATTCATCATTGACACGCATGTTCATGCTCAGAGGCATGCGGCCGGGCCGGAGTTAAGAAAGGAGGGCGGGGGCCGGCAGAGCCAGAAAAAGATACCTTACAGGGATCTCGCCAAAATTATGCCCAAGCTTCAGACGTACGACAATTCCGAGCGGCTTCTCTATGACATGCAGTGCTATGGGTCGACATGTGTATCCTTTGCTCGGCCTTCGGAATGAACAACGAGATAAACGTCCAGCTCGTGGAGAAATATCCCGATAAGTTCAGGGCCCTCTGCCGCGCCAAGGAGACCGCGGACAAGGCGCAAGCGGGCGAAATCGAATGGACGATGGAAGCCGCATGCGAAGAGATTGATAGACTTCTCGCCACGGGTAAGTTCATCGGGATCGGCGAGGGCATGCCCGCAAACTCGGATAATGCGAGAACCAAGAAGACGTATAGTCACAGTCAGCGCATGGATGAGCTGAGGCTCGTCATGAACGTCGCCCGCAAGCACCAGGTGCCGGTGCGGGTCCACACCGGGTCCCCCGGAGGATATCCCATCAACTATACGTTCTGGCCGGAAAACTGGCACCCGTACTGGATACATGACCTTGCCACCGAATATCCTGACGTGACGATTGTCTTTGATCACGGGGGTATGCAGGGGGGCAACATGGAAAACCTGGTAGATGAGTGCATCCAGGTGGCGGCCAATCACGACAACGTATATCTGGAAACGGGCCTCTACTGGACGGAGCTTTACTATAAGGCCCTCCTCAATCCGAATGTGGGGCCTGAGAAATTGATTTGGGGCACGGATTGGGGTGCGAGCCAGCCGACGTACACCCATATCGGGGCCCATCCTCAGACCTATACCTTTCAGGTCCGCAGTGAAGGGATCGTCACCCACCAGGTGGACATCATGGGATGGAGCTTGAAGCAGGTGAGCCGTCTCGATATTTCACAGGACGACTTAAATCTGATCCTCGGGGGTAATGCGCTCAGGATCTATAAGATTGATTTTCCGTTGACCCGGATGTTCAGACCGGTCAACCTCTGAACCTCCGGAGGAGGATGTGCGGTAGAAGATTGTTTTTTCAGGATGCTTGGGCTAATCTTTAAGGAATCCGACCTGACACCAGGTTTACTCATTACCAGGGAGACATGTACAAAGAGTACTTCGGCCTCAAAGAAAAGCCCTTCTCGATAGTACCGAACCCGCACTATTTTTACATGAGCGAGGGCCACCGCGAGGCCATGGCTCACCTGCTTTACGGCGATCAAGGGTGAAGGCGGCTTTGTGCTGCTCACCGGCGAGGTCGGAGACGGCAAGACGACCGTCTGCCGCGTCTATGCTGCAGCTCCTACCCCAGGATCTGGAGGTTGCCTTCCTCCTCAATCCGCCATTGACTCGTTGAGGAGCTACTGGCGACAGTCTGCGACGAGTTCGGGATCAGCTACTCCTCCGATACGACGAGCGTCAAGGCCTTTGTGGCGCAGATCCAGGCCTATCTTCTCGATGTGCATGCCCGGGGTCGAAGAGCTATTCTCGTTAGTCGAGGAGGCCCAGAACCTCAGCACGGAGGTGCTCGAGCAGATACGCTTGCTGACCAATCTTGAGACGAAAGAGCACAAGCTTCTCCAGATCATCATGATCGGGCAGCCGGAACTGAGAGACAAACTGAGGCAACCTGAACTGCGCCAGTTGTCGCAAAGGATCACGGCACGATACCACCTCGGTCCTCTGTCGAAGAAGGAGATCCCCGAATACATAAGCTTCCGCTTATTGACTGCGGGCTTGCAGCGCGGTCATCAACTGTTCCCTGCCCGCATAGTAAAAAAACTTTATCGGCTAAGCGGAGGCGTACCGAGACTGATCAATTCAATCTGTGACAGGGCATTACTCGGGACCTACGTCCAGGGAAAAGAGCGGGTTGACGCAAAGACGCTGTTGGCAGCAGCATCCGAGGTATTGGGTGACGGGAACTATGAAAGGAGAAGCTGGAGGATATACCAGGGGATGGCTGCGGGTTTTGCCCTGCTCCTCTGTACTGCTCTCGCGGCAACATATTTGCAGAGAACTGAACCATTGACTGGAGCGGGAGACAAGACACTTGCAGAAGAGCATCGCGTCAAGGCAGATCCAGCTGCTGTGGAGGGGATTCCTATGGAGAAGTCCATAGATCTTACCCTCCTTGGTACAAAGGAGGCTGCCTACCAGGCGCTCTTCAAGGCCTGGCAGATTGAATACAAGCCCGACGAGAAACGGACCGTTTGCGAACAGGCCCGCGAGCAAGGTTTGCGATGTCTTGAAGACGGCAAGGGCACTATGAGCAACCTCCGGGAATCGAACAAACCCGCCGTGCTGCGCCTCCACGATGAAAAAGGCGGCGAATACCATGTGATGTTGGCCGCTATCGAGGGAGAGACCGCGACCTGCGTGATCGGTAATGAAACGGAGATTTTCGATGTTAAAAAAATAATCCGGCAGTGGTCGGGAGACCATCTGTTACTCTGGCGAGTGCCCTCGGACTACAAAGGGAAACTGAGGCCGGGCAGACGTGGCCCTCTTGTGGCCTGGCTTGCCAGGGAACTGGCGCTGGCCCAGGGACGGACCGCGCAACCCGGGCCGGAGCAGGTATACAACGAAGAGATCGTGCGACAGGTGAAGGAATTCCAGCGTGCCAAAGGGCTGACACCGGACGGCATAGCCGGCCTGGGGACAATAGCGAAACTGACTGCTGCAGCGGGTGGCGAGCCCGCACTCAATGAATCAAAGGCGGGCAACTAGGCATGTCTTATATTCTTGAGGCTCTGAAGAAAGCAGAGCAGAGAAGCGACGAGGGGGAAGTACCGCATCTCCTCTCGTATCAGGGCGCCACTGAGCATAAAAGGGGCCCTTTGTGGGTTTATCTGCTTGTTGCGGCCTTGCTCCTCAATGCCGGCATGATCTTCTGGTGGGCACATTCCTGGTGGTCAGAAGAACGGCAGACCGCTATGCAGCCGCCAAAGATTCACGCGCAGGTGCCGGTGGCACCCGCAGAACCTCCCGTTAAAGCGATAGGACAAAACCGGCCGAACGATGTGCAAGAGGTCCCCAGAGAAACGCCTGTCAATAAGCCCCAGGGTCCTGCTCTTCGAAAGGAAGGGCGAGACTCTCCCCCGTCATCCGACAGCCGAAAGACGAGACCTGCCAGCGACACGCCCATTCCGCCGGAAACGCGCGCGGAAAACAGGCCAACGTCTCACACAAGGGTGTTCAGGGTGTCTGAACTCCCGTCCGCTGTCAGGAGCAGTTTGCCGGCGTTTAGGGTCTCCGGCCACGCGTATAGCCCCGATCCGGGATCCCGCGTCGCAAGAATCAATGAACAGGTCCTCCAGGAAGGGCAGAGCATGGCTCCAGGGTTGAAGGTAGAAGAGATTACTCCCGGCGGCATTGTGCTCAGTTCTCAGGGTTACCGGTTTCAGATCGACATTAACGCGAACTGATTTGTGAGGCCGGTGCGGCTGCCGCTGCGATATGACACACACTGCGCCTCTTGCAGGTGATCAAACGTGTGATGCAGGACGAGCACGCCAAAGAGGTCCTGGAAAAACTCCAGTCCGGGTATGGACTCCCCTCGCTCTCCCCGGTCGCCATAAAGCTTATCGAACTCGCCTCAAACGACGCCAGTTCAGCGCATGACCTTGCAGGACTGATCGAAAAAGACCCGTCGCTTGCGGTTCGCGTGCTCAAGCTGGCCAACAGCGCATTCTTCAAATCCGCCTATCCAGTTACGACGGTCCAGCAAGCGATTATGAGGATCGGTTTTCACCAGTTGAGGGTCCTTGCCTTGTCGCTCTCCCTGAGGGAGACGTTCCCGATGGGCAAGGCCGGGCAGATAAATTATGAAGAGTTCTGGCGCTCCTCTCTCTACCGGGGCCTCCTGGCCAGGTCTCTCGCCCACCAACTCAAGGCGTGCGACCCGGAAGAAGCTTTTGTCGCAGGACTTACCCTGGAGATAGGCTTTCTCATTTTCCTTGAACTCTACATGAAGCGAAATGAGGAGATTCCGGGCAGAACCTTCTACCCCGCGGAGTTGCTCCTCTCATGGGAGACGGAAAGGTTCGGGATCAACCACAGGGAGATCGGAGAAATCGCCTTGAGGTACTGGAAATTCCCTGAAAAGATTGTTGCGTGCCAGGGCCTTTCTTCCTCCGAAGAACAGGGCGGGCTGACAGGCCTCTCTCGCATATGCCGCATCGCGCAGGATCTTTCGGCCCTCATCTGCCAGCCTGACGCTGACTTTCACAACATCTATCGTGTGGTGGCGTCACACCTCGGCGTGGGTCAGGAAGTCGTCAACGAGGCGATGATCACGACCCTGAAGGAGGTAAATGAGACTGCAGAAGCGCTCAAGCTGGAGGTTGAGAGCGAAAAGGATACATTTTTGCTGCTGGAGAAGGCTCGCGAAACTTTGGGTCGCCTATCCGAGCAAATCTTGCAGCAACAGTACAACATTCCGTCGTATGAACTGCCCTCCTTTGAGACACTCAGGGCCCGCGAGGATCAGGCAGAGACGATTGTGCATACGCTTGAGGCGGTTGCCCACGAGATTCGCAATCCTCTAACGGCAGTGGGTGGATTTGCGCGCAGACTTGCAAAGACCATGGACCCTTCTTCCGATAACTGGAAGTATGTCGAGGCGATCCTGCAGGAGGCAAAGAAACTGGAGCAGTCGCTCAACGAGATGGGCAGGGACCTGACGGAAGGTAAGATACAGGAAAAGACAAGAGAAGGTTGAGGAAAGAGCAAAAGCAGGTTGAGAAAGAACTCCAAATCTTGGGCTTGTTCTTACCTTAACCTTTGTCTTAGCCTTTACCTCTACCTGCCTTATTTTTTCCTGATCTTAGAGCTTCGCTCTATCGTGCGAACTCATACTGGGCCAGGGCGCGTTCCGCCTCTACCAGCACTCGCCACAGGTTTTCGCTATCTCCCAGACCAACTTTAATCAGGTATGAGGCAATACTCAAATCGGTGCGTGCCCGAAACAGTTCCACCTGATTCAAGAAATTGTTGCCGTTTTCCTGCGCGACTGACATATATGCGTCCAGGAAGACGTCTTCAGAGATTGCCTGTAGGATATCGGGGTAATCGAGCAGTTGATTGCGGAATTGGGCCAGAAAGGTACCGACATCGAACGCCGGCGGAAGGCAGAATGAGCTACCGAAATCAATGGCGGCTATGTACAGGGTCTCTCGTTTATTCATATTATCCTGACCGATATAAATGTTTTTAAGATGATAATCCCCGTGCCCCTGAACCAGCTGTTCAGGATGGCTCTCGTACAACGTCATCTCCGCTTTTTCCACCGCCTCCATGATCTCCTGCGCCCGCCCCGCGTGGGGATGTTGGACCTTTTCGAAACGTTCGACGTACCTGGCCAAACGCTTCTGCTCTATTTCCAGGAATTCCGAGGGCCGGCTGATCCTGAGCCTTTGGTTGTGGAGGCGGGCCAGCCACTGTGCCGAGAGTTGAACAAAGAGTTTCGCGTCTTCCATGCCGGAGCGGATTAACTTTTCAAAAAGCGAATTGCCGCGCAGACCCTGTTCGATCAGGATCATATCTTCGTTGTCGCGTTCAATCGTCTTCGGGACGCGATACATACCCCGGTCGAAGCCGTGGCGGGCGATCTCTTCCATTATGTAAAACGCCCTCTCTGCGGACTGCCATTTCTCGCCGGCTTCGAATTTTCTTATAATGATCCTCTCTCTGCTCTCGTCATCCCCCTTTGTGCCGATGGTAATCTCATCGACTCGAACGTTGGAACCCGCCCGTGGGATCTCTTTGAAGAAGGGTCGGCATCGACCTCTCTTGATCTCCTCTGCCAAATCCGTCATGGTTTCCACCGGATGGTCGAAGAGCGTCGGATAGACCCCCGCATAGGTTACGCCGTGTGTATCCGTCCCGGCAATCGCGTTGAACCTGTAACGGTGCCAGTCCCTCAAGCCCCTGGTGTTTTCAGCAACCGAATGATTGGAGCTGAAGATCTCTATCGCGTCGAGAAGAGGATTCAATAGTGTTTCCTGCCCGGGCTTTTTCCCGTGCCTGTACGGGTGAGCCAGAACTAACGCTGCTTGCGGCCACTTTGTCCGGATGTCGGCAACGGGCGTCCCTTTGGGAATGACCTCATCGGCCCCGTACACGAGCAGATCGCCCATGTCCGCGGTAGAGACCTCTTGACCGGACAGAATCACGAAATAATCGGGCGTTTCCGCCTCTTTCCTGAGTGCCTCCAATTCCTTCTCAGGCCACAAAAAGTGATGATCGGTGATAACGGCCCCCTGCAGGCCTTTCCTGTACGTCTGCCTGAGCAACTCTCTTGCACTGACAGTGCTGCACGACGAGTGCTCAGCTGTATGGCAATGCATCTCCAGTAACATTGGACCTCCGGAACAAGGATATACCGGTGCCGGCAGTGCCCGCGCTCAGCAGGACCTGCCATCGGTTATCCAGCCTCGACGTTCATCGAGTACGGTACTTAATCTAATATCGTATCCGTATTGGCGCAAGCGATGTGCGATTATTCCAGGGCCTTTTCGGCTCTGGGTCGGACTAGCCCCTTAGCGGCTGATCCGGAATTCTCAGGACTTCCCTGGTCATCTTCTGTAATTCTGAAACAGCATGCAATGCTTCTTTGAGCAACTGTTTCTGCCTCGTAGAAAGAAGATCGGGAGCCACGTAATTGCCCGATGCCCTACCCTGTTCACGGTCGTTCAGGCTATTCTTGATCCTCAAGGTAAGAAAAGTTTCAAAGGCCTGCTCAATAAACTCAGCGGTGTCAGTCGAAAAGAACCCCTTTGACGCGAGCGCAGAGATCCTTGCGAGCGTGTTGGTTTCGCTCACTCCCTCTCTCCACGCCATCAGCTTTACGCACGTAACCAGCGGAACAAGGCCGAAGGTCTTGATGTTCAGCCGGTCCTTGTGCTCTCCGTTCTTCTCCACTATGAAATGTTTGAAGAAGCCGAGAGGAACAGGGACATCCACGATGTACTGGGCCAGAAATCTCAGGAATGCAGTGTGATTACCCATGAGGGACAAGACGTGGCTCCGAAGCTCGTTTTCGAGGCTTCTGTCCCCGGCGTTACTCCTGAAGTCGAGAAAGACCAGGGCATCCACCACCTCCTTCTCATCGAGACTGGAAGACGTGATCCACCCGGCCGTTCTTTCTTTCCACGCCCCCAGATCGCCCCGGTATTTTGTATTGGTAGCCATGACGAAGCCTTTGCACAGAGGAAAACCGGCTTCAGCCAAACCGGTGACCGCAGCATCAGAAAATTGTGCGAAGTATTCTTCATTGACTCTTGACGATGGACCCCGAAAAACAAGGGCGTTATCCTGATCAGTCAATAAGGTTTGTTCTTTCCTTCCCTCGCTCCCAAGCCCCATCCATGCATATGGGCAGGGGGGCGCACCACAAGACTCCTCAGCCAGCCGAATAACTCGCTTCACGATTCTGTCATTCAACTCGCTCACGATTTTGCACGCGTGGGATGCGAGCGCCCCGTCACGCATAAGCCCTCTCAGCACTTGCTCTACCGCACCCCTGCACCGATTCAGTTCTGCTGGTGTGTCGCAGCCATCGATATTCTTCAAGAGAGAGAGCATCTCCAGCCCTCTGAATTTCAGAAGATCGAGCCCGGTGAGTAACCCACGCACCTGACTTTTCTGGAGCACAACCAGCTTGTCGGTCTTTTGCCTCACCATCTCATAAAGGGCGTCAAAGAAGTAGCTTTGCGCGTCTATCGAACCGAACTCGCGGCGCATTATGTTACGCACAGGCTCTTCCGGCCGAACGTCCCCTAAGAGCACCGCCTCCACCACCTCTCGCATGCCGACGATACCCCTGGGAGACTGTTTTTCATCGACAACGACAAGCGAGTTGACGCCCTTATCTATAATCCGCGCCGCCGCCTCCTGGATGGGGGTTTCCTCGCTACAGAAGGGTGAGTCGGTGGGGAGCATTTCCGCGATCTGCTTTCTGAAGAGGAAAGGTTCTATTCGGCTAGCGCCCGTACTTTCCGAAAGACATTCGCGGTAAATAGACTTCATTCTTCGCGTAAGAAGCTGGCTGAAGAATCTGTAGAACAGTGGATGGGCCTGTACCATGACCAGGAAGCCTTCCTCGGGCTGAGCCAGGCACAAGGTCTCTTCCATGGCCTCTACGTTGGCCGTTGCACTCTCCCGGTTTAACAGCGCCATTTCGCCGAAGCAGTCACCCTCGCCCAGGAAGCCGAGCAGACTCTCTTTACCATCCTCCAGAAGGTAGACTTTGACAAGACCGGTGCGCACGATAAAGAAGTGAGTACCGTGAGCCCCTTGTTTGATGATGGTGGAGCCCGCATGAAACTCCCGCCATTCCATGCCGGAGCAAATCTCCTCCAGCTGCTCATCTGTAAGAGCATCGAAAGGAATTACGCTTTTCAGAAAGTTGAGCTTTCCGCGCGCCTGCTCCGGCTGCTGACATCTCCCGGAAGGTTCTCACGCGCTCCAGTAGAGGCTCGTTCGCGAGGCCCAACTCCTTCAGGACGTCGACAAGCTCTTTCCCGGTGGCTCTGCAGACTGCGGTTGCCTTATTGAGAGAATCTTGATTGAGGTACCCGCCCTTCAGGAAAATCTCTTCCAGGCTGATGAAGCACCTCCGTCAGAGTTGTGGGGCGGGAGAGTACCACTCCTTCTCACCAGTAATTGATGCCTGCTTTCTTTTTCCAATCAGGATCGAATTCGTCCTCGAAATAATTTTCCAGTTTTTCGAGAAGCCGCTTCCATCCCTTCTTGTACTCCTGGGTAAGGATGTCTTCGAGAAAGGGAAGTATCTCCCCCAACTTGTCCTTCGGAAGATAGGCGCGTGCACCCAGGTCGTGAGACTTCTTCAAGGCCTCAGGACTGAGCGCGTGGGCTGTGAGCATGCCGACCTTAAGCTCCCGTTTCACAGCCAGTTCAAGGAGGTCGAAGCCTCGCACGCCCATGATATCCAGGATTACGATATCGTACGGGTTAGCGCTTATCAGCTCAGCCCCTTTCTCGTAGGTGGTCGCCTTATCGACCTGACAGTTCGGGCAAGCGTCCGTTATCTCTTGCTCCAGCACGGCCAACACATCAGGTTCGTCGTCCACGGCTAGAATTCTTTTACCATCCAAAACCGATGCCGTCATGATATACCCTCCTCTTCGGTCAATTCTAACGAAAGGGATCCTCACGGTAAAGCAGGTGCTGAATCCCTCACGGCTCGCGACTGAAATTTCACCACGCATTCGTCTCCACGAGAGCTTTAACGCAGAACAAACCGAGCCCGAATCCCGGTACGTCCTTGACATTGTTTGTCTCTATCCTGACAAACCGTTTGTACAAAGCCTCGCGGTCCTGCTCGGAAATGACCGAACCATCGTTCGACACTGTCTACAACGAGGTCGGCGTCGCCGCTCACGGCCAGACTCCATCCGTTCTTTGCGATATTTGAGAGCGTTACTCACGAGGTTGCGCACGATATGCAGTACCTTTTTCCGATCGTGGCAGAAAGGCGCACTGGCGTATTTACCCGATACAGACAGTGAAATTGAATAACGTGCAAGGACCCTCTCTACCTCCGCATCGCTTGCGGCCCTGGCTAGCTCATCTCCTGCCACAGGATTTACAGACTCCAGCCCCTCTAGAAGCGCCTCCTTGATCAGTTCTTGAACCATAAACCGCTCTCTGTGGAACAGGTTTTCTTCGGAGCGGGCGACCTCAAGTATATCCTGCACGAGGCCCCGGGCTTTCTGCGTGTTCCTTCTGATCCGTTCAAGGCCCTCCCGTTGTGGCCCGTTTAACTCACCGTACCTTTCTGTCTTGCCGAGAAGGCTGTTTACCGTCGTTGCGACCACTGCAAGTGGTCCGACAAGGTCATGGACCAGAAGATCGTAAAGATAATCCTTTTCATTCATCTATCTACCTCGTCGCGATCGCTACCCAAGGTTCGCCGGGCTTATTCTCAGCCGGGAAGGCCGCAGTAAATGTACTTCCACCGGATGCGACGCAGTCCTCAACGGTGTTGCAGTGTCTACATGCTGTGATCTTTCCCGGACATAGATCCCGATCGGTTGGAATGTGGGCACATCTTTTGCTCTCCACGGATAAAGAAAAACCGAAACGCTCCGCATAGAGTTTCATCCTTAAGAGATCCAACCCTTTGCCCCCTGCGCCAAACTCGTACGGTCTTTTGGACGCGTAAAGTTCAGTCTCCCGCGCCGGGAACAACCCGTCGAACAGGGATAGCCGATCTTCCTCTGTAATACCTATACCACAGTCCTTTACGTGTATGTAAATTTTCCGCTCTCTTCCTTCAATGAGTACCTCTATCCTACCTCCATCCGGCGTGTTTTCAACCGCATTCTTGATGAGCCCATCCAGGATTTCGCGCAGAACTCCTGAGATCATCGACACGCTCAGTCCATCATCGCCCTTTATCTCATAATCGATGGTTCTATGAGGCGCCAGAGCGTCCGTCTTTCTGAGTACCCGCTGAACTAACGGGTAAAGCCGGATCAATGTGAAGTGCTGTTCAGCGGCCGGAAGACCTGTG
This sequence comes from uncultured delta proteobacterium, assembly GCA_963821605.1. Classification (GTDB taxonomy): domain Bacteria; phylum Desulfobacterota; class Syntrophorhabdia; order Syntrophorhabdales; family WCHB1-27; genus JADGQN01. The sequence continues at coordinate 120,286 of CAWGEZ010000013.1, read as the reverse complement.
CTGATCCACTCTTTCACCGCCTCCCAGTGAACGTGAACCTCACCGGGCATTTCCGAGAAATCCTCCACCTTCTGCTCGAGCCGCTCCATTTCACCAACCAGAGAGCCTGCTTCGAGTTCAGTCGCCACTCGGAAAATTTCACGGGTTTCTTTCTGAATTTCCGCCAGACGTTTCAGGTGTCGCTCCAGCGAGTCCATACAGTCTTGCCAGTCTACACCAGAACCTAGGCTTTGAAGCCTGCGTTTGAGCAGCCGCGTATTGCCCTGAATCACCGCAAGGGGTGTCTTCAATTCGTGCGAGACATGATTGATCGCCTTTGTCTTGGCCCGGTTCAGTCTCTCCAGTTCCAGTTTCGATTGCTCCAGGGCCTCGATGCGCGTTTTCTGCAGCTGGGCCATCTCTATAAAAACAGCAGCGTGGTTGTTGAACATTTTCAAGAATGCCCTGTCCTGTTCGGTAAAAATGCCCCTCGTTTTGTTAAGCACCTGTGCTACGCCGAGGGGCCGGCCGGACCTGCTATAAAAAGGCGTGGAGAGAAGGGTCTTGGTGTGGTAACCGGTCCATGCCTCGGCCTCACGGTTAAGACGTGGGTCTGTATGTGCATCATCCAGACTCACCGTTTCGCCGGTCTGCAGACAGTATCCGGCGATACCTGAATCAGCAGGGATTCTGATTACCTGTCGCCCCATGCCCAGGGCGACCGTGGTATACAGCTCATTCGTCTCGGGGTCGTGCAAGAAGATGCTGAAGCGATCAGCCTCCATCACCTCAGTGGCTTTTCTGGCAATCTGAAGCAACATCTCATCCAGTTGGAGGTCGAGACCTATCAGTTGGCCAAGCTGCAGGAGCGAGCGGAGTTTACGGTCTTGATCACGGTCAGGCCCGGTTGCATCGGGAGGCCTGTCACGGTTGGAGTTCATCCGGGTTCTCCTCGTGACGCCCCTTCCATCCTGCCAGAGATGGGGCGTCTGTTTGACCACCAGACTTTATCTTAAAAAAAACCGGATGGCTGGTCAAGTGAAATGCATATCTATAGCTCCTTCACGTATTCCGCTATATTCTCACAATGGTCAGAAATCCGTTCAAGATTAATGAGCATCTCCAGAAAAATGGGTCCTGCCTCTGCCCGGCAGACACGCCTGTGAAATCGCTCCAGGTGTCTCTCCCGCGCTTCGCGCACCTTCACATCGACAGACTCTTCGCGTCGATAAACGTTCAGGATCCTGCTATCGTCCCTTGCATCCATCAGCAGAACAACATCCGCCACATTGGCCAAGACCAGTGCGTCAATCTCATCAAGCTCTGCCATTCCCGCCTCGGTAAACTCTATGCGTCGCTCCTGCTTTTCGGCGGCCAGTTTAGCGAGGATGATCGCGTGGTCTGCAATCCTTTCTATATCATCCACCATAGCGGTATACGTGAAGAGTTGCTTAGATAGCTCCGGCGAAAACTCCTTGTCGGATATTTTCCAGAGATAGGCTGCTATTTCGCTCCGTAGATTGTCGACGACTGCCTCGACGTAGGCCAGGTCGCGGCTCGTAGCTTTCCGGAACGTCCTTAAGAGGTCGATACTGTCACGTACCATCGAATGTGCAAGATGCATCTGCCTCTGCAGTTCCCGTTTCACACAGAGGAGCGCCTCCTCAGTCTTCGCCAGGCAAGCCTCGTTGAGGAACTCGGGCCAGACCGGGAGCGCCTGGGCCTTGCCGGGAACCATTTTCTCCAGCATCACGCGAAACCGGCTTGAGCAAAAAGAGAAATAGAGCGGCTATGATCAGGTTAAACAGGAAATGGCCGAGCGCTATCTGCTGAGACACGCTCCCCGAAAGACTCTTTAATACGACGTTCAATACAGGTAACAGCGCGAGGCAGACAAGGGCTCCTGAACATTTGAAGAGAAGATGCGCAAAGGCCGTTCTCTTCCCGTTTACATTTGAGATGAGCCCGGCAAGCAGAGCTGTCACGGTCGTCCCCACATTTGCCCCGAAGACGACCGGAAGGGCGCTCTCCAGGCTGACGAGACCCTGCTGCGCCAGAATGGCAACCATGCTGATCGGTATCACGGATGCATGCACCAAGGCAGTGAAAATGACGCCGGCGGCAAAACCGAATAGGGGATGTGCGGCCCGTCTAAGAATAGCCGATACTTCCGGACTCGCTTTGAGTGGCGCCGTTACCTCACTGATAACGTAAAGCGCGAACAGCACCAGCCCAAAGTAAAAGATCACTTCTCCGACTGTCTTTCGTTTTCCTTCGGACGTAAACCAGACAATACCCCCGCCTACCACACAAACAGGGAAGAGCGCCGTGACTTTCCAGACGACGAGCTGTACCGTAAACGTGGTTCCGATGTCTGTACCGAGAACCATGGCAAGACCATGGTAAAGACTGAGTAAGCCGGCGCTCACCATCCCGACGATGAGGGCCGTGGTTGTTGAACTGCTCTGAAACAGGATCGTTGAGAGCATGCCCGTTGCCAGACCGGACAAAGGAGTGCGCGCTGCATACCTGATATACTGACGGACACGGCCGGTGAAGAGCTTCTGTACCTCGCTGCTCAGTTTTGCGATCGCATAGAGAAAAATCACCAGTGCGGTGATGAAGAGAGACAATCCTTGAAGCATGATTTATCTTACCACGATCATTTACCGCCTCAAATCCTAAATCCCGGTACCCGCAGGCGGGTGATCCAAATCCTAAACAAATAGGAGTACTCAAAACTTCAGCGCCGATAGCGTTTGGAACATTTGCGCATGAGAGATACATTCCCGGAATAGGTCGCGTTAGAGCTTAATGATGCTATTTCTTCGCCGGCGGTACCTCCGCGCAAACAAGGTCACGCAGCACCTTCGTACTGGGCGCCTTATCCAGCGAGGTCCAGGATTGATTGAGGGTACTCGTAGGATGCGATTTTCGAGCCCTTCTTGAAGTGGGATAGACTGAGACATCTTCCCTCCGGTTTTGCGCAGTTGAACTCCCAGACCGAAACAGTATACTCCTGCCCCAGGTCCTGTACTTCAGTCCCGAATTCTTTTGAGAGTTCCTGAAGGCTGACGAGAAATCGACCTTTCGTCGGGTGCGTATTTGAGAGGGACCCTCACAATCTCGTCTGACACACGCTCGATGACATTTCGGTCAATGAAGTAGAGTTCATTGTTCTGCCCTTCCACAATGCGGTCCCAATGAGCCGTTGCCGGAGACTTGTTCCGATCCTTGCACCCGAGAACTATCATAGTCATGAGACAAACTGTCACGAGGGTAATGAGACGCCAGGCTGACCATCTGCAGCAGAAGTAAGCAAGCAACCCTCGCAGGCCCGGGACAACGTTCACGGAGAGACTCCTCTGCCGCAAACAGGCCAATTGTCTCAGGTCGGGTTTTATTAATCAAGAAGCTTGCTTTCCTTAATCGCATAGTAAATCACATACAGCCACGAGAGAACACCGTGCAGAATGGCGAGAGAAACAGTCTTGTGAATGCTCCACGAAATGCATATGGCTAAACTGCTTCCGAAGACGTACGCTGCCTTTATTAAGCCCATGAGGTCACTCCTTTCCCAGAGGTCGACGGCCCGGCCGGTTGACCCTTCGCCTGGCCCTTCTCAGATAGTTGTACCATACTTAACAGGCAACGAATAATCATTTTCGGGGAGAACTCATTCCCCGGAAAGACCTCTTTTCTCTTCTTCCTGCTCATGATATACTGGATCAATGTTCCTCACGCGTTTATGGAGATTAGCATTTCCCGTGCCACTACTCAGCGCCCTTACGATCCACCTCGTCGTCTTCCTCTCTCTTACCGGTTGTTCACTGGGCGGAAATGGAGAGAGCACAACTCGACGGGTGACATTTTTGCCTGCGAACGCTTTGCTTAGAGCGGAGGTCGCGGACACGGAGCCTGCGCGCCAAAAAGGTCTCATGTATCGCACGTCACCTGGGCGAGAACGAAGGAATGATATTTTATTTCGATCAGCCGGGGTATCATGCGTTTTACATGTACAACACACGTATCCCTTTGAGTGTCATTTTTTTGAATGAGCGTCTCGCAAATTGTCGACATACAGGATATGGTTCCCTGCAAGGAAGTAAACCCTTCCGCTTGCCCTGTCTATGTGCCTAAGGCCGCGTGTAACTACGTAATCGAAGTAAATCCGGAATTCGTGCGAAAATACGGAGTAAAGACAGGAGACCTTGTAAAGATCGAAAGGTAACCGCCTACCGGCTTCTATAGGGCGTGTTGCATGGGTGCCAGCACCCGTCTTCTACAGTCTTTTGAATGAAACATCTGCGTTGGGCTCTTTCTGGTAAAGACGGTGCCGCACTGGCAAACTGATTTACCGTAAGTACGTCCCTTCAGGCGACCCATGTGAATGTTAAGAAGTTTCAAGCAGTTTTCGCAATAGCCCAGCTCATTCTCCTCTATCCATGTCACTACCGCAACGGGCGCACACCCGCGAACCCCACCGCTTCGGGTAATCGATATAAAGTCGGTTTCCGCATACCCAGCATTTGTACACCCTGATGTCAAAATAACTGTCATCGATCATATGCCCGAACCCACACTTTTCACATACCATAGGACCCCCCTTTTCGTCGTTTTCTATTATCGGACGCATACTTACCTCGTTCAGGGTCTCTTCTTTGAAGCTCTCCTCTGCACTCATTGAGAACTATTTCTTGCAAATCACGGGCCACATAATCAGGACTGACGTGCGTTGGCCACGATTGAAAGAATAGAATGTGGCCAGTGCGGTAAGGTCTGACGCCGCATCCGCGCTATCTGTCGTAATTTCTGCTTAAGTTTACGAGAAAAAGGCCGAAGAATTAGAGTAACTCAAGCGAATGCGTATTTTAATCCATATAGGCAACACGCTGATCTGCGAGGCCATCAAGCAGTTACTTACCAAGAATGGTTACGGTGATGTCACAGTCCACGGACAGGGCAACGGCAACGGCATCGCGCCTGACGTGGTACTCACGGATATTTCGACCATCAATGAAAAACTGATGGCCGGCTATCCGACTGCAAAGATCCTGTTGATGGATACCGGTGTGGATAAAGAAAAGATAATCACCACGCTCCTCTCGTATAAGATCCACGGCATCCTTTCCACCGACACTGAATTCGCTCTCCTCAAGAAAGCGCTCCTCGTGGTCAGCCAGGGACAGATATGGATCGACAACAGCACGGTTAAAACGTTTCTCCATGAGTCAGGCGTCGTGTCAAAAGCCGGCAAGATAAACGGGATCACCGGCAGGGAGAAAGAGATCATCGAATATGTTTGTCAGGGTTATACGAACAAGGAGATTGCGAGCAAGCTTATCTTGAGCGAGCATACTGTCAAAGCCCACCTCAATCGGATCTTCAAAAAGTTTAATGCCACCAGCCGCTCCAAGCTCATCACGCTCGTGATGAACAGCAAATAACGGCGACACCCAACGTCCATCGGAAGCCGGTCTATTTCCACTTATTTTATTGACAACTTGCCCCATAGCCATCGTCGACATTAAAACCACAGGCTTCTGTCATACCTCACATTTTGACTCACCACCCCCTGGCCCATTGTCACGTTTAAGGATGGTAAGCCCGTGCATTGACAGCGGGCACACCGGTGACTACGGGGACTAATCCATGGTTCGTCGCCGTCGACCCATCAGGGAGATTCGCCTACGTGACAAATCAGACTTCCCAAGATGTTTTTGTCTATACCATCGACCAGACTACGGGCGCGTTGACCGCGGGGACGCCTGTGGCTGCGGGAACGAGCCCTTACGGCGTTGCCGTCGATCCCTCGGGGAAATTCGTCTACGTGGCAAATTACGGTTCCGACACTGTCTCCGTCTATACCATTAACCAGACAACCGGGGCATTGACAGCCGGCACACCCATAGCAGCAGGAACGGGCCCTGTCTTCGTCACGGTCGATCCCTCTGGAAAATTCGCCTACGTGACCAATTACGATTCCAACAATGTCTCCGTCTATACCATTAACCAGACAACCGGGGCATTGACGCCGGGGACTGCGGTGGCTGCGGGAACGAATCCTGCCCTTATTGCCGTAGACCCCTCGGCGAAGTTCGCCTACGTGGCAAATTGGGGATCGAATAACGTCTCCGTCTATACCATCGATCAGACTACGGGCGCGCTGACACAGGTCGGAGCACCGGTGGCTGCGGGAACGTATCCCACTTCCGTCACCGCCGACCCTTCCGGAGAATTCGTCTATGTGACGAACGCTGGTGATCAAACAGTCTCTATGTATACTATCGACCAGGCAACAGGCGCCCTGACTGCAGCGGGGATTATCTCGGCTCGGTTGGCTCCCTACCAGCTGGCGATCGCTCACGGCTCGGCAGCCGTCACGCACGTGCCGCAATTTGCCTATGCGACGAATTATAATTCCGCCAATGTTTCGGTCTATACCATCGACCAGACCACGGGCGCGCTTACGGCGGGGACCGCGGTGGCGTCGGGATCGCATCCGGCAGGCATCGCTGCAGACCCCTCGGGGAGATTTGCCTACGCGGCAAACTTCTGGGCCAACACCGTCTCCGCCTATACCATCGACCAGACCACGGGCGCGCTTACGGCGGGGACCGCGGTGGCGGCTGGAACGGCGCCATACGGCGTCGCCGTGGAGTCCTCCGGAAGATTTGCCTATGCGGCAAATGCTACTACCAACAACGTTTCAGTCTATACCATTGACCAGACGACCGGGGCGTTGACAGCCGGAACAGCGGTGGCGGCAGGCACACAACCGGAAAGCATGGCCGTGGACCCATCAGGGAGATTTGTTTACGCGGCAAACGCCGGTTCCAATAATGTTTCCGCCTACGCGATCGACCCGGTCACGGGCGCGCTGACACTCGCCGGAACCGCAGCATCTGGAACGTGGCCTTATGGAGTCGCGGTCGATCCTTCGGGGAGATTCGTTTACGTGGCAAATTACAATACCAATAATGTATCCGTCTATACTATTAACCAGATCACGGGCGCGCTTACCGCAGGGACCGCGGTGGCGTCGGGAACCAATCCCGCCGGCGTGGCCGTGGACCCATCAGGGAGATTCGCCTACGTGACAAATCAGGCTTCCCACGATGTTTTTGTCTATACCATCGACCAGACTACGGGCGCGTTGACACAGGTCGGAGCACCGGTGGCAGCAGGAGCCGAACCCTTCCGCATTACGACGGTTAGTGTGATCCAATGAAACAACCTCTATAAGAAAGATGACGCAAAGAACCTCCCAGTAGCAAACTACTGGGAGGTTCTTTCTTCGTAAGATTCAGTCTCCGATGGGGTTCCGAATTGCAACACCATCTCGTCCCTCCCCTCAAGTTCTAGTAGATCCTGGACGATAATGATTTTGAACCTGAAAAGGGCAAACCATCCGAAAGGATGGGACGCAAAGCCACTGGCCTAAATCCCGCACGGGACACGGCAGCAGGGCTGCCAGGCGAACGCAGCACTGCTTTGTGCTGACTTTCGCCTAATGAAAAGTCAGACAGGGTGGCGTTGCAATGACGGCAGGCTGTGTTTCGTCAAGAACTCAAAAAGTATCGCTCTTCCGCTTCCTTTTTCTCATCCTCTCATTCCTAGCACTTCTCACATCGAATCCTGTCTTCTACCGGGAAGCCTTTTGCGCTCAGGTCACCCTTGCCTGGGACCCTGAGAGTGAGTCTGGCCTGGCCGGGTACAAGGTTCACTACGGAACGGTCAGCAGGAGCTACTCGTTCACTGCTGATGCAGGGAACCAGACGGCCGCTATCATCACCGGTCTCACCGCGGGTGTAACCTATTACTTTGCAGCCACCGCGTACGACACGGGAGGTAGTGAGAGCGCCCCCTCGAATGAGGTGATCTATACGGTACCCACCTCCTGCTCCTTTTCGATAGGGCCCGCCAGTAAGTCCTTTGCAACCGCCGCAGGAACCGGAAGCGTAAGCGTGGCCACCCAGAGTGGCTGTAGTTGGACCACGGCAAGCCCCGCCTCATGGGTGAGGATTACGTCGGGCGCCAGTGGCACGGGCAACGGGACCGTCAACTATTCAGTTGATGCCAACACAGGTGCGAGTTCGCGGACTGTAGGACTGACGATTGCTGGTGCTGTCTTTACCGTAACGCAGGCCGGCGTCTCTACCTATGCCATCACCGCGAGTGCCGAGGGCGAATGGGTCTATCTCACCGTCCGGATCTGTCAGCGTCGATGCGGGAGCAAGCAGGAGTTTTACCATTACCCCGTCAAGCGGGTACCAGGTCGCCAATGTTACGGTAGATGGCTCATCGGTAGGTGCAGTAACGTCCTATACCTTCAGCAACGTGACGGCAACCCATACGATCAGTGCCAGCTTTAGCCCAGTGCCTCCTTCAAGCTATACCCTGACCATAAGCAAGGCGGGCACGGGCAGTGGAACGGTGACGACCAACCCGTCAGGAACAAGCTTCAGCGCTCGTACCTCGGTTACCCTGACCGCCGCAGCCAGTACCGACTCGACTTTCGGGGGCTGGTCAGGAGGCTGTTCGGGGACGGCCACCAGCTGTACAATCAAGATGAATGCCGCAAAAAGCGTGACCGCCACCTTCACGCTTAAGACCTGTGCCATCACCGCCAGTGCGGGAGCGAGCGGTACAATCTCACCGAGCGGGCACGTCAGCGTGACGCAGGGTGCTAATCAGAGCTTCACCATCATCCCTGCCAGCGGCTATATGGTCGTCGGTGTCACGGTAGACGGAGCATCCGTTGGTGCGGTCACCTCCTACACGTTCAGCAGCGTCACCGCCAACCATACGATAACGGCAAGCTTTGCCACAGGAACGACGCCCCCGCCGACGCCCCCCGGCACAGCTTCTGCGCTCAACATCCTCTGGCAGCACCAGACAACGGGAACGCTCAGTGCGTGGCTGATGAACGGGACAAGCCTGGCCAGCCTCGCCACGGTCACGCCGGGTGTTGTGAGTGACACCAACTGGAAGATCGTGGGTGTTGGCGATTTCAATAACGACGGCCAACCCGACATCCTCTGGCAGCACCAGACAACGGGAACGCTCAGTGCGTGGCTGATGAACGGGACAAGCCTGGCCAGCCTCGCCACGGTCACGCCGGGTGTTGTGAGTGACACCAACTGGAAGATCGTGGGTGTTGGCGATTTCAATAACGACGGCCACCCCGACATCCTCTGGCAGCACCAGGCAACGGGATCGCTCAGTGCGTGGCTGATGAACGGGACAAGCCTGGCCAGCCTCGCCACGGTCACGCCGGGTGTTGTGAGTGACACCAACTGGAAGATCGTGGGTGTTGGCGATTTCAATAACGACGGCCACCCCGACATCCTCTGGCAGCACCAGGCAACGGGAACGCTCAGTGCGTGGCTGATGAACGGGACAAGCCTGGCCAGCCTCGCCACGGTCACGCCGGGTGTTGTGAGTGACACCAACTGGAAGATCGTGGGTGTTGGCGATTTCAATAACGACGGCCAACCCGACATCCTCTGGCAGCACCAGGCAACGGGATCGCTCAGTGTGTGGCTGATGAACGGGACAAGCCTGGCCAGCCTCGCCACGGTCACGCCGGGTGTTGTGAGTGACACCAACTGGAAGATCGTGGGTCTTTAAGAAAAGCCTCTCCTCAATCTCTACCCTCGCGCTTGTTGTTTCCTAGCCTTCGCTTTTCTCTTGTCCTCTGCTTCTGGCGAGCCATTCTCTGGCAGACTTCTTGCAAATCCTCGGTAGGCTGAGCTTTGCGCTGGAAATGCGCGATGGGAGTTATTTGATCTTTTTTATAGGAAATAGGCATTAATACCATAGGCTATAGGCAGCCCACATGCAAAGCAAGAGTAATGGGTTTACGCTGATCGAGATGCTCCTTGCCATTGCATTATCTGCGCTTCTCCTCGTCACTGTCTACTCAACCTATTTCTCGATAGCACGATCTATTGACACCACGCTGGAGACACAGGAACTCCTTGAGACGGGGCGGGTATTGCTCGAAATGATGAAGCGGGATATCAGAGGGATTGCGGGAGGTCGCTTTCCATTGATCAGCACATTGCAGGAGATCGATGGAAAACTTGTTACAAACATAGTCTTTGTCACGTCGACACCGAGCACAACCAATCCGTTCAAGTGGAGTAAGGTGGGCTATGCCCTGACACGAGATGAGCAGAGCCGATGGATATTCATCAAGAAGGAAGCCAGCAACCCAAACGATGATCTCGATCAGCTCGGAAAGGTCTTTGAGATATCGAGACTGGTCACGCTCCTTCCGGCTGACCTTCTTCGACGGCACAGAATGGTTGGAACAATGGGACTCGCGGTCCACGGGCAAGCTCCCAAAGCAGATAAGAATAACCGTAGAGATATCGGATGAAAAGAAGAACGTTCAAACATTTACGGCGGAAGAGGGCATTCCCAGTGCCGTCTGATGAGGAAGGTTTTGTACTGGTCACGGTACTTCTCGTGATTGCCATACTCTTCCCTCTCGTACTGGCTTTCACTTCGAAGGTGCAGGTAAACCTTCTGCAGGCAGACAACTTCCGAAATTCTGTCCAGGCCGTGCGCCTTGCCAGGTCAGGGGTCGAAGGCGCAATCGGCATCCTGAAAGCCGACGACGCAACCTACGACACCCTGAAAGATACCTGGGCACTCGAGTTTCCTGCGCTTGGCGTGGGCGAAGGAAGAGTGGAGGTGAAGATCAACGATGAAGACGGTAAGATTCCGATAAATCAGCTCCTGCTGCTCCAATGGGGTGGACGTAAACAAGGATGTGGAACAAAGGCTCCGCAAACTCATAAGCCGGCTGGGAGGACGTCCGGAGGTTGTTGATGCTCTGATCGACTGGATGGACGCTGATGACACCATAACGACTCCGGAGGGAGCGGAAGACGCATATTACAAAGAGCACGGATATAACTGCAAAAACGGTCTAATCGACTCGCTCGACGAGTTATCCATGGTAAAAGGTTTTGACAAGGAGCTGTTGGTCGACAAGCACCTCTTACAGTACGTGACGGCGGCACAGACCGACGGCAAAATTAACGTAAATACCGCCCCTGCGGAGGTCTTATATGCTGTGCTGGGTGCGCAAACGACCGCCCTGGCGCAACCCCTCAATGACAGCGATATAGATGATCTCGTCCGCTATCGGGATGAGCATGAATTCAAGAACATCCAGGACGTCAACGCCGTGGTGAAAATATCGACAACACAGGCAGGGAATATCGCAAGCCTCATCAAGGTCAATTCAACCTTCTTCACGGTTTCCAGCAAGTGCTCCCTCGGTAAGGTCGTCTCTAACTCGGAAGCGCTCTTACAGCGCGATGGAAAAGATATCGCAACAGTCTCCTGGAGAGAGTTTTGAGAAAGACAGCCTCAGCAATTGTGCAAGATAAAGAAGGCTGGTACGGTCTCACCATGACTGCCACGGACCGGGAAATAAGCGATGTTAAGGTCTATTCCGGCTACAGACCTGGAAGAGTTGAAGAAAATGTTCGACAATCAGCCTTGCGGCGTCGCGCTCGATGATACAGCCGGTTATCTCTTTAATCTTACCTTTCCGTTCACGGGAAGGAGAAAGATCAGTCTTGTTATTGGCGGCCAACTGGAGGAGATGCTTCCCTTCCCTATCGAAGATATGGTGATCGATTTTCAAGAGCTGGGTACGGACGGCGCGGTGTTGGCGGCAGCGGTTCCCAGATCGGCCCTTGCGGACATAACCGGGAAGAAGCAGATACGTAACATATCGCTCCAGAGCCTCGCCGCACTTCACGCGCTTAAATGGTTCAAGCTCGTACCGCAAGAGAATCTCATCTTCCTCCACTGCACCGGAAACAGCGCCGTTGTGATGACGTTCGAGGGGCGCAGACTCGTTCATGCTCAGACACTTTTTCAGGTCACCCCACGCGGGCGCCACGATCAGTGCGCTTCAAGAAATCGCCGCGGAGACTGGCTCAACCCATGTCCGGTATATGATGGTGGGCGGCGAGGATGGACCTGCCGAAAAAGAGATGATCGAGCGTGCGCTCGGTATCACCATAGAACTTTTGGCATTGGACGACTATGTCAAAGGAGAGCATCTGCCGGCGCAGGCATGGGCAGGACTGGGTGCAGCGCTCATGGCCCTCAATCCGAAAGGCGAGATAAATCTGTCCGGGGAACGATACCGCGCCTTTTCAGGGTCAAACCAGGCAGGCCTTTACGTGACCGGCGGACTTGCGGGCTTGAGCCTTCTGGTCGTGGGACTCTCCTCCCTTGACTTCTACCTGAAACAGAGAACGTATGATTACCTTTCCAGTGAACCCAACCGCATTTACAGGTCGGCTTTTCCGAAAGCTCCGCCCGTCAAAGACGTGGCCAGGACATTTGAAGAGAAGATCAGAAGTCTCAACAGGGAACAGGGGGCCGCGACGGAAAATGGCGCGAATCCTCTGGCCCTTCTCGACGAGATAAGCAGCAAAATAGATCCTCAAGTAGACGTAAAGCTGAGCGAATTCGTGGCTGACGAAAAGGAGTTCGCGATCGCCGGGACAACCGTCTCCTTCGCTTCTCTTGATAAGATCAAGGCCGCTCTGGACCAGGTCAAAGGTGCAAGCAGCATCGAGCTTCAGAGCGTAGACATGGCTTCCGGTGGGCAGGTTCGATTCAGATTCAGAGGGAAACTATGAAGATGCCGTCGGCCCTCTCATCCATCCCGGAACGTGCCTGGCTTTTTGTTTTTGCCGGAATTTTTCTCCTCGGGGGGATAGGCACTTTTTTCCTCTACACCGACACCCGCCTGCTGGAACAGAAAATCGTTTCCAAACAGAAAGAAGTCTCATCAGTCCTACAGCTTAAAGAGACCTACGAGACGAGAAAGCGCGATACCAGAGAAGAGCCTCCAGAAGACTGAATCGGCAGGCATGTCTCTTGCATCTGTCGAGGGTATCGTATCTAAGACCCTTGTCGGCGGCAAGCTCACCATGCTGAAACCGGCAACGTTGAAGGAGGAAAAAGGTACGCAGCAGATGGTGATTGAACTCAGGGTAGCCGGTGCCCCTCTCGGTGAGGTTGTATCGTTTCTGAAAGCGGCCGAGACTGCGGGCTTTCGCGTGAAGAGGCTTCAACTAACCGTGCCCCAGGCCAACCCAACGGCCCTTGATATGCACGTGATCATGGCGCAGGTGTAGGACGCATGAAGCTAGCGAGACAAAGCCTGATCTATGCGGGGATTATTCTGTGGGGAGTTGTAGTCATGCTGGGTGTCGTTCTCATCTTTTTTCCGTACCAGAAAGCCCTCAAAATAGTCTCTCAGAATCGTGCTGGGCTCGAGCCGTATGATCGTTGCGCTGGAAGGTTCCCGCTTCGGGTTCATCAGTGCGCAGGCCTCCAAGGTTGTTGTTGGACACGTTGCGGTGGAGGGCAAACCGCTATTCGAGTTAAGGAAGGTCTATGTGCGATGGTACCCCTTGTCCCTTCTCACCGGCAAGCTGGCGATCTTTTGCAGGGCGATTGCCTATGACGGCATAGTGGAATGTTCGATAGATGGAATTCCCGTGCTCTGCAACGGGAACCCCCTTTATGAAAATAAAATTCGAGAACGTGAACCTGGCAAAATATCCGGAAGGAACGCTTCCATGGTTCAAAGGGATGAGCGGAAGCATGTCGGGTTGGATCAAGAAAGAAGTGCCCCTGGAGAGATCGAGACAAGACAAAAGGGTCGTTCCGGATCACTATGACGGCGGGAGAGATAAAAGAATGCAGGTCAAAGGCCTTCAGAACTTCATACTGGCTTACAAAGAGTCGTGGCTGAAGGAAGGATATCAGGATCAAAGATTTATGTGGACAAAATTCGGTTGAGGGCGAAGGCATCACGTTGAAAGGAAACGGCACCATAGAAAAAGGAGGGGACTGAGCCGAGAATCAATCTGACGCTGGCCTGCGAGAACACCTCTAAGACCTCGCCGCTCGCTAACGGCTCAGTCATTACCGTGAGAGGAAATCAGTGGTCGCCGACGTATTACGATTTCGACCGAGCCCGTGCAACAAGGAGAAAAAGTAGCGGTCACGGAATTTTGCAAGGCGGCAGAGTCAGGACTCGACCTCTATGACGCGAAAAACGGCTGGCTTATGTTTGCCGGAGTTTCGACCCTTGCAGGTGCACTTCTGGGAATCGTTGCCCTGATAGTGCTTGACGCTTCGCTCCTCAGCATACCCCTGCCGGCTCGACTGGAAAAGTCGCACCGGGTCGCAGAAGACCGAGGGAGAGCCTGTAGCGGATGGTTCTGAAGGGCACAAAGCAGTAACCGAAAGAAATCTGTTCAGAGCCAAGCTTTCGGCAGAGATCCCGAAGCCAAGGAGCGAGAAAGAGATCGAAGAAGAGATGCTTGTCAACATCCTGAAGCCCATGACCCTCAAAGGCGTGATGACGGGGCAGCAGAAAAAGGATTTCTACGCCGTGATAGACAGGGGCGGCCAGAAGGGAGTATGGACCTACGAAGTCGGAGAAGCAATCGAACGAGGTCTCACGGTAACGGACATCAGGAAAGATGCCGTCATCATCGAAAAGGGTGATTTCGCGGCAATCCTCAAGCTCTTTGCGAAGAGCTTCGAGAAGATTCCCAGCGCCCATGCGGCAACTGCCCCGAAGGAAACGCCCAAGAAAGAAGAACCCAAGCTCGCAAAGAAAGAACAAACTTCCCCGCGAACCGAGATTACAGCAAAGAGATAAAGAAAGAAGGCAAGACCACGGTGATATCAAAATCGCTTGGCGGAAAAGATGAAGAATGACAATACGATGATTATGTCCTCGGTCGCTATTAAGACTGTCGACTGATGCATCGGGCAAGCCGAACGGATACAAAGTGGTAAGCGTGGACAACGGGAGTTTGGCTCAGAAACTTGGTATCATGGCGGACGATGTGCTCCAGGAAGTGAACGGTTATCAGTTGAAGACGGCTGAAGACACAAAGAAAGCATCACGATGCGTTGAAGAATGCATCCAAGTTTGAGGTCAAAGTGCTTCGACGTGGGAAAGTGGAGACCCTTCGCTATGAAATACGATAATATCGCAGGGGAAAGCGCTGAGGATAGACTAGTGTCGACTCTGAGAGTCTTCACCCTCTTCGTCTGCTCATCGCTCTCTTGACGATAACCGGAGGCGGCGGCGCAGCAATCGTGACGACTCCTGTTTCTCCGAAAGCTCGTTTCACCCGGGTCGCAGGACCAGACGGGCGCCGCGATAGAAACCCTGACACCGACGCTCAAATGGGAACAGGTGTTTGACGCACAGCTCTATTCCGTCTATGTCAGGAGATTCCCGTTCACCGAGAACGATGTTGTTTTCAAGAATGAGTCGGTTTCCAAACCTCCTGTTACGATACCTGAGGGTCTCCTTACCGATGGAGAGAGGTATCGATGGTATGTGAGAGGCCTTCAACAAGGCAGGCTGGAGTGATAAATCGCAGGTCTTTAGCTTTGCGGTGAACCTGCCTTCCGATGATTCTGCGCCCTTGCTTGTCGCACCCGGTTCAGCGGACAAGCCTGTGCCCATGATTACGACGGCGTCACCTCACCTTCCGCTGGAAACCTGTGCCCAATGCAAAAAAATACGGCCTGTACATAAGCAAGTATCCGACAGCAACGGACGATTCGTTTACAAGAACCAATCATCACCGACAGCTACTTCACCTTACCAAAGGGCTTCCTCTCCCCCGGCAAGACCTATCGCTGGAACGTGAAGACCCAGACGAAAACCGGATGGGGCAACTCTTCTCAGAGATTCTACTTTGCCGTCAAGGCCACCGAAGAAAAGACGGCCGGTGCAACAGGCCAAGCAGCACCGGTACCGGATAAGAAACGACTCGTGGGCGAGGCTCCGGCCTACCCTCTTCTTCCCAGTGACGTCATTGTGGAAGGAGAGTCGCCCCGCTGGAGTTCCTCTGTAGCAAGGTTATTTACTGCACAGATCGGCCGTCAGCTCTGAAACAGGCCTCCGGCTATTCCCGCCCGCCCGAGGACAGAGCCTCCGAATGCCACCGCAGCCTTCCTCTCCCGACCCCCTAAGGCCGCTCACAGACATCGCCGGTGGCGTTTGCGAACCCATCGCCCGTCTTGTCTCCTTCAAGGGCTCAGCCCGCCAGCCCGTGCCTCGCCCCCCGGCCAGAACAGGGAAGCACAGGCTTCCGGGGCACCTCCACTGCCAAACGGGACGCGTCCGGTTGCACCACCAGCGCCAACACCCCAGAGACCTCAACCTCTTGCGCAGCCAGTCAACCCGATAGCAGTTCCTCCGCCACTGGCCCCCTCTTCTCCTCGACCAAACAATCAAATGGCACCCCCTTCGTCCGGCAGCATGGTACAAATGCAATTTGACAACATTGAGTTGCGCGATCTCATCAAATTCGTCAGTAACATCATGGGAAAGAATTTCATCTTCGACGACAACGTCGTCAAGGGCAAAGTGACGATCTTGTCACCAAAGAGTCTCGCGCGAGACGAAGTCTTCAGGGTCTTTGAGAGCGTTCTGAACTATTACGGCTTCAGTATTGTGTCAAGCCCCGAAGCGTACAAGCTCGTCAAGGCGGCGGACGCAAAGGCGCTTGCTATCGAAAGCCTCGACAAGGAACAGGCTGCTCGGCGCGGCTCCTCAAGAGAGGATCTCGACGCTCATCCATCCCCTCGAATATCTCGACTCCAATACGATGGTTGGGATCCTGAGACCGCTCATGGCCAGGGACGCCTACCTCGTCAGCGTTCCGTCCACTAACTCGCTCATCATGATCGACACATCAGCAAATCTCCAGAGACTGAAAAAACTGGTGGCTGAACTCGATATCCCCGTTTCCAAGCAGCTCAGTTCCATCGAGGTATACAACGTCCAGCATACGACCGCGGCGGACCTTGCAAAGACACTCCAGGCATTGCTTGCAGAGGGCAAGAAAGCGGCAACGCCTAAGGAGAAGATTTTTGTTACCTCGTACGCACCTACGAACTCTCTCCTCGTGAGCGCACCTGCGGAGGACATGAAGGACATCAAAAGGATCATTGAAGGTATAGACACTGTACGGCCTCAGGTCCTCGTAGAAGCTGCTATCATCGAAGTCTCCGTGACTAAAACGGGCTCGCTGGGGGTTGACTGGATCGCAGGCGCCCTGAGCGACAGCGGCAGAGGCGCTATTGGCGCTAACTTGAACCCGGCGTCTCCGCTCGTTAGCATCGGAGGGGCCATAATTGGAGGGAGCAGCACGACCAGCGGCGGCAGCAGCAGTGGGGGCAGCCGCAGTGGCCGCAATTTCGCCGCTGTCCGGGTTCAACGTGGGGATCCTGGGCGGCAACGTCACATTCAATGGTCAGACGTATCCGGGGCTTGCGGCTTTCATACGAGCAATAGCCACCGAGGATAACGTCAATATCCTCTCCACACCTCAGATACTCACCATGAACAATGAGGAGGCAGAGATCGTTGTGGGTGAGAACCGGCCCTACCTCACCAGCTCTCGGCTCGACTCTGCGGGAAATCCGATCAATACGTTTGACTATCGCGACGTGGGTATTAAGCTCAAGGTGAAGCCTTACATAAACAAAGATGGCCTCGTTTACCTTACGCTCTATCAGGAGGTAACAAAGGTGACGCAGGCGACCGTGGGAACCGGCTACATCAACGCAGCCCGCGCCAACGACGTTAAAAAGGTCAACAAAGACGACGGTGGGCGTGAAAGACTCACAGACCATCGTCATCAGCGGACTCATCCGGGACGACTCGGAAAGAACAAGTCAGGGCATTCCCTTTCTCTCTTCAATCCCTATACTGGGTGCCCTGTTTGGCACTCAGAGTAAGACGATCGACAAGACAAACCTGCTCGTCTTCATAACGCCGAGGATCATATATAGCGCCGAAAAGATAGAAGAGATCAGTCAGCAGATGCAAAGAAGAGCAGGAGAGGCTCATTAACCAGCAGAGCGCGACCAAGCAAGAGAAGAAGAAAGAGAATAGAAAGAGTGAAAGAGATAGAGAAAGAGTAGCGTTCACCGTGGAATCCCTCGTAGCTCAAGATCTCGCACCACTGCCGAACCGCGTTGCCACGGATACATTACACCTTCTTCCAAAAGTATGGGGTCGTACCTCTGGGTTGCAAGAAAAAGCCCCCCTCCCTGGTGATCGCTGTCTGCGAGGAGGAGAAAAACGCAAATGCAGATGTCCTCAGCCTCTTCTCAGCCATGCCCATCAGAGAAGAAGTATGTCTCGCAGGGAGGATTTCTTAAATTATCTGAGTATCTTCAAGGAGGAGCAAGGCAGAGAGGTAGTGATCGGCGTCGTGGAGGATCTGGGCGAAAGTGCCCTCTCCGAGATTGCCCAGGAACTTCCTACCGGCCACGATCTTCTCGATGATGCAGCCAATGAACCGCCGATCATAAAGCTCGTCAACCTGCTCTTCTCAATAGCAGTCAAGGACAGAGCCAGCGACATCCATATACAGCCCATGGAAAACGACCTGCGCGTGAGGTTCCGCATCGACGGTCTTCTGTACGACACCTACAAACCGCCGAAGAGAGCCCAGAATGCCATTGCATCAAGAATCAAGGTCATGGCGGGCCTCGACGTTGCCGAAAAGAGACTCCCGCAGGACGGAAGGATAAAGATCCGCGTTGGTGATAAAGAGATTGATGTCAGGGTCTCAATCATCCCCACAGCGTACGGCGAGCAGGTAACGATGAGGCTGCTCGATAAGAATGCCGGCATGGTTGATCTGGGAGAGCTGGGCATGTCCCCTGCCCTTGAGAAGACCATATCCGCCCTTATTTCACGGCCGCAGGGCGTCTTTCTGGTTACCGGCCCGACAGGCAGCGGCAAGACAACAACGCTCTATTCCGCCCTGCAGTACATCAACACGCCGGAAAAGAACATCTTGACTATTGAAGACCCTGTCGAGTACATCATTCAGGGTATAGGTCAGATGCAGGTTAATCCCAAAATCAACCTTGACTTTGCAAAAGCATTACGTTCCTTTCTCCGCCAGGACCCCGATGTCATCATGGTTGGAGAAATAAGGGATGAAGAGACAGCGCGGATTTCTATCCAGGCGGCCCTTACGGGCCACCTTGTCTTTTCCACACTTCACACCAACGACTCCGCCAGTGCGCTGACAAGGCTTGTTGATATGGGCATCGAGCCCTACCTGCTCACCTCCTCGATAACCGCGATTCTCGCG
This sequence comes from uncultured delta proteobacterium, assembly GCA_963821605.1. Taxonomy (GTDB): domain Bacteria; phylum Desulfobacterota; class Syntrophorhabdia; order Syntrophorhabdales; family WCHB1-27; genus JADGQN01. Next base: position 101,105 of record CAWGEZ010000013.1, on the reverse strand, counting down.
CAAAGACTTATCAGGAGAATCTGCCCCTTCTGCAGGGAGGTCTATGAACCGACGGAGTTCGAACAAGAGCTGCTGAAAGGATACTTGAAACAGGGAGGCGGCACGGTTTACAAGGGCAAAGGCTGTGATGAATGTCTTAACACCGGCTACATCGGCAGGGTTGGCCTTTACGAACTGCTCATACTCGACTACGAAAATAAGACATATGGTCCAGGAAAACAGGTCGTCCGAAGAGATCAAGGCAGAGGCAGTCAAGGACGGCATGTTGACCCTCAGAGATGAAGGGATTCAGAAAGCCCTGGCCGGCCTCACCACCCTTGCTGAAGTCATGAGGGTGACCATAGAATAATGCTTTTCACATACTCAGCCCTCAACAAGGCAGGTAAAGTGCAGAACGGCGTCATAGAAGCCGATGCTGAAACGAGCGCCAGAAACGAGATTAAAGGGAAAGGCCTTTTTCTCGTTTCCCTGAAGACGCAAGAGAACAAAACGGACAAGAGAAGAACACTTTTTTCCTTCGGCATCAAACAGAAGCTTCCGGTTCAACTGGCGCGCCAGCTGGCATCACTTCTTAAGGGCGGTGTACCGCTTTTTCAGGCGCTCAGCATCATCGCCAATCAACTGGACAGCCCGACGGAACGAGAGATAGTAGGTTACGTGCGCGACCAGGTCCGCGGAGGCGCTGCCCTGTCGGAAGCCCTGAAGGCTTACCCCGGGTATATTCGATCGCCTCTTCGTCTATTCCGTACAGGCGGGCGAGAAGGCGGGCGCACTCGATTCAATTCTGAATTACCAGGCAGACCTGCTTGAGAACCGCGCAGCGGTCCGGGGCGAGATACAGACCGCCCTGACGTACCCCGTCATTATGGCCCTGGTTGGAACGGCCGTTCTCCTTTTCCTCATCGGATACGTCGTTCCCATGGTCATGAAGATTTTTGACCGTATGAATCAGCAGCTCCCGGCCGCGACCCGGATGCTCCTCGGAATGACCAACTTCGTCAATAACTACCTCCTCGTTATCCTCGCCGTCGGCGCTCTATTCGTCGTGATTCTTGTACAATGGGTGAAGAGGAGTCCGAGCGGGAGAAAGGTCTTTGACACATTTCTGATGAAAGTACCTGTGTACGGGCAGCTCTACCAGATGATCCTCGTCAGCAGGTTTGCAAAGATCGTAAGTACACTGCTAAGAAGCGGTGTACACATGCTGCAATCACTCCTTGTCGTAAGCTCCACCATACGGAATACGGTCATGTCAGGAGCCGTTTCCAACATGGCTGAGATGGTCGAGCGAGGCGCAGATCTCTCCATTGCGTTGCGCCAGTCGCAGGCCTTTCCGTCATACGTCGCGGACATGGTCACCGTGGGGGAGACCAGCGGTAACCTGGAGGAGCTGCTCGAAACGGTCTCCGTCTATTACGACACACGTGCGAAGCAGAAGATTGCGAGGCTGACAGCCATGGTGGGACCGCTCATTATTGTGGTCATGGGTGCTGTCATAGGCTTTATTCTCGTTTCTATTCTGCTGCCCTTGTTCGAAATGAACAAAATTCTTATGAAAGGTTAGGGAAAAAGAATGATACAGAACAGAAAGAAAGACACAAAAAGGTTTTACCCTCATCGAGTTGATGATCGTGATCGTCATCATAGGCATCCTGGCCACCCTTCTCATCCCGCGCATCATGGAGAGGCCGGAGGAGGCTCGCCGGATCAAGGCCAAGGCAGACATAAAGACTATCGAGAGCGCACTCAAGCTCTACAAAATCGATACAGGCAACTATCCCACAACAGAGCAAGGCCTTGAGGCGCTCATCAGGAAGCCGGACACATCCCCGGTTCCCAAGAAGTGGAGAGAAGGTGGCTATCTGGAAGGGGATGCGGTGCCGAAAGATCCCTGGGGCAACCCTTACTATTACACCTGCTTCGGGCGGCATCAGGACGTGACTATGAAATAATAAGTTACGGTCAGCGATGGACAGCCTGGCGGAACGGGTAGAGATGCGGATATTTCCAGCACAGACCTCGGAAAGGACTAATGTACCGATTTGGATTCAAATGTAGACCGAGGCGGCAACCGAGGCTAAGCGACGCAGGCGTACGACTTAGTACGTCGAAGTAAGAACATGACGACGCGGCCAACAAAGGTATACGAATGAAGGCGAATCGGTACAGGGGTTTCACCCTTGTCGAACTCCTCATTGTTACGCTCCTGCTTGCCATCTTTCTGACTCTCGCTTCGGTCAACTGGCAGGTCTTCTCCAGGAAAGGTGGGGAGAGCTTCCTGGAGAGTTTTTCCATCGAGGTCACCCTGCTCAGGGAGGAAGCAATCTCAAACTACGAGGAACGCGCAATTCAGTTCGATCTTTCTACAAACAGTATTTACATTGGACAGCCGGACCGCTTAAAAGGGTTTCTACAAACCAGAGAGCTGAAAGTACCCGAACCCTATGTCTTGAGAGACGTTGTGCTGAACGGAGAAAAGATCACGTGTGGGAAAGACCACCATGCGATTTCTCTCGAGCGGCATGATCGACAGGGTAATCCTGCACTTTTGTCTCGGGCAAAGATCAGTTCTACACTGTCCTCCTCAACCCTTTGACGGCTAAAGTGACAGGTGAGAATGGATATATCGAAGAGATTACGCTCCGATGAGGGAACAACCCTTCTTGAGGTAATGGTAGCTGTGGCCATTGCGGCTATAGCCCTCGTTTCCTTGATCACACTGGTCGTTGCGTCCCTCGACATGGAGGATCATGCTCGGAGGATGACCAGCGCAACCCTCATTGCCGAGGCTAAACTGAAGGAAATAGAAAGAACAGGGTTCCCTGACCTATCCCGGGTGGAAGGGTTGGTGGACGAGAATGATCCGACCGGTTTTTCTTACAGGACCGTCGTCACCGACACTCCGATCGAAGACGTGCGTCAGGTAGAAGTGGAGGTCTTCTGGGACAAGAAGAGGCGCTCCGTCAGCCTTGTCGGCTATTTTGCAAAGAAATAGTAGTAGCAACAGACTGTTACGGGTACGAGTTACGGGTTCAAAATCGTTTACACGTCTACGAAAGGCTTAAACGAGCCGTTATCATTCATTTGCCTAGTAACCTGTAACGTAGTTCTAACTCGTAACCCGGAACTCGCTACGACGGTTCTATTGTCTCCACCGTCCTTCCTATGGTAAAATCGCAACAATAGTGACCGGGTGAGGATGCGCATGATCATCGGGGTCCCTAAAGAGATCAAGGCTGAGGAAAATCGGGTGGCCGTGGTGCCGGGAGGCGTCGAGACGCTGGCTGCCAGAGGCCACACGATCATCGTAGAACAGGGAGCAGGCACCGGAAGCGGTTTTGGCGACCTCGATTATGAACGCGCAGGCGCCAGGATTGCCTCCAGCCACGAGCAGGTCTTTCTCGAATCCGATCTGATACTCAAGGTGAAAGAACCCCTTCCCAACGAATACCCCTTGCTGAGACAGGGGCAAGTCCTCTTCACCTACCTCCACCTTGCCGCTTCTGAGTCGCTCACAACGAGCCTCGCTGGAACCAAGATTATCGGTATTGCGTATGAAACGGTTCAGACTGACGATGGCTATTTGCCGCTTCTCGCACCAATGAGTGAAATCGCTGGACGTATGGCTCCTCAGGAAGGCGCCAAGTACCTTGAAGAAACGTACGGCGGACGAGGTGTGCTCCTCGGAGGCATTCCAGGCGTACCACCAGCCAATGTAGTTGTGTTGGGTGCGGGCAACGTGGGTCAGAACGCAGCCCGTATAGCGCTTGGTATGGGAGCCTCGGTCACCGTGCTCGACATAAATCCGCGAAAGCTGAGAGCCATCGACGAAGCCTTTCACGGGCGGCTAGTCACGATGATCGCAGACAATTACAACATCCGCGTGGTGATCGCTTACGCCGACCTTGTCATAGGGGCAGTACTGGTGCCGGGCGCGCAGAGCGCCCAAGGTCGTTACCCGGGATATGCTCAAGCTCATGCGGCCTGGTGCTGTCATTGTCGATGTAGCCATAGACCAGGGAGGATGCGTGGAAAGTTCCCATCCTACAACCCACCATGAGCCCATATACGTTGAGGCAGGCATAGTGCACTACGCTGTTACAAACATGCCCGGGGCCGTTCCACGCACAGCAACCCGGGCGCTGACCGCGAACACGCTCCCTTATGTTATCGCAGTTGCGGACAAGGGATGGAAAAAGGCTGCGGCGGAAGATCTATCGCTGGCAAAAGGCGTAAACCTCGTCGAAGGCCGGATCACGCACAAGGGCGTTGCAGACGCCTTCAACCTACCCTATACGCCGATCGAGGATACTCTAGCTGTAACTGTCCCTAACGTAACCCGTCGAGCTGCTTAGCCATCAGCGAAGTCCCATGCTTCACCTGCGCATCCAATGAATTGTCGGCCAGCCAAATGGAGCCGGTTGACTAATTTGCAAGCTGTAAGCTGACGGCTACTGCCCTCGCTGAGCTCACTTTGGCTTTTTAACAAGGTTGGCTATCTACAGATTCGCGCCATAACCAGCTAGAATTACAGCGAAACAAAATGGTTTGACAAACGACAGCGCATCTGGTACAAATTGTGAAAAATATATCAAGGAGGGGGCTATTATGAAGAAATATGTGGTAACGGTCGTCGTTATACTTGCTTTCATTCTCTCCATGAGCGCGGTGGCGTTCGAAGGCGAACGCGCAGACAGTCACGCTCAGGTATTCGAACTTCTTCCCTGCGCCGCACAAGAACAGCGTACTCGCTGAGGAGTGGTGCAAAGAAGTCGAAAAGAGGACGAACGGGAAGGTTAAGGTCAACTACTTCCCGGGTGCTACGCTGACTCCTCCTGCGCAGACGTATGACTCCGTCTCGAAGGGCATCGCCGACGTCGGCCTCAGCCTTTTCGGCTACACCATGGGCAAGTTTCCCATGATGATAGCCATCGACCTGCCTCTGGGTTACAAGAACGCTTACGTGGCCACCAAGATGATCAACGAGTATTACAAGAAGTTCACCCCGAAAGAGCTTGACGAAGTCAAGGTCATGTACCTGAGCGGCCATGGTCCTGGCATCGTACACACCAAAAAACCTGTAAGCAAGCTCGAAGAGTTCAAGGGCATGAAGATGCGGGCTACCGGCCAGACCGCCCAGATCGTCAAAGCGCTCGGTGGCGCGCCCGTGGGCATGCCCATGACCGAGTCGTATGATGCCCTCTCCAAGGGCGTGGTTGACGGTGTCATGTGCCCCGCCGAAGCCATGAAGGGATGGAAGTTGGCCGAGGTCTGCGCCAATACCACGCAGAACTTTGGCTCGGCTTATTCCTCCGGGTTCTATGTAGTGATGAACAAGGCCAAGTGGAATGCTATTTCGAAGGCTGACCAAGGTATCATCGAGAAGATTAACGAGGAGTGGGCCGACAAACAGGGCAGAGCTCTGGGATGAGATCGACAAGGAAGGCTATGATCTGCTGAAGCAGCGCGGCGACAAGGTCATTGCTTTGTCCCCTGAGGAGGATGCGCGCTGGGCCAAGGCCGCGTATCCTGTGATCGAGGAATACGTCCAAGGAGTTGAAGGCGAAAGGACTCCCGGGCGACCAGGCGATCAAATTCTGCCTCGATTACCTCAAGGCCAACCAGAAGTAACCCTGAGTGAAAAGAAAGCCGCTGGCAGCCTATCCGCCAGCGGCTTTCTTTATTGCCGAAGTACTTAATAACTAAGAAATCAATCGAATCTACTACCCAAATTGGACTGATGCCAGTTTGCATTCAGCCAGGAGAGCGAGGCGCTCAAGCCATGGCGAACGAAGGCGTACTTGAAGTACGTCGGAGTGAGACCAGGGCGCCGGCAACGAAGCGTATACGGTTGAAGGCAAACTGGCATTATGCGTCGGAAAAACACTTGAGTCTCCCGGCCCGTACCGGGTGACGCAACTTCCTCAATGCCTTGGCCTCGATCTGCCGTATCCGCTCCCGCGTCAACTCAAAGCAATGCCCTACTTCTTCCAGGGTGTGATCGTATTTTTCACCTATACCGAACCTCATGCGGATCACCCTTTCTTCTTTCGGCGTCAGGGTTGACAGGGTTTTGTCCAGCTGTTCGATCAGATCGCGAAAGATTACCGAATTCTGCGGAATCGGCGAGCTCTTGTCCTCGATCAAATCTGCGAGGTGCGTGTCTTCATCCTCGCTCACCGGCGTTTCGAGAGAAATAGGCTCCTTGGTGATCCTCAATATCTTTCTGACCTTATCAACGCCAAACCCCATCTTGGCAGCAATCTCATCGGGGAATGGTTCCCTTCCAAGCTCCTGGACCAGTTCTCGTGACACCCGGATAATCTTATTGATTGTCTCAATCATGTGGACGGGTATCCGTATCGTCCGGGCCTGATCAGCAATAGACCGCGTTATTGCCTGTCTGATCCACCACGTAGCGTACGTGCTGAACTTGTACCCCTTCCTATGTTCGAACTTTTCGACGGCGCGCATGAGCCCGATGTTACCCTCCTGCACCAGATCTAACAAAGAAAGTCCACGGTTTATGTACTTCTTTGCTATGCTCACCACCAGCCTCAGGTTTGCCTTGATCAATTCATTCTTGGCCCGAAGGCATTGTCTCTCAGCGTCCTGAATGGCGGCCAGCGATAACCTGAGTTCCCTGGCCGACACCCCGGCTTCGCACTCCGCTCGCTCAAGCTTTCTGCAGCAGGCTCGCCAATTCTCTTTTCTCGATCCTCACCCCGCGGGCGACCTAAGCTCTTTATCTCCTGTTCCAGCTTCTCAATCTTTCCTATGTGCCGCTTCATCCTCACGCTAATCCGCTCGATCATCCTCCCGCTCAGGTTTATGTCAGAGATGATCTGCCAGATCTCAGCCTGCAGGGTTTCCTTTTCCTTGCTTTTCCGCGTCTTTCGCATGCGCTGCGACTTCTCTTTGAGGTTCTCGAGAAGCGCAACGATCATGTCCCTCTGAACATCCAAATCGAAACCCGACTCGTCCTCTTCATCAACTTCCGAGGTTATCTCCTTGAGATCCATCTTTTCCGCCTTCAAGGCGGGAAGTGCACGCACAAGCTCCTTGATCGTTAACGGCACAGAAAGTATGATGCGCTTGATGTCTGTCCGCGACTGCTCGATGCGCATCGCAATCTCCCTCTCGCCTTCCCTCGTGAGTAAGGCTACCCCACCCATCTCCTTGATGTAATGTTTTATGGGGTTTGTCAGCTCATCGCCGTATACGTCATCGAGGGACTCATCGAGGATCTCACCATACCTCTCCGTATCGGTGAATGAGGTCTCTTCATCCCGCTCCAGATCGAAGAAAGTCGATGTCGTCGAGAAAATTTTCCTTCTCCTCCTGACCGGGCACTACAAGATAAATGCCGGTCCGCCCCTGCGGTTCCTCGTACACAAAGAACTTCTTTCCACCAGACAGCCCTACCATCTTCATTCCATCGCTTGCTGTCATCAGACACGGCTACCCTCCCTTGGCGGATTTGGATCTCATAACCTGAACCACCTGTCGCTTCCGCTCCAGAAGTTCAGCCAAGGCCCGTTCGTCGCCTTTCTGTTCAGCCTCTGCCAGCCGATCGGTGATCTCCTTAGCTTCTTCCTTGAGCCTCTTCCTTTCGACATGCTGGCAATAGTCCTGGATTACTTTTTCCATCTCATCCGGCAGGATACTCGGCCACCTCCAGGGCTGAGCTCAGCACAGAGTTCTTCAACTCATCTCCTTCCAACATTGCGACAAACCGCCTGACCTCCAGACATCCATGCTCCTCATAATGCTCCATCATGCGATCCAGAACTTCCTGCGATTCTCTGTCCGCGAGGTAATGTTTCACCCCCTTTCCTTTGAGTAATTCCATAAGGGCAGGCCTGTTCAAGCAGATACCTATAATCTTTCGCTCGACAGTGCCTCCCTGTGCCCCTTCTGCGGATTCATCCCCTCCAGTCTCTTCTCCTTGATGGTGTCCCAGAAACGATACTCCTCAACACCGGTCAACTCGGCAAGCCTCTGTACATAAAGCCTCTTGACCACGTCGTCCTTCATTCCCTCCAACTGAGGAAGAACGGTCTTTATGAAGGCCTGCTTTCCTTCGACCGTGGAAAGACCGCACCGCTTCATGTGAAAATCAAATGAGTAATCGAGGATCGCTCTCTTGGACTGCATCAACTCTTCAAACCCGGAAGACCCTTTTCCCTGATGAAGCTGTCCGGGTCATGTGCTTCGGGTAGAATGACCATCTTTCCGTTAATACCCATCTCGCCAAAGAGGCCGATAAGCCGTAAGGTACTCTTCATGCCGGCCTCATCTCCATCAAGCATCAGCGTGATATTCTCCGTATAGTTCCTCAGCCTGGAAACCTGCTCCTCTGTAATGGACGTGCCGAGTGTCGCGACCACATTACGTACACCGGCCTGGTGCATGGCGATAAGATCAAAGTATCCTTCCACGATGATCGCTTCGTCTTTCTCGGCAATCTGCTTTCTTGCCTTGTCTAATCCATAGAGTACGGACCTCTTCGAAAAGACGCCCGATTCAGGCGAATTGAGGTACTTGGGGAGCGCATCTTTGTCCAGGCCCCGGCCTCCGAAGCCGATAACCTTGTTGTTCACATCAAGAATAGGTATGACAATCCGTCCGCGAAAGATGTCATAGATCTCGCTGCCTCGCATTTTGAAAACGGCCTGCACTGAAGAGCAGATCGAAAGGAATGCCGAGCCTTTTTGCGAACTCCTGCGTGTAACTTACCTTTTCGCTGTAGCCCAGATTGAACTCATCGATCGTTACCAGCGTGGATCCCGCGCCTCGTAAGGTATCCCCGCGCTGCATCCGATTTCATAAGATTGCCGTGATAATAGTCGGCGAGCTTTGAAAGTGCGTCCAGGATGGGCATCCTCTTGCCCGCTGACCTGCTCGACATTTTTATCCCGAGCTGGTTAGCAAAACTTTCCAGGGCTTCGTGGAAGCTCAGGTGGTCATATTTGGCAAGAAAATGGACCGCATTCCCGCCTTCGTGACAGCCAAAGCAGTAGTAAATCTGCTTCTCGACACTCACGGTAAACGAAGGCGTTTTCTCCTTGTGGAAGGGACAGAGTCCCAGAAAGTTCTTTCCCGGCGCGTCTCAGCTTCACGTACTGAGATACGACATCCAGAATATTTACCCGGTCAAGCACTGTCATCGAGTAGGGAAGTCACTGCAGCTCCACTATGGTCACGCCTGAATTAGCCTCCTCGCCTTTCACTTCGATATGGGGAGTCTCCAGAAGATGATGTCTGATCGCATCCATAAGTCTTCCCGTGCCTATCCCATGCACTATGCGGAGCCTCGGTGTACCATGCACGATTGCCCTATCGACGAACCGATCGACCTCGCGCAACGCCTCTTCAACTCTCATGCCCCTTACGTTCAATTCAGGAACCTCGATATGAGGCACATGCACCTCGACCTGCTTCTCAACCGGCTTGGCAGGGTCCGGAACCTTGAAGAGATACTCGGTATGCACCTTCATCCTCATGCTGCCGAGGTCCACTTCCGCGGTCCTTTTCTCTTCGTCAAGCCATGTCACATAGCCATCGCGTCCGACTGATTTGACCTTGACGTGATCTCCTATCAGTATCACCTCGCGCGTTTTTGCGGCTCCCCCATGCTTCTCTTTGAGCAGATGCAAGCGATCCCGCGCCTTCTTGACCGAGGACTTCTCTTTCTTGAGCGCCTCCTTGTGAATCTCTTCCAGCTCTCGCTCCACTTCCAGGAGGCGACTCTGGCATCGCTCCTCAGCCGCTTTCAGGTATTCGTCACGCTTCTCTTTCAAGCAGCGCGAGGCGCGTCTTGGTCTCCTCCCTGAGCTTCGCAAGGTGCAGCCGCTCTTCCCTGAGCTTCCCCCTCTCTTCCTCGAGGCCTCTTACGAGGTCGTTGAGCATATATTCCTGTTTGCCAAGGTACTGCGTAGCTCTTCTCGATAATTTCAGGAGGCATGTCACAGTTTTCAGCAACGTGAATAGCATTGCTGACACCCGCCACCCCATAGAGAAGCCTGTACAGAGGCTTCATCGTGTCGCTGTCAAAATCGGTTGCCGCATTGAGCGCGAAGGGCTGCGAATATCCGTAGGCCTTGAGAACGTTGAGGTGGGTAGTCACTATAGTCTTACAGCCTTTCTCGACAAAAGCATCGATAATGCCCATCGCAAGCGCCGAGGCTTCCTGAGGCTCCGTGCCTCCTCCGATTTCATCTATCAGTATCAGTTCACCACCCCGCGATTTCTCATACACGCTCTTGATCGCGCTGACGTGCGCCGTAAAGCTGGAAAGTTCCATGGAAATGTCCTGTTCATCTCCAATGACCGCAAATAGATTTGGGAAAAGGCTCATCCGCGGATTTTCCCTGGCAGGTATGAAGAGGCCTGATGCCCCCATCGCCACAAGGAGGCCGATTGTTTTCAAAGCCACCGTCTTGCCGCCGGCGTTCGGCCCCGAAATTACCATGGCTTTCTTCTCTCTTTCCATAACGATGTCGATCGGGACCGCCCTCTCCTTTTTAGACATGATGATAAAGGGATTTCTCGCCTCCCTTATGTCGATCGACCCGTCCGTGACCATCTGCGGCCGAACAGACTCGTATGCAAGAGAAAAGCGAGCGAGACAATGATAGAAATCAAGCTCAACAATGGTTTCAAGGTTGGTCTCCAACTGGCGCACGTAGCCCCGTACCCAGCTCGTCAACTCATGCAGTATTCTCTTTTCCTCTTCTTTTTCCTCTTCCTCCAGAATGCTTATCTGGTTGTCGAGCTCGACAATCGCCATCGGTTCTACGAAGGATGTCTTCAGGGAATGGGAATAGTCGTGGACTATTCCCTGAAAGAACTGATTGAAATTAGGCTTCAGCGGTATTACGTACCTGCCATTCCTTATGGCCACATAGGTATCCTGAAGTACGGGACGCACATCGTCCGACTCCATCATCTTTTCCAGATGTCTCTTGACCCGCTCCCTCAGCTGGTAAAGATCCGACCTGATTTTGGACAGGTCATACGAGGCGCTGTCTTCGAGGAAGCCTTCCATGTTGATGGCTTTACGGATGCGCCCGTTTACGGACAGAAGCGGATCAATCCGTTCCAGCTATTCCGTCGACGTAGGGACGCCTGCCAAAGGCACTCTTCAGAAAGCCCGCTATTTCCTTGCAGCGGACCAGAAAATCGTGGAGCGCTATGAAATCGGAAATCTCAAGCACAAGATTTTCGATGGTAAGTTGCGTGAGGATATCCCTTACGTCAGGAATCTCAGTGAGGGGTGCGTGACCGTTCCACTTTATCAGCTCCAGAACCGCTTCCAGCCTGTCCTGTCGCGTTTCTATCTCATCAATGGATGAAGCCGGCCGTAAGGTGGATACAAGATCGTCGATGAGGGATGTCGATGCGTATTTCTTGATCACATCGAGCAGCTTCAAATAATCGATGTAGAATAAGGTTTTGTCGATCATGTAGCGTTTAAGGGCTAATTCTGTGTAGATAGCCTTTGACGCACCAATTCGCTCAATACCTTCCCATCAATCCTGGAAGCGTGTTTCTCCATCAGGAATTTCATCACCTTTCCCATATCCTTCGGGGTTTTAGCCTCTAACTGACGAATAGCCTCATCCACTTCACCGGACAGCTCGGCAGCGGAGAGCTGGGCAGGCACAAATTCCTGCAAGACCAGGAGCTCCGTTTCTTCCTTTTCAACCAGGTCTTGTCTGTTTCCCTTCTTGAAGCTCTCGATAGATTCAGAATGTTGCTTGACGAGCGTCTTGACCACCCCGTAAAACTCTTCCTCGGTGAGTGGTCTTATCTTTTCCACTTCTCTGTATTTGATCGCACCCAGGAGCATGCGCAAGGTAGAGACCCTCACGGCGTCACGCTCCTTCATTGCTTTCTTCAGGCCCGCTTCGATATCTTCTTTAAAACCCATTATCAGTACAGGCCCTTTTCCGTCATCTTTCTCATCTTCTTGAGGGCCCTTTTCTTTGCGGCAAGAATCTTCTTCTTTCTCTTGACACTCGGTTTCTCGTAATGTTCTCTCTTTTTTACTTCAGATAAAATACCAGTTCTTTCACACTGCTTCTTAAACCTTCTCAGGGCACTCTCGAATCGATTCTCCATCCTTTACGATAACTACCGACATTCATTTTCGCCTCCCTCCATCACCGATTAGACTTCGAAGGATAAATTTAAACTTAACTCTTCTGGCAAAGTCAACAGATTTAGTTGTCACGCCGTGGACTCAGCGAAGCGCATCCACGATTGTAACCTACTGAAAATACACGCTTGTTAAAATTGCTTGTACTCTTGTGAAATACGCACCCTATATTCACCCTCTGGAGGCAAAAGGATTCTTCCGCATTATGGTATGTGTTCGCTCCGGCCCCGTAGAGATAATATCTATGGGCACGCCGACAAGCTCTTCGAGCCTCTGCAAATACTTCCGGGCATTGACGGGCAGATCTTCAAACCGCGTGACGCCTTTTGTCGAGCTTTTCCAGCCCGGTAACCTCTCGTAGACCGGTTCACACGTGGTCCAGCCCTTCAAAGCCATCGGCGGCTGGCTGGACAATCTTCTTACCCATTTTATACTGAACACAGATATCCAGGGTCTCAAACTCATCCAGGACGTCAAGCTTCATGACCGCAAGACCGCTAACGCCGCTCAATGCCACGGCCCTCTTAACGATGACCGCATCGAACCAGCCGCATCTTCGCGGTCTACCCGTGGTTGCACCAAATTCTCCGCCTTTTTGGCGAATGAGCTCACCTTCCGCACCGGTAAGCTCGGTCGGAAAGGGCCCTTCGCCCACCCTCGTCGTATAGGCCTTGCAGACCCCTAAAACGTGGTCGATGGCCGTCGGCGGCACGCCGGCACCGCACGCGGCATTACCTGCGATGGTATTTGAAGAGGTTACATACGGATAGGTGCCATGATCAATGTCCAGGTACGTACCCTGGGCCCCCTCAAACAGGATGTTCCTCTTCCTTCTTCACGCCCTCCTGGATCAGATACGGAGTATCTGCAACGTATTTCTTCAGAACGCTTTCTGTAACCAGCATACTCCTTGAGCACTTCCCGTATGCGCGCAACGCTTCCCCCTTGTAATACCGCTTAATCAGAAAATTCTTGATCTTCAGATTCTCGCGCACCTTTTCAGCAAAGAGTTTCTTGTCGAACAGGTCTATGACCCTGATCCCCAGTCTGCTCGCCTTGTCTTCATAGGCCGGCCCGATACCCCTTCCCGTAGTTCCTATCTTCCGACCCTCTGTAGCTGACTCTCTATACATATCAAGCTTCTTGTGGTACGGCATGATAAGATGGGCAAAGGCACTCAGCTTCAGCCGTCGCTCGTCCTCTATATATCCAAGTTTTTTCAATTCTTCCATTTCGCTGACCAGGACCGAGGGATCGAGCACGACACCGTTACCGATGACACAGACCTTCCCGGGGTGAAGTATTCCCGAAGGGATAAGATGGAGAACGACCTTCTGCTCCCCCACGACAATGGTATGGCCTGCATTGGCACCACCCTGATAGCGGACGATGATATCGGCAAATTCGCTGAGCAGATCGATGATCTTTCCCTTACCCTCATCGCCCCACTGAAGGCCAAATGCCACTACATTAGGCATATTCCCAAGCCTCCTCAACTGCCGCCGGTGCTGATGCGCGTTGTTACAAACGGTATATATAGAACATGTTTCCTGCTTCAGGTCAAACAAAAATGGCTGCAGTCTGCCTTACCAGCCGCTATTTTTATTGACAACTCCGTACAACAGTGTAAGGAAATGTCAGCAAGTCGAAAGCCAATCATAAGGGGGGAGTATGAGACGCTTGATCTTCGTCATTGCAGGTATATTCTTACTCGCTTTTTTTTCCCGACACCTTTTAGCACAGGAAGCACGGTTTGGCATTCCGCTTCCGCTTACCGGCACCAATGCAAAGTTCGGTGAGATAGAAAAGAACTCCTATCAAATTGCGACCGAGGAGATCAATGCCGCGGGCGCCATAAAGGGCAGAAAGATCGTCCTCGAATTCGAAGATTCGCAGGGCAAGCCCGAGGTATCCCGATCCATCGCCGAAAAGCTGATCGACGTCAAGAAGCAGCCTGTCATCTTCGGTGAATACAGCTCATCGAGCTCGAAGGCTATTGCGGCCGTGGCAGAAGAACGGAAGGTCCCTTACCTGGTCGTTACAGGTGCAACCGACGATATCACGCAGCAGAACTACAAGTACGTGTTTCGCATGAATCCGACGAACGCTTACTACGCCAGTCGGGCTCATGTCCTTTTTTAAGGAAGTCGTCAAGCCTAAATCGATCGCCATCCTGTATGAGAGCTCGGACTTTGGCACTTCCGGTGCAGAGGACATGGTGAAGCAGGCCGAGAAGGCCGGCATGAAGGTGCTCGTCAAGGAGCAGTATGAGAAAGGGGCGGTTGACTTCAAACCGATTCTTTCAAAGGTGAAGGCAGCAAAGCCGGATGTGATTTACATGGTCTCCTACGTGATGGATGCTGCTCTGCTGATGCGCCAGATCAAGGAGCTCCGGATGGATGCAAACCTTTACGCAGGCGGAGCGGCCGGCTTTGCCATTCCGGAGTTCATCCAGAATGCCAAGGAGGCATCCGAATTATGTTGTCACCGCAACCCTCTGGAGCCAGCAGGTGAAGTATCCCGGGGCAGTGGAGTTTGCGGAGAAGTACAAGAAGCGTTTCGGGGACTATCCGTCATATCACGGCGCCGAAGCCTATTCAGCCCTTTATATCCTGAAAGATGTGCTCACACGCGCAAAGAGCTGGACCCCCGACGATATCCGTGTTGCCATGAAAGCCACAAGCATGATGACCGCCTTCGGTCCCATCAAGTTCGAAGACAAGGAAGGCTATACGAACCAGAACTTCATGGACACCCTCGTCATGCAGGTGATCAAGGGGAAGCATGAGACGATCTGGCCTCAGAAATATGCCAGTGCGCCGTACGTCTATCCCATACCCAAGTGGAGGGACAGAAAGTAGCTTTCCGGGGAGCTTGATTGGCAGCACAACTTGAACTCTTTCTGCAGACGTTGATTGCGGGGTTCCTGCTGGGCGGTCTGTATGCCCTGATTGGCCTCGGCATGGCCCTCATCATGGGCGTCATGCGGGTCATCAACCTGGCCCATGGCGACCTGATGATGGTGGCCATGTATATGGCCTACTGGCTCTTCACGCTGCTTCCACATCGATCCCTACCTCTCGGTCTTCGTCGTGACCCCTGCCCTCTTCCTCTTCGGATGTGCCTTACAGAAGTTCCTCATCACCCCCGTGATGAAGGTCGAGTCGATCCTGCCGCACAACCAGGTAATACTGACCGTGGGGCTTGCCATGGTGCTCTCCAACCTTGCGACGGTTTTCTTCACCGGTAACTACCGCTCAACGCCCGTAAGCTATGCGTCGAGCGCCTGGTATCTCACGGACTACTGGAAGAAGCTCGCCGATCGAGCTCTCCCTCTCCATGCCCTGGTCCCTTTCCTTTCTCAGCGCTTTTATAATCACGGTCGCACTCTGGTTCTTTCTGACGAAGACTGACACAGGTAAATCGATCAGGGCAACGTCCCAGGATATAGACGCCGCGCTCCTGATGGGTGTCAACACGAGGCAGAATGAGGATGTTAACCTTCGGGATCGGGAGCGCGCTCGTCGCCTGTGCGGGATGTCTCTTCATCCCGATCTACTACCTCTATCCTGTCCCTGGGAAAGCAGTTCACGAATATAGGGTTTGTCATCACGGTCCTCGGCGGCATGGGTTCGACGGAGGGCGCGATCATCGGCGGCATGATCCTCGGCGTCTTTGAATCGATGACAGCGACCTATATCGGGATGGGATGGGCCCCGCTCGGCAGGTTCGCGATTTTTGTCGCCGTCTTGGTCTTCGTACCCGGGGGTGTTGCATCCCTCATCAGGCGCAAAAGGTTGGGAAGATGAAGAAAATCCTGCTGGCGCTGCTGGTCGTACTGCTCGCCATCTTGCCTTTCGTGGGCTTGAGCTCCTACATCATGCACATCCTGATACTCGTCATCATGTGGTCCGTCGTTGGCATGGCATGGAACCTTCTCGGCGGGTACTGCGGCCAGGTCTCCTTTGGCCATGCCGCCTTCTTCGGAGTCGGCGCATACACCGCAGGTATTTTATACCACCATCTCGGCATATCCGCGTGGTGGGGAATACCTGCGTGTGTCCTTGTGCTTACAGCTGTCTCCCTCGTTATCGGTTACATCTGCCTGCGGCTCCGGGGAGCCTATTTCGCCCTTGCAACCCTTGCCCTTGGAGAGGTTTGCAGGGTTGCTTCCGAAAACATGGTCTGGTTCACTCAGGGAAATCTGGGCATCCTCATCAAAGGAGAGGACGTGGATTGGAAAGACCTGGTACTACTACGTCATACTCCTCATCGCCGCAGGCACATACCTCCTCATCAGGAAAGTGATGGAATCGAAGTTGGGATACTATTTTGTCGCCATCAGAGAGGATCAGGATGCAGCCGAGTCGCTGGGCATCGACACGACCTTTTACAAGACGATAGCCCTCTGTCTGAGCGGGATGCTGACGGGCATCGCCGGAGCCTTTTACATGAACTATATGGGGTACATCGACCCCGGCATCGTTTTCTCTCTGTCCGACATATCGATCCTGACAGTCATGGTGGTGATGGTCGGTGGCGTCGCCACGTACTCGGGACCGACAGTGGGCGCCCTCATCATGGTATTCCTGGCTGAAATTGTCCGGTCGACACCAAAAATTGGGGCTGCCCACCAGACCATCTTTGGCGTCCTTCTCATACTGATCATCATGTTCCTGCCCAACGGCATCGTCGGCGACTACCGGAAACTGATCAAGTTCTTCAAGGCCCTCAAATTTTCCAGACTTAAAGGGGTCGGCGCATGAGCCTTCTTGAAGTTCGGCACGTTTCGAAGTTCTTCGGCGGTCTTGCTGCGCTGACCGATATCTCCTTTGTCTGTAATAAGGGGGAAATCCTCGGGGTCATAGGGCCGAACGGCGCGGGAAAGACAACCCTGTTCAACGTCATCAATGGATTCTATGGACCGTCTAACGGCGACGTTCTTCTTCAAGGGAGAGAAGATATCCGGTCTGAAGCCGCACAAGGTATGCGACCGGGGGATTGCGCGCACCTTCCAGGTTGTAAGACCGCTCCAGAGGATGACGGTGCTTGACAACGTCATAGCCTCGGCCTTTATGCGGGCTACAACCAAGACAAAGGCTGCAGAGGCTGCGGAAGAAGTGTTGCGCTTCACGGGCCTCTATGAGGACCGCGGACTCGTATCAAAGGGTCTTCCTCTTGGCAAGAGAAAGAGACTGGAGATAGCGCGCGCACTTGCGACCCGCCCGGAGCTTATTCTGCTGGACGAGTCCTTTGCGGGTCTCAATCCGACGGAGATCAACGAGCAGATTGAGATCGTTCGAAGAGATAAGAGAGAAAGGAATCACGATCCTGATCATCGAGCATCACATGAAAGTGATCATGTCCATTTCCGACAGAATTGTTGTGCTCAATTATGGTAAGCAGATCGCTGAGGGAACGTCCGCTGAAATAAGCCGTAACCCTGTTGTCATCGAGGCTTACCTCGGAGAAGAGCACGAATGCTTGAGGTTCGGAACATTGATGTCTATCTATGGCGATGTCCAGGTAATCTGGGACGTCTCCTTCGAGGTCAACAAGGGTGAAGTTGTCGCCCTGATCGGCGCCAACGGAGCCGGGAAAGTCGACAATTCTGAAGACCATATCGAGCATCTTGAAGCCCAGAAAGGGAGCGATCCTCTTTAAGGGGATACCCATCCACGAGAATGGAGCCATACAGATTGATAGAGTCAGGCATAGTCCACGTGCCGGAGGCCAGAAGGCTTTTTGTCGAAATGACCGTTGAAGAAAATCTTGATCTGGGCTCTCTTAAGGGCATGCAAGGACCGAGCGCGAGAAGACAAAAGAGATCGTCTTTCAGACGTTCCCCAGGCTGCTGGAAAGAAGTAGACAGCTTGCAGGCACGCTAAGCGGCGGCGAACAGCAGATGCTTGCCATCGGAAGAGGCCTCATGGGCAAGCCCCTACTCCAGATGTTCGACGAGCCTTCGTTGGGGCTCGCCCCCCTCCTCGTGAGCGATATCTTCAACGTTATCAAGAGAATCAAAGAACAGGGAACCACGGTGCTCATCGTCGAACAGAACGTTAAACAGACTCTTGCCATAGCTGATCGCGCATACGTACTGGAAAATGGCAGGATCGTGCTGGAAGGTACTGGCGCTTCGCTCCTCCACAATGAACATGTAAAGACCGCCTATCTTGGTGTATCCAAGTTGCCTTCATTCATATAGCTTCCGGGTACCCACGTGAGTGGGTGTTGCGTCGGCACGACTCCGACGTACTAATAGTACGCCTCCGTCGCTATCTTCCTGGTCGCCTCGCTCTATTTTTGAATGCAACTTGTTATAATAAACAGCCCTCGGTAACCCTTCCGTGAGTGGCCGATGGTCAGCATTCAAGCTATTTGAGCAGTCCTTTTCGCAGCCCGTGATTGGCTGACGGCTGCGACCTAATCTCGATGCAGGTTAAAATCTTTTAAGGAGGCAAAGCAATGCGAATCATTTTGTTGGGAGCACCCGGAGCAGGGAAAGGGACAGTTGCAAAGCTTTTGACGGCCCATGATGGCTCGGTCCAGATATCGACCGGGGACATTTTGCGGGGTGCCGTAAAGGCGGGGTCGGAACTGGGAAAAAAGGCAAAAGGTTATATGGAGCGAGGAGAACTGGTCCCGGATTCGCTCATCATGGAAATCATGGAGGCGAGGCTGCAAGAGCCTGACTGTGCAAAGGGATTTATCCTCGATGGGTTCCCGCGCACTATTCCCCAAGCAGAGGATTTGAATAAGCTGCTCGCCAAGCTAAAGCTGAAGCTTGATCTGGTTGCGAACCTTGATGTACCTCGGGATGTAATACTCGACCGGCTCACCACGCGGCGCACCTGCTCTAACCAGGATTGTCAGGAGATCTACAACATCAAGAGCAAGCCACCGTCACCCGACGGAAAATGTCTGAAGTGCGGGTCTCCGGCTATTCAGCGCGCTGATGAGACGGTAGAAGCGATTACCGTACGGCTTGAGACGTACAATCAGAAGACAGCACCGCTCATCGGTTTTTACGCAGAAGGAAGGGATCCTCAAGAACGTCAGCTCCCTGAGCAGCGAGCAAGTCGGTCAAGGAGATCACCGGAGCCATAAAAAAATAGGAAAACGAAGAAGCAGGTAGAGGTAAGGACTAAAGCAAAGGTAGAGATGAGACCGTCTTTAATCTCAACCTTCGCTTCAGTTCCTTCCTCAACCTGTTCTTGTCTTTACCTCTGCCTGTTCCATCTCTTACCTGTCTTATCTCTTACCTGCCTTTTAGGTGCGTAGCCGCCTGTAAACAAGACTTGCGAGGAAAAAGACGAAGTTGAGTATAACTATTGTTGCACCTGTCGGAAGGTCCAGCGCCACCGACAAAAAGATACCTGCGACCACGGAAAGCACGGATATCCCGGAAGCGAAGACCATGGTGCTTTTGAAACTTCGCGCAATCTGCAGCGCGCTGACAGGCGGGACTATCAGAAGCGAAGATATGAGCATGATACCCACCACCTTCATCGCGAGAACAACCGTCAGGGCTGTCAGGAGGACGAGTATCATATTGATCCGGCCGGTCTTGATGCCTGATGCTCGCGCCGACTCCTCGTCAAACGTCAAAGAAAAAAGCTCATGGAAGAGCAGAAGCACCATGACGATGACACCCATGGAGACGCCCATGGAGGTGATAACCTCGCTTCCGCTGATGGCCAGAATGTTTCCGAACAGGTAGCTGAAAAGATCAATGTTAAACCCGCCTGCGACACTGGCAAGGATTATGCCTCCTGCTATCCCCAGGGAGGAGACCATGCCGATCGCAGCATCCCCGAAGAGACGGGCCCTTTCGACCAGTTTGAGAATAGCGATTGAGCTGGCCATAACCACGGGGATTGCTGCATAAAGGGGCAGGACGCCAAAAAGCATGCCCATGGCCACACCACCGAAGGTGACATGGGCAAGACCATCTCCGATCAGGGAAAGGCGTCTGAGAACAAGAAAGACGCCCAGCGTGGAGCAAGAGATGGCGATGAATGAGCCAGCCAGCAATGCTTTTTGGATGAAGCCATGGCTGAGGAAATCAGGATTTCCAAGGTCTTGCCCCTGCCTGTTTCCGCCGCGAAGGCACGATCTTACACCGATTTGCATTCAGTGGAGACCGTAGCGGCAGCGAGGAGCCATACGAGCTTCCTGTAAGGACGCAGGCGTACTAATGTACGTCGAGGAGAGCGACGCAGCGACAACGAAGGTATACGCTTGAATGCAAATCGTATTAGTCATGGCGGTGACAGATGACATGCTGCGAGAACGGTCCGAAGTATTCACCCATGTCAGCAGAGAAACAGAATTCGTCGAAGACTCCGTGAAAGATCACTTTCTTATCAAGATACAAGAGGGTGGACGCGTATTTGCCGATGCTTCCTATATCATGCGTAACGATGAGAATGGTTATCCCGCTGGTCTCGTTCAAGTCGCGCAGCAAACCGAAGAAATGCTCCCTGATCTCCGGGTCGAGCGCGGCCGTGGGTTCGTCCAGTATGAGAAGATCCGGTTCGCTCACCAGAGCACGAGCGATAAATGCCCTCTGTTGTTGCCCTCCGGAAAGCTCCCCGATCAGCTTGTTCTTGATCTCCACAATATCCATGATTTTCAGAACGCGGTCTATCGACGCTGCTTCGTGTGCGGCCGGACGTCGCGGGAATCTATGCTTTGACAAAAGTCCGAGACCCACGATCTCTTTCACTGTCGCAGGAAAGTGCGGGTTGAAAGCAACGAGCCTCTGAGGAACGTAGCCGATCCTGTCCCAATTTCCGAACGTTAAAGGGTTCTCATCAAAGAGGGCAACAGAGCCTGTATCAGGCGCAGAAAAACCGAGGAGGATCCTGATGAGCGTAGTCTTTCCGGATCCGTTAGGCCCGACGAGGCCGCAATAGTCTCCTGCATTCAAGGTGAATGTCACGTTCGAAAGGACCTGAATCGAGTTATAGGCAAAAGAAAGCTCTTGCGCTCGCACCGCTACTGACATTCCAGACCAACCTTCAAATTGTTCAGGTTCTGCTCCATAATCTCAATAAACGTGATGCCCCGGGCCATCTCCTCCCGCGTCACATTGTGAGCACCATTCAGCTTCAACGTACGCGCTCCGGTCTCATTCGCGATGATCTCGGCGACACGCGGCGTGATAAGCTCTTCATAATAAATATAATGCACGTCATACTTTTTCAACTGCTCCTTTAATTCTATCAGTCTTCTGGCCGTGGGTTCCGCATCGGGCGATCCGCTATAAGCGGACATATAGAGCGAGATGATAGCGCTTCGCAAGATAGTTGAAGGCAAAGTGGCCACCGTGAATAATCACACGTTTCTTGCACGTCGCGAGCGTGCGCTGATATTGGGCATCCAATTGCGCGAGCTTCTCCTTATACTCTTCCGCATTCCTCGTGTAATACTCCTTGTGGTCCGGGTCTCTTAGTACAAACCCGCCCAGAATGGTATCTACCATCTTCCGGGCATTGCCGAGGTCAAGCCAGATGTGGGGGTCGACATCCGGGATGGTAGTGTTGATCCCCGCTCGTCACCGGGAGGTCTTGCCGCTGAGAATATACGGAGCCTTATCCTCTCCGGGAAGGATACCTGCGCTGGCATCAACCACGACAAGCCCTTTTGCGTTGACACTCTTTCAAGATTCGTTTCCGCCCAGGGTTCCATCTGTCTTCCCGTGTAGATAAAGAGATCAGCGCCCTCCAGTTTCAGAACGTCACCGGGTTTTGGTTCAAAGCTATGGGGCTCCACCCCCGGCGGCAGCAGGAGGCTGACATCGGAGCGCTCCCTTCCCACCTGCTTTCGCAAAATCATAGAGCGGGAAAAGGGTTGTAACAACCTTCAGTCTTTGTATCCCCGGACTCTTATCGGCGGGCTTGCCGCACGCCGAAAGAAGAGAGAAGAGCAGAATCATTCCGACTAACCCAAGCACGTACCGCTGGCTGAGACTATATCTTTTCACGAGATCAACCGGCCAGGCACTCTTTGCAATGACCATAAACCTGCATGAGATGTGAAACCACGGTGCCTTTCAGGCTTCTCCTCACTTCCCTGTCAATGACATCCAGCCCGCAGAAGTTGAGGTCCTCTACCTTACGACACGAGATACAGACAAAATGATGGTGGTGGTGGTCATTCGGGCAGAAGTAGTAGTAAAGTCTCCGATCCGGATGTACGATCTTGATCAACACGCCGCACGCTGATAGCTCCTCCAGGTTCCGGTACACCGTGGGAAGGCCGGCCTTTGTGAACTTTCTTTTCATCCGCTTCCATACTTCCTCGGGAGTCAGATAAATCGGTTCAGCAGCCAGAATCTCCAGAATCGCCAGCCTTTTCGGCGTGACCTTTAAACTCGAGTCTGCGCAAGAGCGCATCAAACTGACGAGCCATAGTAGCATCCTAATTGAAAATGATTTCTGATTATAGCGATCACTACGGAGAACCAAACGGTTATTGGTTCATGGTTCTTGTCCAAGGAAACCGAAGAGTTGGCCGATCCTCGGTGATCGATTCCTCAACCATGAAATCCATAACCAATAGAACTAAGGCTAGCTGGCGTGAAAGAGAATCGATAAGCTGCTTGTACTTCTCCAGCACGACGCGTCGCTTGATCTTGAGGGTGGGCGTGAGTTCTCCCGCTTCCATAGTCAGTTCCTGCTCCAGCAAAGAGAAGCGGCGGATTTTCTCATGATCGGCGAGACCGGTTGTGAGCCTCTGAATCTCCCCGCGAATCAGCCGCTCTACCTCCGGGGCGCGGGTGAGCGCCGCCTGATCTTCCACATCCACATTGACAGTCTGCCTCTCGTGCCCATTCCTTGAGCCGGTCGAATGCAGGCACGATGAGGGCTCCGATCGTGTTCTGCCGGTCCCCTACTATCACCGCCTGCGAGATAAAAGGGCTCTCGAGCAAGAGGGCTTTCCAGATGCTGCGGCAGGACCTTCTTTCCGTTCGCCAGCACAATGAGGTTCTTCTTGCGGTCTGTGATAATCAGGTAGCCGTCTTCGTCGATCTCTCCGATGTCGCCCGTGTGAAGCCATCCGTCGGGCTCTATAGTCTCGCGCGTCTCCTGCGGTCTCTTATAATAGCCCTGCATAACGTTCGGACCGCGAACCAGTATCTCTCCGTCCTCGGCGAGCTCTCACCTCCATTTCCTCGAACGGTCTGCCCACAGTACCAAATTTGATTCTTCCGGGAGGGTTCACGCTCACCAGGGGGGACGTCTCAGTCAGTCCATATCCCTCCATGATCGGCAGCCGCATGGCCGAAAAGAACTCCAGGGTCGTCTCTGGAAACCGGCGCTCCGCCGGCGAAAAAAAACTTCAGTCGATCCAGGCCGAGGCGCTTCCGGATCTTGCTGAAAACAAGCCGGTCAGCGAGCCACGCTTTCCACACCAGGAGCAGGCCGGGTTTCTTACCCGTCTGCGCCTTATCTGACGCCTCTCTGCCGACAGAAAATGCCCATGCAAAGAGCTTTTGTTTGGGCACGGGCTCTTTGGCCACGGCAGCCATGAGGCCTTCCTGAAACATCTCCAGTACTCTCGGCACGAGCGCCATATAGTGGGGCCTCACCTCTTCCATGTTCTGACGAAGTCGCCGCAGATTCTCCACGTATGCAACCGTTGATCCCAGGCTGATGGGCAGATAGTGATCCACCATTCTTCCAAACACGTGGTTGAGAGGCACAAAAGAGAGAAGAACGTCGCCTGGTTGAAAAGCCAGTACCTTGCGGCCCGACGTGTAGTTGGAAGTAAAGTTGCCGTGGGAGAGTATTGCACCCCTGGGCTCAGCCGTGGTTCCCGACGTGTAGATAATACTTGCCCAATCCTCCGGCCTAACTGATGACCAACGCTTCTTCGTATTCGCTTATCAGTGCAGAGGTGAGGCTTCCGCCTCTCTCAGGAGCGCGTCGTAAGAGAGCGCGTCGTCTTCCGGGGCCTCCAGCTGATTGATGCTGATAACGCAAAGGTCCGGCAAGCTCTTCTTGATAGCAAGGGCCTTGGCAAGCTGCTCTCGATCTGACACGATCAAGCATTTGGCGCCCGAGTCGGCCACAATAAATTCCACCTGCGAAGCAGGTATGGTCGGGAAGATGCCCACGTTGACCGCACCGATGTGGAGCGTTGCAAAGTCGACAATGGCCCATTCAGGCCTATTCTCAGAAAGGAGGGCTACGCGGTCTCCCCTGTCTATGCCGAGGGCGAGTAAAGCGGTGGCCAGCATTCGCACCCGGGCACCCATTTCCCGGTACGTGACGGCCTGGAATCTGCCATCGACTCTACGCAGCAGTGCAGGATGATCCGCAAACCTCTTCACGCTCTCCTGGAACATCTCGACACAACGTCTCAGGCATGACCTGTCCCCCTACCCTTCCTGCAGTTACGTAATCTGTTACCCGTGACGCGTGACAGCTCTGTTTCAGCCCCTCTAACCCGTAACCCGCTACAGCGATAGCGCTAGCGCTAGCGAAGCACCCTGTAAGGGAGCATCCTGGAAGGAAGCATCCCCGTGGGATAAGGGAGCATCCTGTCAGGATAGCGGAGCATCTCCGTAACGACCCGGAACCCGTAACGTACCTCGTTTCTTTCGCAAAATAGAGAAAGCCTGCTCCACTCACGAACAGGAAGATGACGGCAACGATGGAATAACGAGGGTTGCCGGATAAGACACTCACAAGCCCCATCAAAAAAGGACCGATAACGGCAGCGAATTTCCCGAGCATATCGTAAAAACCGAAGAACCGCGCCGAACTCTCCGCCGGGATCATCTTGGCATAGAACGATCTGCTCAGCGACTGGACGCCACCCTGCACGAGGCCGATAACCACTGCCAGCACATAGAACTCATTTTCCCGATCCATGAAATAGCCCCACACGCAGACACCGACATAGACTGCGAGGGCAATGAAAATGCCGTTCTTTGTCCCCAGCCTTTCTCCCAGCTTGCCAAACAGCGATGGCTGCCGGAAAACCCACGAACTGGGTGATCAGAAGGGCAACAATAAGTGTGCCTCTTATTGAATCCGAGAGATAAGCCGTAATCCACCGCCATAACGATAATCGTGTTGACGCCGTCGATATAAAGCCAGTAGCCGGAAAGAAAGAGGAGCACGGAACGGTTACCGCCGATCTCTCCAATCACCCTCTTGAGTTCCTGTAGTCCGCTCGTTCTGCTCACTCCTGCCTGAATGGACGCTATTCGAGGCTCATCTACGAAGAGAAAGAGAGGTATCGAAAATAGCGCCCACCAGACAGCGACCGTAAGGAAGCACATCCGTACCAGCGTCGCCTCCACCGGCAAGTCCGAAGCTCTCCGGCCTCAGCGTCATCCAGACATTTAAGGCGAAAAGCATGCCGCCTCCCAGATAGCCCAGCGAAAAACCGAGGGCGGAGACAAAATCCATCTTCTCTTTACCTGCAACGTTTATCAGCAGGGAGTCGTAGAACAGATTTCCGCCGGCAAAACCGAGTGTGGCAATGACATAGAAAAGGAGCGCCAGGCCCCAATCCCCGTAAGGCACGAGACTGAGGGCGCCTGTCGTCACTATGCCACCCGCGGCAAACAAAAAAAGAAGCCTCTTTCTCGCACTCTTTCTGTCGGCAAGATACCCGAGGAAGGGAGCGACACATCCACCGACGATAGCAGCTATCGAATTAGCCTGGCCGAGCCGATAGGTGCTGTAAGAAGCATCGAGACCCGCTCCCCAAAACTGTTTAAAAAAAACAGGAAAGAGACCGGCCATTACAGTCGTGGCGAAGGCTGAGTTGGCACAGTCGTATAGCGCCCACGAGATTATCTTCTTTTGACCGGGAGCTATTGTCAAGCCCTGTCACCAGGACTCTTTCGATCTTGGCATGGGCATGATGATACCGTAACAGTAGGGCAGAATGCAAGGAATACGGAGCAAGGTCAAACGGCAGGGGCCCTTACGGGATGCTCCCTTATCGTACGGGGATGCTTCCTTCCAGGATGCTTCGCTATCGCTATCCTCGTCGCGTGGGTGCCCAACCGTGTTCGCGTCGCCACGTCCAGAGAGTACCCGGAAAAGTTCCTTCCGGCAGTGGAACTAATGATGGGTGCCACGCGAAAGTGAGAAGATGCACTTGTCGAACTACTATTTTTCTTGACACTCGGATGTCACCGTGCCAGTATTCGAATAACCTGATAAAGTCAAACCGTCCGTGAGGGGTGGGGCGGAAAGCCAACTGGTTTCGGTGAACGCCTTTTTGATGCTAGTGCAGCCGACGATGGTTGTTGCCTTTCGGAAGGGTTGTTAAACAAGAGCCACGGTTTAGCTCCTTCCTTAAGAACCAGGTTCGGGAAAGAAAGGGTAACGTGCTTGTTGTTCTGTTTTTCCAATCACCGCTATGAGCAGGAGAACGGATAATGGAAGGACCTTACGACTCACTTCCGACAGACGGAGGCAAAGCGATAACGGGCACTGTCGATCAGACGCAGGCGGAACCTGAACAAGCAGGCCCGTCGGACACGGACGACGCGCTCTCTGAGGTCAAACAAGACCCCACCCGTCAGTTCGCCGGTATCGTCGCGCACAGCCTGAACAATCTTCTGACCAGTATCATCGGGTACGCCAAACTGATGCAGAACAACTGCCCAGAGACTCAGCCTGACCTGAAGCTGTACACCCAGGACATCCTGGTCGCAGCAGACCGGGCATCCAGGCTCGCACGTGACCTCCTAGCCTTTTCACGACGTACTACGGCTGCCCATATCCTGGATCTCAACGATATAGTGAGGAACGTGAGAGCGCTCCTTGTGGACGTGCTAGAGAGCAACATCGAATTTCTCATGCAGTTGTCCCGGTCCCCTCTGCCAGTCCGTGCGGATCCTGCCGCTCTTGAGCAGGTCCTCATTAGTCTTATAACAAACGCGCAGGACGCCATGCCCAGGGGTGGTTGCCTCACCGTGAGGACAGGGCTCGCTCCAGGAAACCAGTGTGTGTTGTCGGTGAGTGACACCGGCGTGGGTATTGAGCGGGACGTCATCGACAGAGTCTTCGAGCCCTCCTTCACCACGAAGGCGACAACGAGCGGCACTGGCCTCGGCCTTGCCGTCGTGGCCAACGTTGTCAAGAAGCATAAGGGACGACTGACGGTAAACAGCACGCTCGGGAAGGGAACGACGTTCGAGGTTATCCTGCCTCTCTCCCTTGGAGAGGCATACAAAGAGAGACAGGCCGAAACCGCACCTGTGGTCGGTGGAAACGAAACGATCCTGGTTGCGGAAGACGAACCTGCGGTGAGAAACCTCCTCAGTCTGGTATTAAGAGAAATGGGCTACAAGGTAATCGAAGCCGTGAATGGGGACGATGCCATTCGTCAGTTCACAGACTACAAGGGCGTGATCGATCTCGTCATTCTGGATATGATTATGCCCAAGAAAAACGGGAAGGAGGTCTATCACGACCTTGCACGCGCGAGACCTGAACTCAAAGCGCTCTTCATGAGTGGCTACACCAAGGATCTTGTCCTTGGACAGGGAAAGATCGAGGAGCGGGTTGATTTCATTGCCAAACCTATGGTGCCAAACAACCTACTGAGAAAGGTGAGGCACATGCTCGATAGATCCTTCTAGACGTACAACAACCTCAGAATAAAAAGACTTCTTATTACCCCAATTAAACACAATTGCGCAAACAAGAAAAGCCAACCTCCTCAAACGTAGCAGAAAGCAGGGATTGCCTCCGGCCAATCCTCCTCGGTCACAAGGGCTCTTTACGGCCCAATCAACGTATCATGGCTCCAAGAGGTAGAGGACAGACTGAAAATAAGGGTTCCGCGACCCAGGAAGTTAAGGAGTCCCCTTGCCTTCCTTGGGGCTAATCTTGCTGCCTCTCACGCATTCTGATGCTTCTCCACAAACCAGTCGATCAGCTGACGGGCTATGCTTATCTTTCCTGGGAGCTCCGGCAGCTCATCCGCCCCGAACCAACCTGCATCAACGATCTCTCTCTTGTCAATACAGATTTCCCCGCCCGCATATTGAGCAGTGAATCCTATCATAAGTGAGTCAGGGAATGGCCAGGACTGACTTCCGAAGTATCTGATATCTGCCACTTCTATACCCACCTCCTCTTTCACCTCCCGGGCGACCGTCTCTTCCAGGGTCTCGCCGGGTTCCACAAAGCCTGCAAGCACGCTGTAGAAAGCCGTAGGAAACCGGTTCGCGCGGGCCATAAGGAGTTTTTCACCCCGCTCAACAGCCACGATTACAGCAGGAGAAATGCGCGGAAAACTGGTCAGACCGCAATGCGGACATTCTTTGGCCCTCTCACCCTCTTTGTACCTGGTTCTTTCTCCGCAACGTCCACAGAACTGGTGCGTCCTGTCCCAATCCACCACTTGCACCGCAACCACCGCGACACGATACAGCGCTCCATCCAGGGTATCATGCAAGCCCCGCAACCCGCTGAAGAGCATCTCCGGTGGCGCCTCGCTGCCTTCCGGCACCTCAGCTGAGCAGCATGCCTCCCCATTAAGCGTTCCAAGGAACTGGGAACGCACTGCCTCGAGGCCGAGGCTACGTGGCCCATTCTGGAGCACCGGTATGTCCTGCTCACCGTTTTTTGCCCTGACGAGGAGCTTGTGTCCACTGAAGATAAACCACCGCGCCGACCGGCACTGGCCTTCTGAAGGCATCACTGCAGGTATGAATCGTCCTGTCATGACCAGAAATCTAACGCGTATCTATTGCGAAGTCAAAACAAGATCAGCGCTCGGTACCTGTCCGCTGCTTTCCCGTCATGAGGCCTTCTGCCTGGGAAATGGGACGAGCGATCGTGAAGAGAAATTCTCTGCCCATAAATCGTACGTAGCAAGCCCTCACATCCACGGGAAGGGCCGCATGATCCTTAGTCCAGTACGACGTTTCGTAAGTGAGGACGCGTTCCCTCCTGCCTCGCTCCCAGAGCTGCCCCCACTGGGATTCGCTTGAATAAACTTCCACCTCATACGTGTGCTTGTTCAGGATGTCATCCCTGGCCCAGCCGAGCGCGCTGCATACGGCCTCGTTAACATCCAGAATAAGGCCATCGGACGCAATCTGCAGTACAAGGTCGGGCGCCTGATTGATGGAGAAATGCATGAGGCGGGCCGTTTCTGTCTGTTTGCTCTGGGCGGTGACGTCGCGAAAGGCGATTATCGTCCCCCGTCTGGCCCCATTTTCGTCCACTATGTGGCTTGTAGTCCCGTCGATCGGAACGACCTTGCCACTTTTGGTGATTATCGTGAAGGCGTAATTCGCGGCTGGTCACGGGACTGCGGCCGGCGGCGAGTTTGGTTACACCGCTTCCCATATTCGTCCGTGTAGCTTCATCGACGATATTAAGCACGGTTGTGATATCCCGCCCCAATGCCTCCGCCTCCGCAAAGCCCGTGAGTGCCGACGCTGCAGGATTGACCAGCGTAACCAGCCCCTCCGCATCAGTGGCAATTACGGCATCGCCGATACTGTCAAGCATAGCAGCGAGCCTTTGCTTTTGCTCTCTCAGTTGTCTCTCCATTCCATGCTTGTAGATCGCAATCTCGATAGCAATCAGCAATTCCCTCTCGCTGAAAGGTTTCAGGACGTATCCCATCGGCCCTGTCACTTTGGCCCGACGCAGCGTCTCCTGATCCGCATGTGCGGTGAGGTAAATAATGGGAATATCCCAGCGGTTCGTGATTTTGCTCGCAGTCTCTATCCCATCCATTGTGCCCTTGATTCTTATATCCATGAGGATTAGATCCGGCTGCGTTTCCTCCGTCTTGGCGAGAGCTTCCGGGCCCGTTGAGGTAACAGCCACAATCCGATAGCCCAAGCTTGTAAGAATCTCCCTCAACTCGGTCGCAACGATCTGTTCGTCTTCCACGATAAGTACGCTTCTGCCTTGCATCTCATCCCCTCAAGGGGTTCAACTACGTAAAGGTGACGGTAAAAACGGTCCCCTTCTTGCGCGTGAGCTGTATGGTGGCACCCAGCTGATTTACAAGCGTGTTCACCAACTGGAGACCGAGCGATGGCGCGTGGCGAAAATCGACATGCGACGGCAATCCTACCCCGTCGTCACCAACCACCAAAGAAGCTGTTCCATCATCGTTTTGGCGGAGCTCAATAGAAATTGTGCCCTTGGAGCGATCTCTAAATGCGTGTTTCAGGGCATTTGAGACGAGCTCATTGACGATGAGGCCGCATGGTATCGCCTTATCCACAGTGAGCGCGACCCCCTCGTTAATGTCGGTCTTCAACTTTACCCCTCCGCCTTGGATGCCGTACGTCTGAAAGAGATTCGTCGTGAGACTGTTCAAATAGTCTCTGAAATTTACGTGCGTGAGATCAATCGATTTATAGAGTTGCTCATGGATGAGGGCAATGGAGCGCACACGCTCCAGGCTTTCCAAGAGAATCTCGAGCATCTGGGGATCGGTCACATTTTTTGATTGCAGGTAGAGCAGACTCGAGACAACCTGGAGATTATTCTTCACCCGGTGGTGAATCTCCCTCAGATAAACCTCCTTTTCCTGTAGGGATGCTTTGATCTTATCCTCCGCCGCTTTTCTGTCCGAGATATCGGTCACGGAGAACATCGAGCCATGGAACGTCGCGCCATCATCGAAGATGGGGGCACTAATGAGCCTCGTATTGACCGGCTTACCATCCTTGCCCATGAACTCTGTTTCGTACTCCTCCCTCGCACCTTGCCTGCATCGCTCCCACCGCTGGCCGGCCTTTTCGGCGTTCTTGACGTCGATGAAAAGAAAAAAGCGGCGTCCGACCATTTCATCCGGGTCGTACTTGAGCATCTGAGCCATCCGATCGCTTACAAACGTCGTGCTTCCGTCCGCATCGAGTACCCAGATACCCTCCTGAACTATGTCTATCATCTGTCGATACTTCTTTTCGCTCTCCAACCAGGCCTGCTCTGCCCATTTACGCTCCTTCATGTCAACTAAGGAAAACACGACCTGGTTTGAGCCGGGGATTATCGTCGCCGTCAATCGCATCTCTTTAATTGCACCGTCCATGCTCAACACCCTGAGGTCGTGGCGTCGCGGTGCTTGCTCCGAATCGCTCTGCAATAGCTTTAGATATTCCTCAACCGCGGGCAGATCGTCCTTTACGACAAACTCATGCCAGCTCTTCCTACTCTCAAGCTCCTGTTTTGAGTTAGCGGAGAGCTTCTCGAACTCTTCATTCACGAAGGAGACGATTGAGTCCGGTCCGGCAACAAACGCGGGAACACCAATGTGCTCAAAAATGGGACGATATTCGTCGTCCGCTTCCCGCAGCACTTCAACCTGCGTTGCCTGCGCGTTTTCTATAAGCGCAGCTGTGCGTCCCCCATTGCCCGGCATGGAAGAGACCACCATCTGAACAGTCTTCACTACGCCGTCTTTGCTGGTAAGATGATACTCGCCGCGAAGGGCGGGGCTAGCCAAATTATTCGGCAACTGGCGCACCAACTCTCTGGCGGTCTCCACGTCCTCCGGCACAAGAAACTCTGCCAGGCTTTTCCTGTTTTCCACTTCATCCTTGCGAACACCCAACAACTCAGCGCATGCCGCGTTGAGGTTAAGAATGGTCATGAACTCGTCAAATACCACGAGAGGTACTGCTGCCATCTCAAAAGTCAGTCTCAAGCGTGTCTCTCTTTCCTCCCGCTCTTCCTCCGTGCGCCTGCTCGCTGAGACATCCGCCAATCTTGCCCATGTTTTCCCCGAGCCCTCATAGACGATCGTCTTTAAGAACGCTTCGCCGTTAAAAAGAGTTCCATCTCTTCGGACTCCCTGGAATTCAACCCGCCGGACCGCGTCGTTTGGCTCCTGTTCACGGGTCAAGAGTTCCGGATGCTCTGCGCGTAGATTGAGTACCACCGACTTTCCCAGAAGCTCTTCAGGATTGTCATACCCGAAGAGATCGGCGCACCTCTCATTTACGTACCCGTATATCCCCCCATCCAGAATCGCAACAGCGTCGGGCTGTTCGTCCACAAGCCTTCGCCACTCCTGTGCCACGGCCCGCGCTCCCCTTACCTCCTCCTTATGTCCGCTGATGTCACGTATCACCGCCACCAGCTTGTTCGTGCCCGCCAGGTGAGTAATTCTCGCTGTAGCTTCCGTATTCAGCAAAGATCCGTCGATTGCGACCAGGCGGACTTCGACAAACGGAAACGGCGTCATGCCTTCAGCGCCCTTCTGGAGATACGGCTCCAGCAGCCTTCTATCATCTCCATGTACGAGATCAAGCAAGGCTTTACCAACAAACTGCTCAGGGTTCTCCGCCTTAAATAAGCTCATGGCGGCTTTATTCGGTGTGATGATCTTTCCATCCGAGCACTCAAACACTGCTTCGGGCCACGCGTCGAGCAGTTCATGTACCGCCCGTTCACTGACCGTCGGGTTCTCTTCGGGCTCTGTCGAACGGATAAACAGGGCCAGATGATTGGCAACGGCGACGGCATAGTGCTCGAGTTGGTCAGATACATCGGCCGCTTCAGTGTGTCCCAGGGTCAATGCACCAAAAACCCGTTGGTTTATACTGATCGGCACACAGATGTATGTGCTGATCCCGAGCTTTCTCAGGAATCCGTTGGCGTACTCCGGTCTCTTCGCCGCTGACCTCTCGACGAGCAGGTGGCCGGTGCGTATAGCCACCCCCGAGAGTGTCTCGTCCAGAGGAACCTCCATGTTGGGAGGCACAGGTATGAGGCTCTTAACCCCTTTAAAAACCATTTTCTGCCGTTCTTCATCATATTGTTCAACTGCTACGAAAGGATAATCCGCCGTTGAGGCTACTTCCTCTGAAACTGCCTGAAAAACCTCCTGTAGAGACGCAGCCTTCATGATAATCTCTGATATGCGTCTGAGAGAGAGGAGTTCCCCGTTGCGGAGCGAGAGGCGCTGCTCCAACTGCTTCTGATCTGTAACGTCAATCCCGACCAGTACCAGCCCCGTGATAGCCTCTTCATCTCTGGTCTCATTGATGCGCCACGAGATGAGGCGCTTGGCGCCGGATTTCGTTGCCAGAGGTGCTTCGAACGCCACGGGGAGCTGGAGTCTGCTTGCCTGCCAGTCCAGGAAGCTGCGCCAAATCGATACATTTTTTGATATGGGGAGGATCACCTCGAAAAGATTCTTTCCGTCGAGAGCGCTCTTCGTGTACCCTGTTACATTTTCCACTTCCTTATTAAAGGTATGGATAGCACCCTCGCGATCAAGCCCAATGATCATCACGTTAGCGCTGTCAATCAGTCCTCGCGCGTACGCGCCTTCCTTGAGCCTGTTGTCACGCACAGTTTTCTCTTTGGCGATATCGCGAAGAAGCACTACAGTGAAATCGCCGTGATCGAAGAGAAAGTAATGAGCCCTCATCTCCACCGATAGAGGGTCACCCTTCTTGGGCTGAAGGCTTGTCTCGTAGGTTAGAGTTACCTTTTCTTTCAACCGTTCCATGTGGAGATCCCACCGCGACCCCTTTAGGTTCGGATCGAGATCCTGCATGCTCATCCAGATAAGATCGTCCCACGTGTAACCGAGCATCCGACTCGCGGCGTCGTTGGCGTAGAGAATCCGGCCATCCGAACCGAGCCGCATAACGGCTTCCGCCATCAGATCGACCGAGTGCTGGGTGATTCGGAGCGATTCATCGGCCTTCCGGTACCCCGACACATCCCTGAAGACGAGTACCGCGCCATGCACGCCGCCTGCGTCGTCCACGATCGGTGTAGCTGTTCCATCCACCCCAATCTCTCTGCCGTCTCTGCTCGTCAGTATATGATTTCGCGCGGTCGTGACAATACTTTCCGATAGGGCACGCATGACAGGATGCTGGGTAAGGGTACGGGTCGCTTCGCTCACCACTGTAAAGACCTCGCACCACAGGTTTTCCGGATGCTTCTTTCAGCTTCCAGCGCGTCAGGAGCTCAGCCGCGGGGTTCATGAAGGTAACAGCGCCCGTGATGTCTGTGACGATCACGGCATCACCTATACTCTTAAGCGTGGTCTCGAGCAACTGCTCTCTATCTTTGAGCAGTGCTTTCTGTCGTATGCTTGTAAATGGCGATCTCTATGGCAGCATGAAGTTCCCGTTCGTTAAACGGCTTCAGGAGATATCCCATAGGTTCGGTGCGCTTCGCACGCTGCAACGTGGTCTCGTCTGCATGCGCAGTCACGTAAACGACCGGAACACTCAATTTGGAGTGGATCTGCTCGGCAGCTTCGATCCCGTCCATCTCTCCTTTCAGCATGATGTCCATGAGTACCACATCCGGCCGGGCCTTCTCCGCCTTTTTTATCGCTTCCGCACCGGAGGCTACAATTCCGCAAACAGTGTAACCCAGGTCTTTTAACCGGAATTCGGTCTCCCGGGCTACGATTCCCTCATCCTCAACAATGAGTATCTTTTCACCGGCCATGTGCTATCTCCCGCCTCTCATGAAAGGATCATCTTGAATTCCGTTCCACCCCTTCTATCCACTTCAATGGTACCGTCAAGCTGCTTAACCAGCGTGTTTACGAGTTGCAAACCGAGAGACGGAGTATCGTCAATATCCATATCCTCCGGCAGCCCAACGCCGTTATCTTTCACCGTGAGAATCAATTTGCCTCCCCCGTCGTGCAGAAGGTCCACAAGAATCTCCCCCCTTCTTCCCTGCGGGAACGCGTACTTGAGAGCATTTGAGACGAGTTCGTTGATGATCAATCCGCACGGAATGGCCCGATCAAGCCCAAGGGGTGCGGTTTCCACATTTACACTAAGTTTGACCATATGAGATGCTACGCCATACGAGTTGAGAAGATAACTTGTAAGACTCCGTATATAGTCCGCCAGATTGATGTTCGCCAGGTCGTCACACTGGTAAAGTTTCTCGTGGATAAGCGCCATGGACCTCACGCGGGTTTGGCTTTCCCTAAGCACAGAAAGCACCTGATCATCGGAAGTCTTCCTGGATTGAAGGTAAAGCAAGCTCGACACGATCTGAAGATTGTTCTTAACCCGGTGGTGGATCTCCTTCAGCAAGACCTCTTTCTCTTTAAGGGATGCTTTGATCTGCTCCTCTGCTTGTTTTCTATCGGTGATGTCTCTTGCCAGGGTGAGAACAGCGGACTTGCCGTAAAAAGAGAACTAACGGTAGAAGCTTCTATGTCGATGGTTTTCCCGTCAAGACGAATGTACTTTTCTTCGACGAACGGTAAGTCCGCCCCTGTTTCCAGGAGATTCTGTCGCTCCCTGACCAGCGCAAGCGAATCCGGGTGCACAAAGTCTAAGAACCGGCTTGCCGAGAACCTCCTCTTCGGAGACTGCGCCGAGAAGCCTTATCCCTGCAACGTTGACGACAATAATTTTCTCCTCCGTTTGAACCATGATGGCATCGGGAGAATGTTCTACGAGTTTACGGTAACGTTCCTCGCTCTCCTTCAGCGCCTCGTTAATCTGGATGCGGTGCGTAAAGACTGCGAGCTCGTTCGCAAGGCTGGAGCCCAGGGATAGAAGATTCTCACCCACTTCTACCGTCGACGGATGTGCCAGCACAAGGGCACCGATGAAGCGCTCCTTGACGACCATCGGCAGGCAGACAAATGTCTGGATACCCAGCTCTCTAACCATACCATACGCATATTCCCGTTTCGAAAGTGCCGCCGTTTCGATAACGGGCTTATGCGTTTTTAGCGCAAGGGAAGAAAGGGTCCCGTCTAGTGGCACCTCCGGCCTGCTACCCGACCTGAGGGACATACCAGTCATTCCTTTGACAACCATCACCTGTCGATCCTCATCATAGATCTCGATCGATCCCACCGGGAAGCCGGTAGCGAGACAGATCTCTTCTATGATGGCCTGGTAGGCTTCATCGATAGACTCAGTGCCCAGGATGATTTCTGAGATGCGGTGGAGGGCAAACAACTCCTGATTCCGTGATGCCACTTCCCGCTCCGCCTTCACGCGTTCGGTGATATCTATGCCGAAACATATCGCGCCTACAGGCTTGTCCTGATCCCTGATGTCGTTGATCTGCCAGGAAATGAAGCGCTCAGCCGCTGTTTTGGTAAATATAACGCTTTCGAAAGAGATAGGGAGCAGCAGCTTTCCATCCTGCCATTCCTTGAACTTCTCCCTCACGTAATTGTATTCGTCGCGCGGCATAACCTGGGTGAGCAGATTTTTCCCTAAGAGGTCACTCTTAGCATAGCCCGTGATCTGCTCCGCACCTTCGTTAAAAATATTGATGGTACCCTCCAGACTGAGCTCGATGATCATGACATTGGCGGTTTCAATCAGCTTTTCCGCGTAATCCTTGGCTTTCTGCAATTGATCCGTAATAAACTGCAGCTTGGCCTTGCTTGCCAGAAGCTCCGTTTCCGCCTTCTTTCGTTCCGATATCTCCCGTTCCAGCTCCTTGTTTATTCTCGCGAGTTCGACTGTCCGTTCGGCAACCTGCTTTTCCAGCATCGTCGGTACCTGCCGGAGGGCCTCTTCAGCACGTTCCCGGTCGGCAATCTCTTCCTGCGTCTGTTTGTAGAGGTCCTCGTAACGTCCCAGGAGGTAGTAGACGATGAGCCCGGCAACAATCGTAAAAAAGACGATTCCAATCAAATGATGAGGGAGACCGGCTTCGGCCGGAGGAACTCCCCACAGGAACGCAAGCACCTCGTACAGACCTATGGCGGCGGTCATCAAGACCATAGCAAGAAGCAGACCCGGGATCAATCGTATACGGCTGATCCGTCTGCTCTGTTTTTTCTTGCCCATGCGCTATCCCTCGGAAGAGATCATTCTATGAGTCCAAGCTTTTGCAACTCGTTCACCAGGCTGGATCTGCTGATCGGCTTGATTAGGTACGCGGTGGCACCCCCTTTATAAAGCGCATCTGCAACGCTTTCTGGGTCTGTAAGCGAGGTGGTCATGATGACCTTTACCTCGTGCGCATAGTGGATCGATCTCTCCCTTTCCAACTCGCGTATCGTCCTGAGAGCCTGCTGCCCGTCAATATTAGGCATCACGATGTCCATACAGATCAGATCGTACGGCTTACCTTCGCTCCCACGCCAATTCAAAAGCCTTTATGGCCTCGGCTCCGTCAACAGCGATATCGCAATCCCCGTGCGCCGAAAGGATCTTCTGCAGAAGCCTGCGGCTTATGAAGTCATCATCCACAATCAGTACGCGCATGCCGCCTTTCCTGTCCGGCCCTGTCTTAACCAGGGACGCGCCAATCGAAAAAAGAAAACCGGTTAATGACCACTCTGGAAAAATGTTGGACACCTATCGCTGAGGACTGATGCAAACGCGATGCCAGAATCGGCTATCCCGCGGGGATCGCTCCGCTATCCCACGGGGATGCTACGCTACCCAAGGAACAGTGATGAACCGCAGAGGGACAACTACGAGGGCAATGTAAATTCGCCAATAATCTGCCAACCCTTCTGGCCTTTCTTAAGGTAGAGCGACTTGATACTTACACCATTGAAATTGTTCGACCTGTAAAGCTGACGAAACCGCACGACCGCTATGTCGCCCTGGTCCTTTTGTGACAGCATGACAACCTTGCGGTCGAGTCGTATCTGGATGAATTTCTTTCCTTTACTCACCTGCTCCTTCCGTTGGATGAAGGTCTGAAGGTCCGTTCCGTCAGCCGCCTTAAAGTCGCGTGAGTAGTACTGAAGGAATTTCTTCATATCAGCACCTTCCCAGGCTTTTTGCCAGCCGTTTAAGAACGTAGTTATATCCTGAGCGACTCTCTTCTGATTTTCTGCACTCCTGAAAGCGAGCCGGTCGACAATGACCATGGGGGTCGTTCCCAGCTTAATCGCGGTCGAAAGTTCACGCAGAGCATCGTTATCCATCACCACGCACCCTTTGGTTGACTGCACCTCGTCCAATCCTTTTTGCGGATCGTGGCCGTGAAGCCAAACCCCGTCACCCGTCTTTCCCTCCTTCTTGTCCAGGAAATCAGGGTAGTTCAAGACGAACGCGCCCATGCCGTAGTTCTTGGGAAGCTTGCTTCCCGGAACAAACTCAACGAAGAAGTGGATCCCCTCCGGCGTTGCCATATCTCCCACTTTTTCCTTATCCTTGATGTTCTTACCCACGATACAGGGATAGGCCTTCGCGAGAGCGAGCTTGCCCTGCACAGAGCGCAAGTGAAAGAGAGTCCTGCGATTCTTCTCCACGAGCACCAGCTGCTCTCCGGAATCCATGAGAGACAAAGGGAAAGAGCGCCTGTCCGCGGGCACGGAAAAATCGGCCACCCTTTTCTCAGCCTTTTCAGGGGCGACCGGGGCAGGATGCTGCAGCAGGGACAGACTGTCCGCAGCCGGGGAAGACTTTTCCGCAGCAGGCGCGGCCGCAACCGGAGCATTTTCCGGTGCAGCCGGAGAACGTTGCAGGGGCGGCCTTCTCCTCCGCGCGCGTGGTTGCGGGAGTAATCGGCTTTTTATCAGGGAGCGCGTCAGGTGCCGGCCCCGTTATCTTCGTATCTCCCAGAGCCAGACGCAATTTCTTCTGCGTCTCAGTAAGGGAGTTCTGGGTGTTTCTTATCGTCTGGCTGAGGCACCTCTTCGGTGATGTATTGTCAGCTCTTTTTCCGTTTGAGAAACGATACCGGCAAGTTCCGCTGTCTTACTTCTTTCCTTCAGCAGCAAAACCAGAGTCACGCCATTCAGCACGATAAGAAGGAGCATCCCGCCGATCAGAATCCCGCCCAGGGACAACCAGCTTTTTGCTTTGGCCTTGCTTTCCCGTACGTCAGCGGAGATTGGGCTCTTGTAATCCCGTTCTTCCCGGATCTGCTGTTTGGAAACTTCTTTTCGTTTCTTCTTCAGGAATTCGAGAAACGCGTCTTGGCTCTTCTTCGCCATGCCATCCCCGGCCACAACCGCACCGCTCTAGCCTTCTGCGTGCAGTGATGGCCTTGCGGAGTTGTGAAATTATGGGATAAGCGGCTGTCCTTGTCAAGACAAAAAGGCCGATGACTCGAAAAGGGTAGGCCTGCGGAGCAGATGCTGTATAATGTGGCGGAAGGGTATATCTGCTTGAAGGATTGATGAAATCATAGTCGCATAAGAGTCCGAACGCTCATCCTCATTCTTCTGCCTTATCCTCGTTGGCTTCCTGCACTACCCCTGCTTCAGAGGAGCCTGGAGGCCTTCACGGAAAATCCAGTCCTACCGGGTGCTCACTCAGGCGTCGCCGTAAAATCACTAACGGACGATGCCTATCTCTTTCGTTCAAACGACGAAAAGTTTTTCATTCCTGCTTCCAACATGAAGCTTTTTACCACGGCTGCCGGCCTGATGCTGCTCGGTCCCGAATTCCGCTACACAACAAGCCTGTACACGGATGGTGAAATCCGTGACGGCCTGCTCGACGGGAACCTGATCATCAGGGGTGTCGGCGATCCGACACTCTCGGGACGGTTTCATGCTGGAGGTGCGGCCGAAATCTTTAGCGACTGGGCCGAGACGCTTCTGAGACTGGGCGTCAGGGCAGATTAGAGGCGATATCATCGGAGATGGGAGCCTGTTTGATGAAGCATACCTGGGGGCAGGCTGGGCCTGGGATGATGACCTGTATTGCTACTCCGCGGAGATCAGCGCCCTTTCCATTAACGATAACTGCATTGCCATTTCCGTTCGTCCGGGCGCTACGACGGGAGAGACGCCCTCCATTACCGTTGATGATGACTCAGGCTACGTGACAATACGGAACCGGGCGGTCACTACCTCTTCCAAAGAAGGGGCGTCTCTCCGGCTTTCGCGAGAACCGGCAAGTAACCTCCTCACAATCTCGGGAGAAATACCGGCCAACGCGGACGGAGAGCGCTTTTTCGTCACCATCCACAACCCTGCGCTCTTTGCTGCAGCGCATTTGAAACGAGTGCTGCAGTCGAAGGGGATAGCGGTTGGCGGAACGATCACCGACCGCCGGCCGTCTTCCGGGCCCATCGTCTATGGATCGATGAAGATCGTCGCTTCGTACACCTCCCCGCCCCTTCGAGAGGTGATCAGCAAGATCAACAAGACAAGCCGGAACCTCTATGCAGAACTCCTCTTCAGGACACTGGGAAATAGCTTCCGTGGCGACGGTTCGGCGCAAGCAGCCGCTGAAGTGCTGAATGGCGCCCTCGACGAAGATGTCGGTTCCACCTGATTCCGTAGTCGTATATGACGGATCGGGCCTCTCGCGGATGAACCTCGTCACGCCTACGGCTCTTTTGGCACTCCTGGAATACATGTACCGGCACGAGCATTTCACCTATTTCCTGGACTCCCTCCCTATTGCAGGCGTTGATGGGACGCTCAAAGAAAGGATGCGCAATACGCCCGCAGAGGGCAGAGTGGTCGCCAAAACAGGGAGCATGACCCACGTACTTAACCTCTCAGGTTACGTGAGAAGCCGGGAAGGCAAGATGTATGCTTTTTCTATCATGACAAACAATTATACCGGGCCTGCCGAAGCGCTAAAAAGACTTCAGGACTGCTACGCTCGTCAGCCTCGTCAACCTTCTTGACTGACAACTGACTTCCCCGCTTCTCACCCCGAAAAAACCGCCAAAAAACTCCTTGACTTTCCGCGCCCGGGGTGCTTATATGTACCGGTCGGTATAGGTTGCTAGAGTAAGCTACTTACCGTTTTAAATCCTTTAACTGAGGAGTATGTCATGACAACTTTCTATCGGCGGTTACCGCGATTTGACTATGTACAGCCGGCCTCTCTCGACGAGGCGCTCTCTCTGCTCGACCGCTACAAAGCGGACGCAAAGCCTCTTGCGGGCGGCACGGACCTTATCCCGCAGGTCAAAGGGAGAGAAATGGCCGCCCCCCGCGTTGTTGTTGATCTGAAAGCCATCCCCGGGCTCGATGCCATCACCTATGACGCGACCAAAGGACTGACCTTAGGCGCGATGGCGACTATCACCGAATGTGGAGCGCTCTCCCCTTGTCCGGGAGCATTACCCCATGCTCGCAAACGCACTGACAACCATGGCATCCCCGCAGGTGCGTAATCGCGCCACGGTGACCGGCAACATCTGCAGTGCCGTCCCTTCCGCAGACTCCGCACCAACGCTGCTCGTCCTGGAGGCTGTGCTGAAGCTGGTAAGCCAAAAAGGGGAACGGCTTGTTCCCGTCACGCAGTTCTTTACCGGGCCGCGCCAGACCGTGCTCGCGAATGACGAACTAATCACCGAGATCCGGATCCCCTCCCCACCCCCCAAGTCTCGGGGGGTTTACCTGAAGCTCTCGCCACGTAAGTCGATGGATCTTGCCGTCGTCGGCGTCGCTGCCTTTGTCGTGCGGGACGGGGACACGTGCAAAGACGTGCGCATCGCCCTCGGGGCCGTGGCGCCCACTCCCATCCGGGAGGCGAGGGCTGAATCGGCCTTGCTCGGGAAAGAAGCTGACCGACGAGTCGATTGCCGAGGCGGCAAGCGCAGCCTCAAGCGAATGCAGACCGATAGACGACCACAGGGCTGCAAGAGAGTATCGCTGTGACATGGTCTACGTACTTACCAAGAAGGGCGCTGACCCAGATTAAAGAGGAGGCTTTATGAAAGAGATACGGATCACGGTCAATGGAAAGCTCTACGAGCTGTCCGTCAGGCCTCACGCCACGCTCCTTGAAGTTATACGGGAGGACCTGGGATTTACCGGCACGAAAGAAGGTTGCGGCGTGGGCGAGTGTGGCGCCTGCACCGTGATTATGAATGGCAAGACCGTCAACGCATGCCTGGTGCTTGCCCCGGAGGCAGACGGCAAAGAGATCACCACCATAGAAGGCCTCGCACAAGGCGAGAAGCTCGATCCGATCCAGCAGGCCTTTTACGAAATCGGCGGTCTGCAGTGCGGCTTTTGCACCCCGGGCATGATCATGTCCACCAAGGCCCTGCTCGCCGAAACTCCTGAACCCACAGATCAGGAGATACGCAAAGGCCTGGAAGGAAATTTCTGCCGCTGCACAGGCTACACCAAGATATTTGAATCAGTCAGGGAAGCTTCCCGGAAATCAAGGAGGTAGGCATGGATTACGCAGTCATTGGGCAGAGGGTCCCCAGGGTCGACGCAAAAGAAAAAGTCACGGGAGCGGCCAAGTACGCAGCCGATTATTCATTGCCCGGCATGCTCTGGTGCAAGGTGCTGCGCAGTCCTGTTGTACATGCGAAGATTCTCAACATCGACACAAGCAAAGCCGAAAGGCTGCCGGGCGTCAAAGCAGTGATCACCGCGAAAGACTTCGGCGGATGGACCTGGGGCTTCATGGCCACAACACAGGGACGAGCCGCCGCTTGCCATGGGCAAGGTGCGCTATCTGCACGAGGCCGTTGCCGGTGTTGCAGCGATCGACGAAGAGATCGCGGAAGAGGCAACGGAGCTGATCAAGGTCGATTACGAGGAGCTTCCCGGTGTCTTCGATCCGGAAGAGGCGATGAAGCCGGGGGCTCCCGTCATTCATGATTACAGACCCAACAACGTGAGCGTCGAGTATCACTGGAATTACGGTGACGTGGAAAAGGCCTTCGCTGAATCGTATATCGTGCGCGAGGACCGGTTCAGGACGGGGCGGGTGACGAAGGGTTATCTGGAACCGCCTGCGTCACTGGCATACTACGATCCGAGCGGCTCCATTACCGTCTGGGCCGCCAAGCAGAGCCCCTATTTCCACTACCGCCACCTCGCCGCCTGCTTCCGTCTGCCACTCTCGAAGGTGCGGGTGGTCCAGCCTTTCATCGGCGGCGGCTTCGGGGGCACGAAGAACGACTCGGTTGCAGCCGACTTCTGCGCGGTCATGGCCTCCAAGAAGACCGGCAAGCCCGTTAAGTTCATCTATTCGCAGGAAGAGGAGCTGATGACGTCCAAGAGGCGCCACGCCATGATCACGTACAGCAAGATGGGAGCCACGAAAGATGGTCTTCTCACGGCCATCCAGGCAAAGGTGATTGCTGAGGGCGGCGGGTACACGGCGATCGGTCCCCTGTCCATGTATCTGGCCGGTGCTTCCATTGCCATCCCGTACAAGCTTGCCAACTTCAAATACGACGGCTACCGGGTCTTCACGAATAACCCTGTCTGCGCCGCGATGCGTGGCCACGGCATCACCCATACCCGGTTTGCGCACGATCTCCAGATGGAGATGATCGCCGAGGAACTGGGCATAGACTTCATGGAGATGAGGCTTCGCAACTCCATTGATAACCCGAAGCCCGGCACGGTCTACAGGACGGTCAACGACATTACCCTGAAAACCTGCGGCATGAAAGAGGCCCTCACCGCCATAAAAGAGGACCCCATCTGGGCCCAGCGGGAGCACGCACCGAAGAAAGTCGGTTCCACCTCTTTCGGGGTCGGCATATCCGGCACCGCTTATGTGAGCGGGGCGCGCCAGCTCGGCCACCAGGCCTGCGGTGCCGTCATAAGGCTCTGCGAAGACGGCACCGTAAATCTCTTGACAGGCGCCACCGACTGCGGCCAGGGCTCTGACACGGTGCTCTGCATGATAGCTGCGGAGGAATTGGGCGTGAAGCTGGATGATGTAGTGATCAAGCGGGTCGACACGGCATACACGCCGTGCGATCCGGGCAGCTACGGCAGCCGCGTCACTGTTTTAGCCGGCCAGGCAACGCAGATAGCCGCGGCCGAGGTAAAAAAACAGCTCGCTCGAAGCAGCGGCAAAGACATGGAACGTGAAACCGGAAGAGATTCAGATACGAAATGCTTTGGTAACACTCAAGTCTAACCCCGACAAGAGCATGACCTTTGAAAATCTCGCCAAGATAGCCTCGTACTCAGGGTTCGGCGCGGTCATCATGGGAAAGGGCTATTCGAGTTACGGTCTTGAGCCGCTTGATTTCAAGACCGGCGCCGGAAACGGCGGGACTTCCTATAGCTTCACTGCACAGGCAACGAGACTCGGGGTCGACCTGGAGACGGGTCACACCACCGTGACCGACTTCCTGATCGCCCACGACTGCGGGAGACCCCTGAACCCGATCGGCGCGGAGACGCAGAATGAAGGGGGCGCAGTCCAGGGGCTCGGACAGGCCATTTATGAAGAGTTTATCATGGAACGCGGTGAGACCCAGAACTCCACCTTCCTGGACTACAAGATGCCTCGCTCTATGGACGTCCCGGACATACGGATCATCGACATCATCACCGATGATCCGGACGGACCTTATGGTGCAAAAGAGGCCTCCGAGGGCTCGCACGTCAGCGCCCCGCCATCGGTCATGAGTGCCATCCACGACGCCACAGGCATCTGGTTCAAGGAACAGCCGGTCACACCGGAAAAGATAGTAAAGGCCCTCAAAGATGCGGGGAAGTGGATGAAGTAGACAGACGTTACAGGTTACAGGTTGAAATACGTTACAGGTTTGAAACCGGAAAATGTGCGACCTGCTGCCGTTAACCTGTAACTTGTAACCTGCTAACGTGCAGCCTGTAACCCGTGAGTTAGAACCTGCAACGAGTTCTTTCGACTGGAGGGGAACATGAGACTCAAAGACAAGGTGGCGATCGTAACCGGAGGCGGGCAGGGTATAGGCAAGGCCATTGCGCTTGCCTTCGCGGCAGAGGGTGCAGCCGTGGTCGTGGCAGCCCGCAACCTTGGCGAATCTTGAGAAGACCGCCACAGAGATCACGGCTCAAAGGGGGCAAGGCAA
This sequence comes from uncultured delta proteobacterium, assembly GCA_963821605.1. Lineage (GTDB taxonomy): Bacteria > Desulfobacterota > Syntrophorhabdia > Syntrophorhabdales > WCHB1-27 > JADGQN01. The sequence continues at coordinate 56,264 of CAWGEZ010000013.1, read as the reverse complement.
AGGCAGATTCAAACGGACGTGACCGATCGAGAAACAGATAGAAGGGATGGTAGCCGATACGTGAAGGCGTTCGGAAAAGTTGACATACTGGTCAACAACAGCGGCATCGGCGGGGTCACTTGTCCGGTCGTAGACCTGAACCTGGAGGAGTGGATGGCAGGTGCTGCCGATCGACCTGACCGGGAGCATGCTCTGCAGCAAACATGTGCTTAAACAGATGATCCCGCAGAAGAGCGGCGTCATCATAAACATCGCGGCAGAAGGCGGCCGCGCCGGTGACGGCAGAGTCAGGCTACCCTATGAGAAGTCCTTACTGCTGCTCCAAGATGGGCTCATCGGTCTCACCGAGACGCGTCTCTGTGGAGAGTCGGGCCACATACGGCATCCGCGTTAACTGCGTCAGTCCTGCGGCGGTCAAGGGGGAACGGCATCATCAACGTCATCAAAGGCAGGGCGGAGGCTGGGCGTGTCCTTTCGAAGAGCTTATGAGCAAAATCGCCTAGAACTCTTCCCTCGGACGGATAACCGAAGAGACGGACGTGGCCGCGATGGCCGTATTTCTGGCTTCAGATGAGGCACGTCCTGTCACGGGACAGACTATCCCTGATCCACTGCGGCCTGCACATAATCTTTTTGGAAGGAGGGCACTATGGCAGTGATCGAGTACACGAAAGAAGGCAAGATTGCCATTTTCACGATCAACCGGCCCGAAAAGATGAACGTGCTCAATCTCGAGGCCATGCGACAATTCACCGACCTGCTCAAAGAGTTTCGCGACGATGACGACCTGTGGGTGGGCATCCTGACCGGCACGGGCGAGAAGGTTTTCAGCGCGGGCGTGGACATCAAAGATTTCCTTCCGATGATCAGAAGGACTCCTGACCGCAAATGGCAGAGGCCTACGGCCATCATGCGCGGCATGGAACTGTGGAAGCCGATGATCGCTGCCTGCAATGGTCTGACTATCGGTGGAGGTCTCGAAATGGCGCTCGCGTGCGATATCATGATCGCCGCAGAGAACGGCGAATTTCGGCCTTCCCGAGGTGAAGGGTCGGCATCTGTCCGGGAGGCGGCGGCACAGCGAGGCTGCCCCGCACCATCCCGCGCCGACTGGCCGCTGAGATGCTCTTTACCGGCAAGACCATAAGCGCCCAGGAAGCCTATCGCATAGGCCTTGTCAACAAGGTAGTCCCCCGTGAGGCGACTGATGGCCGAGGCCAAGAAGATGGCTGAGACGATCTGCGAAGCAGCCCCGCTCGCCGTCAGATGCGCCAAGGAACTGCTGCTGAGGGGCATGGACGTGAGCCTCGACGAGGCGCTCAAGATGGAAGATGATGTTCAGACGTACATCCTCGGAACGAAGGACTGCGAAGAAGGATTCGCAGCGTTCGCCGAGAAGCGTAAACCTGAGTGGAAGGGTAAGTAGCGCACTACTGTTTCGGGTTCCGTGTTGCGAGTTAATTCACGCGCACCCTTCTTAACCCGTAACAACGCTGCAGGCGTCGTAACTCGTAACCCGTAGCTACAGGCCGCAAGAATAGGAGATATAATGTCAAAACGATTAGTCCTTAAAGAACTCTCCCGTTATAACACCGGGCTGTATGCTGACATCATCTACAGAAATGCCCTGCTCTACGCCGACGAGATGGCCATAAAGTGCGGTACTGAGTCCGTAACGTTCAGCCAGGTCAACGATCGGATCAATGCACTTGATCCATGCGCTATCAGTCTGAGGGCGTGAAGAAAGGCGACGTCCTTGGGGTTCTGTCATGGAACTGCATCGAATACGCAGATGTCTATGGTGCAGCGATGAAATTCGGCTTCATCTCTTCCCCGTTCAACCCGAGACTGCAGGATGAGGAGCTCGATTACCTCATCAACTACTCGGAGTGCAACACGCTCTTTGTCGGCCCTGAACTGGTGGAGCTTGTCAACCGGCTGCGGCCACGCCTCTCTAAGGTGAAGAACTTCATCTCCTTCGGGCCCGCTGAGGTCCCGGGTATGCTTTCCCATCGCAGACTGCTCGAAACCTTCCCGAAGGATGAGCCAGACGTGGAGGCCAGGGAAGAGGACCCGGTCTTCCTCTTCTATACCAGCGGAACCACAGGCGTGCCCCGTGCTGCGCTCTACACCTTCGATCGCGCCATGGACGACACCAGACGGTTCGCCCTGGCCCTGAACCTTGAGCAGGGAGACAGTCACATCCAGATCATGCCCCTCTTTCACGTCGGGGGCACAAAGAACTTCTGGGGATATTTCTTCGTCGGGGCCAGTAACGTCATCATGCCGCAAATCTCTTTCGATCCAGCTGCGGCGCTGCAGGCAGATCCAGGATGAGAAGGCCACCGACATCCATATCGTCGCCACGCACCTTGCTGCCTTCCTTGCCCTGCCCGACGTGGACAAGTACGATCTGTCGAGTCTGAAGCGCATGTTCTACGCTGCCTCCCCAATGCCCGTGGAGTTGTTGAAGCGAGGCATGGAAAAGTGGGGACCTATCTTCTTGCAGTTCTACGGCGGGACTGAGGATGGGCCGAACGTCACCATGCTGTCAAAGAAGCAGCACGGGGTGGTCTATGAGTCCCCCGAGAGACAGCACATCCTCGCATCGTGCGGTTTTCCCCATATCGGGGTGCACGTGCAGGATCGTCGACGATCACGACCAGGACGTAGAGCCCGGTGTCGTGGGAGAAATCATCGTAAAGAGCAAGGGCGTACTGAAGGAGTGGTGGCACAAACCGGAGGAGACCGCCGAGACCATCGTGGATGGCTGGGTGCACACCGGAGATATGGGCCGCTACGACGAAAAGGGGTACATCTACATCGTCGACCGCAAGAAGGATATGATCTGCTCCGGCGGCGAGAATATTTATCCGCGCGAAGTGGAAGAGGTCCTCTACCAGCATCCCGCAGTGCACGAGGCCGCGGTCTTCGGGATACCGGATGACTACTGGGTGGAGAAGGTACACGCAGCGATCGTGCTGAAGGAAGGGGCATCAGCCACTGCCCAGGAGATCATGCAATTCTGCAAGGAACGCCTCGCCCGGTACAAGGCGCCCAAGTCTGTTGAATTCTTGAAGGCCCTCCCCAAAACCCCTTCAGGCAAAATACTGAAAAGGGAAATGCGGGAGAAGTATTATGCGGGAAAAGAGAGGAAGGTCTAGCACACCAAACGTCACGGGTTGCGAGTTCCGCGTTACGCGTCAAGAACAAAGTATCCCTTAGAACCCGCAACTCGTAACCCGTAACAGTCAATAACCTAGCCTAATCAAACCAGCCCTTATCTGCTCCATCCCGGCCTTGGATAGACAAAGGGAGCTGTCGCGATACTCTTCGGCCAGATAAGCTCGACCTGCCCGTTCGTCGTCTGTACCGTGTATGCGAACGCGGGAGGCAAACCCGCTTTGTCAAAGGCAACGCCCTTCATGTACGGCAGGTCAAGCTTATGCGATCTCAGGTAATCCCTGATTTTCGTGTCGTCGAGTGAACCAGCGCCCTGGACAGCAAGCTCAAGAGTCTTCACCCAGCAGAAACCCAAGCCGAAGTACGTCGGTGCCGCGGGCAGGTTGAACTTCGCTTTGGCGCCGGCGTTGATAACATCATTACCAGGAAACGGAAGGCGGGAATTCCACCACATATCTGCCGTAACGTTGTTGCCGTCAGGCCCCATTTCCTTCATCCAGGCCGGTATGGTTGAGGCGAGAAGTTGATAGATCAACTTCGGGGTATAGTTCACTGACTTAGCGGCCCGCGTCAGCATCACGCCATCATCAAACATGCTCAGGCAGACCAGCACCTCCGCGCCCTTGCTCTTGGCCTTACTTATAAGCGGGGTAGCATCACTCAGGGGTAGATTGTAGGTCTCATCCACAACCACGGAGATGCCGTTCTGTTCAAACCATTTTATCTGCGGCCCTCTGGCGGACAGCCCTATCACGTTGTTCATGGTGAAGACAGCGGCCGATTTCGGCCACTGGGCTTTTGGGACAAGATCAGTCAACATACCCACCACGGAGAGGTAAGCCCAATCGCTCATGAGAGGCGGACTGGCAAAGCTGTACGTAAAGCCCTGCTCGAATGATTTCATATGGCCGCCCATGCCGACGAATACCTTCTTGTACTTCTCGACCAGGGGCATAAGCGCCACATTCGCCGTGCCCGGATAGCCCCCGAACAGAAGGTCTACCTTATCCACCGTAATAGCCCGCTCAAAATAGGTAACGGCCTTATCGGCGCTGCTCTCATCATCGTAGATGATAAGCTTAACGGGCCGGCCGAGGAGCCCTCCCCTCCTGTTGATGTCCTCTGCCCAGAACTCATAGCCCTCCTTGATCCATTTGGCCGTTTCAGAAAAGATACCGGTTAGCGGTAACGAACCACCGATCTTAATAGGATTTCCCGCCGGCATGCCCGGCTTTGCGGTCTGAGCCAAAGCAGACGTCGACAACAAAAGCATCACAAGCAGGACCGATAAGAACGTCGCAACCCCTCTTGATACCATCATGCTCTCCCCTCCCCTTTATGTTGAAATGGCCATTCAAACAAAAGCCACTGCCCTCACCCATCCCCCGCCTGCACGCTCGATCTTGATGGGAAAGACGGCTACTTTAAATCCGTAGGCTCGCGGAATCTTGTCGAGATTCGCAAGGTTCTCCAGATGACAGTACTCCTTCTCTTTGCCGACGTAATGCGCTGCCCATACTCTTCCCTTGATGCCCCTCTTTACTTCAGCAACCATGACATCGAAGGGCTTGTCCCAGCCCCATGCATCGATGCCCATTACCTTAATACCCTGCCCGATCAACCAGAGCGTTGACTCGCGCGTTGCACCGGGATGTGCGTTCATGTAATTCGGTTTACCATACTGCTTCGACGCGCCGGTCATCAGCAGCACTATGTCAAAAGGCTTGAGTGTGTACTTTACCTTCTTGAGCGCCTTCTGAAGATCCTCTACACCAATCTCTTCACCGGCTTTCTTGTAGCGGAAGTCGAGCAGGACACCATCACCGTAGCACCACTCCAACGGGATCTTGTCAATCGTTTTTGCCGGCTTTCCTCCTGACTTGGGGCCGTAATGCCAGGGCGCATCCAGATGGGTTCCACTGTGCGTGGTGAGCGTTACATTCTCTACCGCCGCAAACTTGCCGTCGGGCAGGTCATCGGGGGTGAGACCGAAAAACGCCCCGTGAAGCCTGGTTCCGTCCTCATGCGAAAGGTACTGAATGTCAACCTTCAGCATAGAACCAGGAGGGGTCTGTTTGATGGGCTGACTTAAATCAAGTATACGAACAGCGGGCTTTTTTGTTTCTCTGGTTTTCTTGGTCTTTGCCTGTGTGGCCATATTCATGCCTCCCGTTCCGTAAATCTGCTCTGGGCGTCAATTAGCTCCGTTCTTGTACGAACCGACTTTTAATGGTTATTGATGTTGGGCTAGATTGGTACACAAACTTTTTATTGGGACTGTACCGACCGGTACATAAAGACATAAAATACTGTATAACAAAGGGTGGGAGTGCTGTCAAGCCTTTTAACTCAGGCTCTCTCTTCTCTAGTCCTCAAGCCTGCCCGCCCTGAATGCCTTGAGAAAGGTCCTGCAAAAGGGATCCTGTCCCAGGAGCACCATGGTCGCTCGAAGCGTCGCCATAATTTTCTTATCCAGAGGGTCGATCAGCGCACCCTGGAGCCCCGCCTTCATGGCAAGCGCGAGGAATGTCCGGTTGACCAGCGGTCTTTTCGGGAGCGAGAATGAAACGTTTGAAAGCCCGCAGACCGTCTTCACGCCGGGAAGCTCCCGGTTAATCCTTTCGATGGCTTCGAGAAAGGTGAGAGCAGCCTTGTTATCGACGCTGACCGCCTGAACCAGCGGATCCAGATGTATCCTCTCCCGCTTGACGCCGATAGCCTCCAGCCCCTCAACCACTTTCGCAGCGTTTTCCAATATCTGACCGGAACTCTTGGGCACGCCTCGGTCGTCGATACAGAGCGCCACCACATCGCACTCACGTTCTTTGATGACAAGGGCCATCTTCTCGAAGCGCGTCTTCTCGGCAGTCGTGGAATTGAGCATCGGCATATCGCGTACTGTGCTAACAACGGCCGCAAGGACCTCCGGGTTGGAGCTGTCAAGCGAAAGCCTCGCGGGTACAGCCTCCTCTATAACGCTGATCAGCCACCGGAGGTCATCAAGCTCCGATGCGGACCGGGAGCCTGCATTCACATCGATGATGTCAGCGCCGGCTTCTACTTGTGCCTTCACATCGGCCTGGATATATGCTACATCCCGTTTATCTACCGCTTCATTGACGGCCTTTCGGCTCGTATTGATCCGTTCTCCAACGATGAGCATCTTATCCTCCTGTATGTCCGTCTCGTGCCAGAAAAACCATGGCGTCCGACGTAACCCTAACGGACACCTCTTTTTACAGGAGCGACCGTTGTTTTGTCAAGATGTTTCGTAAGCGGGCCAATTACCGGCGTACTAACCGTGAGTCTGCATCTTCGCTACCATAGCCGATACCGCCAATAGGGCTTTCAGGGCAGTGCCGGACACTTGCCACTTTCTCACTTAATGGGCCATTCCCCTCTTTCCTTCAGCACCTCGCGAAAGACCTTAAGCGCTTCGTTTACCGTCGGCATACCTGCATACGTGGCGAGCTGGAAAAAGATTTCTGTAAGCTTTTTCGGATCGCACCCCACGTTGAGAGCAGCATTGACGTGAAGTCTCAGCTCCTCGGTCGCCTTAAGGGCGGCGAGCATGGCACAGGCGGCCATCTGCCGCTCCGCCAGGGTCAAGACTGTCCTGGAATAGAGATTTCCCGTAATGAACCCGGAAAAATCATTTGCCAGGTCCCGGTCAAACTCTTTCCACATCAGATAGGGCGGGTCCATCTTAATCCCTTTACCAAACAGTTTGGCAGCAGTGGCCTGTGTTCTCTTCTTTAGCTCATCGTCCATAGGTGAACCTCCTCACTCCATGCATTGTCGAAACTTTTATCACGCCAGGCCCTGCCCGTCAACACCTGTTCTCGCTCCTGCCCGAAGTGAATGGCCTTTCGCCGGTGGTCGTTCACCCCTTGCTGTTCACACTATTTTCTGCTCAACCCCTTACAAAAAAGTCGTGATTGACGATAATAGATATAACACATGCGTGTTCAGGCTATTCGCCTGCACTAAAAGAAGAAGGCAGGCCCGTAAAAACGGTGTCTAAAGACCCATACCCAGCTCAGCCCGCGACTGAAAGACGGTCCCAGAAGGGCCTAAAGCCGGCGAAGACCTTTGCGCAGCTCCTGCAGACCAGCAAGTCGCTTTCCATGTGGCTTACCACTGAAAAGGGGCGGAAGGCAGACGTGGTGATAACCTTCATCGAGGAGCTTCCCGACCCTGACAGGGATGCCTTGCTCAGTCAGGCCCATCTGGTTGTGGGCATTGATGATGACCTGCTCGACAAAATCACCCAGCTGAAGAAGGAAAATAACCATCTCCGGTCCCTGACCTTAACGGACGCACTCACGAGTCTTTACAATACGAGATTTTTCACCATGCAGCTCGAGATAGAAATAGCGCGAACGCGGCGTACAGGCCAACCCAGCTCCATGATGATGATCGATCTCGACAACTTCAAGCTATTGAACGATACCATGGGACACGTCCAGGGCAACCGCTTTCTCATGAAAACGGCCAGCACCTTGCGGGAACAGCTAAGACCCACTGATATCGTTTGTCGTTACGGAGGCGACGAATTCGCGGTCATCATGCCGGCCACGGACCTCTTCGATGCCGTCCGCATTGCCAACAGGTTGCAGCAGGCAATAGCCGTGATCCCTCTGAAGAAGTTGCTCCCTGTATCAGCGAGCATCGGCGTTGCAGAGTACTCGGCTGCCTCAAGAGGAGGCAGCGATGAATTCGTGCACCAGGCAGACATGGCCCTCTATAAAGCGAAGAAGAACGGCAAGAATCAGGTCTTTTATGAGGGCAAGCAAGAAAGAACGGTAGAGCTCGAATCGGTTACACAGGAAGAGAAATGGAGCCTGGCCCGCAGCACCAAATGGCGGGTTGAGCAGCTCTTCAGCGGATCCCGGCCTCACAATGGAGCAGGAAGTTTGGGAAAGGCAGGTCTCAAGAAAGGGAGCTAATCATGGATGAGCACATCCCTGTGATCACATCCGTAGCCAGCGGAAAGGGTGGTGTAGGCAAGACCTTTGTAACAATCAATCTTGCTGCACTGCTCGCGAGCAAAGGGAAGAGGGTCCTGGCGGTCGACTGTGACCTGGGCCTTGCAAACATGGATATAATGCTGGGGTTGGACCCCGCGTTTACCCTGAAGGATGTGATATTCGGGGGCAGTACGATTCGTGACGCCATTATCAGGACCAAAGCGGGCTTCGACCTTATCGCGGGCAGTTCCGGAGTCAAGGAGATGGCCCAGCCGCTCTACGAAAAGATCCAGCTGATCAAAGATGCCCTGAAACCCCTCTTTCAGTCTTACGATTATGTCATCCTCGACACCGGGGCAGGCATTTCAGAGATGGTACTGCAGTTTAACCTGCTGGCATACCGGAATATTGTCGTACTCAACCGCGAACTGACAAGCTTGACTGACGCCTACGCGATGATCAAGGTGATGTACCAGATATTTGCCCGGGACTCTTTCAGCGTCGTTGTGAACTCTACGCTAAACGAGAAAGAAGGGTCGAGAATTTTTTCCCAGATTGACAACACTTGCAGGAAGTTCCTTGGCTTTCCACTGGAATACCTGGGCTGCATCACCAGCGATCAGGCCGTTCCCAGGTCTATCATCAAACAGGAAGTACTGGCCGTCTCAACCCCGCAGTCGGTCGTGGCAAAGGATTGCGACCGCATCGCTCACAACATCTGTTCCTGGGAAGCAGCCTGTCAGTGAGGCAGATAAGAACAGGTAAGAGCCAGGAACAAAGGTAGAGGTAACAACAAGAGCAAAGGTTAAGGAGGGAACGCTTTAGTCTTTTCCTCTACCTGTATTTGCTCTCTCTCCTGTCTTTCTCCAGCAGTGCGAGCGTCTCCAAGTGCCCACCATGGGGAAAAAAATCAAAGGGCAGGATTCTTCTCAGCGTGTAATGTGCCTCGCGCAGCCTCTTCAAGTCCCGCGCCAGTGTCGACGGATTGCAGGATACGTAGATGAGTCGACGGACACCCAGACCATTTATGAACCGCAGGGCAACAGGGGTCAACCCGGCCCTTGGAGGATCAACAACGATAAGATCGAACGGGCCCGAGATGCCAAGACTTGATGCCTGCTCAGCCGTTTGCCGGTAGAACTGGCAGTTTCGAACCTGATTGATCCTGCAGTTCTCGATAGCAGTTCTGATATTATCCGCGTCAGAATCAACGCCCACAATTTTCAGCGCAAAAGGTGATAGCGATATCTCGATAGGCCCGGTCCCGCAGTAAAGCCCCAGGACCCGCTCACTCTTTGTTACTTGACATAGCCCGGCGATCGACTCATAAAGTCTCTCTGCTGTCCTCGTGTTTGGCTGTGAAAAAGTTTGCGGGTAGACCCTGAACGTCCGCTGGCCGAACATTTCATCCAGGTAGGGCGTCCCAAGCAGGACTTCCTTCTTCCGATCGCTGATCACCCAGAGACTCGCGATTTCGGGGACCTCTCTTTGTATCTCCTGGAGCAGCCATGGGAGCTCTTTCGCATCGTTTCCCTCAACAATGAGGCTGACCATAAGCCGCTTATTCCACTTGGCCTCTCTGACGATCAGTTTCTTCAGGCTAATCGCCGGAGGAACCTTTTCCGCGAGCACCGGCCTGGACTCGCCTGGCATACTCGGAAAACAGCGGCAGTAGTCGCTCCAGGCTTCTACTGAATATAGGGCACTGCTGGACGGGAATCAGCCTCCCGCTGTAAGGCTCAAGGGGTGAGACCCTCTCTCTGAAGCCGACACTCGCTGAGCCATGTTCTCCGAAGAATAGTTCAACTTTGCTCCTGTAATAGTATTGTTCAACGGAGGGTATGATGGGCTCCACCTTGACGTGCTCAAGGGGGACATTGCCGATCCTGCGCAGGGTCTGTACTAGGTAATTCTGCTTCAGTTCCAGTTGCTTTTCATAAACCAGGTTCTGGAACAGACAGCCTCCGCACACCCCTGCATGAGGACATACAGGAGCGACCCTGAAGGGAGATTCCCGCTCAACGGCTAAGATCTGGGCGTACCCGAAGCGCCTGTTCTCCCTGGCCATCTTCACTCGCACCACGTCTCCAGGGAGCGCGCCCGGGACAAAGCAGACAAAATCACCCTTTCGCGCGACACCGAAGCCTTGCGGAAAAGCTATGTCCAGGATCTCGAGAGAGAGTTGGCTTCCGCTTGCGCTACCTGCCATATCTGCTCCATGCTTTCTGGTACTCGGTCCAGAGCTGCTCTCTCTTGAGGACCCTGAGAGCCTCCCGAATGAGGTTACGGTTTTTTGGATCACGCCATTGCATCAGGGCTCTGTGCATCCTCCTTTCGCGGATGCTGCCTGGAACAGAAACCTCCCGGCCCGTGAGAGGGTCCTTGCCCGTGTAGAACATGCAGCCGGACGCGGTAAGAGGGAGCGGCGTAAAGTCCTGGACCTGTTCCGGGCTGATACCACGCCTCATGAGATAGAGCGACAGTTCCAGGGCATCATCGAGGGACGACCCCGGGTGGGCGCTAATAAAATAGTTGACCAGGTACTGACTTTTTTTCAGCCGGCGGTTCGTCAGCTTGAATTTCTGTGCAAACGCTTCATAAACCGCGAGATCCGGTTTGTTCATCAAGCTAAGCACCTCAGCCTGGCTGTGCTCCGGAGCCACTTTCAGCTGGCCGCTCACGTGATGTGCACAAAGCTGCTCGAGGAACGCGGTCTCGTCACCGTCCTTCAACAGGAGGTCGTAACGCAGCCCGCTTTCGATAAAGAGATGTTTCACTCCGGGCAGATCGAGGATGCTGCGGTAGAGCCTCATACTCTCCCGGTATCCCAGCTCAAGATTTTCACACCTCTGCGGCATTAAGCACTGCTTCTTTCCACACGCTCCCTGCTTGGCCCAGCGGCTGCAACGCGCCATCAGCAGGTTCGCGGTCGGTCCGCCCACATCAGTGATCGTCCCTTTGAAATCGGCCCTTTCAGAGAGCAGTCTCGCCTCCCTTAAGATCGAAGCGGGACTGCGTGACTGGATGATCCTGCCCTGGTGCATGCCGAGGGAACAGAAGGCACACGCCCCGCAACAGCCACGGTGCGACGTAATAGAAAACCTTACCGTTTCGAAACCGGGCACACCTCCTGACTTCGTATATCGCGGGTGCCACGCGCGCTCAAAAGGCATCTCATAGATATCATCCAGGCGGCTTGGCGGGAGCGCTGGAGCCGGGGGAAACTGAACGACAAAGCGGTTATCATGTCCTTGGACAACCGGCTTTCCCCTGACCGGGTCCTGTTGCTCCGAGAGCATGACGAAGGCACGGTTGAATTTATCCTTGTCCTTTAAGACCTCGTCGTACGATGGGATCTCAACAACTTCACAGGAAAGATTCACCTCTCGTGTGACAAGGGCCGTGCCCCGGATACCGGCAAGATCCTCACCCGCCCGCAGCCGGCGCGCGATCTCCACCACCTGTTGTTCACCCATCCCGAAGACCAAGAGGTCAGCCCTCGAATCAACAAGAATGGAGCGCCTTACGCTGTTTTCCCACCAGTCATAGTGAGCAAAGCGGCGGAGGCTTGCCTCGATTCCTCCCAGAACGATACACGCATCCTTGAAAGCCTCCCGAATCCGATTGGCGTAAACGGTGACCGCCCTGTCAGGACGAAGCCCTGTCCTGCCGCCCGGGGAATAACCATCAGCGGCACGTCTCCTCTTATTGGCCGTGTAATTGGCGACCATGGAGTCGAGGTTCCCGGAGGTCACGCCAAAAAAGAGACGCGGGCTGCCAAGCTGTTTGAAGTCGTCGGCGGAGCGCCAATCGGGTTGAGCGATGACGCCGACCCTGAAGCCTGCGGCTTCGAGTCTTCTCCCAATCACCGCTACCCCGTAAGATGGATGATCGACGTACGCATCTCCTGTCACCAGGATTACGTCGACATAATCCCAGCCGCGGGCGGTCATATCCTCTTTGGAGACGGGAAGAAAGGCCATAAGAAATAGTGACTAGTGTTTAGTGACCAGTGTTTAGTGAAAATAAAAGCGTCAGTGCTATAGTGTAGCAGATGTGGCGTGGGATCGGCAATGCGCCTGCGGCTAAATCAGAGAAGCAGTTCGCGTAGGGCCTTCTGGATGGTCTCCAAATCTTCATCCGTATTGAGCCGGAACACTCTGAAGAAGGGAAGTTCTGCGGGCTCTTCCTTAATCGCAAGCTGCTTCTCCAAAATGGCCGGGTGGCCGTCAGACGGCATCCTTGCGCTCCATGGTTCTCCGCTCCACCCTCTTTTTCAGCACGGGTTCTGCGGCGAAACAGTTGATGAAGAAAGGATTCAAACCGGCTGCACAGCAGGCGCCGAAAAAGGCGAGTCTTTGCTCCTCCTTCAGGTATGCGGCGTCCACAATAACCCTTTTCCCCGAACGGGCTTCGTCGACTGCTCGTTGCGCGAGCAAATGGTATGTCTTTCGTGTGACGTCCTCCGCATATATCCCTGTGCCATAGTCGACGTACGCATGCTGGTCCGGATTCAGCCCCATCAACTCCTTCCGCACCACATCCGAGCGGAGGATCAGGGCATCGGGGAGAAGTCCGGTAGCTATTGCTGACTTTCCGGACCCGGTAGTACCCATGAAGACAATGGGATTGAAGTGCGCACCCTCGTTCTTCACGTAGTGATCGGCCAGCGCATAATACTCCCTCGCCCTGCGGATAGCCTCTCCTTGTTCTCTTTCATCCGTTAAGCTCCTGGCCGTAAACCCCTCGATCTTGCCCCGCACCACCGCCCGATAGACCTTGTAGAAGCGGAGGAGTTGGCTGACCAGGGCGTGCCGCTGCACCGAAAAGTATGCTCTGAACAGAGCCCGTGACAGATCAAACCTCCCCTTGAATTCAAGGTCCATCAAGAGAAAGGCAATGTCTTCGAGGATATCACTGATCGAGAATCGTTTGTTAAACTCAATACAGTCGAAGATGATCGGGGGACGCGTCAAGCATATGTGCTGGGAGTGCAGGTCGCCGTGTCCTTCACGAACAAAATCGTCTTTCTTGCGCTTCGCAAAGAGGCTTTTCCACTGCTTGATGAATCCTCTCGTGTAATCGATAAGGTCATCGTACAACCTCTGATCCAGCGTCAGGCCGACAAAGGGCCTGATTTCTTCATAATTTTCCTCGGTGGTGGCAATGACCGATCCCAGACCTCCGTAAGGCCCGCCGCGATTTACCGGGACCTCAGCGTGAAAACGGGCGAGCCTCAATCCCACCGGCTCAAGCTCTCCATAAAGCAACCGCCCCTCGCCTATAAGGTGGTAAAGCAGCCTTTCCTCCGGTACTCGTCTCATCTTCACCGCATATTCTGCTATCTCCGAGCCCTCCCCTTTCAAAAAAGAATAGACGTTACCCTCGCTGTATATGGCACTCACACCGAGGTAAAAGTCGGCCGCGAGTCGGGCGTTGAGCCTCACCTCCTCACGGCAGAAGAAGTGTCTTCTTTCGAGGGTGGTAAAATCCAGAAAGCCGAGGTCCACCGGTTTTTTGATCTTGTACACGTGGCTGTCGCCCACGAACACATGCGAGATGTGGGTCTCGTGATGCGTAATGGTACGTGGTTTTTCAGGATAGTTGTCAGGATTCAGAAGGAATTCGATGAGCTTCGGGTCAACCTCCATGTATCCGTCCTCCCGGACGTGAACCGTAAGCCGTCAGCCTTGCGAGTGGCGACTAAGAACACTATACAACAAACCGTGTGCTACGCCCGAAATACAGAAGCCAAGCATCACCCGCAGAATAACCCCGTAGAAAACTGTTTGCTGCTCACGGCTCACTGTTCGCGCATACTGCTCTGCCCGCTGCATCGGTCCTCGTGTTGACGCTCGGCCTTCAAACATGGTATTACTGAGCCATGTTCCGGACAAGAGTTTACTACCAGGACACTGACGCCGGCGGCGTTGTTTACTTTGCTAACTATCTCAAGCTCTTCGAGAAATCATGGTTCGAGTACCTTTCGTCCATAGGCATACTGCTCCCGGAGTGGGAAAAAGCAGGCACATTCCTCCTCGTAAAAAAGGTGCTGCTCGATCTGTTGGACAAAGCTCGGTATGGAGATGAACTCGAAGCACACACCTCGGTCTCAGATGTGAAGAATGCTCAATTCACGTTCAACCACACAATTCTAAAAGACGGTCAAATGATCACGCGAGGCGAGACGTTGATGGTCTGCGTTGATGCAGCGGGCAAACCCAAGCGGATACCGGACGATTTCAAAAAAAGGCTCCTTGCATGCCAAAAACATTCAATGACGACGAAGTAAGAGAAGCGATGCTCAGGACGCACAGAGAGAGCTACGAACTCTGGTGGCGTCTGCTTAACTCCACGCGTGACAAGGAACAGGTAAAATCCTTATACCGGTACAGGGAAGGGTTTGATCACGCCCTCATAAATCTTGCCAGGAAACTCGGTGTGGAACTTGCCGGTTCCGGAACAAAGGGGAAACAAGGAGAAGCCCAAGTCAACGCGGAGAGGAGCCAGCCATCCCGGATGGTCAGCCACCCATCTGTTCACAATGCAACGAGCTCCTCTTCAAGGTGGGCAAGAAGGTGTGGAACTGCCCGCACTGCAAGATGAACTACCTGCTCGGCAGCGAAGACTAGACCCCGATTCGCCTTTAAGACACATTCACATCTAAGCGTAGTTGCACTGGCGAGCTCGATATACAAGTTTCCATTCAAGAACAGAGCGAAGCGTTCAAGCCGCAGTCAATCGAATGCGTTTGTTCATCCGGGACGAATAGGAACGATTTGGATTCGTGCCGGAGACCCAGCCTTCGGCCGGGACCCGGCGCTCAAGCCGTGACGAACGGAGGCGTACTTGAGTACGTCGGAGTGAGACAAGGCGCAGGCAACCGAAGGTATACGCGCGAAGGCGAATCGTTCCTATTTGCCGCGCAGCGTGTCCCAGCTCTTCACGATCTGTAACGCCATGTAAAGCTGAAAATCCTCATCCTCCAGGTTCTTCTTCTCTGCGGCAGACGGCGGCGCAGCGGCCGGAGTTGGGGCAACCTGACTATTTGGCTTCTTCTGGCTGTCGCCCTCGAGATGCTTCTCCAGGTCCCTCTCCTTGATGGGCATTATTACCCTGTCGCGTTTTCTCGCCATGTCGCTCTCAATGACGATATCAGGCGCTATACCCTCTGCCTGGATCGAGCGTCCCTTGGGCGTATAGTATTTAGCCGTTGTTAAGCGCACAGCGGAACCATCCCCAAGAGGAATGATGGTCTGCACCGAACCCTTGCCGAAGGTCTTTGTGCCGACGATGACGGCCCTCTTAGAATCCTGAAGGGCGCCGGCTACAATCTCCGATCCGCTTGCGCTGCCCTCGTTCACAAGGACCACCAGCGGGCCCATGAAATCATCATCCTTCTTCTTCGCGAAATACTTGACTTTCTGATCCGCTTTTCTTCCCTCGATGTAGGTGATCAAGCCATCGCTCATGAATTTGTCAGACACGTCAACGGCTTGGTCGAGGAGTCCGCCGGGATCATTTCTCAGGTCAAGCACGATCCCTTTGAGCGCCTTTCCCTTTTCAGATTTCCGTAGCTCCTTGATGGCAAGATCAAGATCTTTTCCTGTCTTCTCTTGAAACTGCGTTATCCTGACGTAGCCGTTTTCATCGTCGAGCATCCTGTACTTGACGCTCTTCACCACGATAACGTCCCGCACAACTTGATAATCTTTGGGTGCTGTGAAGCCCTCCCTCATGATCGTCAAAGCCACGGGCTTCCCCTTCTGGCCGCGAATAAGCTTCACCACGTCAACGAGCCCCATGCCCTTGGTGGGTTTGCCGTCAATCCGAATGAATCTGGTCATTCGACTTTCAAGCCGGCCTTGAAAGCCGGAGTATCTTCTATGGCCGTGATGACGGTGGGAAACCCGTCCTTGATCGTGATCTCGATACCAATGCCACCGAACTCACCCTTGGTTTCGGTCTGCATCTCTTTATACATATCCGGCGTCAGGAAGGAAGAGTGCGGGTCGAGCGATTCCAGCACACCCTTTATGGCAGCATAAACCAGCTCCCGATCCTGTGTCACGTCAACGTAGTTCTTCTTGACGAGGTCGATGACGTCTGAGAATGTCTTCAAATACTCGTATATCTCTTTATTCTCGGCGCCTCTGGCCGGCCTCTTATCCTGAGCACCGACAACAAACCCCAAAAAGAATACGCCAACTAAGAGTGCAACGAGTGAAAACTTAAGTTTGCTACGCATGCACAGCCTCCTTGTAGTCCCGTGATAATACTATCAATCTTGCTGCAATCTTTCAATCCATACCGACATCATGCTACTATTATCCCGATGCAAACAGTATTCGTGGCTATGAGCGGTGGGCTCGACAGCTCCTTCTCCGCTTACCTTTTGAAGAAACAGGGGTACAAGGTTGTCGGCGTGACCTTCGCCCTCCTTCCAAAAAACGCGGCCAATACGCGGAACCCAAAGGCATGCTGCTCCCTGGATAGCACAAACCGGGCCAAAAGAGTGGCGGACAGCCTGTCGATAGCCCATTACGTGATCAATCTGCGGGCTCAGTTCGAGGAGCACGTAATCGAGAAGTTTGTTACCGAATACCGCTCAGGCAGAACCCCTAACCCCTGCGTACTCTGCAATCAGCATATAAAATTTTCCGCCTTCGTGCAGAGGGCGCTGGCTCTGGGGGCCGATGCGGTGGCTACAGGCCACTACGCTACCATCGAGAAATCGGAAACAGGCTGCCTTCTCAAAAAGGCAAAAGACAGGTCGAAGGACCAATCATACTTCCTTTATCCCATTGAGCAATACCGGCTTCCATCCCTTCTCTTTCCCGTATCCGGCTATACCAAGGAAGCCGTTCGGCTCGACTATGACAGGATTAGCGTGGGACTCTTCAAAGGTAAGGGAGAGCCAGGACATCTGCTTCATCCCGGACAGTGACTACAGACGGTTCATAAGCCAGTATATACCCGTGAAAAAGGGGGACATATTCCTCCATGATGGCAGACACCTGGGATACCACGAGGGAGTTCACCTTTATACCATAGGCCAGCGAAGAGGGCTCAAAATCCCCTTTGCAGAACCTCTTTACGTGACCGAGATCAGAACAGAAGAGAACGCGCTGATCGTGGGGCCAAAAGAACAGTTGCGCCGCCGCACGCTCATAGCAGATCACGTGAATATGCTCAGCACCCGGTCCTCCGGCAGGGCCCTTGGGAGAGTTCGATATCGTCAGAAGGAGGAGCCGTGCACGTTCAATGTGAGCGACGGCCTGCTGGAAGTCACCTTTGACGATTTCATTTCAGCTATCACGCCGGGCCAGTCTGTGGTATTATACGAAGGAGATAGAGTGCTCGGAGGGGGTACGGTTCGTCAGGCTTCATAGTAGGCCCGCGACCCCCAAGAGAATCATACTAAAATGAGCATGGGGAGGTACACATGGGACTCTACATAATGATAAGCAACCTGACGGATGAAGGCAGAAAAACGATCAAGAAGAATCCAGAACGGATTCTCGAGGTCAACAAAGACATAGAAAGAATGGGGGCCAAGGTGCACGCCCAGTACGCTGTCTTGGGACCCTATGATTTTGTTAACGTGATCGAGGCGCCCAATAACGAGGTCATAGCGCGCGTCTCAATGGAGTTGGGTGCGCGAGGAACGATCCAGATCGTGACGCTCGCAGCCATACCGGTGCCCGAGTTCATAGATAAGCTGAAGAAAGAGTACTGATCAGCGCCACCGTTCAGGTTAACAGCAACTTGCTGGCGGCTCTGCGTCCGGTCACAGAGGCGCTACGCCATGACAATCAGTGCGACGACCGGTATCATCAGGATCAGTGCGGCTACCATCCACCAAATGGCGGTCTTATCATGCCGGCATCAGGCCGGGACTATTATATGGTGGATGACGCATTTCATTCACTGCTGTTTATCGGCACGCGGGAAGGAAAAGAAAAGAGGTGACGGACCGCCTCAGACCATACCTGTCTCGATACCGTCCTTTTCAGATGGCAGCGGGATTATGAAAACCGGTTTGCGGGTCCTCTCCAGCACTGATCGGGCCACACTCCCGAGAAAAGCCTGTCTCAGCCACCCTTTCCCGTGGGTCCCGAGGACGATCACATCACACTCCTCCTCGTCTGCCGTATTCAGGATCTCTTCCACGGCGTGACCCGCCTTGACAATAATCTTGGAAACAAGCTCTACACAGGGACAACCAATCTGAGACTCTGCGTTATGGCAAAATTCTCGTACGTTCTTCTTTATTGCGGCAAAGTCCTGTTCCTCCTCCTGTACTTTCGCCTTATCCAGAATCTTGTCGCTCTTGTGGCTCGCCCTGTAGTGCATCTGAGCTTGAACTGGCGCTACGCAGTGGAGCATCACGATCCTTGCATCATGTTTTTGCGCCAGATCCACAGCAAAGAAAAATGCATACGACGAATTCTTCGTAAGATCAGTGGCACAAAGAATCTTTTTGATTTGCGGGACCATCATTCTCCTCCGTTTCCCCCGTCCTCGGTCTTCTCTCCGCTCAAGGGTTAATGGGGTCCTTTCCGGTTGAATCGCGCCCTCTGCGGGAAGCGCGGCCAGTGCACCCTCTAATACCAGAAATCGACACCAGCCTTCTTCCTCCAGTCAGTGTCAAACTGATCGTCAAAGTAAGTCCCCAGTTTCTCCAGGAGTCGCCTCCAGCCCGTCTTATACTCCTGTGTGAAAATGTCTTCGAGGAACGGAACTATCTCCCCCAGTTTGTCCTTCGGCAGATAAGCGCGCGCACCCAGGTCATGTGACTTTTTGAGAGCCTCGGGGCTGAGGGCATGGGCTGTGAGCATACCTACCCTGAAGTTCCTTTTTACGGCCAGGTCAAGAAGGTCGAATCCCCGCACGCCCATAATATCGAGAATCACTATGTCGTAGGTATTTGCGTTGATAAGCTCGGCGCCTTTCTCATAGGTGCTCGCCTTATCCACCTGACAGTTCGGGCATGCATCCTTGATCTCCTGTTCCAGCACAACCAGTATATCAGGCTCATCATCTACGGCCAAAATCCTCTTGCCATCCAACACCGAAACGGTCATGCTACACCTCCTTTATTATGCTCGACTGTGGTCGCCCTTTGTATTGGCCTCATGCTTCTATATGATTACCATTTAATTCTTCTATTTCAAGAGAAACTTCCGAGAACTTAGAAAGACCCTTACCGCTCGACCACATTTATCAGGTTCTTCCTTTCTCCTTTGAGATAGCGCCGGAAATTCTCCTCCATGACCGCCATGGCCTGCTCCACATAGACGTCGCTCGGCCCCCCCATATGGGGCATCGCAATGAGGTTCTTCGCTTTCCATAAGGGATGTTCCTTGGGCAGAGGCTCCTGCCAATAGACGTCCAGCCCCGCGCCGGCAATTGTTCCCGTGTTCAAGGCGTCGATCAGCGCCGGCTCATCCACCAGCTCCCCCCTTCCGATGTTGATCAGATAGGCAGTCGGCTTCATGGAAGAGAGTACCTTCGCTCCCACGATTTTCTCCGTCTGAGGTGTATTGGGCGCCACGAGGATCAGGAAGTCGACCTGCCGGGCAACCTCAATGATATCTTCGGGACCATACCAGCGGTCGATACATTCGAGTTGCCTCTTCACCACATCTATCCCGAGGACTTCCATGGCGAAGGCCTTGCATTTGCGCGCAAGCTCTTCTCCGATAACACCAACCCCGAAGATGCCCACTTTCTTCTTCCAGATGAGCTTCGAAGGCCAGTTTTCCCAGTGTGACTTCTCTTGATTCTTTACCACCTGAGGAAGGTTCCTGTTGAGTGCAAGCATCAGGAGAAAAGCCATCTCCGACATCTGAGGGCCGTGGATACCCCGGGTCGTGGTGATAAGCACGTCTTTTTTGAGCGACGGCAACCGGGTCAGGTAATCGGTTCCGGTAGTCACTGCCTGGATCCACTTGAGGTTGACAGCCTTCTGCATGAGGGCATCGGAAATCCTCGCACACAGCAGAATATCTGCGCGGCCGATGAATTCCCCCACATCCTCTTCTTTGGCTGCTGCGTGAACGACAAGTTCGGGAAATCTCTCGTTCAGGGCCTTCTTGTAGCCCTCTGCCAGCTTATCGAGCACAAGTACATTCATTATTTTCTCCTCCTGTAATCGTATACGGCGACCGGCTCCTGTGAGGTCCTCATCCTCACCCTTTTGAAACCCGACTATTATATACTCATTATTGCGGGTGCGAAAGTCTTTTGCGTGTTATGCAGGGGAACAAGAAGAGCTTTTGTGATTCATCGGTCTTCCTCTTTGAGAAACAATTGATGGTATTCAGGCCCGGTCAGATATTTTTTCAACATTTTACCTGTAACCTCAAACAGCTCAGTTAAATCGTCATCGGTCATCCGTTTTAGAATTGTCTTCATCAAATGGTCATCGGAGAATTTCTGCAGGTATATTTGCACTGTATTCTCATTGGTTTGCCTGTCCAGACCGTACCCCAAAATACCGTCAAACGTTTCTACAAAAAGATGTGAGTGCTTTGCCATAATGACACCCCATTTTCTATATCCACTTTTGTATTCCCCCAGTCGTAGGCCCTAACGGCCAAGCTGAGTGGTGCCGCCTATGGCAGCGTCCTCAGGTCACCCCTTCCTCAGTCTGTCCTGCACACGCCGAAGAAGGTCCATGTGTGCCCGCGCCTTAGGTGAGAGCTTCTTCCATCGCTCGAAGCCGGCACCGAAGTCGTCCGGGGGCATGCCCAAGTCCCGGGCGATGGACGTCAGCAGGTCTCTTTCACTGACGGTGGGCTCCTGTTGTAGTATCTCTTCAATTCGGGCATATAAGACCGAAGGCGCGATGTCCGGGGATTGCCGAACCATTTCCTCGAACTCCCAGCGCTCAAATGCATGTGAAGGCAATGCCTTCAGAACATTTTCGGCATATGCCGCCTCTTTTTCAAAAAGCTCAAGCAGCTCGCGGTCCCCATCTTCACGAGGCGACATGAACCTCTTGTTGTTCTTGTCAAAATCAACGTACACGAGGTCATCGTCAATCCGGGTGAACCTTTCGCCGACTTTCTCCATGCCAGGAATCTCAATCGACGCTGATCCATGTGCCTTTGGATGGCTGAAGTAACAACCCCACCACTCTTCCCAATCCTGGACCCCCGAGCGGCCTGCTTCATACAACTGGACGGCATCTCCAAGTTCCTCCATGGCCAGAACAAGGACAAGGTATGCGGTGCGGAAACGACCAGCATCCCTGAGCGTTCTCGCATCGTCAATTAAGCGACGCGCGTTCCCAACGCACATTTTGTATCCATCCCGAAGTCCTGGCATGTCCAGCGGGGGATACTCGCCGTATTCACTACCCATCGGACGCGCCTCCTTTTCTGCTGCGGCATCCGACGAGGTTTTCGTAGCCGGAAACCCCCCAGGACTGGAGCGTTGACCTTCCATTTCCTTCATCAGCCTTTGAAGGGCATCAAATGTTCTCCCCATGGATCCTCCTCCACGCCACGCCGTGTTGACGTTTCAGTTCCGATACCGAATGATATCCCATCACGCTGAGACTGGCCAGCAATATTTTGCTTTTGCAAGAGAATTGAAGTCGCTGGCTGATGTCCTGTTCGCTGCCGACGTTTTGTTAGCAGCCTTACAGCTTGAGTCCAGTAAGCCTACGCAAAAGAATGTCTTCGATGCTCCGCCGCGAATCAGGAACCGATAGCACGTAAACCGTTCCTCTCTGAAGTCCTATATATGATTCTCCATGGGCTCACGACCAACTCGTGGTATTGAGTAATTCCCTGCTCTTGAAGCTCAGGAACAATACGACCTCTATCCGGAAAGGTGCGAAGGCTCGATGCCTTTCTTCTCACCTCCTTAAATACCTCGTAAGCGCGCGACGGACTGTCATCAGCAATGTATTCTATGATAGCTATGAGATCCCTTTCCGCCGTTTCCGACCATCTGACGTCATAGATTTTCTTCATTTCAGTCTTGCTTTCAGGATTCTCTCGACGTTTGCGAAAACCTCCTCCTGGGGCTTTGACTTCCCGTCCTTACGTCTTGCTCGCCTTGGGAAATCAGTTTCAAAATGCCAATGGCATTTCGCATGTTCTCATAACTTTCAGGGTCCTGCAGCACAGCCTTAGGTTCTCCGTTCTGCGTAATTACGACGGGCCGATGGGTTTCGTTTATTTGCTTCAGCAAGTCAGGAGCTTTTGATTTCAGGTAGGTAATCGGTTTTATGTCTTTCGAAATATTCATATCTTCACCTCCAGTCTTTATATGGTACCACAATAAGACCGGATGTCAAGACATTCACTGTTCCTTGATGCTAACGGATGAATCACGGGCACGGGGTTTTATCCGTGTCCCGTGCATTCGCGGGTTAGGCCTTATTTCTTTACGATTATTTCACCACACTTCCAATATTTATGGACACATCCTACTGGTTGTTGCTACTAACCAGTCGTTTAATAAAACTTCGATAGGAATGTGGTTCTCGCTTCAAAATCGATGATAGCACCAGCTTATTGCCTCCTGGGAAACCATGGGCATCATAATGCTGAAGCATCTTTAAGAATGTCTCAATAGCATATGGCGTCCAGTTCTGAGACTTGGCAAACAACTGTCTCTTGGTTACATCTAAGGGTGCAATTTGTATCGGTTTGTTTAATTCTTCGCTAATGATTGCTGCCATCTCTTCGTAGGTCAGCGTATCAGGGCAAGCTAATTCAAAGGTCGCATTGCGTAGGCTTTTATCTATGAGTATGTTTGCGATAGCTTCGCCTAAATCTTCCGTGTCAATTAGAGCAAATTTCTTATTTGGTGCAGATAATGCTGGGAATATTCCATCAGCACGTATTTTGTTCCAAGAACCAAGGATGTTTTGCATCAGCATAGCCGGCTGAATAATATTGAAGGCTAAGCCCGATTTAATGAGTTCTTCTTCGACTAATAGTTTTTTTGCATGATGTGGCATCTCGCGCATTTGGGGATGAAGAACTGAATTGAAAACGAAATGCTCAATACCAGCTTTGCAAGCAAGCTCGATAGTCTGGCGGCCTATTTCAAATTCATCTTCACTGAATGGGGGCATAACGTGAAAAACTGAATGACAACCTTTGAGAGCATTATGCAAATCATCTCTTTTCCGTAAGTCTCCGATACATACTTCTGTCACGCCCAGGGCTTTCAAACGCTCAATTGATTTCTCGCTATGCACAAAGGCCCGAATCATTGCATTGTGTTTACAAAGGCTTTTTACGATCGGGAAACCGATATTGCCTGCTGCACCAATTATTAAAATCATTTTAATTTACCCTCCGTTCCTAATCACCGTCTTGTTTACCCTTTTGGGCCTAACAAATTAATATACGCCTCCGATGCTGTTTATCCCAATATTTCTCTCAGCAGAGCCGTATATCCCCGATACAGCCGGGATATACGCCACGTACTATGTTCATCTATCCGTCCAGAGGGCTTTTCACGCCGATCCCCGGTTTGTTCAGCACGTGCGTGTAGATCATGGTCGTAGAAACGTCATTGTGTCCCAGGAGTTCCTGGACCGTCCTGATGTCATAGTTTGCCTCCAACAGGTGCGTAGCAAAGGAATGGCGGAAGGTACAGGCGCCTTGTATGCGGTCACGCACATAACCACCTTCCACCATTATAGCAGCAACCGCTGTGCTGTCAATTATTACCTGTTGAGAGGGAGGGAGACTGTTGGACACCAGATAAGGGTCCTTCGAGCATGGGGGCTGGAGAACGAGATTTGGCGAGCTAGAAAACCGAGCGCCTGCGCCGCCCGGTGATCACCCGCGTTGATGATCTTTTAAGACCAACACTTTGATTTCTTTTATCTTTTTCAGGCGTGCGTCGTTTGTCAGAAATGCATCGGCTTGAACTTCCATGGCAGCAGAAATCTGAACGGCATCTACGGTTCTGAGACCCGAATATCTTCCTCTCAGTCTGCCGGCCCTATCCGCCATGGTTTCCGAAATCTCAATCAGACTGATGTTTTTCCCGAATTTGAGAAACTCCGAGAATCTTTTGGCTAATTCCACGTCGCCCGCCTCAATGGGCTTAGGCAAGAACTTCGGTAAGAGTTAAGACAGAGGAGAAAGCCTCGATCTTGCCTGCCTGAAAAGCATCAACGATTTCTTTCATGAGGGGACCGAACTGAGGATGAGCCTCGATATAGTAGATAATCGGCGCCGTGTCGATAAAGATAGACTGTACATGTTCGATCTCTCCAGAAAGACTCACACTCTATCCTTCCTAGACCGGTTCACATACTTTTGCGCATCTTCTTTCCACAACGACTTTCCGAGTCCATAAAGCTTCCTCCAGTCAAGATCCTTTCTGGCCGGAAGACCTTTTCTCCTCAACCGTTGAGCCAGCGTTTCCACTAAGGATAGCTGCTCGTCCGGCGTCAACCCTTCAATTCTGTTTTCAATGTTCCTTAAAGAAGCTTGTTTCACGCTGTGCTATATGCCGGGCTGAATTTCGATGGATAACGCGAAGACGTGGGGTCGCCGCCCGGAGGCGTACCTTGGGGTACGTCGAAGGACCGGACGATGCCGCAGGCAACAAAGTTAGGCGCGAAATGCGACCCGGCATTTTAGAAAATGGAGACGGACCTCTGGGCGAGAAGTAATACTGTCCTGGGCAATATGCCCATATAGAGTAACGCTGCTATGCTGATGAGTATCACGATCACGTAAGCGGGCGAAAAGTCGATGGCGCCGAGCTCCCGCTCCGGCTCCTTGAAGTACATGTACATCAGGACCCTCAAGTAGTAGTATGCGGCCACCACGCTGTTGAGCACGCCGATCACGGCGAGCCAGTAATAGTGGGCCTTGATCGCCGAGCTGAAGATATAGAACTTGCCCATGAAGCCGGCAAGCGGCGGAATACCCGTCAGCGAGAGCAGGAATATACTCATCGAGAGCGCTATGAACGGATGGCGTGCGGCGAGACCTGCATAGCTCTCGATCTCCTCGTTCGGCTCCCCTTTCCTTCCCAGCAGTATCACAACCGTGAAGGCCCCTATGTTCATGAACGCATAGACCATCAGGTAGAAGAGTATGCTCGACGAGAGAGCCTTATCTCCGGTGACAAAGGCCACGAGGATGTAACCGGCGTGAGCGATACTGGAGTATGCAAGCAGTCTCTTAATGTTGTTCTGGACAAGGGCAATGATGTTGCCCACGATCATGGTCAATACCGCTATGAACCAGAGGATGGCGGACCAGTCCTCTATAAAGGGAAAGAAACCCGTATAAAAGACTCTCAGGAAAGCCCCGAACGCGGCCGCCTTGACACCCGTGGCCATGTATGCGGTGATCGATGTGGGCGCCCCTTCGTAGACGTCCGGCGTCCACATATGGAAGGGGACGGCTGCGATCTTGAAGCCGAAGCCGACTATGAGCAGGGCCATACCGCAGAGAAAGACGGGCGTGATATCAAAGCATTGCGTGGCTGGCAAGACGGCCCAATTCTCTGACGTCAATAGTGCCGGAAGAGGCGTACGTCAGTGCGATGCCGTAGAGCAAGAACGCGGTTGCAAAAGCACCCAGCAAGAAGTATTTCAGAGACGCCTCTACTGATTTCAGGTTATCTCTGAGCAGTCCGCACAGGATGTAGATCGCCAGAGACATCACCTCAAGGCCGATGAAGATCGTGATAAAGCTGTTTGAGGAGACCATCACCATCATACCGAGCACGCCGAGCATGAGCAGCGCGTAATATTCGCCGAAGCCGATCTCTTCCCTGGCTGCGTAACGGAGTGAGACAATCGAAACGAGAATGAGAATGATGAGAAACAGGGACTTTAAAGAACGTGCCGAAAGTCATCTATGACGTAAAGTCCGTTAAAGATGCGTTGATGTTCTGATTCCAGAGACAACGTGTAGTAGTAAAGGGCTACGAGCGAACCGACGAGACAGATGATCCCGGACGCGAGGCTCGCCCCCTTTCCCTGCGAAAGGCTTCGACGATGAGCACCAGAAGGGCACAGGCGGTAACGACAATTTCCGGGATGATCCACCGGAAGGCTGAGACTGACTGCATCAAATCCATAACTAGGCCCCTACTCCGCAGGCTTCTTGGACGTATTGTCGAGGACAACCTTTGCAGGGGTGCCCTCGGAAGCCATGTAGTATGCGTTTCTCTCCTTCACAAACTTCAGAAAGCCTTCGACCGATGTATCCATCTTCTTGAAAAACATCTTCGGATATACGCCCATCAGAACGATGAAGAAGACGACCGAGCAGAGGATCAGCACTTCTCTCTTTCCCCAGGTCGATCAGTTTCTTGTTCTCCTCTTTCTTCACCTCTCCGAACATCACCCGCTGGAACATCCAGAACATGTAAACAGCACCCAGGACCACGCCGGTCGTGCCGAGTATGCCGTAGAGCATGTTTGCCCGGAACGCGCCCAGAAGAATAAGGAACTCCCCCACAAAGCCGTTCGTGCCGGGCAGCGCCACCGAGGAGAGCGTGACGATCATGAAGAAGATTGCCAGGATGGGCATGGGCGTGGCCAAACCGCCGAAATCGGCGATCATCCTCGTATGCCTTCTCTCATAGAGCATCCCGACGATGAGAAACAGGCCGCCGGTGCTTACCCCGTGGTTCAGCATCTGATAGATGCTCCCCTCCATGCCCTGCATATTGAAAGCGAACATACCGAGCATCACGTAACCCAGGTGGCTCACGCTGGAAAAGGCGATGAGCCGTTTCAGGTCGGGCTGCATCATGCTCACAATGGCGCCGTAAATGATGCCCACCAGAGCGAGGATTGAGATGATCGGGATTGCCGCGTGCGCAGCGGCCGGAAAGAGGGGTATGGCAAACCTCAGGAAGCCGTACGTGCCCATCTTCAAAAGCACTCCGGCCAGGATCACGCTGCCCTGCTGTCGGGGCCTCCGTATGCGCATCCGGCAGCCAGGTGTGGACAGGGAACATGGGGACCTTTATGGCAAAGGAGAGGGCAAACGCGGCGAACAGCCAGTACTGCGTGCCCACGGGGATATGGGCATTGTAGAGCTGGAGTACATCAAAAGTGTACGTGCCCGTTGTCTTGTAGAACTGAAAGTAGAGGGCGAATATGGCAAGCAGCATGAGCACGCTGCCGGCCATGGTAAAGAGGAAGAACTTTATGGCCGCGTATACCCGTTTCGGGCCTCCCCAGACGCCGATCAGCAGGTACATGGGGATGAGCATCAGCTCCCAGAATATGTAGAAAAGGACAAGGTCGAGGGAACAGAGCGTTCCGACCATCGCTGTTTCGAGAAAGAGGAAGGTGATGTAATACTCCTTCACCCTCGTCTCTATCGCCCGCCAGGAGCAGAGCACGCAGAGCACCGTGAGGAAGGTGGTGAGCAGAATGAGCAGAAGGCTGATACCGTCAATCCCGAGAAAATAGGTAATTCCCCATTCCGGGAACCAGGCTCTCCTTTCCACGAACTGCATGCCCACAGTCTTTTCGTTGAAATAAAAGTAGAGGGGTATTGAGAGGGCAAACTCGATCAAGGAAAGAACAAGGGTGAAACCCTTTATGTAAGCCTCATGCTCCCTGCGCACGAAAAGCAGGATGACCGCGCCCAGCAAGGGGACATAGATCAGAACGCTCAGAATGGGAAAGCAAGAACTCACCCATAGACACTCCCTTACATCATCACTCGCACAACGAGATAACCGATCACAATGATGGCGCCTACGATCATCGCGAAGGCGTAACCCTGCACATAGCCTGCCTGCAGCTGTCTCAAAAGACTGCCGACCCACCGGAGCAAGGCTGCCACGCCGTTGATCGTGCCGTCAATGACGATCTCATCAAAGAAACTCTTGAGCACGGTGCCAAGCCCAAAAAGACCTCGCACGAAGATTGCCCCGTAGATCTCATCCACGAAGTACTTGTTATAGACAACGCGGTGGAGCCCGGAGAACCTTTCCACGAAGCGCTTCGGTATTTCCGGATTCTTAATGTAGAGCCTGTACGCGATATATATGCCGATGAGCGCGATGACCACGGAGAGGATCATCAGCGTCATCTCAGCCGATGCCGCATCGCTTGCCCCCTGCCGGACGCAAACGCCTGAGTTGATTATGTTCAGCCACCGCCGGCGTGCGCCGTGTGCTCGCCTGCCCCGCCAAAAACAGGTTCGAGAAACTGCTCGATGCGGTTTGCGCCGCCCAGTATATGGGGCACACCCACATAGCCGCCCACAACGGAGAGCGCAGCCAGGATCATCAAGGGTATGGTCATCACCTTCGGAGACTCATGGATGTGGTGCTTCACCTCTTCGGAGGCCCTGCACTCGCCGTGAAAGGTGCCGAAAAGGAGCCTGAACATGTAAAAAGCTGTCATACCCGCGGCAACTGCCGCGATCACCCAGACAATCAGGTAGGGACCGCCCGCGCTGAACGCCTTCCAGAGTATCTCATCCTTGCTGAAGAAGCCTGAAAATCCCGGCACGCCGGCGATGGCGATGCAGGCAAAAACAAACGTCCAGTACGTGATGGGGATCTTCTTCCTCAGCCCGCCCATCTTTCGCATATCCTGCTCGCCGCTCATCGCATGTATCACGCTTCCCGCACCGAGGAAGAGCAGCCCTTTGAAGAATGCATGGGTCATCAGGTGAAAGATGCCTGCGGCATACGCGCCCACTCCGACGCCGACGAACATGTAACCGAGCTGACTCACCGTTGAATAGGCGAGCACCCTCTTTATATCGTTCTGTGCAAAGCCGATGGAGGCGGAAAAGATTGCGGTCAGCACGCCGACCAGGGCAACGATGAACATGACCTGAGGCGCCATGCTGTAAAGGAAATTCAGGCGCGCTACCATATAAACGCCTGCCGTGACCATGGTGGCCGCATGGATGAGAGAGCTGACCGGTGTCGGGCCTTCCATCGCATCGGGCAGCCAGACATAGAGAGGCAACTGGGCAGACTTGCCCGTGGCGCCGATAAAGAAAAGAAGCGTGATCAGCGTCGCAGCTGCCGGCACCCAGCAGATGGGCGTTCTCTTGTATCTCCCCGTAATTGAGCGTCCAGACACCCTGGGCCCCGAGACTTACGAAGAGCGTGAAGATACCGAGGAGAAAGCCGTAATCGCCGATCCTGTTGACGATAAATGCCTTCTTGCCCGCGTTGGCCGCGGAATCTTTCCGGAACCAGAAGCCGATCAGGAGGTACGAGCAGAGGCCCACGCCTTCCCACCCGACGAACATGAGAAGGAGATTGTTCGCGGTCACGAGGATCAGCATCATGAAGACAAAGAGATTGAGGTACGTGAAGTAGCGGGCGTAGCCTTCGTCACTGTGCATGTATCCAACGGAATAGACATGGATCAGGAAGCCGACGCCGGTCACAACGAGGCACATGATGATGGAAAGCGGATCGATCCTGAAGCCCACCGTCGCGTTGAATTCACCGGACGTGATCCAGTCGAAGATGTTGAGTTCAAAGATGCGCTCTTCCGGAGGCAACTGAAAAAACTGGAAAAGAATCGTAACCGAAACAACGAAGGAGGCAAAAAGGGCGAGACAGGCAACCCAGGAAACAACCGCCTTCGGCAGCTTCTTGCCGAGGAAAGCGTTGATGAGAAAGCCGACCGCCGGGAATACTGGTATCAGCCAGATGTAATCAACCATGTCTAACCCCAAGCGGTCCAGGGTCGTGGGTCGTGGGTCGAGCGAAAGTCGAGAATACCGAACAGGTCTTTGAAGTCACCGTCATGACCCTTCTTTGGCCCATATTTGGATCCATTCGCGTCCGGACCCTGGACCCTGGCCCTTGAACCCTGCCGCTCTATCCCTTCAGCAGATTGATCTGATCCACGTTGACGTTCCCTTTCAGCCGGAAGATCATCACGAATATGGCAAGACCCACCGCAGCCTCAGCCGCAGCAACAGTCATCACGAAAAAGACAAAGATAACGCCGTCGAGGGAATTGAGCGCGTTGCCCGCGGCGATGAAAGCAAGGTTGACGCCATTCAGCATCAGCTCAAGACACATAAAGACAATGATGGCGTTCCTCCTCGCGATCACGCCAATCGCCCCGATCGTGAACAGGATTGCACTGAGCGCAAAATAAAGGCTCTGCGGTATTTCCGGCAGCGTGGGCATCCTACGTGTTCCTCCGTTTGGACAAGACTACGGCACCGACTATGCCTATCAGGAGCAGGATCGAAGCAATCTCAAAGGGGAACATGTATTTTCCGTATAAGACCATCCCCACCGATTTCACGTTTCCAATTTGGGCAAGTGCTTCAGGCGTAAAAGGACCTTTCTGTCCCGGTCACCTTGAACGAGAGAACGGCAGCCACGATTTCGAGAAAAAGGATGATCGTGATGAAAGAAGCTATGATCTTCGCACCCGTTATCTTGCTGGTCTGCTCCTGCTCCGTCTCCAGGTGAATTAACATGATCACGAAAAGGATCAGCATCATAATCGCCCCTGCGTAAACAATCACCTGGGCGACGGCTATGAACTGCGCGTTAAGGCTGAGATAGATAATGGCGAGCGAAAAGAAAGCAACAATAAGCCAGAGGGCGCTGTGCACGGGATTCCGGCGCGTCACCATCAGGAGCGAGGCCACAATCGCGACGAGAGCAGCACCGATGAAGACGAGCCAGCTGAATGCGGTGGCTATCATTTCTTTACCTCGTTCGCGGCGCCTTGCGTGGCCCCCTCTCTCGTACATGGCAAGGAGCTTCGCCTTATCCAGAATGAAATCTTCCCGCCGGTAGTAGACATACTCATAACCAGCCACCCAGCCTGATTGCGTTCACCGGGCAGGCCTCCTGGCAATAACCGCAGTATATGCAGCGCAGGGAGTCGATCTCATACCGTAGAGGATACCTCGTCCCGTCCTGTCTCTCTCCGATCTCCAGGCTGATGCAGACGGACGGGCAGATGGCAACGCAGAGCCCGCACGCCACGCAGGTCGTTTCCCCTTTTTCATCTTTGTCAAAATAGTGCATGCCCCTCCAGCGCGGGGGCATCGGCTTTTTCTGCTCGGGATACTGAATGGTGATCGGCCTCGAAAAGAACCTTCGGAGCGTCAACCTGAGACCTTTAAGCAGAGGAAGAATATACGCCATCCCCGTCACCTCCACAGCGCAACGACAAACGCGGTCACGACAACGTTCGCCAGCGCAAGTGGGAAGAGTACCTTCCAGCCGAACTTCATGATGTGATCATAGCGCATCCGCGGGAAAGTGCCCCGCTCCCAGACAAAGAAGAACAGGATGGCGAATACCTTGATCAGGAACCATATCGGCCCAAGGTACGACGGACCCGGGCCCAGCCAGCCCCCCAGGAAGAGCGTTGTCGCCACGCCCGCCACCGTGATCATGTGCGCGTACTCCGCCATGAAAAAGAGCGCAAACTTGATGCTTGAGTATTCAATGTTGAAGCCGCATGCCAGCTCGCTTTCAGCTTCGGGCATATCGAACGGCGTCCTGTTGATCTCGGCCAGGGCCGCAACCAGGTAAAGGATGAATGCAACCGGCTGGTAGCAGACGAACCAGACGTTCCTCTGTGCTTCGACTATATCCGTCAATCGCAAGGATCCCGCCAGGATCAGGGTCCCGATCACAATGAGTCCCAGTGACACTTCGTAGCTGATCATCTGGGCCGCGGCGCGGAGCGATCCGAGCACGCCGTATTTGTTTCCCGATGACCAGCCCCCGAGCACGATGCCATACTCACCGATCGTTGCAATGGCAAAGACGTAAAGCAGGCCGATATCGACGTCAGCCACTACGAGCTTTATCTGCCGGCCGAAAAGCTCAAAGGGCGCACCGAAAGGCACGACAGCGAACATACAGAGGGCCGTAAATATGCAGATCGCGGGCGCAATAACGAAGAGTGGCTTGTCCGCCTGCGCCGGCACAAGATCTTCTTTGGTAAACGACTTGATGCCGTCCGCTATAGGCTGCAGAAGGCCGAACGGCCCTACCCTGTTGGGTCCGAATCTCACCTGCACGCGGCCGAGCACCTTTCTCTCCACAAGAGTCATGTAAGCGACAAAGAGCAAGATGAGAGATATCACAAGGATGTCTTTCACGGCAGCCACGATCAAGTAGAAAAGTGTTTCCATGCGTTAACCCTTTTTCACCGTTACATCCAGAACCTTTTGCACATTCCTGGAGAGCCCGAGCACATCCTGTCTCTCCTTGAACACGACGTATTCCAGGACACCCGGCCTTAAGCCTTTCTTGATGGAGATCGCCTTCTTTATTGAGCCTTCGGCAGACTCGATCAAGACCTGACCCCGCTCTTCAACACCAAGCGTCTCTGCGTCTTCAGGCGCAATATAGAGCTTGTCCTCGGAGACGGGATAACCCGGAGCCGCGTAGACCATCGCGACTCCTTTGGAGTAAACATCCTTACCGAGCAGGTGGTGGTTAGAGAAGATGTCCCTCAGGATCAGCTTATAGGCGCGATCCGGCGTGGGCGCCCTCTCGAATCCGTGACTTTTGAATTTTGGCCCCGAGCCGTCGCCTGACAGTCTCTCCCTGCCCGGCTCCGCAGTCTCGAAGAGCTTCTTTTCTCTTATCCTGTTCGTCACAGCCTGGACGTCTGTGTAGGCGGCCCCTCCAAGCTTCTCAAGCAACGCCCGCAGGAACGCAAATCCGCCCGGTCCTGTTTCCATGGCCTTTCCTAGAGTCCGCACGTATCCGTCCTGGGCAACGAAGGTCCCTGACTTCTCTGCAAACGTGCCAATGGGCACCGTGAGAAGGGCAAGGTCCATAATGGAAGTCGTCATCGCATCCGCAGCGAGCAGAAACTCCTTGTTTGAAAGCGATTCTTTCACGAACCGGCCGTTCAAATAGTGAAAGGGATCGTCCTGATAGACAAATAATCCCTTAATATCCTCGTTGCTGAGCAGTGCTTCGGGGGCAAGAAGACCCCCGTCAAGAATTGCGGCAGCGCCCGCGGCATTCGACTCACGCGCCACCGGCATCACGGCGCCCTTCATCGGGATGCCTTTGAGCAGGCTGAAGTTGAGAAGAGCGGAAAGCCCGTCGGCGGAGGAAGTAACGCCGGAACCGAATATGACTGCTGTATTGGCCGCGTCACGGATAAGGCGATACGCCTTTTCAAACTCTTTCTCCGGGACTCCGGTATCCGCGCCTGCAGATTCCAGTTTCCAGCGTTCGAGCATCGCGGTCAGCCCTGCAAAGCCTTCGAAAAGCCCGGCTTCGGCAGCATACTTCCGCTCTTCGACAAGACGGAGTGAAAGACTGTTGAAGAGCGTGCCATCCTTTCCGGGCAGCAACGCCAGGTGCGCATCAGCTATCCTGGTCAGGGCCGTCGGACTCGGATCAACCACGATGATGCGCGCCCCGTTCAGCTTGAAAGCCTCGCGCACCTTGTTCGCCAGCAGATGATTATTCGATAAAAGATTTGCACCTGCGATGATGATGAGATCGCACTTTTTCAGGTCATCATACGCGTATGGGTACGCCATACCCATATCTCTGTAGAGGCTAAAAACCTTCGCCGTATGGTAGTAAGCAGGCGATGCGACAAGGCCCTTTTTGAGAAGGCCGGCTATCTCCTTGATGAGGTATATCTCCTCATTGGTCGCGCGCGTGGACACGAGAAAACCGACGCCCTTTTCAGCCGCGTCGAGCCGTCTCAGGCTGTCGGCTGCCAGCTCGACTGATTCATCAAATGCACACGCCCTCGAGGTACCGTTCGTCCGGACCGAGGCTGCGGTCACCCGGGCCTCATGGTTCACAAAATCGTAGCCGAAGCGGCCCATAATGCAGAGGGAGCCATGGTTGGGCAGGTGATCTGTACCGGTCACGACATTGGTGATAAACCGGTTCTCAAACACATCCAGGTCAAAGGAGCAGCCGAAACCGCAATGCGGACAGGTGGTGCGGCTTCTTTCTACCTGCCAGAACCTCGATTTAAGGGGGCTGAGGTTCTCGGTGAGCGAGCCCACAGGACAGACGCCGAGACACTCGCCGCACGATATACACTCTTCGGGATGGGTAACCATCATCTTTGCTTCGATGCCGTTGTCCGCGAGGTCGAGCACGCCCCTCCCGGAAACCTCTCTGCACGCATGGACGCAGCGCAGACAAAGCACGCATCTGTCCTGAAAATAGCGGATCATCGGCGTGGAAAAGAAGACCTGTTTCTTCGGTTCCCGCGTTGCGCGCAGATCGACCTTCTCTATCTGATGTTCGAACACGCGGTCCTGAAGGTCGCACTCGCCACCGGCATCACAGACGGGGCAGTCAAGGGGATGATGGATCAACAAGAGTTTGAGGTAATCCTGCCTCATCCTGAAGAGCTTTTCAGAGTGGGTGGTAACGGAAAGGCCGTCGACCGCGGTCGTGACGCACGAGGCAACAGGATTGGCATACCCCTCCACCTCGACGATACAGAGCCTGCACGACCCTATGGGAAGAAGGTTCTCGTGAAAGCAGAGGGTGGGTATATGGATATTGTTTTCCCGCGCAACCTGCAGGATTGTTTTCCCTTCGTCGGTTTCTATCTGCGCGGCCGTTAATAGTGAGCTTTATCCATTCCAGTTCGATCATGTTATAGAGCAACCATGCCGATGCGAAAACAGCGCAGACATCGGCTCGCTTCTTTCATAGCCTCGTTGACCCTGTACCCCTCTTCCGCCTCGTCGAAGGTCCACTTCCTCGTCTCGGGGTCGAGCATCCTGAGGTGAAGCCTCTTGTCTCCGCCCACGATGCCGAGGTTCTCATCCTTCTGATAGACCTTCACCGTTGAAAAAAACTGGTTGAACCTTTCCTCAGTGCGCGGCGCAACCTCCTGACCGCGTAAATACTGGTCAATCTTCCAGGCCGCGCGCTTTCCGTTCCCGCAGGCCCGCACCAGCACGTCCGGTCCGGTCTCGCAGTCGCCGGCGGAGAATATACCCTTTGCCGTGGTCTCAAAGGTCTCCTGATTGACCTGCACCGTTTTCCATTTGGTCAGCTGCAAGCCTTCAACCCCTTCGAGGAAGCCGAAGTCGATCACCTGACCGATGGCAGGGATCAGGATATCCGTCTCTATGATAAACTCGGAACCGGGGACGGGAACCGGTCTTCTCCGGCCGCTCGCATCCGGTTCACCCAGCTCCATGCGGATCAGCTCCACCGCCACAACCTTTCCATCCTTCTCGATGATCCGCGTGGGATTGCAGAGATAATGGAATTTGACGCCTTCCTCCTCGGCATCATGGATCTCGACCGGGTCAGCCGGCATCTCCGCCTTGGTCCTGCGGTAGACGAGGTTTACGTCAGGCTTCCCGACGCGGAAGGAGGAACGCACGCAGTCCATGGCAACGTTGCCGCCGCCGACCACAACAACCTTCTTTCCTTCGGGATACGGGTCCTTGCCCTTATTGATGTCCAGAAGGTACTTGACGCCGGGGATAAAGCCCCTGTAGCCCTTGTCCTCGCCCTCGACGCCCATGGGAGAGCTTCCGTGCGCGCCGACACCGATGAAGATCGCATCGTACTCCTTCTGCAGTTCGGCAAGGGTGATATCCTTGCCCACGTTGACCCCGTACCTGATCTCGACGCCGAGGCCGGAGAGCAGGTCCGCCTCTCCGCCAACGATAGGGCGTGGCAGGCGGTAATCGGGTATCCCGACGGCAGCCATGCCGCCCGGCTCGGCAAGGCGCTCGAAGATCGTGACCTTGTATCCCATCTGGCCCAGGTAATAGGCGACAGAGAGACCTGCCGGACCTGCGCCGATGACTGCCACTTTCTTGTTCCATCAACGGGTGCTTTCTTGATGTTGGGCTGCTTTTCTTTGTCCAACTCGTAATCTGCCACGAAACGTTTCAGATATTTGATGGAGATCGATTCATCGATATTGGCCCGTCTGCAGTTCGATTCGCAAGGCCTCACGCAGACCCTGCCGAGGATGCCGGCCAGGCAGGTATCCTCACGGATCGTGGCGAGAGAATCCGTAAATCTCCCCTCCGCGATCTCTTCCACATATTTCGGGATCTTCAGCTTGGTGGGACAGACGCTGAAGCAGGGGGCGGTCACGGACGAGCGGTACATGCCGGCGCTTGCCTTCTGCCCGGCCATGCACCGGTCAAACGCATCCCGGAAGTACTCGAGCGCGTGGAGCAAAGGCACGAGGCCGGTCTGGCCGATCTGGCACTTGGAGCCCGCCTTGATCTCTGAGGCCAATGTCTTAATCAGGGCGATATCCTCTTTGCTGCCCTGCCCGGCGGAAATGGCCTTCAGTCTGTCGAGGATCACCTTGGTCCCGATCCTGCACGGGAGGCACCGGCCGCAGGACTCCTTCTGCACGGCCTCGACGTACTTCGCGCACATGTCGACGATGTCCACCCTGTCATCGAAGAGCGCGATGCCGTCCCAGCCCATGAAGGCCTTGTATCGGCTCGCCGGTCGCAAATTCTTCCGGGAGCTTCAGCCGTTTGGGGGCGGAGAACTCTTCCTTCCCCTTCCCCCTGTTGTCGATCAGTTCTCCCTGCCAGGAACTAAAGAGTACCTGCCATCTGTCACCTGTCGATCTCACCCAGGACGATGTCGATGCTGCCGATGGCCGCAACGACGTCGGCGACCATCTGTCCCTCGATCATCTTAGGCACCGCGCCGAGATTGAGAAAGGAAGGCGGTCTGATTCTCATACGGAACGGCTTATTGGAGCCGTCGCTGACGAGGTAGAATCCGAGTTCACCTTTCGGCGACTCGACGGCGCCATACGCCTCACCGACAGGCGGTTTGAATCCTTCTTCCATGATTTTGAAATGGCGGATCAGGGCCGCCATGTCCGCTTGTACCTCCTCCTTGTCAGGGGGCACGACGTCGAGCGCGTGCGCATTCACCGGGCCGTCGGGAAGCCTTTCCATGGCCTGCGTGATGATCCTTAGCGACTGCCTCATCTCCTGCAGTCGCACCACGTACCGATCGTACACGTCGCCCTTCGTGCCGAGGGGTATGATGAAATCAAACTCCTCGTATGACGAATAGGGATACGCCTTGCGCACGTCATAATTGACGCCGCTTGCCCGAAGCACAGGACCGGTGACACCGTAGTTTATGGCATCTTCGGCCGACATGGGGGCAATATTCTGGGTCCGCTTCTTCCAGATGATATTTTCCGTGAGCAGCGTCTCGTACTCATCGATTCTCCTGGGAAACTCCTTGACGAAGTCTTTTACCATGGTGCCGAATTCGGGAGGGACATCTTTGGCCAGCCCGCCGATCCTGATGAAGCTCGGGGTGAGCCGGGCCCCGGTAACGTTCTCCACAATGTCAGGATCGTCTCCCTTTCCCGGAAGGCATAGAAGAGCACGGTCATGGCGCCGAGATCGAGGGCGTGGGTCGCGAGCCAGAGCAGGTGGGCCGCAATACGCTGCAGCTCGCAGAGAATGACCCTCAGGTATTGGGCCCGCTTGGGTATCTCGAGGTCGATGAGTTTCTCACAGGCGAGGCAGTAGGCCAGGTTGTTGGAAAGGCCGTTCGTGTAATCGAGCCTGTCGGTAAGGGTCAGGGCCTGGTGGTAGGTCCTGGCCTCGGCAAGCTTCTCCACCCCCCGGTGCAGATAGCCGATGAAGGGCACGGATTTCTTGATGATTTCGCCGTCCAGTTCCAGTACCATCCTGAGCACCCCGTGCGTTGCCGGGTGCTGCGGTCCCATGTTGATGGTCATGAACCTGGTCTCAGCCACTCTTACTTTTCCTCTATTATTGGGGCTCGCGTCGCCCCCTCCACCGGCAGAGCCCCACCCGCAAGCGGGTACCCGGCCTTCCCCTCTCGCTCGCCGTGCTCGCTAAGATTGCTGCGCAATCTATTTCTCCTCACTCAGTTCAACGACAAATGGTTTGTCGAAGTCGGGGCCTTCCAACGGAAAGTCCTTTCTCAGGGGATGCCCCTCGAAATCATCGTCGAGGAGAATGCGCCGCAGGTCCGGATGGCCCTCAAAGCGGATCCCGAACATGTCATAAATCTCCCTCTCAAACCACTCGGCAGCTTTCCAGATACCGGACGCCGTCGGGACACTTTCGCCTTCATCGATGCCCACTTTTACCGCGAGCCTGGTTTTGTTCTTGAAGGAATTGAGAAAGTAGATAAGCTCAAAGCGTGGTTTTTCTTTATAGTTGTCAACGCCGAAAAGGTCCGTGAGCATGTCAAAAGCGCACTCCGGATCGGCCTTCAGGAAGAAGAGCACTTCCAAAATCTTGGCCTTGTCAACGATGACGCTGGGGATACCGCTGCCACTCCTTTCTTCAACGGTGATGGATCTTCTCACCGAACTGTCGAAGGAGTTTCCCGGTCACCTTCCGCACGTCTTTAGTCTCGTCTTTCATCCTTCCATCATCCCTTCGTCAACCCTTAATCAACCCTTCATTCCGGGCAGCGAAATCAGCTTCTCTTTCCAGTATCGTCTCTTTTTGAATCTTTTCCTGAAGCTTGATCAGCCCTGCAAGAAGGCCTTCGGGCCTTGGCGGGCAACCCGGCACATAAACATCAACCGGCATAATCTGATCAACCCCCTGCACGATGCTGTAGGTTCTGAAGATACCGCCGCTGTCGCGCAGGAGCCGAGTGCAATGACCCACTTTGGTTCGGGCATCTGCTCGTATATCCGCTTGAGGATTGGCGCCATTTTCTTGGTCACGGTCCCTGCCACGATCATGAGGTCTGACTGGCGCGGGGAGGGCCTGAAGACCTCGGCGCCGAACCTGGCGATGTCATAAGTGGCCGAACTGGCGACCATCATCTCCAGGGCGCAGCAGGCGAGGCCGAACGTAACGGGCCACACAGAGTTCTTTCTGGCCCAGTTAACGACGAAGTCGACGGATGTGACGAGCACATTCTTCTCCACCTCTGTCACTCCCATTCCAACGCCCCTTTCTTCCAGACGTAGAGATAACCTATAAAAAGAATGATCACGAAAACGAGCATCTCAATGAAACCGAACAGTCCTAATCTCCTCGTGATGACAGCCCACGGATAAAGAAACAAGACCTCAAGATCGAAGACAAGGAAAAGCATTGCCACGATGTAGTACCTGATCGTCATCCTCCGGCGCGTCGGACCGGAGGTCGTCATGCCGCACTCGTACGGAGCCGCCTTAACTTTCTTCGCTCGCCGGGGGCCAATGATGTAAGAGGCGCCCAC
The DNA here is from genome assembly GCA_963821605.1 of uncultured delta proteobacterium. Lineage (GTDB taxonomy): Bacteria > Desulfobacterota > Syntrophorhabdia > Syntrophorhabdales > WCHB1-27 > JADGQN01. The sequence continues at coordinate 16,953 of CAWGEZ010000013.1, read as the reverse complement.
CATAAAAGCCGCGATCACGCCGGCGAACAGCATCATGATCAGGATTGATACGTACTCAAGCATGTTTCGTTTTCGTCCTTCTTTTCACAGGGCCACAAACATTTCACGAGCGAGGAGGTATTTATGAATACAAATTATGAAAATCTATGTCAAGAAGAAAATGCAATTTTGTCGCTTAAAGAATAAAATCACAAGAGCTCCTCTGCCTCAAATGCAAAGGCCCGAACCTGCGCATCCTTGAAGCTGCTGTTTATGTCCTGCAGTGCTTTGAAGAGGCTGCTCTCCTTTTCACGAGTCACTGCCAGAACCACCATCGCTTTTGTCCCTGTCCAGACCTGTCTGTCGTGCTGCGCGCGCGCATTCTTGCCCCGGCCCCTGCCTTTCTCGGGCAGCGGGTAGAGTTCGATCTGCGACCTTCTCGAAGGACTGCAGCACTTCGTCGTTCCGGTCAGCATTGTAGATCACAAGAAAGATTCTCATTAGATAAAGTAATCTGCTTTCTTCATGAGGTCAAGGGACGCTAAAACCAGCGCCCCGCCACGATTTGGCCGCTTTAAAACCAGCGGCTTCCCGGCTGCATCGGATTTTCCGGCTCCACGGGCGCGGGCGCAGGTGGCGCAGGTGGCGCAGGAGCCGCGAAATCGTCAGGAGGATAGCGCCTGAGCGCCCCTGCCATGAAGTTCATCCAGATAGGCAGAGAGACTCTGCCGCCGCTTTCTGCGCTCCCGAGAGATACCCGTGAATCAAACCCCACCCAGACCCCGGTGCACAGGTGAGGCGAATACCCGACAAACAGCGCATCATAGAAGCTGCTCGTCGTACCGGTTTTACCCGCAACAGGGTAGCCGAGGCGACTCGCCTCTTTGGCCGTGCCGTACGTCGTGACGCCCCTCAACAGGAGGTTCATTTTGTAAGCTATCTCAGCAGGGATGGCCCGGCTCTTTTGCGGCTCGTTGTTCTCCAGCATATCCCCCTTCTCATCCACGATCCTGCGGATGAAAAGGGGCTGCACACGGTAGCCACCGTTGGCAAAAACGGCGAAGCCCTTCACGAGATCTAAAAGGGTCATGTTGGAAGTGCCAAGTGCTATGGAGAGGTCATTCTCTATGTCCGCAGAAATGCCGAGGCTCTCCACGGCACGGCGCACCGCGTCGATACCCACATCCTCGAGAAGCCTCACCGTTGCCGCATTCTTCGAGTACGCGATTGCGTCCTTCAGGGTGATGGGGCCCGCGTACACGCCATCATAGTTTCTCGGGGTCCATGCTTTCCCCCCGGCCCCTACATATTCCTTCGGCTCATCCAGAATCACTGTATCGGGAGTGTAGCCTTTCTCAAGGGCGGCAAGATAAATGAAAGGCTTAAAAGCACTGCCCGGCTGAACCTTCGCCAGCACGGCACGATTGTACGGGCTCTTCTCAGCGCTTCTTCCTCCCACCACCGCCGAAACGTACCCGGTATTCACGTCCATGCAGAGCAGTGCTCCTTCCACGGTTGACGCCTTTGACGGCACGAACTGGAGAACCTTCTTCTTGTCGGCACCCCTATACAGACCCTTCACAACGTCCCCTGGCCGAAAAACGGCATCCGACACTTTGAGCAGGCCCTTCTGCTTTCCCAACGTGACCGCGTAACCGTCCGCCATCTTCTCAGTGACAAGCACGTTGTAGACCTTGCCTGTTCTCAGCCCCGCGAAATGTATGTCCTTTTCCTGATCGGCCGCGAATCTCTCCCAGCGCTCTCTGTCAAGCCGCGTAACCACGACCGGCTCGCCCTTTCGCTCGTCGTAAGCTGCGAGGCCCTTCTTAACTGACTCTTCCGCCTGCTTTTGCAGCGATCCGTCCACTGTGGCATAGACTTTCAGCTGCTGTCTATTGAAGATGCCTTTTCCGTACTTATCTTCCACGTACCGGATGACCGTATTCTTGAAGTAGCTGTCGGCAAAAATTCCGTCATCTTCTCGAATATAGATCTTTTCCTTGAGAAGGGATGCTGCGGTTTTCTTGCTGATAAAATCTTTCTTTGCCATCTGGTCTATCACGTATTCCTGCCGTACCCGGGCAAGCCCCGGATGGTTCTTCGGCGTAAAGCGCGCCGGGCCCTGGACCAAACCGGCCAATAATGCAGCCTCTGCTCTGGAAACCTGCCAGATATGCTTGCCAAAGTAGACCTGTGATGCGGCCTCGATGCCATAAACCCCTTGTCCCATATAAATGTTGTTGAGGTAGAGATTCAGGATCTCCTGTTTGGTTAAATATCGTTCAAGCCTGTAGGCAAGGATGCCCTCGCGTACCTTTCTCAACATGCTCCGCTCAGGCCCAAGAATAAGCGATTTAACAACCTGCTGCGTTATAGTGCTTCCTCCCTGCACAACCCTGCCGTGCAGCACATTCTTTACTAAAGCCCTGCCGATGCTCACGGGACTCACGGCGCCATGCTTGAAAAACTCTGCGTCTTCTGCCGCCAGAAACGCCTCTTTGACGTATTTCGGGATCTTGTCGTAAGGGACGAAGATCCGGTTGTCGGGCACGACCACGTAGACAAGCTCGTCGTTCATGCCGTAAATCGAGCTCGTGGGCTTGTTTGTGAGGTTCTTCAGGGCGACGACCGAAGGGACCTTCGTGATAAGAAAGACAAAAAGACCGAGGCCCAGGAGCAGGAACGAGAACAGTATCAGGCCAATCAAAAAATGTTGGCGCCTCTTCTTCAAGAGTATATCTCCACTTTTTTCACCTCATGGAAGCGCGACGGGGTGATAAGGAATATGAAGAATTCCTTCAGCTTTTCGTTACTCTAATGTAGAACAAAAACCTTTTGGAATCAACAGGTTTGACCGCGGTCGGCCAATCCCCCAGCCAATCCCATTGAAAATAGCCTCCGCGTGCATAAGAATATAGAATGAAATCTAAGGAGTGACTCAAGCTATTCATTAAACATTATCGAGGGGAACCATGGAAGCACAAAGGCTGGAAGCGATTATTGATCTGGCAATAGAGAAGGAGAAACAGTCCTACGATTTTTACATCGGGCTCCAGTCCAGGGTGAAGGATCAGGGGACGCGGGAGACGCTGGAATTTCTGGCGGGAGAAGAGGTAAAGCACAAAGAGTTCCTCATGCGGTATCGAAAGGGCGATTTGGGACCCCATACGTTGCGCCTGAGCCACGTTGTGGATTACAGCATAGCCGAGCATCTGGAGCCTCCGGACTTGAAGGAAACCCTGGAGGAGAAAGACGCCTACCTCCTGGCAGCGCACCGCGAATTGAGAGCCTACAATTTTTACAGAGCCCTCGCCGCCATACATCCCGAGGGGACGGTGAGACAGATGCTGGACCGAATGGCAAACGAGGAACTGAAACACAAGGAGAAGGTGGAATACCTCTATTCCAACGCCGCTTTCCCTCAAACGGACGGGGGGTAATAAGACAGGTTCAGGTTAAGAAATCAGGCCAAGAACGAACAGCCCCCAATGCCCGCATAAATTGACAATTCTTCAGCTAATTGCTATACTTAACCGGCAATTAACCCGCCCCGTATCGGTGTTATTATCACATGGAATTTTTGACTGCAGTGACGTCCAGCGAAGCGCTCGGGATTATTAAATCTTTTCCCCTTCCGGAGAGGCAGAGGCTGAGCATCGGGATAGACGAAGCTCTCGGAAGGGTATTGGCAGAGGAGATCGTCGCATCCGAGGATATTCCTCCTTTCGCGCGCTCCCTCGTGGATGGGTTCGCCGTCAGGGCCAAGGATGTTTACGGGGCAAAAGAGACGACCCCTGCGCTTCTTGTCGCCAAGGGCGAGGTGAAGGTTGGGCAGCAGACGACCTTGAAAGTTGGCCCCGGAGAGGCTGTCTACGTCGCAACGGGAGCGATGCTGCCGGAGGGAACAGACGGTGTCGTCATGCAGGAACAGACGAGACAGACAGCCCATGATCTTGAGGTGACGAAAAAGGTCCACAAGGGTGAGAACATCTGCTTCCAGGGGGAAGATATTACAAAGGGCAGCGTCGTATTGTCACCCGGAAAGCGGCTCTCTGCCTTTGACATTGGCGTGCTTGCAGCCCTGGGAATCGACGAAATTGCCGTTTATGCCATTCCAAAGGTTGCGCTCATCTCTTCGGGGGACGAGATCGTCCCCATTGATGCGTTTCCTTCGCCCGGGAAGGTGCGCGATATCAATCGCTATACCATATCTAACCTCGTGGTTTCGGCTGGCTGCTCTCTCCATTTTATCGGCATCGCCAACGACACGCTCGACGACGTAAGCGCAAAGCTTCAAGAGGCCGGGGGGTTCGACCTCATGATCCTTTCGGGAGGAAGCTCAAAAGGACAAATGGACTTTGTCACAGCTGCGATTGAAAGACTCGGAGGAAACGTACTCTTTCACGGCATCAACGTCAGGCCGGGCAAGCCTACCATTTTTGGTAAGCTATGGAATAAACCTGTCTTCGGACTCCCGGGGCATCCGGTCTCCTGCTCTCTTATTCTGATCCGGTTCGTGTTTCCGATACTGTCCGCACTCAGGGGAGAAACAGGTTCAGATCAGTGTATGGTTAAGGGCAGGCTGGAGGCCAACGTGCCTTCCTCGTACGGGATCGAGGAGTATGTCCGGGTGAAAGTTTCATACGTCGAGGGAGGCTGCGCAGTCGCCCCGCTTTACGCCAAATCCTCGGTCATATCGATGCTTGCCAAGGCGGACGGTTACATCGTTGTGCCTGAAGGCAGTGAAGGCCTGGAGGCCGGCGAAGAGGTGGAGGTCTGCACCTTTGGTTAGACGTTATCTGGAAACCCTTCGCAAGGAAGACGCCCTGGCCAGGGTCCTGGAAAGCATCGCCCCCCTGGATGCTGAGGAACCGGTCGCTGTGGAGGCCGCTATAGGGCGGATCACGTCGAGGCAGGTCCTGGCCCGGTTTTCGAATCCTCCTTTCACGTGCTCAGCTATGGACGGCTATGCAGTCGATTTCGAAAAAACCCTTTCGGCGGACCTTTATAACCCGTTGGCATTGACAAAGGAGAAGGATGTCACCCGTGTCAATACGGGCGACCCCATTCCCACGACCACCAACGCCGTCATCATGATTGAAGACGTGGAAGATAGGGGTCAATCGATCTTAATCCGCAAACCCGCCTCCCTCTGGCAGCACGTGCGCATGATAGGAGAGGATGTAGTCGAGGGGGATGCCCTCTTCCCCACCAATTATCGCATCAGGGTTTTCGACGTGGGCCTTCTCATCAGTGCCGGCATCCGGAAGATATACGCCAGAAAAAAGCCGAAGCTCCTCATCATCCCTACCGGTCACGAATTGATCGATATTGTCGTGGAACCGGTCGAATCTGTGACGAGGGGCCGCCTTATCGATTTTAACTCTTATACGCTGAAGGCTCTGGCTGAGGAGCTTGGCTTCGAAGTATTCAAAGCAGAAATAGCTAAAAATAAAGATGACTTACACAATATACTTGATAAATCATGTCAGGGGTATGATCTAATCATCATAAATGCCGGGTCAAGTGCCGGAACTGAAGATTTCACTGAAGGCGTAATCAACGACCTGGGTACGGTCCTGTTCCACGGTGTGGCCATGATGCCGGCCAAGCCCACACTCTTCGGCCTGGTGAGAGGCAAGCCGGTCTTTGGTATACCCGGATACCCGGTCTCCACCGTCATCGCCTTTAAGACATTTATCGAACCCGCCTACGAGAAGCTGAGCAGCAGCCTCGGCCTGAAAGAGAGCATCACCTGCGTGACGCCTTACAAGCTCTCCTCATCCATAGGGGTGGAGGAAGTACTGCGGGTGAACCTGATAGAGAAGCGCGGGCTTTACTACGCCTACCCTCTCGCCCGGGGCGCCAGCCTTTTTTCCTCATTAACCCAGGCAGACGGGCTGATCCGCATTCCCCAAAACGTGGAGGGTTACCCCGAAGGTGAACAGGTATCGTGCGAGCTACTGAGAGACCAAAAGGAACTCCGGGGGCGGATCCACATCCTCGGCAGCCATGACTTTTCCCTTGATGTCATGCGCGATATCGTCAAGAAGAGCAGCCCCGGCATGGACCTCATCTCGACGCACATCGGCTCCCTGAGCGGCATCATAGCCCTTCAGAAGGGCGTGGTCGACCTGTGCACGACACATATTCTCGACGAGAAAGAAAAAGTCTATAATATACCTGTCGTGAAGAAATATCTGGGCACGAGGCCTGCCCTCCTGATCAACGTGGCAAAGCGCATCCAGGGTCTTGTCATGGCGAAAGGAAATCCCAAGGGGATTAAGGGGGTCCCGGACCTTTCCAGGGGCGATATCCGGTACGTGAACAGGCAGGTGGGCTCGGGCACGAGGATACTCCTTGACACGATGCTTGCAGAGCAAGGCATCGACAGAGCGTCAATACTCGGCTATGACCGAGAGGAATTCACCCATGCTGCGGTCGGCGTGCTTGTTAAGGACGGCATTGCTGACGTGGGCCTGGCGATCTACCCGATAGCTCGCTTATTCGGTCTTGATTTTATACCCCTGGTCGAGGAGGAGTACGACCTTCTCGTTGTCAGGGAGTTTACTGAGGAAAAGAAGTTTTCTATACTGATGGAAGCTATAACGTCAGCAGAGTTTACCCGAAGGCTGAACGAGTTCGGCGGGTACAATACAGATCAGACAGGAAAAACGAAATATGTTAACGGATAGGTTCAATCGCGTTATTAATTATCTCAGGATATCGATTACCGACAGGTGCGATCTGCACTGTAGATACTGCGTTGAAAAAGATTTCCCCTATATCCCGCATGATGAGATCCTCAGGTATGAGGAGATCATAAGGTTCGTGCGGATAATGGCTGACCTGGGGGTGACGAAGGTGCGTCTCACCGGGGGCGAACCGCTGCGCAGAAAAGACCTCCCTTTTCTCCTTCATGAGATCGCAGGTATCGAAGGCATCGATGACATCAGCCTGACGACGAACGGCGTGAGTCTCGGTGAGAAAGTCCAGGAACTGAAGGCGGCAGGACTTCGCAGGGTAAACATCAGTCTGGACAGCCTGAAGCGGGAAAGATTCAGCTTCATCACGGGAGTGGACGCCTACGATAAGGTGCTTGACAGTATAGAAAAAGCGAAAAGCGCAGGCTTATGTCCGGTCAAAATCAACACGGTGATCATCAAAGGCTTCAACGACGACGAGGTGCTTGATTTTGTGGAGTTCGCGAAGGCTGAGAACGTGGAGGTGCGATTCATCGAGTTTATGCCTTTTGGTGATATGGGCCTCTGGGATAGCTCAAAGGTGGTCACTTCCGCGGAGCTGGAAGCGTTAATAAAGAAGACGTATAACCTTCTGCCGTCCATGAATTCGCACAAAGGGCCTGCCCGCATGTTCAGGCTACCGGGCGACCGCGGGAAGATAGGCTTCATCAGTCCGATTTCTCAGCATATATGCAGCGAATGCAACAGGCTGAGGCTTACTTCTGACGGAAAGATAAAGCCCTGTCTCTTCTCGGATACCGAGTATGATGTCAAGAGCTTGATGCGGGGCGGTAAGAGCGACGTACAGATAGCTCAATTCGTAGTAGAGGTTGTTAGAGTGAAGCCCGAGAGGAAGTTCGAATCAGGTGTCATACGGAAATGCCAGCGCAGCATGAGGGGCACCGGGGGCTAGAGAGACAGGGTGAGGTAAGACGAATGAAGGTGTGGCGATGGCAAGTGAAGGAACGCAGAGGCGATGAGTACGGCAGCATGATAGCGGAGCGAGCACCGATGCAGATTTGGACGCAGGCGACGGGACGTCGAGGAGACGACGCAGATCGTACTGCGAAGCATCGGGAAGCTCCGTAAGGACACAGCGACAACGAAACTATATCGATGAAGGTGAACCGGTATGAAGCTGACGCATGTAGATAAGGACGGCAAGGCCAAGATGGTGGACGTCGGGAATAAGCCGGACACGGAGAGGCAGGCAAAAGCCCGCGGCTATGTAAAGATGTCTCGCGAGGCGTATGATCTGGTGCGCAAAGGGCACGGCCCGAAAGGTGATGTCTTTGCCGTGGCCAAAATTGCCGGCATCATGGGTGCAAAGAAGACGGCCGAGTTGGTGCCGCTCTGCCACCCGTTGTCTATCAATTTCGTAGATGTAGTCTATGACTTTGCAGACCGTGAGCAGACAATCGGTATCACATCGACGGTCAAAATAAAGGGGCCGACCGGAGTCGAGATGGAGGCTATCACGGCCGTCATGATAACAGCCCTCACCATCTATGACATGTGCAAGGCAATTGACAAGGCAGTTGAACTCGGTCCTTTTTACCTCCTGGAAAAGAGCGGGGGAAAGAGTGGAACGTACAAGCGGCCAAAGGGCCGTGTTAAGCGTTAAAAGACCTGTTACGGGTTACAGGTTAAAGGAAAGGACCTGTTACAAGTTACACGCGTAGGTTAGAAAGAAGTGCCTGTTACGGGTTACAAAAAAGAGACTGTTATGAGTTGTAGCGGCCTTTGCTCGTAACCTGTGACGGTTCGTGTTCTTAACCGGTAACTGACTCGTAACTTGTAACGTTTGCCGCAACAAGGAGACACGATGAAAGGAAAAATTATCTCAGTCAACATCAGCGCTGACAAGGGCGAAAAGAAGCACAACGTCGACAAGTGCCTGCTCAAAGAGGGTCATGGCTTGACGGAAGATGCCCATGCCGGCCCGTGGCACCGCCAGGTGAGCCTGCTTGCAGCAGAGAGTATTCAGAAAATAAAGGACAAAGGTCTCGATGTGCACGCAGGCGATTTTGCCGAGAATCTGACCACTGAAGGTATTGAGCTCCCTACCCTGCCCATCGGAACGCAGTTGAAGGTGGGAGACGGCATCATCATGAAGGTGACGCAGATAGGCAAAGAGTGCCACGCGCGCTGTAACATCTTTTATCAGGTGGGAGACTGCGTGATGCCGCGGGAAGGCATATTTGCCGAGGTCCTTACCGGAGGAGAGATCAAGGTCGGAGATGAGATAGAGGTTATGCAGTGAGGTATAAGGCTGCGATCATTACGATCAGCGACAAGGGATCATGTGGTGAACGGGTGGACACTACCGGCCCGGGCCTGCGGGATATGCTAAAGAATGAGTTTGACGTGGGCGAGATCGTCATCATCCCGGACGAAGTTGATATCATCGCCGAGTACTATCAAACGGCATATCGATGATCTCGGGATAGACCTCGTTATCACCAACGGCGGCACGGGCCTCAGCAAGCGGGACGTGACCCCCGAAGCAACACGGATGGTCATAGAGAAAGACCTGCCCGGCTTTGCTGAAGTGATGCGGGCAGAAAGCTACAAGATCACGCCGACCGCGGTCATATCGAGAGCGATCTGCGGGATCAGGAAAGAAAGCATCATCATAAACCTGCCGGGAAGCCCTAAGGCAGCGACAGAGTGCCTGGGCTTCATCAAATCCGCCCTACCCCACGCACTGGAAAAGTTAAAGGGCTCCACGGCCGACTGCGCCCGCTAGGTATGGGGCACCGTCGTCAAAAGTCCATCTGCTTTGTCGTGCGTCACCCTGCCTCATTTCGACGTACCGCAAGGTACGCCTCCATTCGTCACGGCTTGCCAAATCCAATTACTATGCGGATAGTCGCTGAGCGCCTCCAGGCACCCGTATAGCTCCTTCATGGGTGGTAGAGCTTTTATACTTCATGCCCAGGCGGGCCAGCCGCACACTCATACCTTCTCATGATCTTGGACCGCTTAGGCCACCTCCCCTCTTTCACCTGATAATCATCTAGAGGGCACCTCGCCATAGACAACAGGTAGTTGTACTATGGTGAAAGACGTTCCAAATCTATCAAGGAGGTGCCCCAATGAAAGTGTACGTTGGAATGGATTTACATGCAACAAACACGTACGTCGGCATGGTTGACGAGGAGAACAAGGTGCTCCACAAGCAGCGGTTCAGAAACGAGCTCCCGTTGATCCTTGCCGGTCTCGATCCCTTCAAGAAGGATATCGAGGGTGTCGTGGTAGAATCAACCTTTAACTGGTACTGGCTCGTGGACGGCCTCATGGACCAAGGCTACCGTGTTCATCTGGCCAATGTCTCCGCCATCAAACAGTATGAAGGACTCAAGCAGATCGATGACCAGCGGAGCGCCTTCTGGCTTGCCAACCTCCTCCGGTTAGGTATCCTTCCTACCGGCTACATCTATCCCAAAGAGGAACGGCCGACGAGAGACCTCCTCCGCAAGAGGCTCCAGCTCGTCCGTCACAGGACATCCCACATCCTGAGCGTCAAGAACATCCTCGCCCGCAATCTCGGGCTCAGGATGAAGAGTGAGGACGTGAAAAAGCTGGAAGCCCCCGAGGTCAAGCGGTTCTTCCCCGACAAAGAGATGCAGACCGCGGTCCTGGCGAGCCTCGGTCTCATCCGCCATCTGGAAGAGGAGATCACGGGGATCGAAACGATGATCATGAAGAAACTGAAAATCAAAAAGGAGTTCGCCAGGCTCATCACGCTCCCCGGTATCGGCAAGATCCTCGCCCTCACGATCATGCTCGAAGTGGGGAATATCCGTCGCTTCCCCACCGTGGGTGACTACTCCTCGTACTGCCGCTGTGTCAAAAGCATCCGGACCTCGGCCGGCAAGGTCATCGGCTACGGGAACCGGAAGAACGGGAACAAGTACCTCTCCTGGGCTTACGTCGAGGCTGCCCAGTTTGCCCGGAGGTTCCACGAGACGGTACGGAACTACTATCAGAAGAAGATGGCCAAGACGAACCGGATCGTCGCCATAAAGGCATTGAGCCATAAGCTGACCCGGGCGTCCTACTATGTGATGCGGGACCAGGTGGACTACGATCCCGCGCGTCTGTTCCAGTAAGGGTACGAAGGGGAGAGGTGAACCAGGACTAGTTGTTGGCTTATAACCAAGTCACCTAATTGGCAACCTCTCCCCGGATGATAAGAAGAGATTCACGAGAGATGGGGTCATGTCTTGACACTAACCATGAGCGTACAGACAAGAATGAACTAAGGAGCTATCAGTGCTAAAAAGGGGAGAGGTGAACCAGAAACGATTTGTTGGCTTGTAACCACGTCACCTAATTGGCAACCTCTCCCCGGATGACAAGGAGAGATCCTCCCCCGGGATAAATAGATGGGGCCAGGATTTGAAATAGGACGCAGGATGTTGTGACAGAATAGCACGGGAGAAAAAGTCTCCCGTAATACTAAGAAGGAGACTCGATGTACTGACGTACTATCGTGTTTGGACGATAACAGCCGGCTAGACCGTTCGGCGTCTCATCCGCCCCTGCCATGAGCTAAAACATGAGTGGCTCACAACCATGGGTCCTGGGAGACCGGTTAGACTGGCAGGGAACTGATAAATTTTCTGGAACCGACTAGATCGGATATCCCGATGGGTGCGTGGCGCGGAAGAGACCGCTAACCATAAAAAGAGAAAAAACAAAGGGACGGAGAAGCCAGGACGGACGATTCGGCATATGGGTTCATACCTGCAAGAAAAGGTAAGTTCTTGTTCGGGGGATATTATTCACTTGACAGGGGCCCTCTGACGGCCTGTTGCCCAAACCACTTCGCGGTAGGACACTCGTTGTCATGTCTTGAGGTAACCGCATGGTTGTGGGTACCATCCCATTAAGGCAATGAATCGGGCACAGGCGAGCAGGACGCTCCTGGTTATCGTGTGCAGCATATCCCTTGTACGGATCGGGAGCGTGCGTAGCCCCCTCGTGGGCCTCTGTGCGAACCTCACGAGCGTCATGATGTTCTGGAGTGCACAGACGACGTATTCCTGGATGGCCACCCTCCAGAGACCTCGCCACCGGGCCCGATCAAATCCGTAGCGGGTACTTCGCGCGAAGGAGCGTTCCATGAGATATTGGCGGGTGATGATGTCGCGCTTCGCCCGTGGACTTCGCGCCTCAAGGAGCATAGGGTCAAGCGCTTCCTGACGGCTGTGGCGCCCGAGGCTCCTTACCCTGGCTCTGGTACACTGTGGCTTGAGCGGGCAGGAACGGCAGGCAGTCCTTGATGCAAGGTACACGCGGTTCTGCGTACGCTGGTCGAGCGTTCCGCCTTTCAAACGCTGCCCGGCAGGGCAGAGGAAGGTGTCGGTCTCTTTGTCGTACACAAACCGGTCCTCCGAGAATATTCCCTTCCGCGACGCTTCGTTGAGGTACTTCGCCGCAGGCATATGCGCAGCTATCCCTTTGTCGTGGCAGAGCAGGAAGTTCTCCTTGGTGCCGTACTGGCTGTCGGCGACAATCGTCCTGACCTGCACATCCGTCGTCGCCTCGTGCCCCTCGATAAGGGCGGCCATCTTGTGTCCTTCGTTGACGGCACCGGGTGTCACCTCGACCGCGGTAATGATCTCCGAGCCTGCATCAACGGCCCGGTGGGTCTTGTACTGCAGCTTTGCGCCGCCTCTTCCCTGCCGCACGATGGACGCGTCGGGATCGGTAGTGGAAACATATCTTCTATTCACCACGTGGTCGGTCCGAGGCTCCGTGACCTCCTTCTCCTCCAGTCGCTCTTCGAGCTTCCGGTACCCTTCATTGAGGTAGCGCTTCAGGGAGTGGGTGTCGATGACGGCGCCGTTCGATGCATTGGCATCAATGAAGCTGCTATCAACAAAAACCTTGGTTCCGTCAACCAACCTTGCGGTGACACACGCGAGGACAATCCGCTCGAAGAAGTGTTTGAACACTTCTTTCCCCCAGCGGGTGCGTGCCTTGGAGAGGACGCTGTGATCCGGGATCTCGGTATCGAGGGTATAGCCCAGGAACCAGAGCCAGTCGAGCCGTTCGGGAAGTGTCTCCATCAGCTCCCGTTCTGAGCGCACGTTGTACATGACGAGCAGAAGCATGAGCTTCAGGATGACGGGTGGGGGCACCGACACGTTCCCGTTGTCACCATAGGTATCGGCTACCTCGTCGTAAATGAAATCAAAATCAATCAGCTCGTTCACTCTCCGGAGAGGATGGTCAGTACGCACCCTTGTCTCCAGCTGAACATTGACAGAAAAGAGAGGATATTGAGGCGGGGGCTGATGACCCATCATAGGCCGTATCTCCTTGCTGCGAGCGCTTTAGAAGCATACCATACCCCTCATCAAAGTGCAAGTAAATTGTACATAATTAAGAACAATTATTATTCGCTATTCTTCTGAAAATTGACCTCATTGTGGCGATTTGGGCAACAGGCCGTCAGAGGGCCCCTGTCAAGAGAATAATATCCCCCGAACAAGAACTTACTTTTCTTGCAGGTATGAACCCATGTGCCGAATCCGTCCGTCCTGGCTTCTCCGTCCCTTTGTTTTTTCTCTTTTTATGGTTAGCGGTCTCTTCCGCGCCACGCACCCATCGGGATAGCCGATCTCGTCGGTTCCAGAAAATGTATCAGTTCCCTGCCAGTCTAACCGGTCTCTCAGGACCCATGGTTATGAGCCACTCATGTTTTAGCTCATGGCAGGGGCGGATGAGACGCCGAACGGTCTAGCCGGCTGTTATCGTCCAAACACAATAGTATGTCAGTACATCGAGTCTCCTTCTTACAGTCTTATGGTATCAAGACATGGCCCCTTTCTCGTGAATATCTCCTTAGTATGGGGGGAGCGGCCGCCAATTAGGTGACGTGGTTATAAGCCAACAAATCGCTTCTGGTTCACCGTCTCCCCTTCGTACCCTAACTGAACAGACGCGCAGGGTCGTAGTCCACCTGGTCCCGCATCACATAGTAGGAAGCCCGGGTGAGCTTATGGCTCAGCGCCTTGATGGCGACGATCCGGTTCGTTTTGGCCATCTTCTTCTCATAGAAGGTCCGTACGGTCTCGTGGAACCTGCGGGCGGCATGGGCAGCCTCGACGTAGGCCCAGGAGAGGTACTTGTTCCCGTTTTTCCTGTTGCCGTAGCCGATGATCTTCCCGGCCGAGGTACGGATGCTCTTGACACAGCGGCAATACGAGGAGTAGTCGCCGACGGTGGGGAAGCGATGGATGTCCCCCACCTCGAGCATGATCGTGAGGGTGAGGATCTTACCGATGCCGGGTACCGTCATGAGCTTGGCGAACTCCTTTCGTACTTTGAGCTTCTTGGTGATCATGTTCTCGATCGCCGCTGATCTGGTCCTCCAGGTGGCGGATCAGGCCGACGCTCGCCAGAACCATGGTCTGCATCTCCCTGTCCGGAAAGAAGCGCTTGACCTCGGGGTCCGTGATCTTCTTGACGTCCTCGCTCTTCATCCGTAAGCCCAGATTGCGGGCAAGGATGTTCTTGACGCTCAAGACGTGGGAGGTCCGGTGGCGGACGAGCTGGAGCCTCTTGCGGAGGAGGTCTCTCGTCGGCCGCTCCTCTTTGGGGTAGATGTAGCCCGTGGGGAGGATACCCAACCGCAGGAGGTTCGCGAGCCAGAAGGCGCTCCGCTTGTCGTCGATCTGCTTGAGCCCTTCATACTGTTTGATGGCGGAGACGTTGGCCAGATGGACACGGTAGCCCTGGTCCATGAGGCCGTCCACGAGCCAGTACCAGTTAAAGGTTGATTCGACCACGACACCCTGGATATCCTTCTTGAAGGGATCGAGACCGGCGAGGATCAACGGGAGCTCGTTTCTGAACCGCTGCTTGTGGAGCACCTTGTTCTCCTCGTCAACCATGCCGACGTACGTGTTTGTTGCATGTAAATCCATGCCGACGTACACTTTCATGGGGCACCTCCTTGAAAGGATTTGGAGGTTCTTTCACCATAGTACAACTTCCTGTTGTCTATGGCGAGGTGCCCTCTAATGATTATCCTGCGCCACGAACGTGCGCCAGGTTTATATAGCAGGGTGTACTTGCTCGTTCTCGACCGGCATAAACTATGCCCTGTCCGATGGAGGAGATTGGACAGAAGGGGGCTGCAAAGCTCTGCCGGGTTCCACCGGCGGGGTGTCATAAGCAGAGCAGCCTTAACTGTACCGGACGGAGGCCATCATCTCCGGGCCGGGCTACCACAGGATGTAGGGCGAGACAACGAAACGTGCGTCGGAAGCCTCTGTATTTATGAGAACCTCTCTCTATAATGTGATGGCATCGAGAGCACACGGTCTGATCCGGGTGGACTGATAATTTCCATCGGGGAAGTACGCATAAGCCCGTACTTGGGAGCGGGTCACTCCTTCTATTCCGCTTTCCTGCACCGTCAGGGGTATAGCACGTCGCCTACAGCATCTATGAGGTTGAGAACGGGAACGTGGGAACCGTGCGTGTTCGCCTGGAACGGAACCAGGCTAGCCGTGGAGACCGGAGAAGGACACGTAGGGGGCGGAGTCCCCGCAGTAGTCGGAGGACGGACAAAGCCGTCCACAGGGCGAAGGGGGATAGGAGATCGATAGGTTTTCTGTGACGGAGAAATCTGTGGACACAGATGCAAAGGCCGATAAGGCCTGGTTGCTCAGCGTGCAAAGAAAACTCTATCAGTGGAGTCGGGAGAACCCCGAAGGGCAGTACCGTGAGTTGTGGAACTGGATTACCGATAGCCGCAACTTGCGCTGTGCCTGGCGAACGGTTGCTACCAATAAAGGCAAAAGAACGCCGGGTGTCGACGGGGTTACCGTGAAGCATGTCCGTAAGCTTGGGGTGGACGCCTACCTGGAGGGAATAAGGAAGGAGCTTCGATCGGGCTATGTACCGAGTCCCTCCCGTCGCAGGTGGATACCCAAGCCCGGTAAACCGGGGGAGTTCCGGCCCCTGGGGATCACTACCGTGAAAGACCGTATTGTACAGTGTGCAGTGAAACAGATCATCGAGCCGCTCTTCGAAGCCTCGTTCTGGCATGTCTCGTATGGCTTCAGGCCAGGGCGGAGTTGTCAGGGTGCCATAGAGCATATCCGTATGGCGCTCTGGTCAAGCATGAAGGCGGACGATGGAAAAAGGTATGGGTATCCCTACCCGTGGATTATTGAGGGCGACATAAAAAGCTGCTTCGACAGAATTGATCATCATCACGTTCTGGAGAGAATCCGTCGCCGCAGCGCTGACAGAAAGGTGAACCGGCTCATCCGTATGTTCCTCAAGGCGGGTGTCCTCGATGAAGATCAGTTTATTCGGACTGATGCGGGGACTCCCCAGGGCGGAATACTTTCTCCCCTGCTCGCTAATGTAGCCTTGAGTGTGATCGAGGAGCGGTATGAGCGCTGGGTGCATCGGGCTGTGGTGCGGGACGATGGGATAAAAGCAGCCTCGAACGCCCGCATGAGAGACAGAAGAGCGGGAAGACCGGTGTTCTTCCCGATCCGCTACGCCGATGACTTTGTGGTTCTGGTGTCGGGGACCTATGAAGACGCCTCTAGTGAAGCTCAGGCACTTGCAGCGCATCTTAAGCATTCCGCCAAGCTTGATCTCTCGAAGGAGAAGACACGGATTACCCCGAGCAGCAAGGGATTTGAGTTTCTGGGGCATAGAATCCGTATGGCGTGGCATGACCGGTATGGATACAGCCCTCGGATTGAGATCCCCAAGCGGAAGGTATTGGATATCCGTTACCGGATAAAGCAGTGGACAACGGGGAGGACTACCGTGCGGTCACTTGCTGAGATTCTCCGGAAGATCAATCCGATCCTTCGCGGGTGGGGACACTTCTTCAGGTACTGTATGGGGGCCAAGCGCATCCTTTGCAGTATCGATTGGTATGTGAGGGACAGGCTCTGGCGGTGGATGCGGAAGAAGCATACTGAAGCTGGTGCCCACGAGATTATGCGCTATCTGCGGCGGAGTGGTGCCCGGCATGGTCGCTATGTCTGGCGGGAAGGAAAGGAAGAGCAGTTTTTGATGGGGTATCTCACTGTACAACGGTTTCGACTCGGATGGATGCGACAACCCGATTACGCCATGATCTCTGGAGAGCCGAGTGCATAGCGAAAGGTGCATGCTCGGTTCGGAGAGAGGTTACAGGAAACCGATGGCTGAAAGGTCACACGGCGCCTGTAACCTACTT
>CAWGEZ010000012.1:0-65281 GCA_963821605.1 uncultured delta proteobacterium | reverse complement strand
ATGCAAATTGGTATTATCTATAGACAGAAGGCGAAGAACGTAGTAAACTATAGCGTCGAAAGTTTCGCCGCAACTTGTGGCTTTCGGTAGAATTCTGCAAAACAAGCCTCGATATACGTTCCACACGTGGGCAGATGGAGAGGTATTCCAATATGGAGAAAGACAATATGGAAACAATCGCAGCTGAAGTCGCGGTGCCCGAGAACGCAAACGAGCCCGAAGAAAGCTTTGCTGAACTGTTTACGAAGGAAAACAAACTGCCCGGACGGCTTGAGCCGGGGCAGAAGGTGAAGACGCGGGTTATCAGCATTGTCAGCGATTCCGTCTACGTCGACCTTGGAGGAAAGAGCGAGGGAGTGATCGATCTTGCTGAACTGATGACGGATGACGGAACAAGCACAGTGAAAGTGGGCGATGAGATTGAGGCATTTTTCGTCTCGGTGCAGCATGGCGTAAGGAAGCTCACCACCAAGACCCGGGGCTATTCGACACTCACCCTTGCAGAGATCAGGGATGCTCACGCTGCGGGCTTACCCGTCAGTGGAAAGGTAAAGTCTGAAGTAAAAGGCGGTTTCGAGGTCTCGGTCGGAGGTGTGCGCTGCTTCTGCCCGCTCTCACAGATAGACCTGAAGGGCAGTCGCGACAGTGGCTCGTATGTGGGCCAGACCTTTCCCTTTAAAGTCCTGGAGTATGAGGAAGATGGCCAGAATGTCATTCTCTCCAGGCGCGCGCTTCTTGAAGAGCAGAAAGAGGCGGAGCTCGAGAGCCTCAAGGCCACTCTCGCCGTAGGAACGGAACTGACGGGCACGGTGCGTTCGGTCCAGAGTTTCGGGGCTTTCGTTGACCTCGGCGGCGTTGACGGCCTTATACCGATTAGCGAGATGGCCTGGGGCCGTACTGAAAAGCCTGAAGACCTGCTTTCACCCGGACAGGAAGTACAGGTCAAGATCATCGGCATAGACTGGGCAAGAGGGCGGCTGACCCTGAGCCTCAAGGCTCTGCAGGCCGACCCCTGGGAGACCTTAGCCGACCGCTACCACGTGGATGACCAGGTGCGCGGGGTTGTCGTACGCCTCGCCCAATTCGGGGCCTTTGTGAATCTGGAACAAGGTATTGATGGGCTCATTCACATATCAGCCCTTGGCGGTGGCAGGCGCATCCGTCACCCGAAAGACGTTGTTGAGGTAGGCCAGTGGGTAGAGGCCTATGTTACCGCTGTTGATCCCGCGAGCAGGCGAATCTCGCTCTCATTGCAGCCGAGGGTGCCCAAAGAAGCGGTGGTCCTTCCTGAGGTGGGCGACGTACTCGAAGGTGCCGTAGACAGGGTCATGTCTTTCGGTATCTTCATCAAACTGGATACCGGCCCCACAGGCCTTCTGCCGAATCCGGAGATAGGGACACCAAAGGGCACCAACCACAGCCGCATGTTCCCCGAAGGCACGCGGATGCAAGTGCTGGTCAAAGCGGTCGACATGGAGAAAGGCAGGATCTCCCTGAGCCGGGTAGGCCTTGAGGAAAAGGTCGCTCAGGAAGAATTCAAGCAGTATCAGGACTCAGCGAAGAGCCAGGAGCGGGCCTCAGGCAGCCTGGGAAACCTGGGCGATCTGCTCCGCGCAAAACTGAATCTGTGAGGAACAGGCAACAACCGTTGACACGTTGATTGATTATACGTTGATACGTGGTAACCGGTATTTTCGGCCAGTCCTGTCTTTATCGTTCTTCGAACCCGTAACCCGCAACTCGTAACCTGTAACGGGTCTTCTTAATCAATCCACCTTACAAAGGTATCGAGCGTCTCGCGTGACGATTTGAAACGGTTGATGGGGGCATCCCAGTCAGGGGAGCCTAATGCCACACCAATGACCACACTCTTGTTGTCCGGAATGCCCAGCTCGTCCTTGATCTCCTCTCCGTAGGCGGTGATAAGGCCGATCGGGCACGTCCAGAGCCCGGCGCTGTGGGCAGCCAATAGGAGGTAGCCCAGCGTGATCCCGATATCAACGTAATTATTCTGTGAGAAGGCTTTGTCTATACAGAGAATGATTGCCACAGGAGCGCCGTAGAAATTGCAGCTCCCCTCATTGACGAAGCGATTGAATTCGATGCCCATCTCGCTGAGGTGCGGCTTCATGCCTTCCGCTGCCTGCACGCCCCGCGCGATCACTTCCGACGAGAGTGGTTTGACATTCCCGGGGGCACACGCGATCTGTTTTTCCTTGTACGCCTTCATGAGCCTGCGGCTCAATCGTTCGCGTTCCTCGCCCGCAACAACCGTGAACTCCCACGGCTGGAGATTGATCGCGGAGGGTGCTTGCGCAGCCATCCTCAGCACTTCTTCAACCTTCTCCCGCGGGACCGGATCAGACTTAAACGCCCGTATGCTTCTTCTTTCTTTGATGGCCTGCACAACGTCCATGCCATGGCTCCTTAAGTATCTTAACTTTTCTTCTTAACAGGCTCTATATCGACTTCACCGTGAAAAGCCTCACTCAGCGCCTGCTGCAAGCTATCGAAGCCCTCAGGCTGCTCGATTTCTATCACCAGCTCCCGGTCATCGAGCACTCTCAGCCTTCCGTACTTCTTCACGACATCTATAACCTGCGCCGGGTCGGTCGTGACCCAGCCCTTCATGCGCTTCACCAGCTCCTCGCCGCTGAAGGCGCGCTCAATGGTGAGGTCCACGCGTCGTTTTTTTGCTTCCCAACCAATCAGCCCGGGTTTCGCCATCATCGGCGTGACCGGGTCATGCATCGCCGCACATCGAAACCATAATTTCGCTCGAACCATAGATTCACTCCCCGCTTGCTTTTCTCTTCAGACTCTTGTCAAGTCCTGTAAAACTTAGACGTTTGCTCATTGGATGTCAAGCGCAACGAAGAAGTCAAAAGACGTTGATACGTTGGCTGATTATACGTTGATGGACGGACGAGAGGCGCATCCACGGTTTGTCACGTATCAACGTGTCAACGTATAACGCGTCAACGGTTTCTTACACGTATCAACTATCAACGTGTCAACGAAATCCTACAGGGCGTGAGATAATTCTCCTATTTGCCTTGGAATAACGGCTTGCGTTTCTCCAGGAAGGAGCGTACTGCTTCCTGATGATCCTCCGTTTCAGAGAGAAGCGCAAGCTGTGATGACACGTAGTCGAGATGGGCACGCAGACTGCTCGCCAGACCCTGATAAACCGCCCGTTTCATCATGCGGATGGCCAGAGGCGGCCGACTCGCAATCTTCCCCGCGAGGACCGTGGCTTCCTCCACCAGACGTTCGTGGGGCACAACCGTATTGACAAGTCCAATCCTCAAGGCTTCGTCAGCACCTAGTACATCACCCGTCAGCAGGAGCTCCAGCGCCTTGGGTAGGCCCACGACACGGGGCAGGAAATAAGCTCCTCCGTCCCCGGGCACGAGCCCCATCATGACATAGGATTCAGCCAGCTTTGCTTTATCGGAACAGACCCTGAGATCGCACATGAGAGCCATGTCCAGCCCCGCTCCCATTGCAGCACCGTTGATAGCCGCAATCACGGGCTTGTCCAGGTCTTCCATGGTCAGTACGATGCGATGAACGCCTTCCCACAGATAGTTCTTCATGTTCCACGACTTGAGCTTTCCCTCGGCCATCTCCCGTATATCGCCGCCTGAGCAAAAGGTATCGCCTTTACCGGTGATGATGATCGCGCGTACTGCATCGTCCGCCTTTGCCTTCTCAAGAAACTCCCGCCACAACGTGATCATGCCCGGGCTGAAGGCGTTCCTGGCCTCGGGTCTGTTGAGCGTGATTGTCGCAACCTCGCGTTGAGCGTTGTAAAGTACATGGGGTTCGCTCATCTCGTTCTCCTTTTTTAAGAACTCTTTTCTCCCGCATAAAAATCATCTCGTCCGTTCTCCTGTCAAGGGAAAGTTTCGGTTGATTTATCCAAAGCTGCGGCAGACAAGTCGCTAAAACGTGATTAAAGTTGAGACGAGGGGTGACCGATTATCTGCGTGCGGGTGTCCCTGCAGAAGCGGGAAGATGAAAAGATCGCCATTCATATACGCCGGATATGCGGGATGTGCACTGGCCATTGTTACAGCGCTTGTGGCAGCCGTATCCGCTTTCGGGAGCGGCTGGGATTGGTGGTCCTTCCGCACCGGCTTTTTGATCCTCCGCTATGCCTGCTATCTCGCATTCATGGCTGTGGGCCTCTCTGCTGCAGGTGCCGTCTCAAGCCTGCTCGTCAAACCGGCAAAAACCAGGCGCCGCGGCATAACCACGAAGTGGGTGTCAGGTATCGTGTCGATTTGCGGTATCCTGATCGGCCTCACTCTGGTCGCCGTCCCCTGGTCGTACTATCGCCTGGCGCAACTCGTTCCGCCCATACATGATATTACGACCGACACAGAACATCCGCCGCAGTTCGTCGCGGTCATCCCGTTACGAAAGAATGCTCCAAACTCCTATCTGTATGAAGGAGCGTCCTGTTGCTGCGCTGCAGCAGACCGCTTATCCTGACATAGCCCCTGCTGTGCTGCCTTTGAAGCCGGATAAGGCCTTTGACCAGGCACTCGAAGCAGCCCGGGAAATGGGCTGGACCATCGTAGACGCCAGCGTGCAGGATGGTCGGATTGAGGCTACAGACACGACTCGATGGTTTCGCTTCAAGGACGATATTGTCATCAGGATCAGGCCGGCACTGGACGGTAGCAGCGCAGCGACTACAAGCCTCAGTAATAGACGTGCGCTCTGTCTCACGGGTAGGAAAAAGCGACCTCGGTACGAATGCGCGAAGGATAAGAAATTATCTTGAAGCGCTGACGGCGGGCTGAGTCCACCACCCTCTTGCCTGCTCGTTCGACTCGCATTATATTATTCTCTGAAACAGCCGTATCATTCGGTTTCGCATCGTAATTATCTCTGATGGAGGGAAACAACATGAGTCCGGAAACATTGGAATTCAAGGCCGAAGCCAAGCAGCTACTCAATCTGGTTATCCACTCTCTTTATTCACATAAGGAGGTCTTCCTGCGGGAACTGATCTCCAACGCATCCGACGCGATTGACCGCGCACGTTATGAATCTCTCACCGACAAGGATATTCAGGAGGATGACGGGGAGTGGAAGATCAGAATAACCGCTGATAAAGATGCCGGCACGCTGACCGTGAGCGACAACGGCATAGGCATGACGAAGGAAGAGGCTGTTGAGGCGCTAGGCACCATCGCCCGCTCCGGGACACGGGAGTTCCTCAAGGCGCTCCAGGAAAAGAACCTGAAGGACAACCCTGACCTTATAGGCCAGTTCGGCGTCGGGTTCTATGCATCCTTCATGGTTGCGGACAGGATTGTTGTAACCTCGAGGCGCGCAGGGCAAAAGGGCAAAGCCGGCGTGAAATGGGAATCGGCCGGCGAGGGTTCTTTCAGCGTAGAAGAGGTCGAGAAGGCCACGAAAGGAACTGACGTAACGCTCTATCTCAGAGACGAAGACAAGACATATCTCAACGAGTGGGAGATCAGGGACGTAGTCGCCAAGTATTCTGACTTCATCGAGCACCCCATCGTTATGGATGTAGAACGGGACAAACCAAGCACCATCGATAAGACCAAAACGGTGAAGGTCAAGGAAGAGCAAACGTTAAACTCGCGAAAAGCCCTGTGGCTACGCGACAAGTCAGAGATATCAAAGGAGGAGTACAACGAGTTCTATCGCCATGTCTCTCACGACTTCGCAGAGCCGCTTACCGTGATCCACTACAGGGCCGAAGGTACGTCCGAGTTCAGCGCGCTGCTGTACATTCCATCACACGCCCCCCTCAACATTCTCTACCGGGATTACAAGATCGGCCCCATGCTCTACGTCAACAGGGTGCAGATCATGGAAAACTGTGAAGCGCTCATTCCGGTCTACCTGCGGTTCATCAGAGGCGTGGTCGACTCGTCGGATCTGCCGCTCAACGTCTCCAGGGAATTGCTGCAGCAAAATCGCCAGATAGAGATCATCAAGACCAACGTCACGAAAAAGGTGCTCGATACGCTCGCTGAGATGAAAGAAGGCGACTACGAAACGTATGTCAAGTTTTACAAGGAATTCGGCAGAATCGTCAAAGAGGGCATTTATTTTGACGTTGCAAAAAGAGAGACCATAGCCGACCTTCTTCTCCTTCCGTCAACAAAGACGGAAAAGGATGCTTTTACAACCTTTCAGAAGTACGTGGAGAGCATGAAAGAAGATCAGAAAGAGATCTACTATATCACCGGCACTTCTCTGGAAGAGGCGCTTAAGAGCCCTTATCTTGAGGCCTTTAGAGACAACGATTACGAGGTGCTCATCATGCTCGATGAGATCGATGACGTGGTTATGGGCGGCCTCGAATACAAGGGAAAACACCTGAAATCGGTAAGCCGCGGCGACATCGACCTGAAAGGTGAGGCCGGTGAGAAGGAAAAGACCAAGCAGAAGTACACAAAACTCCTCGACCTCATCAAAGACAAGCTGAAAGATGACGTGAAAGACGTACGCCTCTCGGGAAGACTCAAGGATTCTCCTTGCTGCCTCGTGACCGATACGGGCGATCTCGATCCGCAGACAGAAAAGATATTACGGGCCATGGGACAGGAGGTCCCCGGCGGCAAGAGAATTCTCGAGATAAATCCGGAGCACCCGCTCTTCGAGATGATGAACGGCATCTTTGAGAAGGACAAGAAGAGCCCTCTTCTCGATGAATACATCGGGCTGCTTTACGACCAGGCGCTCCTCCTGGAGGGCTCCAAGCCCAAGGATCCTGTGGCGCTGGCCAGAACAGTTGCCCGGCTCATGCTCAAGAGCGCGGCCAGGCTGCCACCGGGACAGGGCGCGTAGCAAGGGTCTGATCGCGTCGACTATTCGTTGAAACGTTGATCGGGACACGTTGATAGGTTGACACGTCAGAACTTCATATGGTGGCAATCAGCCGTCTTCCGCCGTTCCATATCAACGTGTAACGTATCAGCATATCAACCGCCCTCTGCAGTCACGTATCAACGTATGCTGGGCTTGTTGGTGAGCAGCACGAGGGATCGATCGGTGCCCATATCCTGGCGACGGAGCACCATGAGCCTGCCTGTTGAAAGCAGCTCCTTTTCCAGACGCTGACGGCTGTCCCGGATCGCAACATAGACCTGGCTTCCGCCCGCAAGAACATCCTCAAGACCCTTGAGGTCCTCTAATTCCTTCGGATGATATCCCGTATAGAACGGCAGAGCACCCCTTAAGGTCTCGTCAGGCTGGTACGCATAGAGCGCCACATCCGTCGCGACCACGCTCTTTACCTGCTGGCAGAAAGGCACGAGACTTTTGTACCGATCCAACAAAGGCACAACTATAACGAGGGCAAATACCAGAAAGGAGTATATCGCTGCGCTGGAAAATACCCAGAAGCGCGCTGTTTCACGTGTGGCAAGAAAACGGAGCGAGAGAAGAGAGAACAGCACTGCCAACACTGAAACAGCAACCACAGATGCAAGCAACTTCCACGATGGGCCTATCGCGTAGAGCCTGGAAGCATAAAGATAAAGCGGTACGCACATGAGGCCGATCAGCAAGGGAACGCAACCGAAAATCCACAGGAAAACTTTTTCCACCTTATGAAAAGTTCGAGATTCTAAGGTAGCGTCGATGTATGAAGCGGTCAGCATGGCTATCGGGGCGAAAATCGGCATCAGATAGAGCGTCCTCTTGGTTGACGCGAGACTCAGAAAAACAAATCCTGTGAGGAACCAGCATCCCGCGAACAGGAGGCCCTTTTGGTATCCAGCCGATTCCTTCCTTGGTCGCTCAATGCAAAAATAGACAACCGGCACGAGCAACAGGCCCCAGGGGAGAAAGCCGATGGGAAATTCTGTGAGATAATAATAGAGGGGCTGGTGATGGCCCGACGTACCGCCGGATAGGAATCGCTGAAGGTGATTATAGACGACGTAGACCCTGAGGTGCTCTGTCCCGCCCTGGTACCAGAGCGCCACAAACCACGGCAGTGCCATCAAGACAAATACGAGTGCACCGAGCCAGAGCCTCATCCTGAGCAGTTCCTTGAGATTCCTGTCACAGATGATGAAAGCAAGCACCCCGAGGCCTGGAATGACAACCCCTATGAAACCCTTAGAGTAAAAAGCAAGTGTGCAAGAGACATAGCAGAGAATATAGAACAGAAGCCTTTTCCCCGGCCCGTCAGAGCGGTACCCGGCCATGAAAAAGGCCATAGCCACAATCACAAAACAGGCCAGCGCGCTGTCCACCACGAGCCAGTGGGCCACCCGGAAGTATTCGCCACACGTGGCCAGTATGAAACCCGACAGAAAGCCCACTCTTGGGCCAAAGAGCATGGATGCCAGAAAGAACAGGGCAACAACGCCTCCAAACGCGAACAGGGCGGACGGGATTCTTGCCACCTTGTCCGACGCGCCTCCGAACAACCTGAAGATCACAGCCAGGGATGCGTAATAGAGCGGTGGCTCCTCCAAAAAAGGTTTCTTGTTTAACGTCGGGACCGCCCAGTCTCCCGAGATCGCCATTTCCCTGCCGATTTCCGCGACCCTGGGCTCATCCGCCGTCCAGAGCCCGTGGTTAGAAAGACCGAGGGCAAAAAGGGGCAGAATTGCGACAACCAGCAGAATAAGATGCAGCGCCATTGGTCCATTTAGTCTATCTAGTCTATTTAGTCTATCTAGTCCATGTGGTCTATCGTGTTGGTTCAATGTGTCATCCTCATCTTCGTCTTCCGTCACGTGTCACGCCTCTTGCTTACCCTGACCCCCGACCTTTTTTGCGTAATTATATACCATATGAGGTCCGAGGTGTTGCCCGAAGACGAATGCGAGAAGGAGATAGATTGACTGGACAAGCAAGATAAACAAGACGGGCCAGATGGACCCGATAGACGAAATGACCGAATAGACTAGACAGACCTGCCTTTGTCAGACAGGCTCTTTTCCCTCCAGCACCCGCCGTATCACTTCCACCATTTCCTTCCTGGCGAGGGGCTTCATCACGAGTTGCCGGATACCCTTCGCCCTGACCGTTTCTTCAGAGACGAGGTCACTATATCCGGTACAAAGAATGATCGGGATATCGGGCCGTATCTGCAGGAGTTTTTCAGCCAGGGCCACGCCGGTCATTTTAGGCATGGTCTGGTCCGTGATGACCAGGTCGAACTTGTCAGGATGCTTCGCAAAATCCCGCAGGGCCTCGGTGCTATCCGTTTGCACGACAACGCTGTATCCGATGCGTTCCAACATGGACCGCCCCATCTCCGCTAATATCTCCTCGTCATCTATGAACAGGATTCTCTGGCTTCCGTGTGGGACGAGTCCGGATGCTTCCTCTTGACTGGATTCGACTATGTCGGCTCTTCGGAAGGAAAACCCTGAAAACTGAACCCTTACCGGGTTCGCTCAGAACCATGATACTGCCTTTGTGGCTTTTCACGATACCATAAACCACCGATAGCCCAAGGCCAGATGCGTGTTCACGCGGTTTTGTCGTAAAAAAGGGCTCGAATATGCGCTCTTTGACTGCTTCATCCATGCCTACCCCGGTGTCCCTTACCGAGATCACCACATAATCTCCCGGCGGCGTATCTGCTTCGGGTAGAGGATCACCCGGACCCAGCGTGATGCGTCCGAGGGAGATCTCAAGTTTCCCCCCGGCTTCGCGCATCGCGTACGCGGCGTTTGTGCAGAGGTTCATCAGCACCTGCTGAATCTGCGACGGGTCTGCATAAACCGCATCTGTGTCAGTTTCCAGGTTAAGGCTCATGCTGATACTCGTCGGTAGCGACGCCCTGAGCAGTCTGAATGTCTCCCTGATAAGCGGGCTCAGGGTCACCACTCTGTATTCCGCTTGAGATTTGCGGCTGAACGTAAGGATCTGTCTCACGAGTTCCCTTCCCCTCAGGCCCGCCTTAAGTACCTGCTCCATCTTCCGCTGCACGTCTGTTCTATCTGAAACGTCATCTATCACCATCTCGGTAAAACCGATAATGGCCGCAAGGATGTTATTGAAGTCATGGGCGATGCCGCCGGCGAGCGTTCCTATGGCCTCCATCTTCTGGGACTCCCGGAGTTGCTGTTCGATGCGCTGCCGCTCCTGCATCTCCGCCCGCAGAACCTCGTAGGCCGTGCTCAACTGGGCTGTCCGCTCCTGCACCCTTAGTTCCAATTCATCATGGGCCTCGCGAAGGGCTGCCTCCATTTGCTTCCGCTCGGTTACGTCACTACCGACACCGACCATACGGACCGGCTTACCATTCTCGTCGAAAAAGACCCGCCCCTTCGCCGTCAACCAGTGTGCGCTGCCATCGAGCCAGACGACTCTTATCTCGTCATCGTACTCCTGTTTTTGTTCAATAGCCTTCATAACCCCGCTGCGCATGCGATCCAGGTCATCGGGTTGCACCCTTTCGGAGGAACCGATCGTAGGTCACCTCGGCGTCCGGCTCAAAACCAAAAAGTGTCTTAGCTCTCTCCGACCATTCAACAACGCCTGTTACAAGATTCCAGTCCCATACGGCCTGCTGTGATGCCTCCAGTGCCAGCTTTAGCCGTTCCTCACTTTCTGCAAGTGCCAACTCCATCTGTTTGTGCTCGGTGATATCAATGACGGCCGATCTGCACTCAATGATTGTTCCATTGGCGTCCTTCACGGGTGCGCTGGCCATCGAGGCGTAGAAGGTGCTCCCGTCCTTCCTCTTAAGCTCTAGCTCGTCGACCCGGTTTCCGCCGTTCTTAAAAACCCCCTCTATATGGAGGCGGAATGCATCCACGTACCGGGCTGTGATATGAGCCCCGAATGGTTTACTAATCGAGAGAACTTACGTCGTACCCGAGCAGACTTGCAGCAGTATAGTTGGCCTCTTTAACCAACCCGTCCCGGTCAAAAGTGAAGTAGCCTACAGGGGCGAAATCGTAGAGGTCAACATACCTGGCGTGGGCCTCGCGGATTTTTTTATCCGCCACACGGAGTGCTTCATGCTGCAATTTTAATTCGATCTGGTAGACGTCAAAATCGTCAGCGGCCTCGACCGTCATCCGGCAATAGGGGCGCAGGCTCTTCTGAAAGCAGCTTACGGACCCGCTCGGCGAGCGGGTCTCTCTTTTGCCCCTGTCTCTGTTTGTTGCCCGTCCGGTTACCGGAGGATACTGTTTTTTCCTTCTTCACCTTGCTCCCGTCCCACTTGCGCTGCTATCGGGCTGCCTGACATTCGGTTCATGTCAGGAGGAAATGGAACATTTAAGAGACAATCGGCAACTTCATACCAAAACATAAGACAGGCATGCCGCTCTGTAAATGGCAATCAGAATAGCCCGACAGCCTGTCTTGTGGTAGAATGGATGTACAATTCCGGCGGGCAAGGCCGGGATCGTTTAAATGGAAGGAGGTTTTCTCATGTCAGTGCGGCCGAGACGGTGCATCGGGCTTGCAGGCCTTTTTGTCATCGTCATGGTAGTATCGTCCGCAGGTCAGACCGGGCCGCTTCAAGCCGTGTACGACCTGGATTGGCAGCTACGCTATTACCTGAAAGATAACACACTTTATAGCCTGGACTGGCAAATCCAGTACTACATCAGGGACGATTCGGTTTTTGACAAGAGGTGGATAAAGAGGTATTACCTGAAAGACAACGCCCTCTACGACTGGGACTGGCAACGCCGGTACTATATCAAGGAATTTAAGACCCCGGATCAGCCCGAGAAGCAGAAATAGCCATTATCTGAACGCTTTCTTATTAAAGAAGGGGCTATATTTCGTCCTTAGTTCAACTGCACCACGTCGCGAGACCCTTGCCCCTCGACTCGACACGGCGTCTTCAACATCCTGAGGACGATGTAGCAGAGCGTACATTCCATAGCCCTGTTGATCATGCGGCCAATACATTCTTCAGCAAGCTTCCCGCACCGCATCATGTTACAGACCTGCCGCACGTCTTTTTCATCGAAGCTTATCTGAAGGTTGCCTTCCCTCAAAATCGGCACTCTTCTCACGGCCGCTCCCATCCATAACTTACCCCAGATCGCTTAACCATTTTGAGGAAATGCCAATACTCCGTTCGCTTGACTACCGAGAGGGATCCAGCCCCCCGGGAACACCCCGTCTCAATGACTGTATGGCGTGGTCAAAGATCGGAAGGCATGCGGACACCACCCTGCACATGTTGTTAAACATCGCTGCGTAGGCACGTCCTGTGGGCGATTCACTATCCGTTTCCTGTACGATGCCAGGCAAAACTCTCTGATGTGCCCCTACATTCATGTTTCCCACCTCGGTCAAAACAGACATGGTGAAGCCCGGCTTACCCGTTCGCTGTCTGTTTGTGCCTCAGAAATACAAGAAACATGCCAGCTCTTCTATTGGAACGCGCGTCCTTGAATCTTAAGGCACGGCAAGTACTTATGCAAGTCAAAGGCAACAGAGAAGGAGACGCCGGGAATCGAACTTTGTTCTGAATCGCAGGATTCTGTCCTGTATTACAAGACTCCTTTTCATGGGCGTCTCTCTCCAAGGCCTCAGGGATATTCCTGATGTATGCTATACCACTTAGTACCATAACATATCTTTTACTATCATAATCTATTCATAAGCGTCAGAAACTAAGCGATGCTTAATCTAAGATTTTCTGAATATCTATCCTACTACGCAGAAAATACCGGTTGCACCTTGCAAGTCGCACGTTGAGAACCAAAGAGCCCATTTTCAACATCAGAGGCTGCCGGCGAAGCGCGGCATGGGTAATTGTTAATAATATGATAGTTTATGATAGTTAATGGATACGTTATGACTGTTTTAATTAGTAACGACCAGCTACTTCTTTTGCTCAGTCTGCTACAGGGGTCACAGACTATTTGTCCTGTAGTTACAATAGCTTGTACGAAACAATTTATAAACCTTCTCATGGGTTGCTTTGTAACCAGGTCTCATCCTTTGGGGCGAGTCCTCCTACGCCCTTCAACAAGCGCCGCCAATTCCTGTTCGGAGAAGAGTGTTCTCTTCCCCAACTTTAGAGACTTGAACACACCTTCCCGTAGACTATTTCGTTAGTTCTCTCCTATTTCTTCTGCTCCGTCTCCTTGGGTATCTTTAACTCAGCGATCCACTTGCCATTGAGCTCGTATGCAGCTTCAAGGAACCTTGCTGGTGTCCAACCCAGACCTACTTTACCTTCGCGCACATCTCCTTGGCCTGATAGATGTAATAGGCGCCGCTGAAGGAGCCGCAAGTGCGGGTGCTTGATTGCTTGGTCGCGGGGTCGTAGCTGTATTCACGGCACTCTTCGTAACCCCAGCAGTAGTTGCCCTCCCGGTTATATTTGAAGGGTTCTCGCAGGAAGATATCCGTGCCCTTGCAGCGCTCCTTATCCGTACACCACTTGTTATAGCTGCGCCGCTGCTCTTCCGTCCTCGGTCCGGTCAGGTACCGGTTAACACACTCGCAGAGCGCCTCATTCTCGGTGAGGTCTTTCTGCTGACCTGAGCCCGCCTGCTTTTTTTCCGCCGGTTTCTCTGTAACCTGTGGCTTCGGCGGCTCCGGCTTGACCGGGTCCTGCTTTTTCACTACGGGTTGCTGCGTCGTCTGCTTTTGAAGCTCTTGTGCTATATTGCCAAGCATGTCCATAAACCCCGGGCCCTGCGGCTTTTGGGGTTCGTCGGTCACGACCTCCACGATGCAGCGGGCGTCGCCCAGACGAACCATGCGGTCGTGTTCCACGGCAAAAGCCTCTGCGAGATACTGGTACCTGCCTGCAGTCTGCTCTGCCCTTGTTACCCTGTCCGCATAGCCGTTCATCAGCCGCTGGCCGCTCGTCACACTTCCCCAGGCGATCTGGATTGCCTTTGCGGGCACCTGGCTCTCCTCTATCACAGCCGTGAGTTGGAACGGTTGTCCCACCTTGACCCTTCCGGGTCCATCTGCTCTAAGCCGCACCCGTGACACATCCTCCACCACACTGAACGGAAGCGTGGCTGCGGAGGTATACTGTTTCCGGTATCCCTGAAGCAGGCCATGCTGCGTCAGGTCGTCCGACGCGAAGGTCCCGGTCACGCTCATCTCGATCGAGAGGCGCGCTACGTGGTCGCCCGGTTGCGCAAACGTCACGGGCAGGCGCACGGGAGCGTACTCCTTCGGATGTCCCTTCCCATCCAGCGAGAGTTCGTGCCCGAGCGAAGCGAAAAGCACGTCTCCCTTCCCGCCCTCGAGGGGTACCAATAGCGTGTTCATCCTTTTTACCAGGTCGAACATCCTCCGCTGATCCTGAGATGTGGCGCCGTTGATCGTAACCCTGGCGATCTTGCCATCCCGGGTCTGCTCCCTCATGGGCACAGGATCACCGTAGGGCTCGATCGATATTACCGCTCTACTTGCTGTGGCCATTTTGTCGAACTCGTGAAAGAGCTGGTTGAAGGCGCTGATCTTCTCCACCCGTTTTTCCCTCCACATGGCCACGATTGGGTTGTAGCACTTCTGGTAGAGCGTATTCTGGATGTTGGCGTCCTCGACCCAGACATTGTTCTCGAGTCTCATCGAAGCTTGACGGGCCTGGTACCAGACAAGGTTGCGGAGCCGTTCCCTGCCGTCCGACGTATCGACGAACGTAGAAACCATCTGATCGATGCTCATACCCTTGTTGAGCTCTTCTCTGCCTTTGACTGAGTGGACCCCGGTCACGAGGTCTTCGCAATCCTGGAAGGCGGTAACGATGTTGTAGGCGCCCTGGCGGGCAGCCTGAAGCGTGGCATCAGCGAGTTCCATGGCAAGCCCGGAAAGGGGGCCGGCCATCCATCCCAGCTCCTTTGCATACGCATTGAGCACCGCGCTGTTGAAGTCTGCGCCCGTCATGGCGGAGATGTCTTTGACCTGTGCATAATAGCCGTAGAGCTGGAAGGCCCTGAAGAGCTGTGCTGCGGGTACCTTGTCCGCATATTTCCAGAAAACCTTACCCATCTTCGAGAACTCGCCGGCCTCGGTCGTGAGCACGTTGCGCAGCATACCCCTGGTCTTTACATTGGTTTCCTCGGCGAGGGAGAGCAAGAGTCCGGCCTCTTGTTTCGCGCGCGCGACGGCTGCACGTATCGCTTCCGGGTCGGTCACCTTTCCGCTCACGATGTCGTCCAGGTAGTCCACCCGGGTGCCGAGCCGCTCCAGGCCCCTGGCCTTGTTGACGGAGGTCCTGAGCCGCTCCGCCTGTTTGGCCACCTTGTCGATGTTACCTTCCTCGATCTGTTCGATGACCTTTTCCGCCCACTGGCGGGCCTTGTTCACCTCGCCCGCGGTCGTGTGGGCCTCCGCACCCTCGATCAGGTGGGTCAGGTCGGTGCCACCCGTCATCACCTTACCCGATTTATCATCCACAAAGAAGAGCTTTCCCGACTTCTCCTCGTAGTAATGCGTGTAGGTCTTGCTCCCTTTGCCCCAAAGCCCCTCAACCGGCGCGTCACCGAGGTTCGGCTTGGCTCCCCCACGGGAGAAGAATTTCTTTGCGTCGTCGGCATTCTCCACGGCCTCCATGATCTGGCCGGGCGGATAGACGTTAGTGCTGTTGATGAGCTTGTTGATCTCGCCCTCGCTCAGACGCTTGGCCTGGCCGCTGGCTGTGATGTTTTCCCGGAGCTTAGCCTGGAAGTCCTTCCACTTTTTGGTGGCCACGGCGGTATTTGTCTCGCCGGTCAGTACCACCCGCATGTCGTGGTCGGACGTGCCGCCTGAAAGCGGTCCCTTGTATTTCTTCTGGGATGTCCAGGAACCGACGCCGATGGCCTCAACACCCGTCTCTTTCACCGTCTGTTTTACGGCGAAGTCCATCAGGTCGAGAGCCTGCTTATCAGCCTGATCGAGACAGAGCCCGCTGCCGGCCGTAAACAGCCCCGATACCAGCAGTAAAGCCAGGAGAGCCGCACGCCAATTTCTCATCAACAACCTCCAAGCAGGATCGCCTTGTGCGCACGCAGACACCGGCTGCGCTGGGCGATCGCTGTGCAATGGAAACTTGCAACTCGTATGCCAGCAGGTGAGTCCTCGCAGTTATCCATGGACACCAATGGCGGGGTGTCATTCCGGCGCGATCTGCGAATTACTTTGCTGCTGCACTGCTGGCACGCTGCACTCGCTATGCGCTAGGCCGGTCGGCAGCCAATCACGGCCTTTTTGGCGCAGCCTTCGCAATTTACAGCCCCAATTTCAGCAAACGATGATCGGAAAAGCCTGACGGATGTAGCGGATCGATCAAGAATTACGCAATGTAGGGACCAACGGAAGTTACATCGTTTGAGTCTTTAGTAGCAGTACGGGTGTTTCCATGAATGGAGGAGGTTGTCCGTACAAATCGCACTCGGAAACAATGTCCCCACTTCGTTTCCAGTTGTTCCTACAATTTAATTTAGAAATCGGGTTGCTGACCTCAGGCATTATTCCTTGCATTGGTTTCACGAACTGCCGCTAACGCCCCTCTGTTCAACCACGCAGAAGAGCCCACGCCCGGCCCGAGCTGGGGTGAAGCAGCCGTTGTCAGAGACGCACGTCGCTTTGCCCGTATCACCGGACCGCCAGCGATTGATGAGACCGGGCTCCCGAATCAGAGGGCGACAGAGAGCAATGTAGTCCGCTATGCCATTTTCCGCGAGCTTCTCCGCCACGCCGTAGGAGCGTATACCTCCTACGAGCATGAGCGGAACGTGCACTTTTTCTTTGTACCTGCGCGCGGCTTCCCGGTAATAGACCTCATCTTCCTCACTCTCAATTCGACCGGGGCGAGAAGAAATGTACTTGGGAGAGAAGGCGCTACCCCCGCTCAACTCTATGGCATCAATACCGGCTTTCTCGAGCATTACGGCCACGGCGAGCATATCATCCACGGAGAAGCCGCCGTTGACGAAGTCTTCGGAGTTCATTTTGATCAACACAGGACAATCAGGACCGACTGCATCCCGTACCTTGCGAAGCACTTCAAGGACGATGCGTGCCCTATTTTCGACGCCTCCGCCATAAGCATCCTTTCTTTTATTATGGAAAGGCGAAAGAAACTGGCTCAGGAGGTAGCCGTGCGCCGCATGGATCTGGACGCCATCGAAACCGGCGTTTACTGCCCGGACCGCTGCCCGCGCGAAAGCTTCACCAACCTTGAGAATCTCATCTTGTGTCATGGCCCGGCAGAGTGGGCCTGTCTCGCCTATCATCACCGAAGGTCCAAACGGTTCAAGTCCCGTTAATCCGAAACCTGCGCGGCAGCCCGCGTGGGCCAGTTGGAGGACAACTTTGCCGCCAGCTCCATGCACCGCGTCGACCATCGCGGCCAGCCCCTCAATGACCGTGTCACTGTGGGCGCCGAGCTGCCAGGGGCTCGCCTGCCCCTCTTTGCTCACGTAAGCATGGCCGGTAATGATAAGGCCGACGCCGCCTTTCGCAAGCTGCACGGAGAGATCAATCAACCTGTCCGTCACGAACCCGTCATCCGTGGCCAGACCTTCCCAGGTAGCGGACCGGACAAAGCGGTTCTCCAGGGTCACCGCGTTGATGGTTGTGGTCTCAAAAAGTTTCGGCATATAACCCCTCCGTCCTATTCGATACTTCCATTCACCGACCGGTAGGCTCGATGACGGAAACGCCGCTGTCGTTGATCTTGAAAGTCATCAGGTCCACACCCACCACTACGCGGCCATCGTAGGTCTTATGGGTCGCAGTCAACAGATCTTCCGGTGTAGGGAATGGAATGCCCTTCCCGGGAAGGCCGGATAATACGAGGTGTGTATAAGCGGCCAGTTTGGGCTTGGCCTTGGCGAAGAGCTTCCCGGCCTGTTCCGGTGAGATATGATGCGCTATTATCGCTTTATAGACGGGGTATTCAGCAAGGAGCTTTTCCGGGACCATTGCTACTTCATGGATGAGCAGATCGGTCCCCATGGCCGCTTTCTCAACGTTTTCGTTATAACGGGTATCACCCGAAATCACCACCGAATGGTTTTTGTAGGTGACTTTAAAACCGTAGCAGGGCTTAACAAGGTCGCCATGGTCTACCTCAAGGGCGGTCACAACAACACCATTCTTTTCATAAACGACACCCGGTTTAAAATCGTGTGCATCTACCTGTATGCCGGTTAAAGGGTTATTTTCATCAGCGTAACGAATGCGCCGGTCTTCGGAAAATGCCTCCCACAGATTGGCCATCATCTTTTCTGTTCCTGGAGGACCATAGATGGTGAAAGGCTTTTTCCGACCACCGAAGGCTGTTTGTATCCATCCGCTGAGCCAGAGGTCGGAAAGACCATTGACGTGATCCGAGTGCAGGTGTGTGAGAAAATGTGCGTCTATGCTGCCGAGAGGAATCTGCTTCTGCCACAGACGGATACTGCAACCTCGCCCCAGATCGAAGACAAGCCTCTGGCCGCCCACCTCGACCAAATTGCTGGGTCCGAAGCGGTCTGGAGCGGGTATCGGGCTTCCTGTGCCAAGCAGGGTAACGGTAAAATCATCTGCCGATTGTGCCAAAGCGGGAACGGCAAGCACAAGGTATAAGATCCCTATGATCGTCAAAATTCCGATTTCTCCGAGCGTCCTTTGTCGCAAGTTTCTGCCTTTCATCATTTGAAACCTCCTGTTCTAATATATAGTATTTGCATCTTGTCAATCCATTCATACTTTGTACTTTGGGGACGTTTACTTTGGGGACGTTTACTTTGGGACGTTTACTTTGGGGACGTTGGACGTTTACTTTGGGGACGTTGTTTCTTACGTTGCATAACTCTTCATCGCCCCTTCCCTTCCATCTTCGCAATGGCACGGGTGATACTGTACTTTGTACTTTGGGGACGTTGTTTCTTACGTTGCATAACTCTTCATCGCCCCTTCCCTTCCATCTTCGCAATGGCACGGGTGATACTGGAGGTGTTGACGCCCAGGTTGCGGGCTATCTCTGCAGCGGGAAGGCCAAGCTCGCGCACCGCCCTGTAGACGTTTACTTTGGGAACGTTGTTTCTTGCATTGCATAACTCTTCATCGCCCCTTCCCTTCCATCTTGGCAATGGCACGGGTGATACTGGAGGTGTTGACGCCCAGGTTGCGGGCTATCTCTGCAGCAGGAAGGCCAAGCTCGCGCACCGCCCTGTAGGCGATGAGGGAACGAACATGACTCACTTTGGCTCGTCTGCTGCCGTTTTGAAGTTCACGTGGGCTCACATCCTCTTTCTTGCACTCTTCCTGGATGATATTGTTAATGGTCTTGCCCGATAGGCGGAGTTTTAGCTGGCGCCTCTGGCGAAGCTCTGTCTCTTTGAGCATAGCTTGCACGAAGGTGCTGCTCCCGAGTACACGCTGGTCTGCTTCTTCGCGTTCTCCCTTGCTTCTGACGGCAACTACGTTCGACCAACCGCCAAGGCTCCGTACGAGGCCGCCGCCGGTGAGCAGCGGATCATGGGTCCGACCTATCCCCTCCTGCAGAAAGCGCCTATAGGCCCTGTAAGCCGCGCTTTTCCTTTTGCCGAAACATGCCAATACAAATGCCGTGTCCATCCAAGCGTGGGCCGCCTTGCCCGCAATCGCCCTATGGCCACTCCAAGGATAGCCATCGAGCCCATGCAGAGTCTTGACGATCTGCGATCTTATGGGGTTGAGATGGATGTAGCGCACCAAAGCAAGAAGGTACTGGTCTTCTTCACAGAGAATAGATTTATAGCGGTTCGAGAACAGATGGCCGATTCGTTTATGGCGACGGTTAAAGTACTGGGCGTACCAGGTAAGGAGCTTTCTCATTGCCGCGCTTATGCCTTTAGGGCCACTGCGAAACAGCAGGTGAATGTGATTGTCCATGAGGACCCAGGCATAGACTGAGGAGCCGCTCTCGGTAACTTCTTTACCCAACCTCTCGAGAAACGCTTGCTTATCCGCGCTGTCTCTGAAGATGGCAGTCCTGTCTATCCCGCGAACGATGATATGATGGAGCGCTCCGGGGGTGTCAAGGCGTGCCTGGCGGGGCATGCGTAAACTTTAGCGCATCCGGGATTGCCTGTCAAGAGTTATGCAACGTAAGAAACAACGTCCCCAAAGTTTTGTCAAGAGTTATGCAACGTAAGAAACAACGTCCCCAAAGTTTTAATCTCTCTAGCTGTTTTCCCTTTATAGCGTGCTAGCGTGCAAGCAGCCTAAGAACACCGAGCGTTCCTAAGACAAATGGGAGCATCCACAGCAGTGTGGGCAACCACGGTTCTGGTATCACGCCAGGAGTCTCGGCGTTGAACAGCGCATATACGGGATCGACCGTCCACTGGGCATTAGAGGTTCTCTGGCGAAGCTCTTCGAGTAGTTCCGTATAATACTGCAGTGCGGTCGGGTCGGGGTCGAAAAACGGAAGGGGCGGGCCATCGGTCGGTTTAAGGTTGAAAGCAGTGATGTGAAACTTACCCTCTTCGGTAAAAACTGTGGCGCACCTATTCCCCTCTAGTCTTACCTTCACTACTTGCGGCCAAGAGGCGTTGATCTTCTTACCCCAGGCCTAAGTATGTCAGGCCTTCTTCACCGATTCCCGCATGTCTCCTCGTAAAAGCCGCGACGACAAGGACGACGAGGCTGCCAAGAACCCATACGAGCGACAAGGCAACGAGGGAGCGCGATGGAATAAAAGAGGACACTCCGGGGAACAGAATCAGGAACAGGACAAACAAGACTAAGCAAGCAGCAGCGTACCGACTTTCCGTGTAGTCGCAATACTCATAGCCGTGAGTAAAGCCAAGGGCGTGAACTGCCATTTCATCCCGCGTCTTCTTCCACATCATCTCCCTTGATTTATCGGCAAAATCTGGTTTTGCATAACATGGTCATCACCGGCGCGACCGGGGCATTGATGGCAAAACAACCCACCTTTCTTCCGCGTCCGGTGCATGAAATGGTTATACCTATTCGTATTTTATGGGCTTTCCTTCTTCAAGATAAGCCCTTACAGCTTCCCAACGTTCTTTAGATTTATCTCCTAACAGAGCCATAAAAGTGCTAAGGAGAATATTCTCTTCTTTGAGGAACAACTGGATATCTTCTAACAAGCCACTCGTGAGAAGCATGTTAACTTCGGTCCCTTCATTGCAATAAAGGTCTTCAATGGCAGCCAGTATCCTTTTTAGCATGTCCAGTTCTTTATCGACATATAGATTTACAATGTATCCTGCAAACGAGGTCATAAGAATGAAGTAAGGTATCCCTTTCTTATCTGCGGCCCACTCATCACGGAAATCGAGCCACATCTCCAGCATGGGTTCAGAAATGTCAATTAGTTTATCAACGACTATCGCATTATATATTCCAGCGGTATAACGGATAGCTCAGCCGCCGATTTTAGGAGGTCGGCTGCAGGGCTTTGTTCGGTTTCCATCTCTACAATTATCCACTCCGTTCCACGAACTCCCGACAGGAGAGCACACACCGACACTCCAAGCGTTTGTGGATGCCGTCTCGTAAATACCGACAGCCATTCGATGTCTCGTATGCATGCGGAGGGGGCGTCCCGTTTCCATTCCATGATAACCGCAGGCAATGAATCCTCTGACCATGCGGTGAGTCATCAGAGAACGGGGCCAGATAACCAAGTCTTTACGGACATGCTTCTTGCAGGAACCGGTTACTTGTGGCACAGCGACCTCGATAGCCACCTGAGAGATTGAGGTCAAGGGACCTTCATCTTTTACAGACCTCACGGGCTAAAAAGCCGTGGGCGAAGAGATTCACCACCTCATTCTCGCGCCCCTTCCAATCGGACTCCTTGAGGAACTTATCAAGGCCATAGAGTGATCTTTCGACGATGATCTGCCAAATCATTTCATTCACCGAACACGAAGCTAACCTGACCGGCGTTTTCTGCCGGGTCAGGTTCAGCGATTCGTTATCACTCGCACCAACTCCCGGTGCCGCACAGCATGGCCTATGTGGACGAGCCGGGTCATACCGACCAACACCCATGCTTCTTCATCTAAACGAACAATACCACGACAGTCTGCCTTACGGAAGAAATCATTTTTCACGGCCCTGCGCTTTTCTCAACGGGAAGTTCATAATCGTCTCCGGCACCGTCACAGCGATACCGAGTTCTGTTGAACAGGACGCCGAAGACGGGGAAGAAGGAAGAAGGAAGAAGAGTCGGTCCGGCATGCAAGGTCTTCTCCACGGCTTTATCGGTCTTCGTCTCAAAAAGCCTTCTTACCTTCTCTTGCGGACCCATACCATCGTTCCTCGAAGCTTCTCAAAACTGGCCAAACGCAGGTGTTTCATGTGTTTGTCTGGTGGTGATAACAATTAAGTATCCAGAAAGAATTCTGCCTTTTTCGAATATTGCAGAAAAAATTCTGTATATCCTCGCTTCAGTCTACTTTTACAGAATCCGTGTGCCAAGCCTTCTGCCGCATTAACGGCACTCGGCGCACTCAACGGCCTCACCGTTTGACCTTAACACCCAATCACAGGCCGACTCGCATCCAATTATGTGATACCGGATACTTACCCAACAAAAGTGTACACCCGCACATACAGCCCGTCAATCATTGCGTTTAATATAATAAATTGAAGGAAAGGCAGAACTGCCGCTCAACAGCAAGTGAAAAACCTTGCCATCCGTAGGCGTTCCGCACGGTGAAGCGGCTTGTCTGTGGTTATCTGAGCTTCCGGGGTGCAGGTTATAACAAGGCCGCGGAGTTTCAATGCAGGTTCTTCATGCCAGGTTGAATTTTGATGCATACCGAGGCGCGCCGAGGTCTGGGCTACGGAGGCGTACCTGGCGGTACGTCGGAGTGACGCGGGCCGCAGGCAACGAAGGAGATGAGCCTTAGACGAAGCCGCCCCTACGCCGACCGAAGAGCCTCCACTATATTCATCCGCGATGCCCGCACCGCCGGCAACACCCCCCCGACAAATCCCATAATCAGCGCAAACGCCAGTGCGCTCAGCGCGATGCGCGCCGTCAGCGTGAAGCTGAAGGCCAGCTCGGAAAACGTCTGAAAGTTTACCGTGGAGACGGTGATCAACTGCATGAACGAGGCAAAGGCAAGAGCCCGACGCCCCCGCCGAGCAAGCCGAGCAGCAGCGCCTCGAACAAGAAAGGCACCCAGGATGCTCCTCCTCTGAAAGCCCAGGGCGCGCATGGTGCCGATCTCCGTGGTCCGGATTGCCACCGCGGAGTACATGGTGATCATGGCGCCGATGATCGCGCCGAGCGAGAATATGACCGTGAGAGAGATGCCGAGGATGCGCAGGAACTTGGCCATCATCTCCGACTGGTCGAGGTAGTATCTGTTCTCCCGCTTCACCTCCAGGTGAGTCGCGGGTCTTTCTCGATGCGCGCCTTGACCGCCTCGAAACAGAGAGGCATCGTACAGCTTGAAGAGCACCGAAGAGTAGACCGGCCTGCGGAAGGCCTGCATCAACTGGTCCACGTCGCCCCATATCTCGGAGCTGAAGTCCGGTATTGCCGGCATCGAAGATCCCGACGACGGTCCAGTCACGCATGCCGAAGCGGAGCGTCTCACTGATGCCGCCTCCCTTGAATCGCCTTGCCATGCTCTGCCCGGCCATGATCTCCGACGAGCCAGGTCTCGGCATGCGTCCCTTCCATGATCTTCACCTGCGGCCTCAAAGCCAGGGAGCCGCTGCTCGACGCCCCGTATCATCACGTTCGAGGGCTTGTCACTTCCCCGCTTGGGCAGCGTTATCAGAACGACCACCTCTTTGGCGACGAGCCTCTGGCCGTCGGGTCCAATAGCCACCTCCGGCTGCATGTCTCCAGGACCGAGGCCTGCGAGACGGTCAATGCCGCTCTGCACCTCCGATG
Organism: uncultured delta proteobacterium; assembly: GCA_963821605.1. Lineage (GTDB taxonomy): Bacteria > Desulfobacterota > Syntrophorhabdia > Syntrophorhabdales > WCHB1-27 > JADGQN01. The sequence goes on along the minus strand of CAWGEZ010000012.1, from coordinate 41,475 downwards.
CCCGATCCCTTGCGAATGACGATCACGTTGTCATACGATCCGGTGTTCCACGAGCGATTTCTGGAGCCCCTGGGCGAGCATCAGGATCGAGGCGAAGACAAAGACGACGAGGGCCATGCCTGAGGCGGTCAGCACGGTCGTGAGCCGTCTGGTCCAGAGATTGCGGAATGCTGTACGACAAGGGAATTGCCATCTAGCCGATCCTCCTTAGGCCATCCGCGATCGGCGTCTTGGATGGCTTGCCATGTGGGAATGACTGCCGCAAGAAGACCGACCAGGAGAGACGCAGCGATGTCCAGCCAGATCGTCTTGCCGGTGACGTTGAAGGCAGGGAAATACTGGTCCAGGACTTGACCAAAGGCCCTGCGCGTCGGGAAAGTGAGGAGCTATCCCGAGCAGACAGCCCGCCAGGTGATGACGAGAGACTCACCGAATATGAGCGCTGGCGATGCGCCAGCCTCCAAAGCCGAGGGTCTTGAGCGTCGCATACTCCTCCGATGCGTTCCCGGGCTGTCATCGACATCGTATTTGCCACTACGGCGAGGATGATGGCGATGACCACGAAAGAGACCAGCTGGATCGCCGTAATGATCGTCTCGCTCATGGAGATGAAGCCCAGGACGAAGGCCTTCTCCGTCTCGGTGAGCGTCTCGGCAAGGGAGTTCTTGAACGTCTCGTCGATTCGGCGGCCACATCAGCGGCCGTATCCGGGTTCTTTCACCACGACGATGAACGCTCCGACCTGATCCGCGCGAGCGGAGCCGTTTTCTTGAGCGTCTCGTTGAGATAATCCCAGTGGAAGAAAAAGACCGTCTCATCCGCATCTCTTGCGGGTCCCCCGGGATAGATGCCGCGCAGCACAAACTCCCAGTTGCCGGGATAGATCGTTCCCTTCAGGGTGATTGTATCGCCGATCTTCCATCCGATAGCGCGCTGCCAGCTTGCGGCCGGCTACAGCGCCCTTTCTGTCCCGAAGAAGCGCGGCCTTTTGCTCCGGCGGAATAGTAATACTCGGAGTATGCTTCCATGTAGGTCTCCGGCTCCACCGCGAACTTGGCGAAGAAGTTCTTCTCGTCGATGTAGATGCCTCCGAACCAGGTGAAGCTGCGAGACGAACTTCACTCCTTCTATCTGGCGGATCTTTTCCTTGATAGGCGATGGGGAGGCGGAAGACATGAGCGATATGGCGTTCCTGGTCCAGAGCCTGTTTGCCGACGGACGCCTCGACACCCATGTACCAGGTGGTGATGACGGTCCGGAGAAGCCCGAAAGCCAGAACGGCGATGGTGATGCCGAAATGGTCAGGCCTGTGCGCAGCTTGTGGCGAAAGGCATTCCTAAAGAGTAGTCTTGAGGATGAGCATCACTCAAGAACACCTTTATCGAGATGCCGGATTATGTGCGCCCTCTCTGGCAGCCCGCGGGTCGTGGGTGACCATGATGATCGTCTTCCCCGACTCGCGGTTGAGCCTGTCCATGAGGGTCAGCATCTCCTCCGCCGACGGCGCGGTCCAGATCCCCCGTCGGTTCGTCGGCCACCAGTATCTGTGGGGTCGGTCACGACGGCGCGGGCTATGGCGACGCGCTGCTGCTCACCGCCCGAGAGCTGGCCAGGATAGTGGTCCATACGGTGCGGCAGGTTGACGATCCTTGAGCGCCAGTTCGACATGCTCACGTCGCTGCCTTGCGGGAAGATTCCCGTCAGGAGTCAAGGGAAGCTCCACGTTCTCGAACGCCGTGAGCACCGGGATTAAGTTGTAGAACTGGAAGATAAAGCCGACGTTGGATCGCCCGCCAATGGGCGAGGTCAGTTTCAGAGAGCGTCGTGATATCGACACCCCCGACGTCTATGGTTCCGCTGTCCACCTTGTCGATCCCGGCAATGAGATTGAGAAGCGTGCTTTTTCCGGAACCGGACGGGCCCATCAGGGCAAGAAACTCCCCTTCGTCGATGTCAAAGGTTATGTCGTCGAGGACGGGCACAACTGGGTTGCCTCGTCGTATGATTTGCTCACATGCCGTGACTGGACGATGGGGTGGTATCGTCCCACTTATTTTTCCACGAACTTTGATGCGGGAGCCGTTCCTCAGCCCGTTAGGGGGGTTGAGTACGACCTTCTCCCCGGCCTTGACACCGTCGAGACTTCCATCATGTCACCGAGGTCTCGACCCCAGAGTGACCGACCTTTCCACACGCTGCTGTCTGTTAACGACAAAGAGCACGTTCTTCTCGCCCGTGAGTACGTACGGCCTCTTGGGCTCACGGCGGTCCGCGACTTCTGCTCGTCCGGTTGACGGAACGTGACAAGAAAGGCTACCTTGGCGCTCATCTCGGGCAGAATGCGGGGATCCGGTTCGAGGAAACGGACTTTTACCAGCACGGTTGCTTTGCTGCGGTCGGCGGTGGGCACGATCATGTGCACCTCGCCGCGGAAGCGGATCTCGGGAAGAGCATCCAGTTGGATTTCGCACGGCTGGCCGACCTTCACCTTTTCAAGGTTAGACTCGGAAACATCCGCCTCCACACGCAGCGAATCCATGTCGGCAATCGTGACCACGGCGGACTTGGCATTGGCAGCCGCACCGATGGGCGTCACTATGTCGCCCACGTCGGCGTTCTTCGTCAGAACGACGGCATCGAAGGGCGCCCGGATCTGCGTATAGTCGACGGCAACCCTTGCCGCTTCCAGCGCGGCGTTGGCTCGCCCTCACTGCTGCCTCTGCCGCGCCGACTCCGGCGACGGCCTTCTGATACCGGGCGAAAACGGTATCGTAATCCGCTTGCGCGATGAGACCCTTGCTGACGAGCTCTTTGTTGCGGTTCATTGCCAACGTGGCATCGCTCAGTTCAGCCTTGGCGGAATCGAGGTTGGCCCGCGCATTGTTCAGGTTCGCCCGGGCCTGTCTTTCCGCCGCTTCGACGTCCTCGCTCTCCAGGCGCGCAATCACCTCGCCTTTCTTTATCCTGCTCCCCTCCTCCACGCCGAGCCAGATGAGACGGCCTGTGACCTTCGATGCGAGCGCTGACTTGCGCTGCGCCACAACGTAACCGCTCGCATTGAGAAGCGTAAGTCCCTGGGAAGGGTAGACCTGCACCACGCTGGCAACCTGCACCTCGGTCGCGGGCCTAAGCAGACCTGTAGAATAGAGCAGGATCAACAGGAGCAGAACGAGGCCCGCGGCAACATACCGCCACACCTTGCGCTTTTTCGCAGGGCCAGGCGTGATCTTCGATTTCTCTATTTTAAGCCGGGAAAGGTCTTCGTCAGCCATGCACTGACTCCGCGCTTCGCGCTTGGTTCTCGTCGTTCTTAGTTCTTGGTTCTTGGTTAAAAAGTAAGGTTAACGAAGAACGAGAAACGAAGCACTAAGCACAGGTTCTAACATCATTTTACTGACACTAATTCTACTTCGAAGATCAAGGTGGCGTTCGGACCGATAGGACCGGCGCCCTGTTCACCGTAAGCCAGTTCCGGCGGGACAACGATTTGCCATGTGGAGCCTTCTTTCATCAACTGCAGGGCTTCAGTCCAGCCGCGGATGACGCCATTGACCGGGAAGGTTGCAGGCTCGCCGCGCTTGTACGAGCTATCGAACTCCGTACCATTGACCAATGTCCCCTTGTACTGAGTGACGACGGTATCGGTCGCCTTCGGTGTCTTGCCGGTGCCCTCTTTGATGACTTTGTACTGCAGGCCGCTGGGCAGCGTCTTTACCCCTTCCTTCTTTTTGTTCTCAGCCAGCGAAGGCGGCTCCCTCCTGTTTGTTTTTGTCGCCAAGCTTCTTTTTCTCCTCAGCCATCTTTACGGCCCTTTCCTTCTGATAGGCCCCTATGATCTCCTTTGCTTCCTGATCGCCGATCAAGAGGCTTTTTCCAGCCATTGAATCCTGCAGGCCCCTGTTGACGATGGCAGGATCAACATCGACGGACTGGCTTTTGAGATCGTTGCCGATCTGAACACCGATGATGTAACTCAACTTATCTTTCGGCGTTTTCAGGGGCGCCTCCTCCGCGGCGTATAAGCTGACCGCTGAAAAAAGCAGACCGACTACCAATAGCGTAACTGATCGTACTTTCATGATTGCTCCTTTGGATTGTATTCAGCTTCTGATGGCTCATATTTTACGCCGGGACGGCTGACAATGCAAGACGCCCCGACAAAACAGGTTGAGGTAAAGACTACAGACAAAGGTTGAGGTTGAGGTTGAGGAAAGCGTAGCTTCTTTTTCTTAAGCTTAACCTTAACCTGTTTTATCTTTTTCCTATTCTGGATCTCATACCGATTTGTATTCAAGATGGAGACCGAGGCGGCAGCGAGGAGCCGACGCAGGCGTACTAGAAGTACGTCGAGGAGAGCGACGCAGCGACAACGAAGGTATACGCTTGAAGGCAAATCGGTATTACTCTCTGGTTCTGATTATGCCCACCACCGAGACGAATACGGCCACAACGAGGGGGCCAAGGACAAGGCCGAGCAGGCCGAAGACCTGGATTCCACCAAAAACGCTGAAGAAGACGAGCACAAGGGGCATGCTCACCCTGCCCCTGATGATGATAGGTCTCAAGACATTATCTACCGTGCTTATGGCGAAAATACCGATCGCAGCGAGGATCAAAGCCTGAGTGGTCAGTCCCTCGGCGAACAGATAGAGCGTGGCCGGCACCCACACCAGCGCGCAACCGACGATGGGGATGAAAGAGGTGATCGACATGGCCATTGCCCACAGCACAGGGGCCCGGATGCCAACGATGGCGAATGCAATCACACCGATAAGGCCTTGCGTAAGAGCAACCACAACGCCACCATAGATGGTCGACACGACTACATCTTTTACCTGTTTTGTGAGCTGCTTCTTTTCATGCTCGGGAAATGGCATGTAATCGCGCATCTTTTCGAGAAATTTCGGACCGTCCTTGAGGAGGAAAAAGAGGGTGAAGGCCATCAGAACAAAATCAAATGCACCGGCGATGACGTCGCTTATCCTGCCTCCTGCGAGCCCGAGCAGATTCTTGCCGAGCCTCGTGAGATTGGCGACAACAGAGGCCCTGAACTGTGTCCTCGGTTATGCTGAAAAGAGAAAGTATCCGTTTAACGAGGGATTGGATGAGCGGGTGGCTGAAGATATCCACGATCTCTTCCGTTGCGTGTTCAAAGGAGATGTTCTGGAGCTCCACCGCCAGTTGATATGACACGTAGGAAAGCGGACCGAGGGTCATAATGAGAATCAGGATGAGTATGAGAACAGCCGAAAGAGATGCCCACCTTCAGGTATCTGAGAAAGAAATTGTGTACCGGGTAGAGGACGATGGCAAAAACAATGGCCCAACCGATCGGCACAAAGAAGGGCCTGAATATGAGATAGGTCACGTATCCAAGCAGTAAGACGAGTGCAGAAAGCGTCAGTAGCTGAAATTTGTTTTCCTGCATAAACCCCTACATCACACTCCGTTCCGCCGTGTGCGGCAAGAATAGCCTGCTATATCAGGCCTTTTGTCCCGTGGAGAGAACGGTTCTTTCCACAACAGGTACCGTAACGCCCTTCCGGCCGAACCGCTTGAAAATCCTCTTTCTTAATTCATGCTGAACAAGCAATTGTTGACCGAATGACTCCACCTGGCATATAAGGGTGAACTCAAGGCCGTAGTCCCCGAAGCCCGGCGCTAAACGGACCATGGGCTCGGGCTCTCCCAATAAACCGGGGACCTCACCCAATGCCTTCTTTGCTTCTTCAATCAGTATACCCTCTATCCGGTCCGGATCCGATGCATAATCCACACGAACAACGATGGAGACGGACACCTTCTTATCGGGCTGAGAATAGTTCGTCACCACGCTCTTGCCATTTTGCTGTTTGGAACGACAATCTACGTTATCGGGCGCCATCCTCAGTCTTGTGCTTCTCCAGGTTACATCCTCCACGTATCCTTGTTCACCTGTTTCCACTTTGATATAGTCTCCGACCCGTATCGATTTTTCCATGAGTATCTGTATGCCGGAAAAAAGGTTTGCCAGCGTATCTTGCAGGGCCAGAGCCACGGCAAGCCCGCCGATCCCGAGTGTAGTGACAAGGGGCAGAATCGATATGCCAAGCGTACGAAGGGTAACAAGTACGCCCATCAGGAAAATCAGCCCTTTCAGAATCCCGTAAATAAGGCCCGTGGGCGGCGTGGGGATGTTCGCCGCCTGGATGTAACTCTTCAGCATGTTCCCGGAGACATTGGCCGCGGCCAGAGTAATAGAGAGGATGACGATGATATCTATGGCCTTGCTGAAGAAGAAAGCGTACTTATCCGGGATGTCCGACACAGCGACTCCCACGTGGAGACCGATAGCGATGCACCAGAAAAACGAGGGCGATCTCAAAGAGCGGATGATGAGGTCATCTATTCTTATTCTTGTTTCCGAACGCTGTCCATACCTCCGCAAGACCTTGAACGCGAGACCTCGAAAAAGGAAGAGGGCCAGCGCGGTCAGGAGGGCAACCATGAACGGAATTCCCACGGGCTGCAGATAGCTACCATCGACTCTCGCTCTCCCTTACCAATTCGCCTTCAAGTGTATACCTTCGTTGTCCTTACAGGATGCTGCGCCGCTATCGCTTTCCTCGACGTACGTCTGAGTACGCCTGCGTCATCTCCTCGCTGCCGCCTCGGTCTCCATCTTGAATGCAAATCGGTACTACTTCTTCTCCGGGTCGGCGGCAACGCCGCCGTGAGTTTCTCCTTTTGGGTGGCGGTTTGTGATTTCATAACCTTCAGGTCGTCGTATGCCTGGCGAACTTTTCCCGTTTCAAGCCTGACCTTCACATTGATGAGGTCAACCTCATTCTTCCCTATCAGGGTCTGGGCTTCGTCCCGATTGATTGCGACCTTTTTCTTGACAGCGTCAGCAACGACTGTCTTTTAGTTCATTTGTTTGCGCCTTGACCTCCTGAAGCATCTGCTCCGCCTCAGTCTTCATCTTCGCCTTGGCCGCATCCACCTGTGAAGAAAGGAGCTGGGCCCCGGATGAAGCCTCTTCCGCCGCAGCCTTCGCGTCTTTATACTCTTTCTGGGCCAGCAGGTCTTTTGCCTTCTTGAGGGCTGCTTCGGCCTTCTTGAATCCATCCTCAAGATAACTATCTGCTTCCTTTGCCTTTGCACCTTCCAGAGCCTTTTCGGCCTTCGCAATTTCCTCTGTCGGCGGCTTTGTGCAGCCCGGTATTAGAACAATGCAGACAAGCAGCGCAACAGCAAGAGCACCCCATGAACGAGCTTTACGCCTCATCTTCCGCCTCCCTCCAGGTTTGAATCTTTACGTATGTTATCAGATTACATCACTAGCTCTGTGCAATCAACTGAATCCAGCCAAGTTGCCTTCAGTTCATATAGCTTCGTTGCCTGCGTCGGCACGACTCCGACGTACTCATAGTACGCCTCCGTCGCTATCCTCCTGGTCGCCTTGCTCTATGTTTGAACGCAACTTGGCATAAATCCGGCCTATCTGAGCCAGATATCATTTCTAATACACGCGCTCATAGACCATCGCCTCCCGCAAAACGTGTGAGGGATAACTTTTCAGAACAAGTCCCGTTATTGCAGGTCAAAACGCCATGACAAACCACGCAGCTCTTGCTCGGGAGATCTTTTACGCCGCCCTTGCGGCGGTCGATCCGTTTAAGGCCGTTCAGTCCGAACTGGAGCAGGTCCGCACCTTTTTCCGGGTTGGCGACTTCACGAGGCTTCTCGTCATGGGCTTCGGTAAGGCCTCGTGGCGCATGGCTGCGGCGTGCGAGCATCTTCTCGGTGATCTAATCAGCGCAGGCATTATCGTCACGAAGTACGGTCATGCAACGCGCCTCAAACCGGCTCGCAGAGAATCACTGCGTACGAAGCAGCCCACCCGGTGCCGGATGAAAACGGCGTGGCTGCTACCCGGGCGATCGTCGACCTTGTCAGAGACGCCGACGAAAGGACGCTCATACTCTGTCTCATCTCCGGAGGTGGATCTGCCTTGCTCGTTGCGCCGCATGAAGGCATCACCCTCGGAGACAAACAAGAGCTGACAGATTTGCTCCTCAAATCGGGAGCAACGATAAACGAATTGAACGCCGTACGAAAGCATCTCTCCATGGTGAAAGGCGGACGGCTGGCAGAGATCGCGTACCCGGCCTCTATTATTTCTCTGATCGTCTCTGACGTGATCGGCGACAGGCTCGATGTGATCGCGTCCGGCCCCACGGCGCCGGACACGTCCACCTATCACGATGCGCGTCGCGGTCCTCGAAAAATACAGGCTTACGGATCGGGTACCAAAAGCAGTCCTCTCGACGCTTGAACGAGGCAGCCCGGGAGAAATCGCAGAGACCCCGAAGCAGGGGGATGACATCTTCGACAACGTGCAGAACATTGTCGTTGCGAGCAACAGCACGGCACTCCTTGCCGCGAAGGAAAAGGCTGAGGAGCTGGGGTTTCACACCACCCTACTCTCCTCGACCCTCCAGGGGGAAGCACGTGAGGTAGCGCGATCCCTGGCGCATCAGCGCTCGCACAGCGAACCTCATACCGCCCCGCATGCCTTCTCTCCGGCGGCGAAACGACAGTCACGGTAAAGGGTACCGGCACGGGAGGACGGAATACTGAGCTTGCACTTGCCTTTGCGCTGGAGATCGAAGGGAGTCAAAGGGATAACGCTCCTATCGGCAGGAACGGACGGAACGGACGGCCCGACTGATGCTGCCGGGGCGCTGGTGGATGGTTACACGATAGATCGCGCGAGGAGTATGCAGCTTGATGCTCCGGCCTACCTGGATAATAACGACTCCTATACTTTCTTCCGGAAGACGAATGATCTTCTGGTCACAGGCCCAACAGGGACTAATGTCATGGATATCCAGATCATCCTTGTGGAGTAATACCAATTTGTCTTGATCGATTCCTAATTGACGATTCATACCAGGTTACATTCAAAAATACGACTCAGCCGAGCGTACCCGGGTCTAAGAATGAAGGCAACTTGGTGTCAGTCTTGTGATTCACGCGGGAGTAGAGGCTGTATGACATGGAAGGGGAGGCCGAAAAATCTCTTCACCGTATCCAGCAGACCGGCGCCTACTGCTGAAGGAGAAAAAGGGGTCACCTTCGGGTCATCGAGATCGCCGGAAAGCCTGACCGGAATGGCAACGAGTCTTCCAGCCATGACATAGCGGACCAAAGGAATGAAGTTGATAATCCGGTCTATGGTTCTGAACGGGACAACCAAGAACCACCCCATCGATCTTTTTGTCGATCAGATCTATCTCTCCGTTGAACACGAGATCCGTGGAAGGAGCGTCCACAAGCGCCTCTCTAATGGCGATCTTGCCGTCCTGCAAGTTTCCACTGGCTTTTATCGTATAGTACGGAAATCCTTCCTTTCTCAGGTCAGGGACCCGAAGAAGTCCCGTAGGGCTAAGCACCTCGAAGATTTTTGCCAGGAGCCCGTATCGATCGTAACGGCCGTTCTTAGCCTCGAATTCCATGGTGCCCTTGAGCAAGCGGGCCAATGCTTCAGCTTCTCCTTTCCCGGACGCGTCCCCATTGAAGGAAAAACGGCCACTGATACCTCCAATGTCCGATAAGCAGATGAGCGTCTCGCGCAGGTCCTGGTCCTTTGCCCTCGGCTTAATGCGAAGTTCCAGTCCGTTCGGGGAAATCTCCAGAACGCCCAGGGTGTCGATCGCGCAAAGGTTGGCCTGCGTGATTCCTATGCTTATCTTTTCAGGATCAACGATAATGTTCGCGTGCACGGGACGCCACGTGAACCGGCCGTACTTCACGTACTCCGACTCGACTTTTAGAAGCCCTCTTAGAGGCAGGCCCCAGAAAGCCTCACCTCCTTTTTGGCGGGGCACTTTAGCCATTACGTGGTCCAGATCCAACCCATTCATGAAAAGATCCACATCGAAGACAAATCCATCAAGCAGGAAATCTACCTTTCCTTTTGTTCTCAGGCTGTGCCCCGCGACAACGAGGTTCGAATTTACCGTGAAGAGGTTATCCTGCGCATTAAGAGAGAACGTGTCGATCTGCACCGGACCTTCAGCAGTCCAGGGATAACTCAGATCAGCTCCCTGAAGCGCTCCCCGAGCCACGGAGTCAAATGGTTGATCAAGAGCGATGTGAGTCGACAGATTCCCCTTTATCCAACCCGTAATAAATTCGTTTCTTTCCAAGAGTGCGTCCAAGGTCGCCCCGGTCAGGGTTCCGTTAAAGGTAATATCCAACACCCTTCCCTTCAAATGGAACGATAAGGAAGCGTCCGATTTCGCGTCCCGGATGCCCAGATGCTTAATCACCAGGTCCCCGCGCTCAGATAAAGCATCAATAGAGATTTCAGGGCCATGTTTCACTACCCAATCCCCCGACAACGATATCTTGCCGCTCTTCTCCCAGAGTAGGTGCGCCCGAGACGAAGAGAAGGGTGAACGGATTCTGAACTCGTGCGGTAGATTAATGAGATCAGATATTCGCACAGTGGACTCTTTTCCGATCTCTCCCTGTAACGACAGATCTGCCCGGTCAAGCTCTTCGAGATAATGGTTCAGGGTGCCTGAAATCGTCACTGACGAATCCTGGAAGGTGGTCTCGATATGGGAAAGAGAAAGCTGCTCCGGTCCGGCTTCGAAATTGCCTCCCTTTAGTTCGACCGGTACCGGGAGTCGCGGCGAGGTCACTGCCACATTCTGGACATGCCCTTTTACCTGAAACTGCCAGCTTCTCGGTTGAGAGAGCGGACCTTTTACCTGCAAGGCGTCGAGTTTGAGAATACCCTTCGCAGAGCCAACCCCCTCAAGAACAGCCCTCATCGATTCAACCGACAAAAGCCAGGGGTAGATCTCATCAAGCACAATTGCGCCTGCACCGGAGGTGACTCCCAGGTAGGGTTCCTTTTCAAGGCCCAGTTGACCGGAAAACTGAGAAAAAGAGGAGTTTCCCGCCTTCCCCGACACATCCCCTACCACAATTTTTGCCGTGGGCTGATCGTACAGGAACTTCCCACGTATCTCCAGGGGATAGGGAACCCTTTGATAAAGAGCATGAAGAGTAAACGCTTTGACGTCGACGGTTACCTGGGTTCCGCTTGCGCGTCGATCCAGGACCAGTCTTCCCGACGCGTCTCCCCGCAACTCTTTAATCAAATCAAGCTCCCTCAGGAATGCCTCGTCTTGCACCACGTTTCTAAGGAAGAGAGGGAGCTTTGCCACGTCAGCATCGATAGAGATATCAAGATGAATTGGCTCTGGTTCGCCCTTTAAGTCCACTCGAAAAAGCCCCTTCGTCCCTTTCGCAGTGTCGAGCCGGGCCTCGAGATTTCTCCCTTCGATGATGCCGCGTGCAATCACCGCATCTCCTTTGACGTCTTCTATATCGAGGCGCGGCTCGGCAATAAAAATGTTTCCCCCGGTGATGCTGCCTTGAATACGAATATTTTCCAGCGTTGCCAGATCACGAATCGAGCTTCCACGAGACGTGAGGCTCATCTCCGGCACTCTGCCTTTTCTCAGGATTTCAAGGATTGACTGCACAAACGATAGTCGGCCGGCCAAGAACAGACCCGTTCTCCGCACCGACTCCACGTCCACTGCGCTTGCATGGAGTTCCAGGCTGGCCTGAGAAGAAGCCGGGTCGGAACTCAGGTTGCCTGACATCGTCAGTTGAGGGTAAACGCTATTCAGTTCAGTGAGGGAAGTTATGGTCTTGTCTCCATCCTGGCGGAACGTCCCTTTCAGGCTCACTTCTTTCAGGGTCAGGGTTTGCTGATCCTTTCGCAAGGTTGCGCTGGGCACGTCACTCTGGAACTCGGCGTGAGAAGACTTCACTCCATCCGCCCCAAAGCTGAGGTCCAGGTTTACCTGTGAGTCTTCAATACGAGGCTCTATGAGTGGAAAAAGGTTTTGGACAATCAAATCGGGCCTGAGTTGAGTCAATTGGAGGCGCCCTTCAGCCTGAAAGTCACCGGGCATCAGCCATCCGGCGAGAGAGGCGTGCTTCCAGACGCTCGAGTTGCAGCTAATTTCAACCCCGAGTCGTTTTCCGGCGAGAGTGACATGGGTATCGATGTCACGGAACCAGAAAGCAGACTTCTTCTGCCTGAGGAGGGTGAGGCTTCCTTTTTTAATTGAGACAACAAGGCCGGGCGCCTGGGATGCGACCTTCGCTACAATAGATGCCAACCCATCGTCAATCGCCTTCAATGAGAATTGCTGCAGCCCTTCCATCTTCCCAAGATCGTCCGGCAGGCTCACCTGGAAGTCAGGACTCTCAAGGGTAAGCCGCGCAATCCGAACTCTTCCCCGGAGAAGCATGCTGATCTCCGGGTAGATTGACAAAGAATCGAACGTTCCTGAGGTCTTTTCCGGAACCGATATACTTCCTCCCCGGAGTAGAATGGAAGGGCGCGGAAAAAAATGCGTATCGATCCTCTGGACTTCCAACCTACCTCCTATTGCCTGTGAGAACTCGGTGACAATTTTCTGCTTAACGGGTTCAAGGTTGACGAGAACGGGTGCGAGAAGAAGCAGGATGACAAGAAGGGCCAGAACCGCACCCAAAGCTGCTGCAATCCAGAGAATCGGCTTTATATATTTTCTCATCGACGTCTCGGACTCTCTCCTGCGGACATTCGAAGCTCAGCCCTCATGCGCGTCATTAGCTTTTTGTGGTGTATATCCCGACTTATATAACGTATGCAACCTGGGTCGCTTTCTCTGGTAAACCTATCTCCGCTGTCGGACTCTGTCAAGAGCGACCGAGCGCGGGAAACAAGCTCGGAGCCTGGGCGAACAAGAACGGTTGACCGGTCAGTCAAGATTCTAACTCGATTATGCCCTCTTTCAAGAGACAAATGATCTTCTGGTCACAGGCCCAACAGGGACTAATGTCGTCGTTGCTGAGTCAACCAGTAATCTGCAAAGGGGACGGCACGTTTTCTGTCACTTTTCGGCCGAAGATGAGATACCCGGTATGGGCGACCATGCGATCATCGGGTCGCAGCCGGTCCGCCACGGTCTTGTACTTCCTGAGAAGGATCTCCAATACTTCCACGTCTCCAAAGAGCGGCTGCAGGGCACGCAACGTTTCTGATACCTGGTTTGTCGTCGGCACGATGATGCCAAGGCTTCCACTCGCCCTGAGAGACGCCCAAACCTTCTCGAGGACAGACCACGGCTCGCGGACATCTATAAAGGCCGCATCGAATTCAGCGCTCTCGTGCTGCGATACGTCGGCGAATCTCAGATCGATGTTGCATGCGTCTGCAAACCTTTCTACGTTCTTCCGGGCATTCTTGTAGTGCCTCTCCTCCTTCTCGAAGGAAACCACCTTGCCCGACGACCCGACCGCACGCGAGAATAGCACGGTCAAAGCGCCACTCCCTGTACCCACCTCGATCACCCTGTCGCCGTGTTTCAGGCTCAGCTTGAAACAGATATAGCAGGCGTCTTTCGGATAGACGATCTGGGTCTCCCTGCGCAGACCGTACATGATGACGTCCTCGACCGTGGGCTCGAACACCTCATAGTGTCCTTGCCTGATCCCGTAGGGAAGACCGACCAAGGACGAGAAATCAAGAGTACCCCCTTTGCCGTGGAAATTCTTCTTCGGCTCCAGCTTTTTCAGGTACCTGTTCCCCTGGTATACGATGAGGATGAGATCGTTTTCCCGCATGAAAGCCATATAGAGAACCTCTTAACAGACCTACTTCAGTTTATATTCAATAGGGAGCACCACCTGGACCCTTTTCGCAAACTGCGTCCGTATGGTAGATTTCCTGAGTGCCTCTTTCGCGGCGTCGTCCAGGACCAGAGTACCCGAACTCTGCACGATGCGGGCATCGCGAATGGAGCCGTCCTCGTAAACCGTGAACGAGACGATGACCCTTCCCTCCCAGCCCATGCGCCGAGCCCTGTCAGGGTAAATCACATTTTTCATGATGCTGTCTCGAATCTCCCGGAGGATGCCACCCTGTCCGCCGCCAGGCAGTATCCCCTGACGCGCCCGGCCCACCCGAGCGACTAACGCTCGCTACGCTCGTGCCCCCTGCGCCCCCCTGCGGATAACCGCTGCCGGGCGTACCCGCAACAGGAGCACCGTCAGGGGAGGAAAAGGATCCTGGCGCTTCCCGGAGGTGATCGGACGGTGCTGCGAAAGGATGCTCGCTTTCCGAAGGGTCTGCAGCCGGAGCTATCCGACTGGTCTCTCTCTCCACGGTGCGAACATCTGTCTCCGTGCGGCCCTGCTGCCCTTGTTTCACCGTAGGACCCGGGATAATCCCATCGGTCTTTGCCTTTGCAACGGTCCTGCGCCCCGGGGCGGGCCCCGGACCCTGAAGTACTTCAGGCAATTGTCCTTGATCATCCAACGTGAAATCTACGGAAATCATCTCCGGCCTTGAAAGCTTGTCCATGGGGATGGCATAGACGGCTGCACCAACCAGCCCGTGCACAAGGATTGAGACGAGAAGCCCCTTGTACCAATTCGCCTTCATGCGCATACCTTCGTTGTCGCTGCGCCCTTACAGGGTGCTGCGCTATCCTTACAGGATGCTACGCTATCGCGCTCCTCGCTGCCGCCCGGGGTACCCGGCCGAAGGCTGGGTCGTCCACCTGAATGCAAATTGGTCCTTGAGAATCCTCTCATCAGCGCGCCCTCTCGGTCTGCACGCTCACGCGTTTGAATCCCATGCTCTTCACCGTGCCGAGTACCTCGACGAAGTACTGGAGTGGTACGCGTTTGTCAGCACGAATGAGAAAAGGCACATCCCTCGATACGTTTTTCAAGCGATCTTTGAACTCCTCAAAGCTTACCGAAAGACCGTCGTAGTAAAGCCTGCCCGCCTGATCCATCTCCACGGATCGAGTCCTCGCGACCGCTTCCTGCTCCCCGGTCACCCTGGGAAGCTCCACACGGATCATGCCTCCCATGATGAAAGTACTCGTCATCAGCACAATGGTGAGAAGAACGAGCATCACATCAATCAGGGGGATCATGTTGATGTAATCAAACTCTTTCTCTTCCATTCCTTATGTCCCATTCCGCAAGGAGGACTTTCACCCGCCTCAGGAGAAAGTTGTAAAAGGCGATCGATGGTATCGCGACCAGGAGGCCCACTGCAGTGGCCTTGAGTGCCAGAGCAAGACCGACCATGATCTTGGTAGGATCAACGTATCCTTCAACCCCGATTGTGTAAAAGGTGAGCATAATCCCGAGCACGGTTCCGAGAAGTCCTATGTAGGGTGCGTTTCCGCCTATTGTTGCAAGGATCGTGAGACTCTTCGTCAGTTCTATTTCCAGCGTCTTCCTGCCCGCGTACTCATCCAACCTGACTTTTTTCATGAACAGGTACCGCTCTACAAAGATTGCGAGCGCGACCAGAGAAAGCAGCACAAGGAAACCGGTGATCCCGTAGTCGATCAGGTATTTGAGCCAATCCATTGAGTTACTCTAGTATAGGCTAACCCGTTTGTCAAAGTGAAGGCCAGGTCGCCGTGGCTCCCGGTGAGCCACCATTGAGATACTTCCACTGGGACATTAGTGGAAGTATCTAGCGAGCACGGCGAGTGAGAGGGGCGAGGCCGGGTACCCGCTTGCGGGTGGGGCTACGCCGCGGAGGGGCGACGCGAGCCCCAGTGATGGATTGACGCGGACCTGTCCGTGGAAATCCATCCTAGCGAGCACGGCGAGCGAGAGGGGGAGGCTCCTCTGGCTTTGCCAGTGGAGGGGGCGACGCGAGCCCCATCGGTTGAATGGCAGCGCGCATAGGTTTAAACTTATAAACAAATGGCGGACGAGGATTCTATCTACCAGCTGCTGGGGGACCTTTCAGATTTCGTGAAAGATCGCCGTATACCGCTCAGGGATGGGCTCAAGCAAGCCCCTAAGGAGGGACTCGCGGACGAGCGCTCTGCGTTCGATGAGGCGATGAGAGATATACAGAAGATAGAGCAGGATAAGCAGAGGGTCGGCCAGATCAGGTTGGAGCAAAAAGCCGTTACGGACGAGCACGGAGAAGAGAGAAAACTCGCAGAGGCCCTGAGCGAAGAATACCGGCTCAACGTTACAAACCTGCCCGAGTACATGGAGGGCTGCGTCGAGGACTACCAACCCCGTCACGATGCAAAAGCTGAGAGAAGGTGAGTACTCAGTCCAGAGGGTGCTTGACCTCCATGGGTTCCGAGCGGATGAAGCTTTCGAGATGTTTCAGAGCTTCATCAAAGATGCCGTCCGGTCGAACATTCGGTGTGTCAAAATCATTCACGGTCGGGGACTGAAATCGAAACATGAGCCTGTCTTGAAAGGAAGACTCAAAGAATGGATACTCCGGGCAATGCACCGCAAGTGGGTTATTGCGTTCGCAAGCTCGAACATGCGAGACGGCGGCCCGGGAGCAACAAACATCCTCCTCCGTCAACAACCCAAAAAACAGAAACTGCGTATCATCGGGTAGAGTCAGTTGAGCGACGTTGAGGGAAATCAGCCAATCCTGCAGGCGACCTACAAGGGGCAAGTAAAAAGCTCCACCACCCATGCAAGGACCCATGGGTACCCGGCGAAGCTCCGAGCAGGCGCGAACGCAGGCGTACCTTGGGGTACGTCGAAGTGAGAGACGGCGAAGGGCGACAAAGCAGATGGACGTTTGACGCAGCCCCTAGGAATTCAGATTTCACTTTAAATTACTCGGCCCATTTGATATAAGAGAGAAAGGAGAAGACTATGGCGCGACTGGGTATACTTGGGTTGGGAAATATGGGCGAGGCAATCGTGGGTGCACTTCTGAGGTCGGGATTCGATCGCAAGAATCTTCTCGCATTCGAACTTAAGAAAGACCGTGTTGAGGCCATGGCAAAACAGTATCGCATCAGCATTGCTGCAAGCGCTAAAGACCTGGCGCAGAAGGCAAAATACATACTGATCGCCGTGAAGCCCCAGGACGCAAAGGCGCTCCTGGGCACCATTGCGCCCGCACTCGATAAGGACAAAGTGGTAATCTCCATAATGGCCGGCACGACCACGTCAACCATCCTGTCGATGATGCAACGGCCGGTCAAGGTCATCAGGGTCATGCCCAATATTTGTGTCAAAGTCGCTGAAGGGGCCCTGGGCATGAGTTCAAACGACCTCGTACTGGAGGGAGAGCTGGACGAGACGAAAAAGATGCTTGCGCCTCTCGGCCGTATTGTTGAGGTGCGGGAAGACTTGATGGATGCCGTTACGGCACTGAGCGGGAGTGGGCCTGCATTTCTCCTCTGTTTTCTCGAAGCGATGATCGATGCCGGTGTAAACGTAGGCCTGCCCAGAGACAAGGCAAGCATCCTCTGCCATACAGACCATAAAAGGCACCATCGCAACACTGGAGGCAGAGAACCTCCACCCTACGGTATTGAAAGAGATGGTTACGTCCCCCGGAGGCACAACCATTGCCGGCCTCACGCACCTCGAGGAAAAAGGATTCAAGGGTAATCTCATCAAGGCAATAGAGCAGGCGCGAAACCGGGCCAAGGAGCTGTCGGCTTGATGCAGAATGAGCACGAAAGCAAACGGCTGCAGATGGTGGAGACTCAAATCAGGGACCGCGGCGTGAAAGACCGCCGGCTGCTTGAAGCCTTCCGGAAGGTTCCACGCCACCTCTTTCTGGATGAAGCCTTGTGGCCTCAAGCGTACGAGGATCATCCATTGCCCATCGGCGAGAAGCAGACGATATCACAACCCTATATCGTTGCGCTCATGACGGAAGCGCTGCACCTCACGGGACATGAAAAGGTCCTCGAAATAGGGACCGGCTCAGGTTACCAGACAGCGATACTGGCAAAACTGGCAGAGCAAGTCTACTCGATAGAACGGATTCCTTCACTGGCGAAAAGGGCGCGCAAACTCCTCGACGAGCTGAAGTACTCGAACGTGATAGTAAACATCGGCGACGGAACGCAAGGATGGAAGGAATATAGCCCGTATGATGGCATAATCGTCACCGCAGCCGCACCGGAGGCCCCTGATCCCTTGCTCCAGCAACTTGCAACGGGGGGCCGGTTGGTAATCCCTATTGGCGATGAATTTCAACAGGATCTCGTGGTCTACGTAAAGGAAGGCGAGGACAGATACCGTGAGGAAAACTACGGTGGGGTCAGGTTTGTCAAGCTGATAGGGGCGCACGGGTGGAAAGATTGATCGAAGAAAAAGAGCCGGTGGAATACTTTGAGTTTGAAGAATTTGAAGCCGAAAAACTCTACCTCAGAGACTTGCGCAAGTTATCCACGATGAGCGAGGAGGAGGAAAAGGATCTAGCAGAGAGAATCTCGCGAGGAGACCGTGATGCCCGTCGGAAGATGATCGAGTCGAACCTCAGGTTGGTAGTTAAGATTGCAAGGAAATATACAACTGCCGGAGTCTCGGTGCTCGATCTCATAGAAGAGGGCAATATAGGCCTGATTCGTGCGGTTGAAAAATTCGACCTTTCAAGAAATTGCCGATTCTCGACCTACGCGACATGGTGGATTAAGCAGTCGATCGAGCGTGCTCTTCTCAATTATTCACGCATAGTCAGGCTGCCGGTACACGTTTCCGCTCGTATGCGTAAGATATCGAAGGT
Organism: uncultured delta proteobacterium; assembly: GCA_963821605.1. Lineage (GTDB taxonomy): Bacteria > Desulfobacterota > Syntrophorhabdia > Syntrophorhabdales > WCHB1-27 > JADGQN01. The sequence continues at coordinate 22,871 of CAWGEZ010000012.1, read as the reverse complement.
CATGCATGATTACATCGAGAGGGAGGGTAGAGAGCCAACCCAGGAAGAGCTTGGGCATGACACGGACATCCCGGTCAGTTTCATACGAAACCTCATGTTCATCGTAACAAGAACACATTCCATTGACACTCTCCTTGACGAGGAAGGAGACCTGACTATGGAGGATTTTCTGCCCGACCTCAGCGTTGATGAACCATTATCTACCTTCGAGCAAACAAAGAGGATCGAATACATAGCCTCCTGGCTCGATACGTTGCGTGACGATGAGAAAAGGGTGATCATTTTGAGATACGGACTCGACGGAGCAGAGCCACAAACTCTGGAATCGATCGGAAAGCTCTTTGGCGTGACGCGGGAGCGCATACGTCAGATAGAGCGGAAAGCCATCATCAAGCTCCAGAGGGTTGTTAAGAGAAGCAATATTGAGAGAGAAACCGATTTAACGGCCCGCCGGGCCGTTAGCTGTTACAAGTTACATGTTACAAGTTGACCAAAACAGTTAAAGGCTGCAAGTTGCAAGTCAGAGTCTTGGCCTCCGGCATGTACCTCCAGCATGACTTGTAACGTATTTGGCTTGTAACTTGTAACGTATTTCAGCCTGTAACTCGTAACGTCTCTGCTATGGAGAAGACTTCTGAAACAATCGTCCGCTGACTACCTCATTCGCAAAGGTTCTGTTATTACCGGTATCACCCTGGTCAGCAGGCCGCTTGGCTACGTGAGGGAGGCGGTCCAGGCGTACCTCTTCGGGGCAACGCTTCTTGTTGATGCATTCGTCATTTCCTTCAACTTCCCGGAAATGATACAGACCCTCTTCTTCTCCGGAGCGACCAGTGCCTTTCTCATCCCCGTCTGTTCCAGATATCTGGAGGATCGTGAGGAGTTATCGAGAGTATATTCTCTTTTCATGAATGTAGCGATCATCGTCACAGCCATGATATCGATCATTCTTCTCGCGGCCAGTGGGCCGGTCATGCAGCTCATCGCCCCGGGCTTTACTACAGAAGGCAGGTATGTCGCACGCTATCTTTTTATCATCATGATTCCGGTTATTCCGCTTCATGCGATGCTTTCCGTCATGAAAGCCTTTCTCAACGCCAGGGAGCACTTTGCCGCGCCCGAGCTATCCGGTATCATTTGGAACGTAATCTTTATCCTTGCCGCCCTTACGATCAGCGGCACCATCGGGATTTACAGTCTTGCCGTAGGCGTCACACTGGGCGCCGTCGCGCAGGTGATCCTGCAGATACCCTACTTGCGACGCCTTGGCATTCGCTACGAGATGAGGCTTCCCCTTGGTCATCCTTCCCTCAACGAGGCAAAGAGACTATTCACCGGCGCGCTCATCGCGACTTCCGTCGTTCCAATCAACAGCTTTGTCGGCAGGATCCTAGCCTCCTTTTTGCCGGCGGGCGAAGTTGCCTCGCTCGCCTATGCATTCCGCATCTTTATCCTTCCCTTCAGTCTCTTTGCAGTTCCTACTTACACCGTGCTCTTCTCTAAGCTCTCAAGGCTCTTCCATGAGGAGGACTGGAAGGGAATAAACGCGCATGTAGATAGCTCCCTGGTGCTTGTGTGCATCACGCTCATTCCGTCGACAATCTTTCTTTGCGTTGCCGGCGACGTCGTCATAAGGCTGCTCTATCAACGGGGTGCGTTCACGGCAAAAGATACGCTGATGACGTATCGCGCACTCTCGGGGTATAGCCTCGGACTCATTTTTTACGCTTTGTCCATTTCGTTCGTTCGCATCTTTAACGCACGCCACGACATGAAAACTCCGGCCCTGCGTCGGCCTCACTTCTATCGGACTGAACGCGATACTGGCTTACCTTCTCATGGTGCCTCTCGGAAATATGGGGGTGGCCCTTGCTACGTCGATCGTCTCTTTCTACAATTTTTCCGTGCTCTATATGCTTTACAAGAGAAAGACGCTCTATCAGCCGTCCCGGAAAACAAAAGAGGAGATCGTACGATCTCTCATCGCCGGAGCTATTGTTGCCCTTCTGCTGCTGGGTCTGCGCAAAGTCTTGGCTGCAAAACCGTACGCATTCTTCGGCCTGGGATGCTTCACTACCGTGGCTGTGTATGGCCTCTTTTTTAAGAGCTACTACCTCGCCTTCATAAGACGAAGGCAGGAAAGGACATAAAGGACAGGTTAAGGTTAAGGTTGAGGTTGAGAACAGGGTGAAACAGGCAAGAAATGAACCAGGTAAAAGCAAAGGTTAACGCTATGGAAAACAGATCGTGCACTTTCCTTGAGCCAAATTTTTTGCATTTTCCGCCTATCTTAACCTTGTTCCTGTTCTTTCTCAACCTTCATCCTGCTTCCTACCTATTGAGAGTTGCCTATGCTTAGCCATCGGAGAAAGGCGTACATCCTGATTCTCATTGGGATACTCATTGCCCTGTTTCTTCTCCCTTTTCTTTCCGGCTATAAAGCCGGAGCGGGTTGGTTCTCCAACCTCATGAATTTAAAAATTGCATTCGGCCACGCTTTCGGCATACCTTACCGATTTGTGCTTGCCGTCGCCATCTTTCTTATATTCGTCGGGGTAAGGCTACTGGACTTCTCGCGCCCCAAGAAGTGACTTGCGAACATCAGTCCCTTTTTATACCTTTCTGAGTCGCCTGCGCACCCAGCAGATCAAGAAGAAGAGCAAGGTAGCTCCCCTGCCCTCTTTCATAATGTGTATGGCCATCTGGCGCATCCTCTCCTGCCGATCGACCTTCCGGTCCGAAAGGTAAATGGCAAGAAGACCGTGGCATACCATGCGGTGAAAGGCCCTGTGAGACAGTTCAGTTCAGTTCCGTCCCGCCAGACGCATCCGGCTATGCGTGCCGGCCCATGACTCTACCAAACGGAGTTTTGTATCATCACACCTGCAACGTCTCGTATGCACAACCAAAAGCAACACAGTCAAGGAAGCGCTAATCAGCGGTATGCTCGTATCTGCGACCAGTCGCATCCGTCTTTCGCGGATCGCCCGCAGCTTAAGCAGCGAGAGAAACAGGCTTCCCGCAGTCAGAGATTGTCTGGGTTGTTTTTCTTGGCTTATTGATTGAAATAAAAAGGGGACCTTGGATCCCCTTGAGAGGAGCCCTGACGATGATCAGGGCATGTCGGCTTTATACCTTTTGAACGTTGGCCGCAGCGGGGCCCTTTTTGCCATCCACGATGTCGAACTTCACTTGCTGCCCCTCTGCGAGGGACTTGAAGCCCGCTTCCTGAATAGCTGAGTAATGGACGAAGACATCTCCACCGTCTTCGCTCTGAATGAATCCAAACCCTTTGGACTCGTTAAACCACTTTACTGTTCCTTTTGGCATGCTTGTACTACCTCCAACTTTTAAGTTTTAATAAATTAAAGGAATACGGAATTGTGTCTACGGAACCTGCAAAGTCCAAGGCTTTTGCGGCGGTCAACAACAGGTACTTCCGAAACCTCTGATGTATTATCGCACAGTTATAGAAAAAAGTCAAGAAGAAATTTAGAAAAGCCAAGTAAGAAATTAAGAAATGCGCAAGATGCCCAGGCAGCTTAGCCCTTGAGAACTCGTCAGATATGTGTTACACATCTCTTGCCGGCTGCAGATGTTCTCCACACCCGGAAACTCTGTCGAAACGCGAGCAGGATTAGGTTAATGAAAGTTCCTCGTCTAGATTTGCGCGGAGTAAGTTTCGCCCTGAATGGCAGAAAGATCCTCGATGCTGTCTCGTGGATTGTCGGGCCGCAGGAGCACTGGGCGATCCTGGGACCAAACGGGGCAGGAAAAACAACGCTGCTCAAGATCGTGTGCGGTTATGTCTGGCCGAACGCCGGAGGCACAATTTATCGAAACGGTGAAGCAGACGTCGATCTCGGTGATTTGCGCAGGAGTATAGGCTGGGTCACGTCCACCCTTGTTGATGAGGTCCCCAAAAGGGAAACGGTTTTGGATACAGTTATCTCGGGGAAATACGCTCAGGTGGGCTTATGGACGTTTTCCTGGGAACCCCCTACCGCGAGCGATGTCGAGAGGGCCTTGGGCTATCTAAGACAAATGGGGTGCGAAGGTCTCGCCCAAAGGCACTTTGGAACTTTGTCTCAGGGTGAACAGCAGAAGGTTTTGATCTGCCGGGCTTGGATGACAGAGCCTTACCTGACCATCCTGGATGAACCATGCGCCGGGATGGATCCCGGAGCCCGCGAGGTCTTTCTCGCTTCTCTCCTGTCAATCGGGCAGAACACCAGTCATCCGGGCTTCATTTACGTGACACATCACGTGGAGGAGATCCTGCCTATCTTTACGAAGACCCTCATCCTCAAGGACGGCAGAGTCATGAAGAGTGGAAAAACGGATGACGTACTTTCCGGCGAAACAATCAGCGAGCTTTATGGCATCTCTGTGCGGCTCGTCAAGAAGAAGGGCCGCTACTGGCCCATTCCCGCGTAAGTATCTTTCGGCGCAGCCCACAGCGTCCGGCTGATCGAGGAGGCTATCGGTGAAGGAAGAAATCATACAAACGGATGTCTTGTGCGTAGGCGGGGGCATAGCAGGCCTCATGGCAGCCATACGCGCCAGCGAACTGGGGGCAAAGGTCGTGGTCGCTGACAAAGCCAATACGGTGCGCAGCGGTTCTGCGGGCCTTGGGAATGATCACTTTCGGTGCTACATCCCGGAGGTCCACGGCCCCGACATGAAACCCAATCTTGAATCACTCGTGCGCTCGCAGGTAGGCGGACCGATGCGGCAGGCGATCTTTTTGCGCACCTGGATGGAGAAATCCTTTGATATCGTCAAGCTCTGGGAGGGCTGGGGCATACCCATGAGATACGAAGGCCGGTACGAGTTTGCCGGCCATGGACTCCCGGGACGATTGCTCGCGTCTCTCAAATATTCGGGCAAAGATCAAAAATCGGTTCTGACGCGAGAGGCTCAGAAAAGGGGCGTAACCGTCATGAACAGGGTGATGATGTTTGACCTTGTCAATAGTAACGGTAACCTGGTCGCACTGGGAATTGATACACGGAGCGACAGACTCCTTGTTTACGAGGCCAAAAGCGTGGTGCTGGGCACCGGGCTCTGTACGAGGCTCTACCCCAGTCCGACACCCGGCCACATGTTCAACATCGCTTACTCACCCAATAACACCGGCGATGGTCGCGCGATGGCATACAGGGCGGGCGCAGAGCTCGCCAATGTTGAACTCACCATGCGGTGGGCCGGCCCCAAGTACTTCGCGAGATGCGGCAAGGGAACCTGGGTAGGAGTGCTCAGAGACCCTGAGGGCAAGCCGATCGGGCCCTTCGTCACGAAACCTGACCGGAAGCTTGGAGATATGGCAGCAGACATCTGGCATTCGGCATTCGAAGACTTTGCCAAATCGGGTAAGGGACCCGTCTACATGGATTGCAGCGGGATCTCCGAAGAAGATTATCAGTACATGAGACACTGGCTGGAGCATGAAGGAAACGCTTCCTTCCTGGACTACCTGGAAGAGGAGAAGATCGATCTGAAGGAGCGGCCCGTAGAGTTCTCCACTTACGAAATGCACCTGTCCGGCGGTGTCTATTACAATGAGAAAGGGGAGACCTCTGTCAGGGGGCTTTATGCCGCGGGCGATGAGCTGTTCGGGGGTATAAGCTGCGCAGCAACCTTTGGCTGGATTGCGGGGGAGAGCGCCGGAAATCATTCACGCAGTGCTGCTCTTTCAGACGCTCAGGGGGCACGCTCGCACATTGAAGCGAGGAAGCAGGAGATACAGGAGATGCTCGGGCGCGCAAAAGGCCCGGCTTGGAAGGAAGCCAACACAGCCCTTCAACAGATCATGCAGGATTACGCGGGCCCCATCCGATCTGAGACGTTGCTTAATGCGGGTCTTACCCACGTCCGGAGACTGAAAGAAAAGGTACGGACGGCACTCGTAGCGAAGGACCGGCACGAGCTGACCCGGAGCCTCGAGATAGTAAACCTGGTGGATCTAGCTGAACTGGTGTTTCTGGCAGCCCTGGAGCGAAAGGAGACCAGGGCGGGACATGTACGGGTTGATTACCCGTTCACGAATCCCCTGCTCGACAAACTGCTTATTGTGAGGAAGGGAATCGATGGACCGGTAATGGAATGGAAAGAGCTACAACGTTGAGGAGGGGCTTATGCCACCGCTCATAGATGAAGGAATCTGCACACATTGCGGCGCGTGCGTTGACGTGTGCCAGAGTGACGTCTTTTCCATGCGCGTTGAGAATACGGTACCGGACGCGACTTACGCAGACGATTGCTGGCATTGCGGCGCCTGTGTCATGGAGTGTCCCGTAGAGGCCATCACGCTAAGGATACCGCTCCCCATGATGGTCTGCTATAAATGATACCAATTCGCATTCAAGCGTATACCTTCGTTGTCGCTGCGTCCTTCCAGGATGCTTCCTTACAGGATGCTTCGCTAGCGCTATCGCTCTCCTCGACGTACTTATAGTACGCCTGCGTCCCTACAGGATGCTGTGCTATCGGCTCCTCGCTGCCGCCTCGGTCTCCATCTTGAATGCAAATTGGTTTAAGGTGTTTCTAGCGCCTTTGGTCAATATGCGTTATCATAAGGAGTGATCATGATGATCTCTTGTCGGAAAACCTCGATCTCGTTCCTCGCGATTTTTTTTGTGACCTTGATGTGTCAATACGTTCTGGGAGGTACTATGGAAGCAGCAGCAGTCAAAGGCATCACCCCTGTAGGCCATCTGGACATCGAAGGCGGCGGCATGGTGGATGTCCAGGGAAAGCTCGCAGTCATCGGCCATATGGAGCCGCCCTTTGCCACAAGTATCGTCGACGTTTCCGATCCCGGCCAATCCGCGGGTCGTTTCCAGAATTAAGACACGGCCGGGCACCCACTCACACAAGGCGCGCCTCTGCGGTAATATCCTGGTCACCAACGTCGGAATCGTATAAGGGTTGGAAGCCGGGAGACAAAGCCGGGCTCGCCTTTTTTGATATATCGAACCCAGCCCAGCCCAGGGAGATTGCCTTCATGGAGATGGGCGGGTTAGATACGGGCGGGACCGGTGTTCATCGCTTTAGCCTGGACCGCGACAAGAAGCTCATTTACGCCAGCGCGAGCGCCACGGGGTACCAGGGGAACATCACGATGATCGTCGATTTCTCTGACCCAGCGAAGCCCAAGGAGATAGGGCAGATGGTGGGCCCCCGGTCAATGGATTGCCGGCGGGGAGAAGCCCACCTGGCAGGGAACAGAGGTGAGGACCCATCACCCCAACCGCTGGGGTAATCGTCTCTACGTACCGTTGTGGGGCGGAGGCTTTTCGATCGTCGATATCACGGACCTTAAGAAACCGCGGACGATCAGCCATTTCGATTACCATCCCACGTATTCCTATCCGACCCACACTGCATTACCTGTCGGTCATAAGATCCTCGGACGCGACTGGCTCGTCGTCTTCGATGAGGCTGTCGGACCCGATACGAGTCCTCCTGCCTTCATGTGGGTATTCGATATTACCGACGAAACCAAGCCGGTGCCGGTCTCTACGTTCCAGGTGTCCCGAGCAGGAAAGGAAGCTTCTTGCGAGCAGGCCGGTTCGGTGCGCATCAGCCGCACGAATACGTCGGTCCGGACAATCTGGTCTACGCAGCATGGTTTTCGGGCGGTCTCCGGGTGATCGACATCTCAAACCCCTACCGGCCCGAAGAGGTCGCCCATTACGTTCCGAAGCCGGCCCCGGGTTTTCGGTCAGCACAGACAAACGATCTTTTTGTGGCCACGGACGGCCTCATCTATTTGATTGACCGGAACAACGGTCTGGACATTGTGAAGCTGACACCCAAGGTCAAAGGCGCACAATAGTGCAAGGGAGAGTGGACGCTTCCAACAGACGGCAAAGAGGCTGCCCTTCGGGCGCTTTGGTTTGCCAGCGCCGATAAAATAAGTCTGCGTTATCTTCGAATGGAGAAAGCCTACACGATCCTGCAGCAGCTCGGCATCGACGCTGAGGCGAGTGGCTTGCTCCGCGAACAGCGACGTTTACTTCTGCTTTTTCTCTTGTTTTGCCTTTCTCTTCTCTTTTAGGGTTTTCTGGGGCTTCTTCTTCTCATCTTTCTTAATACTCTTTTCTTTCACTGTTTCCTCCTCTCCGTTTTTTTATGATAGCTTACTTGTACCATAAGATAGACATCTGCGTCACAAAATTGCAAGTCAATACTGTCACTTTCATCGCTCTAATACATTTCAGCGTCGTAGCCGATAACTAATCATGCGGGGTTAGGTATCGCGACCCCACCGATCCGGGGCTCAAGCAAAGCGCGATATGGGCCGATAAAGAGGATTATGGAAAAGCTTTGCATCGTAAGGAGGAGGAAGCCGGAAAGCCAGATCGGACTCGGAACGGCGGAGAGGATGGACCGTCGCGCGATGAACAGGCCAAAATATGGGGATACCAGCGCATCGAACATGCTCTCTTTGGCATGGGAGTATCCTCTGCGCGGCAATGTCCCGGCGCCTGATGATCAGAAGCTTTCCATAGAGCTGACTCCCACGCAGGCTGACGTGGTGAAGTCTCATGCCTATTTCAAGCTTCTTATGGGTGCCGACGCTGACGGATCCAGTGTGGGCGTGCAACGTTCGGAAGACGGTGAAATCGTATTCAATTTCTATTTCAAGCAGGTCTACCTCTCGAAAATGCTCACCACATCGAACGTGTGTAACATGCTGCAGGTAAGCAGAGCTTTTCTTAACAGGCTGGTCATGACAGGCAAACTGAGGAGCTACAAGATCGGCAGGCTGAGACGGTTTTCACTGGAAGATATTCTCGCTCATCTCAGCGATAGCGCAGAAGTTTTGGTGAAAGGAGAAGACCATGTACTATGACTACTGGGGGCTGCAGAAGCCACCATTCGACAATGTCCCCGACCCTTCCATGTATGTCGAGTCGCACTCCTCTGTTGAGAACACCATAGCGGAGACCCTTTTTGCGATAGAAGAGGGCAACGAATGCATCGCTGTCATCGTAGGAGACGTCGGCCTCGGAAAAACCCTCTCTCTCAGGCTCATTCTCGATAACCTCTCCCAGGACAAGTACAAGGTCGCCTTCATAACCAACCCCGATATGTCTTTTGTGCAACTAATGAGGGAGATAGTCGGACAGCTTACCGGACACCCCTGCGAGATCCAGAAACGCATCGATCTGCTTGAGACATTCAACAAAATAATCTTCCAGACAGCCGACGAAGGGAAGAAGGTTCTTCTATTCGTAGATGAAGCGAATGCCCTTCCCCCAGGAAATCTCGAAAGCCTCAGGCTTCTTACGAATATGCAGGAGGATCACAGGAACCTGTTTACTATTGTTCTGGCCGGCCAGATAGAACTGGCAAGGAGACTTGAACATCCCCGTCGGGCAAACCTCTTCCAGCGCATTGGCACCTACTGCAGGATCGATAAGATTCAGTCACCGGATTTGATCAAAGACTATGTTGAGACCCGCTTGAGGCTTGCCGGCTGTTCGAAAAAGATCTTCACTGATGATGCTATCGATATACTTTGGGAATACTCGGAGCACGGGGTGCCCCGTCTTATCAACAAGATCTGCAAGCTCTGCCTGAAGGCCGGAGAAACAAACGCCTTTGAGATCATAGACGGCCCGGCCGCCAAACAGATAGCGGAACGCTTCCAGAAACTGACCGGTCCTGCACTGCAGAAGAGAAGACCGCGCAAGCGACTGCGGGACGATGGCATCGAAAAGAACGCAGAAATAGAGAAAACCGAACAGGAGCCTTCGGAGCCTGCTCATGCTCGAAGGTGAGTACTCAAAGTCAGGCCGAGCCAATAGTCGGACCAGGCGCCTGTTGAGGCTGAAGCTCCGCCAGAGGAGACCGAAACCCAGACAGTCACCGAAGCGGTATCAGAGGCAGCTCCGGAGAGGGTTGCAGAACCAGCTCCCGAGGAAGCACGGTCAGACCTTTACGAGGAGGCCATAATTGGAAAATTCAAGATCAAGATCGGGATCCCGCTGCAAATCCTGAAGGTGGCTACTTCGTCGACGCGGGAAAACCGCGATCAAACTGGCCGGAAGTCTGGCTGCTCAGACCCTCGATAAATATCCTCAGTTGACCAGCGAGACCTCCACCGATCCCGTGGCCCTTTGGAGCGAAATAAAGAGCCTCATCCTTAACGCTTTTGAAAGGGAAATGGCGCAGTCGGAAGTGGGTGAGACAGCAAGCGCCGGGTAGTAGTGGCCGCTCCTTCTGCCGCGTCTTCAATGTCAGGCTGACGGTTTAAATCTCGATATAATTCGACGCTTCTATTCTTTCGATCAGCTGCTGAGCCTTTGTGTTCCTGGGGTTTACGGATAGGACAAACTGCAGCCTGTCTCGTATCGCGGCCAGTTTTGCATCATCCGGGTGTCCGTCGCTCAGACGATATTCAAGACACGCCAAATTACAGTGGGCTTCTTCCTGACCCGATTTGCAGGCAACCGATTTTTTGTACATTTCAATGGCATCATCGTACCGCCCGAGTTCCTCGTAGACCGACCCCAGGTTATTGCACGCCTCGGCGTTAGTAGCGTTGAGCTTGAGCACCCAGTTGAAGCACGCGATGGCGTCATCGTACTCCCCATGCTGAGCGTGAAGATTTCCCAGGTTAAAAAGGGCCTTGATATGGCGGGGGTCCAGGTTGAGCACCTCCTGGTACTCCGCCATTGCTTCTTCGAACATGTCATGTCGGTCATACAAGAAGCGCAAGACAAAAGTGCGCAGAAACTGACTCCGGGATTATCTGTATGGCTTTCTGGTACAGCCTCATGGCCCCTTCGTAATCTGCATGCAGGTCGGCGATGTGGGCAGTGTTCAGGTATGCCTCCACATCGTTGGGATCGACTTCTCGCGCACGCTCGTACATCTGTTTTGCGCTGCCAAGTCGCTCCATCTTCTCGTAAACGTAGCCCAAATTGTTGAATGCCTCCGGATTATCCGGCTCCAATTCCGTGACCCGCGTAAAGCACTTCAGGGCCTGATCGTACTCTTCCTTTTCCAGATAAATGAAGCCGAGATTCACGTAGGCATCGGAATATTTATCATCAAGGCGGAGGCATTCCTTATACGCCTCCATCGCTCTTTCGGGAAGGTCCTCGATCTGATCGAGCTGGCAGCCCTCTACAAACCAGTCCCTGGCGGTCTTTTCTTCAGCCAAACCTGATACTCCTCGGGTTCATCTTGAAATTCTCCCAATCTAATAATCGGCCAAATACTGAAAAAGATGAGGGGCGAGCGAAAAAGATTGAGGTTGAGGTAAGGAAAACTGCAGGTTGAGGAAACGACCAAAGCGAAGGTTAAGATCAAGGACAGGCACTGTCATCCGCACCTGACTTCTTGACCTTAACCTCAACCTCCGCTTTAGCTTTTACCTGTCTTTACTCATTTGCTCTTTGAAAGCAGCTTTTTCAATTCAGGCCCGGTCTGGGGATTCTTCTGGACTACATCCTTCCACCCCTCGTCATAGGCTATCTTCAGGAACTTTTCCTTTTCAGCCGGTGGCAGGTCGATTACCTGGATGCCCTCCGCCACGAGCGCCGGACGTTCCTTCTTTGCCATCTCTTCAAACTCGGCAACCACTTTCTTTTCGCCTTCTGTGGTCGCGTCTCTGAGCAGGTCTTTCAACTTTTGAGGCAGTTTATTCCATGAATTCAGGTTTATAAGAAGTGGGTTCGGGACCGTGTAAAATCCCGGCTCTACAACATACTTCAGCTGCTTCTGCCATCCCCATTCACGCAGTCCAACGCCCGGCGAGCAGGCGCCGTCAACAACGTTCCTTTCGAGGGCAAGATACGTGTCTCCAAGGGGCATCACAACAGGATTCCCGCCGAGGCCCTTTATCGCCTGCAGATACGAGGGGGAGACGCGAATGTTGAGGCCGGCAAAGTCTGCACTCTTTATCGGCTTTTTCAGGTAGACGAAGAACTTCACATTGAGGCCGAGCCTTCCCAGATAGTAGACACCCAGCTTCTTTTGATGCAGGTCGTTAAGAAATGCCAGAGCGCCGTTTGTCCTCTCTTCAGAGGGAGTATAATTTGAAAGTTTCAGGGCATCAATCTCGGGGAGCACATTCGTATAGTAAGCGCCTGAGGTATACAGTATGTCGACCTGGCCGCGCTGCAAGGCAGGCGCCTGATCCGGCGTTTTAACGGCCTCCGGTCCCCCCAGATACTGTATCTTCAGCTCTCCCGGGTATTTCTTTGCAACCATCTGGTCCACCATTTCGGTCCAGGTTGTCCAGGCCTTGTATTCAACCGCTGACTTAGGCCAGGCGGAGATTGCCTTCAAAGTGAAGGTTTCGGCGGCCATCACAGATCCAGTCTGGACAGCCAGAGCTGCAACGAGCAAAACGGCAAAACAGAAAAGAAACAATACCTTTTTCATCGTAACCCTCCTCGTCTTGAGTAGTATGGAATATTGCCACGCCTTACGCGTGCTGCAATTCTTTGTACACGATCTATTGCCTTTTCTCGTCTTCTTGGGTTTCCATCCTGGTAAGGGCCTTGATGTGGTTAAAGCGCTTATTGACGATCCTCTGCAGTTCCTTTAGATCCTTCTCATCCAGGTGGGAGAATTTCTTCAGGAGTCCGGTATATGCGGAAATAGGTTTCGGCTTCTCTACTGCATGAGTCAACCGGTATTCTCCCCGCTCATATTCCCAGAGCGGGTAATAGTTCGTCTCCACGGCTGCCCGCGTCACGTCCAGAGACTCCGGTATATTGTACCCCCAGCCAAGTATGCAGGGGCTTAAGATGTGTATGTAGGACATGCCATCCTTCACGGCCATGGCCTTCTTCAATTTCATGAGAAAGTCCTCAGGGTACCCGATGACCGCGGTAGCCACGTAGGGAATGTCGTGTGCTGCCATGATAAGGGGCACATTCTTGGAAGTCATCTGCTTCCCCTTCCTCTTTCCCATTGCCGGGGTAGTCGTCGTCCATCCTCCGTAGGGCGTAGTGCTGCTTCTCTGGATACCGGTGTTCATGTAACCTTCATTATCGTAGGTTATGAATATGATGTTCTCGTTTCTTTCCGCCGCCCCCGAGAGCGGCTGGAATCCCACGTCCGTAGCACAGCCGTCACCGACAAACGCCACGCACCTGACGTCTCTACCCATTTTCTTGTGATATCTCTTGACGCCGGTCATGGTAGAGGGTACCGTGGTCATGTTCGACATATGGCTGGGAATGCGCACCATCGCCCGGATCCCCATCCCGTTAATCACGTTGGTGGCACATCCGGGAGCTCCGAACAGATACGTATCTTTCCCCATAACCCTGAGCACGAATCGCAGCGTTGTTTCCGCCGGACAGCCCACGCACAGAGAGGATCCCATCAGCAATGGGTCTTCATGAAACTGCTCGACAATGGGTCGTGCCTTCATGAAAGAAATGGCGTGAACGGGACATACCTCTGTGCACTGGGGATCGCCATCGCAGAGGTCACATTTTGATGCCTTCTTCGAGCCCGCATTGAAATCAATCCCCCCGTAAAGACAGGCGCTATCGCAAAGGCCGCACCCAATACACTTTGTCTCCTGAATACGGACGATTCCATCCGTCGCGCTCTTGGTGATCGCTCCCGTGGGACAGACATCGAGACAGGCCGGCTCAGAACACTGATTGCAGGTGTTGGCCATGTGAATATCGATCCCGGGGATATGAGCCTCCCGAATGCCGGTTCCTCCTGAGCCCTTGCCCTGCTTCACTTCGGCGCACCGCGTGCGACACGCCATGCAACCGGGCGGGCATAGATTCTCTTCGATACTTAAGGTGTCATAGAAACTCTTCATGTCCCTGGCCTCTCTTCATTAACAATTAGGAGAAGGACACCTTCGCTCTTGCGTTCCTCAACCTTAACCTGTCTTACCTGTTTGCACTACTCCTCGATGGAGATCGTTTCTTTCTTTTCCGCCTCACGCATGAGCCACAGGCTGGTTTCCCGGGGTGCCTGGATAAGACGCTCCTTAAAGGATCCGATATCCACTCTCCTCCTGATCAGGTACTGGAAAGACCCCGGCCTCCACATCCGTATCGAGGAAGGCCGCCCCCAGAAGCCTGTCGTCTCTATAAATGATCTTCTTGTATGCGCCCGCACTATCATCCTCTTCCACAACCACCTCATCGCCTTCCGCAGGAGCCGGTTTCCCGACGGAGACCGCACGATGACCAAAGAAACTGAACGTATTCATCGGTAACCAGCCTTCGTACTCCTTTTTCTGACCTGCCATATTACTGCCGGCAATCTTCCCCTGCTCAGCAGCATTCGGCAGGATGGGGTTCAGGCCATGCTCCCCGGTCAGAAAACTTTTAGCCGCAGCAACATCGCCGGCGGCAAATATGTTCACAACATTTGTTCTCATCTCGCTGTCGACCAGTATGCCGTCATTGATCTTCACGCCGCTTCCATTCAGGAAAGCGATGCGAGGTTTCACGCCGGTGGCGACCAAGAGCAGGTCGGCCTGCAGGCGCTCCCCGTCTTCCAGGAGTATTTCAACCGAGCGCTTCTTCCAGGCCACTTCCGTTGCCCGGCGCCCGGTGAAAAAGGTCACCCCATGTTTCTCCAGCACATGCTGGATCATGCCTGAAGCATCCTTGTCAAAGTAGGCCGGGAGGATGTGGGGAAGCATCTCCACGACCTGCACCCGTATGCCCTGCTCGGCCAGGCACTCAGCCACGTGCATACCGATCAGCCCGGCACCCAGGACAATAGCCGTTTGAGTTCCCTTCATCTTTGCCATCAGCCCTCTGGCATGATCCAGGGTCCTCAGCTGCAAAACCTGTTCATTGTTCAGACCCGGAATAGAAGGGAAAAGAGGCTCACTGCCCGTGGCGATCAAAAGAGAATCATAGGATTCCCGTTCCTGAGAATCATAAAGGATCTCCCCCTTCTCCGTGTCGAGACGCCCAACTCGCTTGTCCCTGATCCACACGGCTTTCATTTGGTCAAAGAAATCATCCATCACCATGGAGATCTCAGTTTCCTTTATCTTTCCTGAAATGAGATAGGGGAGTGACGTAGGAGAATAGGGAAGGTGAGGTTCCATCGTGACGAGTTTAATCTCATCCTCGGCGTTCACCTTTCTCATCTCCTTCAAAGCCGCGAGAGCTGCTGTGCCGCATCCGATGATCACATGTTTTTTCTTTTCCAAATCCTCTCTCCTTCTATTCAATCACTGGGGCTCGCGTCGCCCCCTCCGGCAGCCAAGCCGCCAGAGCCTCCCCCTCTCGCTCGCCGTGCTCGCTAGAATAGATTTTCACGGGTCTTCCGGTGAAAATCTATTCCAATGACAGCCAGGTCACGGGCGGCTGCTTTTCTCCCCTGGCTGCAGCGTACGTCCTGTCAATGACGCGTTCCACATGAAGAGCCGTAATATCAGCGCCTCCCAGGCCTCCTATAAAATCGAGCAGCAGGGGAGCCGGCGTCTCCAGATCGCTCAAAAGTGTTTTCAGCTCCACGAAGTTGTGACCGCAGTTCCAGGCATAGCAGACACTTCGATCGATCACCCCGATGGCCTTTTTCCCGTTGAGGGCTTTGATCAGCCGCTCTCTCGGGCTGGGACGGAACATGCGTATTTTGATGAGGCCCACCTTCAGCCCTTCTTCGCGCTTCTTGTCCACCACCACTTTTGCCGTTCCCGTGGAGCAGCCCATGGAGACGATGACGACCTCCGCATCCTCTGTCCTGTACTCCTCGATCTGACCCCCATAACTGCGGCCGAACCGACGACCGAATTCTTTATCGATCTCGTCGAATTTCGCCTTTGCCCTCTGGTGCGCCGCGCACGCCTTGTACCGGTATTCGGTAAAAAGCTCTGCAGGGACCGTGTAGCTCGAAAAAACCATCGGGTCATCAATCGTCCACTTGAGCCTTTCCATGCTTTTTCAGGGGCGCGAGGAACTCATCCACCTCTTCCTGCCGCGGTATTTCCACCCGCTGGGAGTGATGCGAAAGAAAAAATCCCTCGTAGCAGACGTTGACCGGCAGCAGAACGTCTGAATCTTCCGCCAACCGGTAGGCCATAATCATCGAATCGAGAATCTCCTGGCACGATTCCATATAGATCTGAATCCAGCCATGATCCTTCACCAGCACGGCATCCTGCTGTCCTGCTACGACACCGTGCGGGCTCACCTGTTCCCTCATGCCGATTGCCATCACGATAGGGAACCTGTTTCCCGCGGCAAGAAGATAGGCGTCATTCATAAACGATAGACCCTGGGACGAGCTTGCCGTGAACGTTCGTCCGCCGGCTGCGCACGCCCCTAGAAGAACACCCATAGCCGAATTCTCTCCCTCGGGCTCAACCATTTCCGCATCGAGTAAACCTTCGGCTTCGAATTTGTAAATCGTTTCCAGCAACGGTGTCTGAGGAGTGATGGGATAGGAGGCGATGACATCCGGCCTGGACAAGAGGACCCCGTATGCCCCTGCGCGATTCCCATCCAGCACTCTCGTTTGACCCCTTAAATCCATCGTCGACATCAGATCTCCTCTCTTACCAGCATGACTGCCTTGGCCGGACAGACCCTGGCGCAAACCCCGCAGCCCTTGCAATAATCGAGATCCGCCGAAAAATAATGTCCCGTTTCCTTCCTGCAGCCGGAAGGGCAGAAAATAAAGCACCAGCCGCACTGGCGACATTTTTCACTCCTGGTAACCGGCCTCTGCGACCGCCACTCCCCTGTCTTGACATCAAGCGGCTCCTTCGGCGTTGACCAGGGTGCTTCAAATTTGCTTATGAATTTCATGCTATCCCCGGGGCTCGCGTCGCCCCCTCCGGCGGCCAAGCCGCCAGAGCCTCCCCCTCTCGCTCGCCGTGCTCGCTAGATAGATTCCTTACTGGCGGCGAGCCAACAGAGGCGCGTTTCTTTAGTACCACGGGCTTGCCCGTGGGAATCTATCTACTCCTTGACCGATATGGCGACAGTCTCATAACCCCGCCTTACCAGGTCCTGATTTTTCTTCAGCAATTTTCCTTCGAAATTCATATCCAGGCTCGACAGCACCGATTCGAGCTTAACCCAACCCGTGACCCTTGCGATCACTCCGAGCATGCAGGTATTGACGATCGCCCTTCCGATCTCATGCAGGGCCAGAGCAGTGGCATCGACAAGGCCGAGAACCTTGAGCGCATCAGGCCAGGTTTCCAACTTCTGCTTCGGCGTGTTTATGATTGCTATGCCGTCGCCCTTCAAGCCTTTGAAAATCTCCTGCGATCTTCCTATGAAAGGATCCAGGCACATAATGCAATCCGGATCGTAGATTTGATGGGTCTCTCTGATCGGTTTGTCATCACATCGCAGGAAGGCGGCTACCGGCGCCCCTCGCCGCTCAGCCCCGAACGTCGGGAACGAAGAGGCATACTTACCTTCAAGGACAAAAGCGTATGCGAGCATTTCAGCACCCATCACCACCCCTTGCCCTCCCCTGCCATGCAGCCTTATCTCTTTCATCTTTCTTTCAATCCTCCCATAAACTCCTTTTGAGTCTTTCTCGTGGCGTGATCGATGTGATCACTCAATGCTTTTTTGGCGCTTCGATAATCCTTCATCTTCAGGAAGGTCACGATCTCTTGGTGGTATTTGAGAGATTCAGCAGCCAACTCGTGGTCCAGCTTTGTACGACTTCTGAATCTTTGCATCTCCTTCCGCAACGTGTCCGCCATCCTGATCAGACGCTCGCTGTGGCTCAAGGCACACAAGATCTGATGAAACTCAGCATCCAATTGAATAAATAAATCAGACCCGTAATCTTTCAGGGCCTTCTCTGCCCTTTTCAGATTTGCCTCCAGCCTGTTTATCTCATGCGCTCCTATACGATTACGATCGATTGCCTTTTTTAACGCAAGTGTCTCGACCGTCTTTCTGATCGCCGAGATCTCTTCAAGGTCCTCAAGGTCCGTATCGACAATCTCGTATCCCACTTTATCAATAGCAGTGATCAACAACTCCCTCTCAAGCGCGTGAAGCGCCTCCCTGACAGGAGTCCGACTTATCCCCGTCTCCTCCGCGATTCTCGACTCATATAATTTTGTTCCCTTCGGAATGGCGCCGGTGAGGATAGCATCTTTCAATCTCTCATACACGATCTTTCTCAGGTGGGGTTGTTTTTCGATCTTCAGTCCGAGCGGGCTATCTTTCATGGCGGGTAGGGTACTGTACCTAGGGTACACATTTTTTTGAGCGCTGTCAATCGAGTTCTGTCAGAACGAACCTGACCCCTTTGCACCCCTGAACGCCCGAACCGCCATCTCTCATACTGTCCATTCATTGCCGATAAATTGCCGATAAATTGCCGATAAAGCGTATACCCTCCCACGGTTGGAGGTATCGGCAATAAGAAGCCATCCATCATCAGTCCATTTGCTCAAAAGTATTCTGACCATGCGCGTGGATAGCCCTAAGGCGGCTGCCACATCCTGAGCGGTTATTCTGTCCTTCTGAGCAAATAGTGCCAGGACCGTACGCGCTCTGCGGTCGAGGCTGCGCAGCTCCGGCGGCTGATGAGGCAAGCCCTTGCCCGTATGCCTCAATGCCTCATCTCTTGCCTCGGCGAATACTTGCGCCAGAAGTGCTACGAAATATTCAATCCAGGTGGTAAGGTCTGCTTCTGCCCTTCCCATATAGTAATTGTGGTGCTCATGCACCGCGAGCGATATGTAATAACCGCCCAGGTCACGGGCATGATGTTCCTCCAGGGAAAAGAATCCATTGAGTCCATATCCGTCTCTCTGCAGAATAAAGGTCGCAAGAAGGCGGGCCGTTCTGCCGTTGCCGTCATAGTAGGGGTGTATCGTAACAAACTGATAATGCACCAGAGATGCGATTATGGGAACCGGTAGACGTTCCTTCTCAGCCTTTCTTACCCACCGCACCATCTCGGCCATGAGCTTCGGTACATCCGTCGCTTCAGGAGGCATGTAGACCATGCCGCCCGTTGCCGAATCACGGATAACATTTTGTCCGGTCCGGTAAGGCGTTGGTTTGGCGCTTTTTCCCTTATCGACAATCGCATGGAGCCGTTTGATGAGATCCTCACTGAATTCGACCTTCCTCGCTGCCCAGTCTTCCACTTTCAGGAGGGCTTCCCAATAGTTGCGGACTTCTTTCACGTCACGCTCTCTTCCATGAAAACGGGCCTTTTTCTGTATAACATCCTGAGCTTCTTTCAAGGTCAGCTTATTGCCCTCGATGCGCGTGGAATAGTGTGTGGACCTGATGCGGGCCCTGTTGCGTATTTGAGCCTCAACGGCCGGAGACAGAGGTGTATGTTCAACGATCGTTTTGACTGCCTCGATTTCCATCAACGCACGGGCAATCGAGGGGCTGATTGCGTAACGTGGTTTCCAATGTGTTTGTTGTCTACCCGCGTGGACCATCATTCCTCCCGCCCCGGCATCCTAGCCAGCATCCCCGGCAGCGCGAGCGGGTCTCTGCAGACCATGAAATCCCACCGCCCCAGCCGTCCCCAGTTGTTTACCGCCGACACCCATCGCCGCGCCGCCTAGGTACTTGGCGTGGTCCTTGTCGAATTCAGCGCCCTTCATCTCAAGAAGCACGGTCGATCCTTAATGCGCCGCACATCACCCAACAATGTTGTCGTAGCGGAGAGCTCATGAACATTTTTTTTGACATATCTGCTCAAGCTGCTAACATTATAAGTACCAGGGATAAAATTCGGCTCCATGCCGTGTGAGCCTCGGGCAGCGCCCAGAGGCTCCTATATCCCCGGTAAATTTTTCTTAGCCGCCAGATGTGAGCGGCTTTTTTTGCGTGTAATATTCCCCGTAGCTGTGGCGCCTGGTATCATCAAGATCCCGCACCAGCCGGAAAGACGGCCAGAGATACTCCAAAAATCTGTCTTCTCCCCTTTCATAGAACCGTTGCAAGGCCCAGAGGAAGTAGTCTGCTGCCTGGAGACCTGCGGATTCTCGCGAGTAGCAAGCCACCGCTTGGATCGTGGCCGATTTTCCTGATGTACCGCAAGATGCACATGACAAAGAGCGCACGTCAAGGCCTGGCAACAACTTCTTGCCTGAGCAAGCGGAATAGACTGATTGTTTGGGCCGTCATGACCAAGCTTCGTCGGGAACAGGCAGATCGCTACTTGGCTTGACGTCAAGCCATCTCAGAGCGGCAAGATTCCTTATCGTTGACGCCACTTCATCCTTCTCGATGGGTGGCCTGCGTTTCTGTTTCCATTGCAGGACTGATTCGTATACATCGCATTCTGTCGGCCTCTCAGGCTTCGACCTCGCCAGTTCCTTTCCGGCAAAAAGAACAGTCGCAATGACTTCGGCCTGATTGGTGTTGGTTCGCAAAAAGAGATCGGATGTTTTTTCGATAATTGCTTCCCATTGCTCGATTTGGCCGTTATAAGCCTTCTTTGCATCGGCATAGGTTGGCCCGACAGTTATCTCAAACATCCGCCCTAGCTCTCTCTCCTCAACGAGCTGGTGGTTAACCAGTTTGGCGATAAGATGCTTAAGCTCTGGAGAAAACGGGCCGTAACTGGACCTCTTGAATTCCAATCCCGTGGGCAGACCTTCCTGCGTTGCCACAAAGGCAATCTTCTGGAATGTGGTTCGGCCAATGGACCAATGATATGGTTGGTCCTCAATCCTCTTCAATATTTCCACAAGGGCAACCCAAGCCGGCTTCACGAACTGAGGCACGGGCATAGAATCGGAATCCTCACCCCCAGTTGTCTTGCTCAGAAACTCGGGCCGCAATTCCTCGTGCGGCGTTCCATACGGCGCGTAGAGCTCGATGGTGATGTCCAGTTTAATTAGGTACCTGTATAGCGTTGGTCCTACGATCCTCCACTCCAGCTGGCCATGTCCACACCCGAGGGGCGGAACCGCGATCGACGTAATACCCCATTCCCCGTAATGCTTGATGAGGTAGTATCAAGCCTCGAACGATGTCCTGCAGATTCGACACGGATCGCCAGTGGCCCTTTGTAGGGAAGTTCAGGACCCATGGAGGAAACAGCGATTTGTAGAGATATGGCTTCCCGAGCATCACCTCTTTTCGCCTGCACCTCTGCTCGTAGTCCTTGAACATTTCCGGAAATCGATTCTTGAACTCCAGGGCAATGCCCTTGCCCATAACACCCACGCAGTTCACGGTGTTTACCAGAGTTTGTGCCTTCGACTCAAGAATGTTTCCAGTCAAAGCCTTTATCATCGTACCCCCCTCATCTGAAAAAGAGGTGTGCATCTATTGTAACAGAAATGGTGATTCCCGTCACCCTACAAGAATCTTGTGCCTTGAGGCAGGAAACGCAAGCCCCAAGCAGATAATCCGGCCTGACTCTGTCCGGCACCAAGGCTTCCGCGCACTTCTTTGACTTGTGCTCCATCTCTGCTATTGGATTATCAGGATGCGTCCAGTACTCAGCGTATACAGTGTCCTTATCGATATATTTCAGACCATCGGGGTATGGGAAAAACCTCGCATACCCGCTTGACGCATTATGGTCCGCAATTACGACTCCCGGCAATTCCATTACTGAGGGTTTAACGCGAAGGATACAGATTTCGGCATGCTGGTCGAGCCGCATGTAGAGCATTGGATTTCGCGCATCGAAGTAGAGGTTGACGTAATCATGCAAGGGTTACCGCCGAGACCCATCGCCGGGCGGCCTGGTATTTGGCATGATCTTGGTCGATTCCGCCGCCCTTCATCTCAAGAAGCACGGTCGATCCGTAATGCGCCGCACATCACCCAACAATGTTGTTGTAACAGAGAGCTCATGAACATTTTTCTTGACATATCCGCTCAGGCTGCTAACATTACAAGTACCAGGGACAAAATTCGGCTCCATGCCGTGTGAGCCTCGGGCAGCGCCCAGAGGCTCCTATATCCCCGGTAAATTTTTCTTAGCCGCCATCGTGAGCGGCTTTTTTTGCGTGTAATATTCTCCGTATTTGTAGTGCCTGGTATCATCAAGATCCCGCACCAACCGGAAACAAGGCCAGAGATACTCTAAGAACCTGTCTTCTTCCCTTTCATAGAACCGTTGTAAGGCCCAGAGAAAATAGTCTGCTGCCTGGAGACCTCCGGATTCTCGCGAGTAGCAGGCCACTGTTTGGATTGTGGCTGAACTGATTATTCCCCATTTTTATGCTGTACCGACGGACGGTCGTAGGATCATTCGTCCTCGGTTCGGTCCGGTTTATACTGGCGGACTCTGCGTGTCTCCACGATCCACAGTCTGCCTGTAATATCTTCGTGCTGCAACGCGGCGATGAGTGTACGGCAAGTTTTGAGGAGATCGTCATAGGATGGTCTTTGAGGAAGACGAAGCACTGCAATTCCGCTATATTGTCCAGGATCGAAAACGAGCGGGTTGCCAAACCCAAGATCGAGGGTAACGAGGCAACGGCCTTCAGTTTTGCACACTGC
The DNA here is from genome assembly GCA_963821605.1 of uncultured delta proteobacterium. Taxonomy (GTDB): domain Bacteria; phylum Desulfobacterota; class Syntrophorhabdia; order Syntrophorhabdales; family WCHB1-27; genus JADGQN01. The sequence continues at coordinate 438 of CAWGEZ010000012.1, read as the reverse complement.
GATAACTTCCTTGTCCTTTGCTCCCCTTAATCCTTCACCGGTGATTGTCTCTACGTTATGTCCGGCGTTTTCCAGAATAGTTGCTACAGACTTTCCAAGATTTTCATCCAGCTTGAGTTTCAATTGCCGCCCTCTGCGGGGATATCCACATAGCGTTCCCGGGCCATCTCAGCGCCGTAAGCGATGCAGGCGAGTATATCTTGTTCCGAAAGATCATACTCTTCTTTAATCTCGTCCATTTTCGTTCCGCTGGCCAGCATGTCGAGGATAAGAGATACCCAAATGCGTCTTCCTCGTATGCACGGCTTCCCGAAACAGACCTCCGGATCGATTGAAATCCGGTTAAGCAGTTCCTCTCGGTTCATAGATAAACCTCCTCATTTATTCTATCGCTTACGCCCCACAATCTCAACCATGATTTTCTTCCCATTCGTCTGT
>CAWGEZ010000011.1:0-21931 GCA_963821605.1 uncultured delta proteobacterium | reverse complement strand
CTTGCATATGTTCTGCAGGTGCGTAAAATGTTTGGAACATATAGCGTGGGCAAGGCAATCCTTGCGGCACTCGCCATAGTCTGTTTGACGGCGGCCTGTTCCTTGAATCTGGGCCCGTCGAAACTCTCCTACGGAAACCAAGCGGCAGGTGCGGGGTTCCCGAGCGGTCAGCGTCGCCACACTCGTTGGCAACCTTACGGCACAGGAGGAGGCCACAAATCGCCTCTCACGCGGACTCGTCGATCTCGGTTTTCAGGTTGTAGCGCGTAGCTGGGATCTGGACAGGGTTCTTCACCGGTCAGCGGACGGAGTTTCTGAGAATATTCCGGAGGAGATTCGCAAGAAGCTGCACCAGCCTTATGGATTGCAGGGCATATTCATTGGCACCCTATCACAAGATAGGGGCCACCTCATCAGTGAAACACGGCTTTCCCTCAGACTGATAAGCGTAGCTACAGGCAAGCTCATCTGGTCCACTAACGTCGTCGGCGATGCGGTTACTGGACTAAGTGGCGCGGTGAAAGACATGGCAATAGCGGCTGTAGAAAAGGCCTTACAGTCGCTGGAAAAAGACATCTACCCGGCCCCGATGAAGAAACCGACAAGCCTCTTCGACCCCAACCTTGAAGAAAAGTCCGCCACAAAAATCAGACTAAAATATCGAGCGCCAGACCCAGCATATCATTCTCTGTTTTCAGCGACTTTAATATTTGCTTCGTATCCTCTTTGCGCGACCATGCTTTGTGTCAGTTCTTGAGCCAGATCCACGTTAGACTGTTCCCAAGAGTTCCGTCTTCTTCCGGGACGAGTGGGCCCGGGGTGTCAATGCGCTGGAGGTTGACTTCCGGCAGTCCGGCCGCGTCCTCGGTGATTGTTGCCTCGGTTTTCTTATAGCCTGCCGTGTTACTGTTTGCAATGTTGTTCGCAGCTAGCAGCGACCTTTTCTCAAAGGCAGCAAGACCGGCAAGTGACGCTCCTATTCCGTTAACCATATTCCATTATCGTCCGCACTCTGCCGATCTTGAGGGGGAGCCGCGAAGCGGCGATCGCTGCGCTTGAGGACCGCTCGCGTGGAGCCTGCTCGCTCGAGGACCATCACGCCGCCGGCGTGATTCGAGGACCGCTTGCGCTTAAGGTTTAGGGCAGAAGCCTCAAGGCCGAAGGCCGGTCCTTAAGCCGGCCATGCCGGCGGTCCTCAAGGCCCTTTAGGGCCGGTCCTCAAGCACCGAAGGTTGCGGTCGGCCATCTTGACTTTTGCATGCAGATGGTCGTATACTTCTTTTGCCATGAAGGCACGCTCGGTCTGAAGACCAGGAGCCTTCGTGGCTTTACTATTTTGCGGGAATTGAGATGGCAACGGAAGACAGAAAAACATTTTTTGATCGGCACGCCGACGTCATGGGACGAGCGCCACCATAGCGCCGAGGAACGTGCCCGGCTCTCGGAGCTGGTGGCTTCGTTCGGATTGGCTGCCGGTAACGCAGTGCTCGACGTGGGAACGGGCACAGGTATTCTTCTGCCATTCCTGCGTGAGGCAATCGGTCATGAAGGCCGGTTGGTTGCCATGGACTTCTCATTGAAAATGTTGCGGCAGGCGGCAGAGCGGCGCAATGGCGCGGATGCGATGCTTCTCAACGCCACCGTCGAATCGATCCCTTTCTGCTCAGAGCACTTTGATTGCGTCAGCTGCTTTGCTGCGTTTCCACACTTTCCCAATAAAGAAAAGGCGCTTCGTGAAATGGTCAGGGTACTTCGGCCGGCAGGAAGGTTGGCCATAGCCCACCTCAAGAGCGCCGAAGAGATCAACCGAATGCACGGTCAGATCGGCGGAGCCGTGGCCTGCGACCGGCTCCCTCACCCCGAAGCTCTGCGTCTTCTCATGGAGGAGTCAGGCCTCATCGATATCTCAATTGTCAATGAGCCGGGCCGATTCACGGCTCAGGGACGGAAAGCCTGATGCATCATTCCATCGAACTGTACGATATCCATGTGAAGCTGGGCGATGCGTGCGTGCTTTCCGGCGTAAGCGTCGAGGCAAAACCCTACGAGTTCGTCTCCCTTGTCGGAGCCAATGGAACAGGTAAGACGACCCTGCTCAAGGTTGCCAACGGCATGATTCGCCCCTTCAAAGGGATGGTGAAGATGCTGGGGCATGAGCTCTGGCAGGCAGCCAACGGCAACAATGGGGTGCGCAAAGAGGTCGGCTTTGTGCCGCAGCGTTCCGGCTCCGGCCGCTTTCCCATGCGGGTGGATGAGGCTGTACTGATGGGTCGCTACGGCAAGATAGGCTTGATGCGCAAACCGTCGCGCCAGGATCTGGGACAAAGCCGGCGAAGCATTGGAGATCGTCGGCATGAGCGGTTTCGCGGCCAAGCTCATACATGAGCTCTCAGGCGGCGAGCAGCAGAAGGTAGCGCTGGCGCGCGCTCTTGGCCCAGGAGCCCTCCATACTGCTTCTCGATGAGCCCACCACGTACCTCGATGCTGATTCGCAATCGGAGATCATGGAGACGATCTACAGAATGCATCAAGCAGCGAGGCCTCACAACACTGCTCGTCACGCATGATCCGCACTGGGTCGAGCAGTACAGCAACAAGGTCTACCTTTTGAAGGACGGAAAGAGCCACCTGATCAGGCAGAAGAGTATGAGCTGGATCGACTCTCTGAGCTACCCTTTTATGCAGCACGCCCTCGTCGCCGTGCTCTTCGCAGGCATCGCCTTTCCGTTGATCGGGGTCTTTATCACCTCTCTTAATCTCATTCCGCTCCGTTTTGCGATGATGCACATAGCGTCTGCTCGGAGGCGCCATCGGTCTCTTTGTTCATGTCGACCCGATGCTCATGGGCCTTCTTCTTTGCGCCTTCTCCGCGCTGGCGCTCGGGCCGATCTCTGAAAAAACAAAAATAGGCCTGGGCACTATCTCGGGTTATTTCATGACCCTGACCCTGGCCCTTTCCTTCATCCTCTTTTACAAAGGCAACATCAACGTCATTCAGGCATTCAGCATACTCTGGGGCAATATCTTCGCGCTCACCGTCGTGGGACCTCGTGATCGTCGGTGTCGTCAGCCTCTTCGTTCTGGGTATGATCTTCCTCTTCTTCAAGGAGATACAGGCGATCCTCTATGACCGCGAGATCGCGCTCGCCGTGGGCATACCGGAGAAGTCGCTCTACTATCTGATTGTCTTCATGCTGGGCCTGACAATCGCCGTATCGATGCGCATGATCGGCGCGCTGCTCGTGGATGCTTTTGTGCTCCTGCCCGCAATGGCAGCGGGCATGATCGCAGAAGCTTGAAGCAATCATTCATCCTCTCCTCGTTCTTCGGTCTTGTTTCGGGCATGAGCGGTCTCTACCTATCCTTCCGCTTCGATCTGCCTGCAAGCTCCACCATTATTCTGGTGGCATCGTTCATAATCGCTCTGTGTATGCTTTTCGGAAGGAGGTTTCAAGCCATGCAAAAGCCTGATGCCAAGGCGTATTCAATCGTATACCTTCGTTGTCGCTGCGTCGCTCTCCTCGACGTACCTTCTAGGTACGCCTGCGTCGGCTCCTCGCTGCCGCCTCGGTCTCCGATTAAATTCGCTCGGCATCAACCTCGCGTAGCTACCGTAAGGCTTTTATGCTCTTCGCTGTCGGGGTAGCGCTTCTCATGGTGATGCCTTCTCCGGCGCAGTGGCAGGGCCAGGTCGTTGTCGCGTCAACGTCTCTCACCGGTGCGATCGCAAAGGCTGCGGGCGCGCAATGAGGTGCGGATTCTCACACCTGCCGACGTCGAAGCCATCCGCCTGAATACGATCTGAAGCCGACGGACCTTCTCAAGCTGGAAGGGGCAGATGTTGTCGTTTACGCCGGCTATGAAAGAATGGTATCGAAGCTGGTCGAGACGTCCCGCAACAAGCAGATCCGGGTGCTATTCAAGTCGATACGACGCTCTCGCCTGAAAACCTCATCGCACAGGTACGTAAAGTCGCGGCGCCGCTGAAGACGGAAAGAGAGGCGGGCGTATGGGAAAAAAGCTTTCTCCAAACGCTCGACTCGCTGAAGATCAGGCTGGCTCCGGTCGCTGGAAAACGTGCTGTGGTGCACTGGCACGCCAGGCCTTTTGCCGCGTGGGCAGGCCTCACAGTAGTTCAGGTCATCCCTTTGGGGGAGCTGACGCCCAGGGTCATAGCCGACGCAATTGCGCAAAAGCCGGATGTCGTTGTGGATATCCTGCACTCGCCTGTAGCCGAGAACCATCGCGGACAACGCAAAATGCAGGTACGTTCAGATCATCAATTTCCCGGGAGTAGAGAAGACAGCAAGCCTGGAAGATATCTTCGAATATAATACGAGCCAGCTACTCAAGGCCTTTCCTAGCAGGTAGCAGGTAGAGGCAGTAGGCTGATAGATACAGACCTGACTGCCGGAATACTGCTTCCCGCGCTGCTGCGCTGAGCGCGGTCAGTTCAAACAACTTTTTCTGACATTACGGTTTAGTCGGGACCCACGCCTTATGGGACGGTACCCATGTGTTACCCACATACTGACCGGGAACAGTTATCCATTCGCCGGCAGAACTTTGGGGAGCCTCGCTCCTCGGCGCTTCGGCCCTCGGCGGGGGCGGAGTGTTTGGGGGCGGATAGGAGTAACTTTGTGGTGGAGGATAGGCTTGAGGCGCGGGATAGGCATAGGCTGGCGCGGGATAGGCATAGACAGCTGGCGGCGGATAGTAGTATGCAGGAGGTGGCGGATAGTAGGGACGCGAGATAGCAGCACCGAAGAGAGCGCCCCCGAAAAAGGCTGCTCCCGGCACCCACCAGTTATAATTATAATAATATCCATGACCGGCTTGGGCGCGTTGCGGCGAAGCTAACGGGAGCACAAGCATAAGGGCGACCATGATAAGCAGAGTCTTTTTCATACTAACCTCCCTCAAATACATCTGATAATAGTATAACACAGCCGGAGAGCGCAGGCTAGGGGACATAGGCACGTTTCGCAGAAAAGGGCCGCACGATTCATCTTTTCAGATAGACGAGATCGGTGGGGGAAAACCCGCTCTCCTCTTTTGGGCCTTGCCCAGGCCGCATCCACACCAAAGAGTTCTGCGACCTCGATCTCCCCCTTATACTCCCCTTTGAGCTTTCCGAGCGGCATTTTGGTCGCAGCGTCGATAATCTGTTCACCGGGCGCAATAGACCTCAAGAGTGTCTCCCTTTTCCAACCCCGACAGTCTACCAGCGTTGATGAAGATTTTGCCTTGCTCCGTTGAGGCTACCCGGGTGTGCCAGTCCAGCGAGAGGATGGACTTCAGCACTTCTTCGGTGAGGACTTCAATGCCCATCGCCTTCATGCTGCTCCGTTCGGGGCTTGTCTCGTGCTCACCGGTCAGGAGGGCGGCTTCGCCGTTCAGTTGCCTGAGAATCAACCCGGTCTCCGCATTGTAGACGGTGAGTGAGATCTTCGTGTTGGACGTAAGGGTACCCTTCACCACGGCCTGTATGCCATGGAGTTCGTCAAGATTTTTCATGGCCTCCGATTGAGCGATGTCGTCGCGAAAACCGACCGTGCCGGAGTCAAGGCAGATGATCCTGCCCGTGCTCTCCAGTGTTGCGATGAGCCTACCGGTGACACGCTCCGCAAGCTGCTCGGATTTGGGATCTGTCGTGCCGGTTATCCGCAAAACAAGCACATGCCGTTTCATTCTTGGCGAAGGGTAGTTGAATGCGGGTGCCGGAAGAGATGCCTTGGAGACGCCATGGCGACAGGAGGCACGAAGACGGGTTGAGGGGAAGCCGCGGAGATGGGTTGAAGGGGTGGCATCTGCGGTAGTGCTCCCCTCTTCTTCAACTCCTCCTCGAGCTTTGCGATCCTCCCTTCCATCTCCTTTTCTTCTTTGGTGGGGCCCGGAGCCCGCGCGCGCAGCGACTCGAACAAACCGGGAGAGTACTGATCTTTGCGTATCCAGACATACTCCGGCTCGTAGGGCTGGCTCATATACCTTCTATTTTTGGCATAAATATACTCGACGCCATCAGTGACTCGAATGTCTCCCGGTTTTGGCTCGGCCTCCTGTTGCTTCTGAGCCGTTGCGCTTTTTGCCGTCTTCTGGGAATCGGCAGTGCCGTTCTTGTTCGCAAAGGGGAGGTAAGTGCAGGATACGAGAAGCAGGCTGCAAAGGAGAATGCTCAGTCCGGGTGTCTTCTTATTGGCCATGTATAATCTCTCCTGTGGGGCTGTGCCCAAACAGTCTCTCGCTGGCGGAAAAAGAGATTGAAGCGACAGATCGTCATGGGGCTTCGAGAAGCAATAAGCACGCCATGGGCTTCACCCGGCGTTGTTCAACGATTATCAAGGCATAGCCGTTTCTCATATCCCGGCTCATGGCGGCTTGAGGCAAGAAATGTCGAAAATGGCGTGTGAGTTCGACAATTATTGTCGTAAGCCGGGCCTGGCAGGCCCGGCTCCGGACGGTGTATTGCATCTGTAACCACTCAGGGCAGGGCGGTTAAACGCGCCAGCTTAATCGATGTTACCGAATCTCCATCTGCCACGACCCATGCCACGACCCATAGGCATCCGATCGAGTTTTTGAATCTGCTCCGCCGTAAGTATCTTTCTACCCTCGATCATCATCTGCGCCCTTTTGTCCATCAGCCTCTGCCGCAGGGAGCTCACCTCCTTCTGCTTCGCCAGAAGCGTCGCATCATCGACTTTGGGGTCAGTGAAGAGTTTCCGCATCTCCAAACGTTTCATCGCCAGATCGTACCTCAAGTCGTGAGTCTCGTTGCGAAAGCGGCTTCTCAATTCGCGCATCTTAGCTATCTGCTCCTGTGAGAGACCAAGATACGATACGATGCCGCGCCATGCTCCGAACCCTGACCCGGGAGTGCGATGAACATCGCCAGGCCCAAACTGCCCTTGACCGGTCGAAGGAGCCGGAGGCCCCGCCGGATCGGCTTCAGGTGAGGCTGCTACAACGAAGGTTGCCACAAAGACTAAAAGCGACGCAAGAACGGGCAGAGACCATCTTTTCATGTTACCCTCCTGACTCTGGATTTGGTTTCTCGTGCATGCGGACCGAGCCGCAGGTTCCGGAGACGGCACGGGCGGTGGCTTTTGATAGGGGTGTGGGGGGTTGCCACCGCCCGGTCGCCGAAAGGTCCGGTATGTAGACCGTTCTGCAAGTGGAGACTAATACCATCTTAAAAAGTAAAGTCGTGAGGACTCTTAAAAAGGTTACAAGGAGGTTGGCTGACCCGGCTGTAACCTTTTCGGGCGCGTCCACGACTTAGATACATGTGGGCTTACCAGCGCGAGAACAAATGATTACAATAGAAAAGTCGAAGAGACTGTTGCGCCTCTGAGCCTGGTTACCGACGACAGTCCTTCTGGTACTGCAATGGATGATACTTCTTCCAATCAGGATGATGGTGAAATCGTCCGTCAGGTGGTTGCCGGTAACGTCAATGCATTTGAACACCTGCTTAAAAAATACCAATACTTCGTGCTCGCTATAGTCAAGAAGCATGTACCGTCCGATCAGATAGAAGACACGGTGCAGGATGTGTTCGTGAGAACCTATCGATCGCTGCCAACGTTCAAAGGTAACAGTTTCGACCACTGGCTGTCCGTAATTGCCGTCAGGACCTGCTACGACTTTTGGCGAGAGCATTACAAATCTCGAGAACTCCCCATGAGCTTGCTCACGGAAGAACATCGTGGTGTGGCTGAATGCGGCTCTATTCGACAACTCAAGCCAATCATTCCGCGAAGCAGGGCTGCAGAAGGAAGCCCGGGAGATTCTGGACTGGGCCCTGGACAGACTATCGGCCGAAGACAGGATGGTGCTGGAACTGGTCTATCTCGAAGGTCTTTCGGTGAAAGAAGCCGCCGGTCAACTCGGCTGGAGCACGGCCAATGTGAAGGTGCGACTATTTCGCTCCCGCAAGAAGCTCTACTCGTTGCTCACGGGAGCCATTACAGATGAAAGGAGTGACGCATGAAAAGCTCCGGGAATGAACTGGAAACGCTCACAAACATATTGAGGCGGGCCTATCTGGGAAAGGAACGCTTCGAGGTAGACGACCAATGGCAGAACAGCGTTATGGCTCGAATTCAGGGAGATGGGTCCGCTTGGATCCATGCCGCGCTTCCTGCCTACGTTCGAGCGGCTTGTCTGGCGGCTTACTCCGGCTACCTCTCTATTGACGCTGGGACTCGCCGCCCTGTCGATTGCAACCGATTTCATTGTTGAGTACGATCTTTTTCAACTAATTTTGAATGCCGTAGAGGACTCGGCATTGGCACACCTGTTTGGTGTGTAATACCGATTTGGATTCAAGATGGACGACCCAGCCTTCGGCCGGGTGCCCCGGGCGGCAGCGAGGAGATGATAGCGATAGCGAAGCATCCTGGAAGGAAGCATCCCTGTGGGAAGCATCCTGTAAGGACAACGAAGGTATACGCTTGAAGGCGAATTGGTATAAGGAGGCAACATGAATACCTGGAAACTGGTCCTAGGCGTGGCGCTTGTCTTCATCGTCGGCGCCCTGGTCGGTTCAGCTGGGCACGCGCTTCTATCTCAAACATCACTATCATCCCTTTCATGCTGGAACCCAGGGAGAGAACAACCTTCATCATGAAAAGGCTTTCGAAGGAGCTCGACCTCTCACAGAGTCAAAAGATCGCGGTAGAGAAAATCGTTGCGCAGACAGAGGAGAAGCTGCGCGAGCATTTCCTCCAAATGCGGCCTGAAATAGAGGGCATTGTCGATGACGGCTTTACGCAGATAAGAAAAGAGCTTGATGATAATCAAAAGAAGCAGCTTGATGCGTTGAAAGAGAAATTCGAAAAACGTCGCCAAGCGAGGGAAGGAGCCTTTCCAAAGCCGCCACCAGAGCAGTAGTTATTTGTCCTGAACTACTGTAGTGACTTGCATTCAAGATGGAGACCGAGGCGGCAGCGAGGAGCCGACCGAAGGCGTACCTTACGGTACGTCGAGGAGCGCGACCGCAGCACACCCACCTGCGCGTACCCGGAAGGTATACGCTTGAAGGCAAATCACTATTAAGTCCTCCGGTGCCTCTTTCACTATGGTTTCTCTCTGTTTTCCCACCCGCGGAATGAAAGAACTGAACAAAATCAAACATCGCCGCTCCAAGAAGCACTGCCGAAATCGGACGATGCAGAGAAGATACGCGAAATTCCCCGTGACGCGAGCAATGACTGGCGAAGAGCGGTTTCCATAATGGGGCCGATAACCATGGCGAAGAGCAGAGGCGCCGGCTCAAACCCTGTCTTGCGCATCACGTAGCCGATCACGCCGAAGATAAGCATGATCAGAATTTCGTACAGCATTGTTGTTCACCGTGTAGACACCTATCAAACAGAAGAGCAAAATCAGCGGAAAGAGTATGCCGTAAGGAACCTTCGAGGAGACTTACCCAGATGGGAATCAGCGGGAGGTTGAGCACCAGAAGAATGACGTTCCCTACGTACATGGACGTAATAACTCCCCAGAAGAACTTGCGGATGCTCGCTGACCAGAAAGGCGCTGGGCTTGATGCCGTGGATCATCATGGCCCCGATCAGGAGCGCCATGATCACGTTGGACGGGATGCCCAAAGAAAGGAGCGGGATCATAGCGCCACCCGTGGCGGCATTGTTGGCGGTTTCAGGACCGGCAACCCCTGCGATTGCTCCATTCCCGAAAGACTCCGGGTGGCGGGATATGCGTTTCTCCGTTGCGTAGGAAGCAAAAGATGCCATGATAGCACCGCCTCCCGGTAGAATCCCGAGGAAGAAGCCCATCACCGAACCCCTCATAATGGGGCCGAGCGATTCGCCCCAATCCTTTCGTGTCGGCAGCAAACCCTTGATCCTGCTCTTGAAGACATCCCGGATCTCCGGGCGCTCCAGGTTGACAAACACCTCGGTCACGCCGAATAATCCCATTGCAACAGGGACCAACCCTACGCCGTCCATGAGGGTCAGGGTGCCGTAGGTGAAGCGCTGAACCCCGTAAATCGTGTCAATACCGATTGTTCCTATGAAGAGCCCGAGCGCCGCGGAAACAAAGCAATTCACCATCGATCCCTTGGAGAGGAACGTGAGGATGACGATGCCGAGAAACATGAGCGCGAAGTATTCGGGAGGACCGAACTGAAGGGCAAAACCGGCAAGGACCGGACCCAGAAGCATCAGGCCGATAACGCTCAGCGTGCCGCCGATAAAGGAGCCGAACGCAGAGATCCCGAGGGCGGCTCCGGCCCGACCCTGGCGGGCCATCTGATAGCCATCGAGGCAGGTCACTACAGAGGAGGCTTCGCCGGGGATGTTGACGAGGATTGACGTCGTGGAGCCCCCGTACTGAGCCCCAGAGTAAATCCCGCGATCATGATGATTGCTGATTCCGGCCGCAGGCTGAACGTAATGGGCAGCAGAAGTGCGATCGTGGCCGCCGGGCCGAGCCCGGCAGGACTCCCACCAGCGTCCCCAGGAAGACCCCTATGAAGCAGAAAAGGAGATTCACGGGGAGGAGGGTAACACTGAAGCCGAGATAAAGGTTATTCAGCAATTCCATAGTCAGAACCCGAAAACGCCCCTTGGAAGGTTGCTCTTCAAAAGAATCTCGAAGAGGAGATATGCCAGGCCTATGCAAACCACGGCCGACAAGAACGCGACGTACCATCTCTGACGGCCCACCCACAAAAAAAAGGAAGAACATCAGGAGAAAGCTGACGATAACAAAACCCAGGTATTCCAGGAAGAGGAAGTAGGCCACCAGTGCGGCAAAGAGCACAAGCATCCTGACGATGGCCGAGCCCGAGACAGCATCTTCCTCGCCCTCCTTCTTCCCCCTCCTATCATCAAGAACAGGGAGAGGATCACCAGCACCGCGGCAATCAATGCAGGGAAAAATCCCGGTCCGGGCGCATGCAGGCTGCCTATGGAAAGGCCCTTGCCCTGCCAGAAGATGGCAAACGCAAGGACGAAGACTACCAGCCCGCTTATCCTGTGCACCGCACTCTTACCTATTTGACGATATTCGCTTTCTTGACGACTGCCGACCACTTTTTCGTTTCGGCGTCGAGGAAGACCTCGGGTATCTCTGGAGTTCATGAAATCAATCTTGTATTCCATTTTTTCCAGTTTCTCCCTGGCTTCCTTGTCCGGAGTGTTTTTTCCAGGGCATCTTCCAGCTTCTTTATGATGGAGCGCGCATTTTGGTGCGAGCCAAAAGAACGTTGTATATGTTAGCCAATAGCTCGGGGTACCCCTGTTCGGCCGATGTCGGCACCTGTGGAAGACGCGGATCCCTTTTCGGAGCAAGGATCGCCAGAGGGCGGATCGCGCCTGACCTGATGTGAGATACGGTTGACGCGTAGGTCAGAACACTCACCTGCACGTGGTTGCCCACCAGGGCGGTCACCGACTGCAGTTCGGAGTTGTAGGGGATGTGCTGTATATCGACTTGCATCTGGGAGTTGAACATCTCCATAACCAGATGCGGAAGCGTTCCCACACCAGCGGTGCCATAAGAGAGGGTCTTCGGGTGCTGTTTCGCGTACGCGACCATCTCAGGCAGAGTCTTTACCGGTAGATCTTTATTAACAAGAAATATTTGATCGGCAGACACTGACTTCCCGATCGGCGTGAGCTCGCTCAATTTATAAGGGAGATCAGGCATGATCAACGGCGCAAGCACGAGTACTATCCACGTGGTAAGAATCGTATAGCCATCCGGCTTGGAGGCGGCTACAAACGCGGTGCCCATAGTCGAAGCTGCGCCCGGCTTATTCACTACCACAAGTGGCTGGCCCAGATACTTCCCCATATGTTCCGCAACGACGCGCGCAGCGATATCCGTGATGCCGCCTACGGCAAATGGGCAGATGAACTGGATCGGCTTGTTGGGGTAGTCATCCTTAGCCCAGCCCGTCGACGCGGTCAGCATCACGCAGGAAGCCCAGCAGAATAACCATTACAGCTTTCGCCTTCATGATTCCCCCCTCTTTCTCGGTAAATGGACTTGCGACTGGTTCGATGTGCAGAACGTCCCTCGTAGAGCAGCCAGCCCCGTTTGATACAGTCTTTATCCCGCGTTTGTCTCTGCTTGTCAAGAAAAATGAATGGGCCGGAGAAATGGCCCGAAGGAACCCGTTGACTGAAATTGGTGAGTGTGCTACATTCGCTCAGGATGCGGCCTGAAGGGCCATGACGGTTCGTTGAAGGAGACAGGGAAAAGGAGGCAGGCACATGATACAGATCACGAAGAATCTTTACGTAGAGACCGGTATGACGGCGTGCAATCTGGGTTTTGTTACCACAAAGGCAGGGGTCGTCATGATTGACACGCCGATGAAGCCCACGGATGCGGTGAAATGGCGGGACGAGGCCGGCAAGAAAGGAGAGATACGCTATCTCATCAATACCGAAGAGCATCCCGACCACTGGCAGGGCAGCCATTTCTTCCCGGGGATCCTGATTACCTCCCGGGAGACCAGAGATAGAATTGACAGAGGTACCGGTAGCCAGAGTGATCGAGACCGTCAAGCGCATGGACCCCGCGGGTGTGCCCCTTATGGAGGGATATCGGGTGAGGCTTGCCGATGTCGCGTTTACGGACAGCATGGATCTATACGTAGGCGACCATACGATCCGGCTGTTCCATCTGCCCGGCCATTCCACCGGCGGTATTGGTGTGTATATCCCGGAGGAGCGCGCGGTCTTCACCACTGACATCGTGTTTCAACAAAAGAAATCATGGCTGCATGAGTCTGACCCGGACCAATGGCTCGCGTCTCTCAAGAAACTTAGTGAGCTGGATGTCGATGTCGTGAGTTCCCGGCCACGGCGAACTCTGCAAGAAGGATTATCTTGTGGAACAAGCCGGCATCGTAAAGCGGTGGGTTGAGGCGGTGAGGTCGGCCATTAAACAGGGGTGGAGCGTAGAGGAAGCCGGGGAGAGAATAGCCTCACCGGACCCTTACCCCAAACAGCCGGGGACACCGATGACAGAGCCTGAGCTGAATAAGGCGATCGTGGCGAGGCTCTATCAGCTTTACTCTTAGAGCCTCGCTCTATTTTTAAACGCAAACTGGCGTTACGCAGACCAGCTATAGTTCCGGTACGGATAGAAGTCGGTCGTTAATTTTCCGCCCGACATATACGTCTCTATTATATTTCCCTCTGTAACAGGCAGCAGGAGATGTGACGGATAATCAGCATTGTGGCAGATCGTTACCCGCGAGGTCCGCTGCCTCCAGAGATGGCCCGACCCGATGGCGTGGAGCGAGTTGGCGGGCTTCTCGTCATCCACACACTTGATCCGGAGACCGATGCGCTCCCCCGGCTTCAGGAGAAACCCGTTGGGCCTGATCTCAATGTTGAACTCGTATATCTCGCCAGGCACCATCGGTTCACGTTTCGCGTGCACATGGAATGGCTGCCAGGGCTTCGACCGGTCCGGGTCGATTCGTCTTTGAGATCCCCTGAGCCATCCCCTCGTCAGCAGGGTCTCGTTTCCTTCAGCATCGATGTGCAGAAGGCTCGCAAACCAGAGAACCTCTGTGGCCGTCGTGGAACCATACAGGTTCAGGACGATGGGGCCGATAATCTCGGTACTCTCCACCATGGGAGGCGAAAGGAAGGTCGCGCTCCCACGGTTGAAATGGGAGTCCTCAAACGTCGTATGTCCTTCGTTCGGCCAGAATTCGTGCTCACTCAGAAGACCGCCACTGTGCAGGTAGAAGGGAATCCAGCGTGTCTCAGGCAGCGGCCATTCAGTCGTCTGCTTCCACTTTCCGGTCCCACTGACAAAGATCCTGATCGGCGGCTCCTCCATCACCCCGTTGTCGACGCCTTTCAACCAATGGTCAAACCACTTCAAAGACTCGTACTGATACTGGTAGACAGGCCTGTCGAGATAGATGGGCGGGCCGATGATCATCTTCATCGGACCTTTCCAGTTGTCCCAGTTCCTGAAGGCTCCGGGCAGGTGCAGTCCGTACATGGCCCAGCACGCTCCGTGATAGGCCGGCACCGTGATCTCGCTGCCGTAGTCCACGTTCCGCTCGTGATAGTATTCGCCGTCGAGCGGTTGAAGCAGGATATCCACCAGGAGCGGGTTTCCCGCCTGGTCAGGATGTTTCAGGGCGTTAACAAGATAGGGAACAGCCCGAATATCTTCGTCCTCCAGGACTTCCTTGATAGCAGCCTTAAACTTCTCCTCCCCGTAGGCTTTCCGATACCAGTTCTCAACCCTCAAATTATCCATGTGGGTTGACCAGCTCTGCATGAACGAGTGAGAGAGAATGCCGCCGTGATAGAATTTGTCGCGGTAGAAGTCGGTGTAACCAAAAGGGCAGAAGAGCGCCTTCAGGTGCGGAGGTTTCAGCGCTGCGACTTGCTGCTGCACGATCGAGAAGTAGGAGACACCGAACATGCCGACATTCCCGTCGCACCAGGGTTGAGCCGCTATCCATTCTATGATCTCGGCGGTATCCTCGACTTCACGAAGACCGTAATGCTGATACGTTCCTTCCGATTTGCCCGTGCCCCTTACGTTTGCTACGATCTGGGCATAGCCCCGCCTCACATAAAAATTGGGATCTCCCGCCTCGTAGCAGGCGTTCACCCTGTTCATACCTGCGGGCATTATGGGGTCTGTCTGCAGCTCCTTGTTATAGCAATGGACGCCGAGTATCGCGGGAAATTCTCCCGCGGCTGCGGGAAGAAAAATATCCGCGTCCAGCTTCACGCCGTCACTCATCGGTATCTTGACGTCTCGCTCCTCGCGTATGCCATATTCCCTTTTCGATGTGGTCCATTTCTTGGTAAACATCGTTTCCTCCCGAAATATTGGCTCCATTCAGTGTGGCGGTATACCATGCGATGGAGCGTCCCTGCTGCGTCCGGACCCGGCTGCCCCGGCCCTGGTCTACATTACGCCTTCGCGTTCGGTCTGTCAATGATATGTTGTGTGTCAACATTCCCGGCGAATCGACCGGGATGGACGGTAATGGGCTTGACGGATGTGGTCGCATGGCGATATAAGTTTGTCCGCATACGCGAAGTTTCGGATTCGCTGAACTCCGGATGGAATGGGATGAAATAGAAATAGCATGCAACGACGACGTCTCGTTATACTGGGAATAGGACATCTCGCGACCGACATCAGCCAGGGAGCGCTGCCGGCCCTCCTCCCTTTTCTCATCGCGGAGTACCACCTCACGTACAGCGCTGCGGCGGGCATCGTCTTTGCCGCCAACCTTTTTTCCTCCCTCATCCAGCCCGTGTTCGGACATTTTGCGGATCGTCTCTCCAAGACGTGGCTCATACCGGCGGGCATGCTGGTTTCCGGCGCGGGAACCGCGCTCATCGGCGTTGCACCGAATTACTGGTTCATTTTCACCGTGGTCGCGCTGAGCGGCATCGGCATGGCCGCCTTCCATCCGGAAGCGGCCCGTCTCGTAAACCGCGTGGCCGGCAAGAACAAGTCGAGTGCGATGAGCATATTCACAACCGGCGGGCAGCTCGGCTTTGCGGTCGGCCCGCTCCTCACCACCACCCTCGTGCTCGCATTCGGATTGAAGGGCACGCTCTTTCTCTTCGTGCCCGTGATAGTGGCCGCGCTCTTCCTGATGCCCATGACCACCCAGCTGGGCAGGCAGGAACGGGAGAGCAAAGGCGTCGGCACCCTCCGCCCGAAGGGAGATGAACGCGACGAGTGGAAAGCTTTCACCATTCTGATGGTCGCAATCATGCTCCGTTCCGTTCTCTTTTACGGGTTGAATACGTTCCTGCCACTTTACTGGCTCAATGTCCTGCATCAGTCGAACGCAGCCGCGGGCACGATACTCACGATCTACTTTAGCGGTGGGGTCTTCGGGACCCTTCTCGGCGGAAGACTGGGAGACCGGATCGGGTACCGTCGGATAGTCTTGATCAGCCTTCTCGTCGTGACCTTCATGCTGCCCGCCTTTCTCTTTCTGGAAAACGCGCGCGCGGCAACCATGGTCATCGTGCCGATCGGTTTTAGTCTGTTTCTCTCTTCCAGCTCGCTGATCGTGATGGGACAGAAGTATTTACCCAACCATGTGGGGCTCGCATCGGGCGTGACACTGGGCCTGGCCATCACCGCGGGAGGGACAGCAGCGCCTTTCCTCGGGAAAATAGCTGACGGTTACGGAATCCATTTGGCCATGTGGAGCTCTAACCTGCTTGCCCGTAATCTGCGCGTGTCTGATCTTTGCCCTGCCCCGTTCGTCGAGGACCCACTCGGGCTAGGCACGATCCCTCGATCCTAATACCAATTCGCCTTCAAGTCCCACGGGGATGCTTCGCTACGTATACCTTCGTTGTCCTTACAGGATGCTGCGCTATCGCTGCGTCGGCTCCTCACTGCCGCCCGGGGTACCCGGCCGAAGGCTGGGTCGTCCATCTTGAATGCAAATTGGTATAGCTCACAATTCCTGGCTGACCGAGGAAAGGATTCGAGCAACAGGCCGTTGTATTTTTGACTCTGGCTGTCACCTGCGTTTTCGTTGCGCGGGAGAAGCGTTGTTTCTTCTCGCCTTCACTGTTTCAAGTGTATCTCTGATCTCTTTCACTTCAGCCCGGAGCTGTGCGTTGGTCACCCTGAGGTCCTCTATCTCGGCATTAGCCGCGGCAATCTGCTCTCTTGTGTCGGCTGCGGTCACCTGTGCTTTCAGCGTGTTGAAATCCTTGACGGCTGAGCCGACAGCGGACTGTACGGTATTGATTTCATTGTCGAGGTAGAGAAAGCCTTTGCCTGCGGCAGCAATAACGAGAATGCAACAGCACGCCATAAGGATGTATTGCCAAAGAATTCCGTTAGACCTCTTTCTCTCCGGCTTTACGTCTTCATTGCTCATGGCGCTCAGCAACTCTTCGGTGCCGGTCAAATGTCTTGCCGATGCGCTCTTTACCATGACAACCTCCTCACATGATGTATGATACAAGTATCATTACTTGCAAATGCGAGGCCAATGCAGCAGCTTTCCGGAGGTCTTAGTTGTTTTAGAATTTCTATGAGACCAACCTCATGGGGGAACACGTTCAGGGGCGCGTCGCTATGGGAGGAATTCTATCTCTATCTGCAGCACAACTGACCAACGGATTATTCATCCAGTCCTTGAACTACGTGATTGATCTTCACGCTAAGCGGATAGTCGTCTCCTCATTCTTCTAATAAGCATTCCCTTGCGAGCCTTGTGATCGGGGCACCAGCACCAACATGCTAGAGCCCTCACGTCGGCCTCTCTCGATCCTTATCGCTTCGAACCCCATTATGTTGACCGCAGTGTGCAAAATAGGAAATGTCTCCTCTTGCACTTTCAACGCTCTGTCCCCAGTGAGTGCACTCATCGATGACGGGATCGCCACAGCGAAGGGGCTTCCCTGTCTAATTTCCTCTGGTGACGTAACCAAGCTTATATGCTGGGGTGCATACGACCTTTCGACAACACGATTGGGGCTGAGGTCCCAGCACACCAGAAGCCTATGGCTGTATCTGTTCGGCTGACCTTCATCGGCAGACCGTCCGTAAAGATTCTCAAATGCGCGGATACCTCTTCCGCCGCACTTGTTAAGGTAGAGCTTTCCATTTCCTGCATCGAACGGGTCGTACGTGAGCAAGAGCACCTGCGCTCCGGCCTTGTGACTCCGCCTTCTGATCTCCATCATCAGTTTCTGACCTATGCCCACCCCCTGAGCGTGGGGTAGCACTGCCAGTTCGTGCAACCAATGTTTTTCAGGGTCTCGCGTGTACGTGACCCGGCCAAAACCGACGACCTCGCCTGATACTGCATGCTCGGCCAGGAGCACGTAACCGAGATCGACGAGATCTGTAAGAAGGCCCAGGGAGTCTGCCCGAAACACATGCGATGGCACTGTCTCAGCTCCCCACCCGACCGCACGTTGAATGGCGATACACTGGTCAATCTCATGCAGGACCCGTTCCTGATCCCTGGAGAGTGGCCGGACCAATATGTTCTTATCGTCAGCCATCAGTGTGTCAGAGCGACTCGTGCCTGTGCCTGCTATTATAATAGCGATAGACCCGGTTTTACAACCGTCTTGACGATTGCTGTAATTCGCGTGGACCGTACCCCGAATACTGTTTGCCGATACCACCAAAGATGGTGTTGGTACCGTTACCTCCGCAAATGACCGCATCGCCAATTATCACCCGCTCGCCGCCCCATATCATCGCAAAATGATCATATCCTATTTGTGTAGAATAGAAATATCGGGTACTACAATTTTATGACAATTTTGTCAGACGGATTTTCGTTCTGGCTGGTAAACGCTTGGAAATACTGGTGGAGCTGAAGGGGGTCGAACCCTCGGCCTCATGACTGCCAGGGGAGCACAAATGTAGTGATATCGCTATTGTGAAGAAGTTATTGATTGCGAAGCGACACAAAATATAACGTTTCGGTCTCGGTAGAATGCAACCTATACGCAACCTTTCCACCATTGATATATGTCCCCGGCAGGCGCACTGGACTTAGGATTTAAAAAGTAGGTATTTTTACAAAACGGCCTCTGGCCTGGATTTACTCTTAAGATGGTGATAAATAAGGCTAAAATATCTTTCTATCTATTTCGAGATTTTCCATCCTTTATAGTTGTTTAAGACTCCTCCTGCTACAATTTTGCTACAGTGGTTAGTGCTATGAGTCAAGATTGTGGGGTTGAGGACTTCTTCCTCTTCTAAAGAAACTGTCAAGCATTTTCTTATCTCATCTGTTAAGGCCGTGTTGTTGTGGTGGCTTCCGCCTTTTGATCCCCTTTATCTAACCTCTTTTGTTCTCCGGGCCGTCATGCCCAACTTACCTTATACAGATCAAAGGGGTGGGTGGAAGTTGACCAAGCTGAATCCTGCAGGCCTTTATGCCTACGAAGAAGTACGGTCCTCCTTCCACCACAACCGTATCCTCCTTTTACGCCGCTTGTCTGGCAGCGTTCCATAGTTTTCATCACAACGTATCTCCTCCTGTTACGCTGCTTTTTCGCAGCGTGGCATTTCTTCGGTAAACATTCTTCTATCCCGCATCAGTGCAAAGAGCACCCGTATGAGCTTGAGGATCACGGCGCAGAGCGCCTCTGTCTTTTCGAGAGGACGATCAATGCCCTTCTTCTTGTGTTCATAGTATGCCTTGAAGAAGGAGCTCCTATGCACCAGTCTGAGCACCATGAAGAAAAGACACTTTCGTAAGAGCCAGCGTCCTTTCTTCGAGATGATCTTCCGACCCACCCGTAATCCGGAGTCGTTCTCCTTCGGATCGTAGCCTGCGTACTTGATGATCTGCCGCGGGTTACCGAAGTAGTCGGGGTTCCCCAGCTCCCCCAGGAATACCGCGCAGCCGACCTTCCCCATGCCCGGGAGCGACAGGATATACTGGGCAAGAGGGATCTCCTTGAGGAGCTCCTTCATCTCGCGCTCCAGGAGTTGACGCCTGGCATCGGATCGCTTGATCTCCTCGAGGTACATCGTGAGCCGCGCGCGGTCGGCCTTCGCTGATTGCTTTGAGTCCCACGCTTTCGACTGCGGCCTGGTAGACCTGTTCTGCTTGCTCCCGTATGTGGCGCTTCTTCCCCGTACCTTTCGCAAGCAGTGCTGTGACGGCAGCGACGACCTGCGTGACGCACATCCTCCGGGAAGGGATAGGTCTCGAGGAGTCTCCAGAGACCCTTTGCCTTCATGGACCAGAAGAGATGCCGCAGTTCGGGAAAGTAGTCATTCAGGTGACCGCCTGCAACCCATGGGTCGAACCGACGATGTAGCGCAGGATCCTCTCCCGTGCATGGGCGAACGTGCGTAGCTGGCGGAACACGCTCTCTTCAATAACGGTGTCGATATACTTCCCTTCCCGGACGATGTTCCCGATCGTGTAGGCATCCCTGATGTCGCTTCGTGCGGAGGAGCTCTCATCAAGTTCCCGCTGGTGCTTGACCGCGGTGGTACGGACGAAGCGCACCTCGTAGCCTTTCTCTTTGGCGAAGAAGGCGATCTTCCTCCAGTAGTGGCCGGTCGGCTCCATGCCGATGAGCACATCGGTGAGCTTATGCTTCCTTCTTGGTCTTCATAACCATCGTCTGGAAATAGTCAAAGCCCTTCCGCGAATTGTAGATCGTGGGGTAGCGCCCGAGTACGTTCCCTTCCTTATCCATGAAGCAGGCCGCGTTGAACTCACTGCCGATGTCCATCCCTATGACCAGGGTGTGGTCCGCCGATCCTCTTGCGTTTCTCCAGCTGTTTGCTATACTGTTTGCTATGCATGGGCGTTACTCCTCCTGTTAAGATGTTTTGGTTCGCCACTTAAACATGTCCTTAACAGAGAGTAATTGTCCATGCTTTTTCTTCTTCATCCTCAGCCCTAATTCCGTATAGTAAGCTGTAACTCGCGTTTCTTAGATTCGTCTGCGTCATGCCACATTACAGGTGCAAAGCGATAACTCTTCATCCTCTCAAACAGGAAATTCGGTCCGACTATCTAAGGGCCGGTAAGAATCTTTCTGCCCTCTTTTGGCGAATGATCATGTTTTACTTGACAATTGTATTAAATCGTGTACAATTATTAAGAGAGGCTGACCCGAAAAAGCCAAACCCTCCGTGAGAAGGGGGCGGAAAGCGGCGGGTCTTGAGAGAAGATGGCCGAGCTGCCGAAGGAGATACCTTTGGTAAGTTCGGTCCTTTTTTTCTCGCCGCGGCGAATCATTGTCTCAGCTTCACCCCCAGAGGGGATCATGAAGTGGAGATTGCAGAAGATGCCGCTATGAAGCCTCCAGAGGGGTGCTCGCATTCCTTTGGAGGCCTTCACATTCTCGGGACCCTGAGAAATTAATCTTAGAAAATCGCCGTACCTATTTCACCGGGACCTCCAGGGCCGACTTTAGAGTACTCCTACCTATTCCGGCAAGCCAGGCCTTGTCCATAACGAGAGTAAAGCAGGACTTTTCTTACCAGCGCGGTGCGCAGGGACGTTCTCTCAAGAGGAGGGAGACCATGAAAAAAATCGGTGCGTTCACAACGATGGTACTCATGATGACGGCGATCATTGCAGGTATATCGCTCTTTTGTGCCGAGCCCGCAAAGGCGTTCGCACAGGGCAGTTCTGGCAAAGTCCTTCTGATTCCCCGGGAAGGATACTCACAGGACCTCGACCTCGTGATCAGTAAGGAAGTGAGTGTGATGACCAAACTTCTCAACAACGCAGGCTTCACCGTGGATATAGCCACGACGCTCAGGAGTCTCCCATCACAGGTCCGACCCAGAAAATTGAAAATGTTAAGAGGTTGGCCGAGGTGAACATGGATGAGTATGTGGGTGTCATTCTGCCCTGTATGGCAGTGGGTCTCTTTCCGGGACCACCGGTGGCTCCTGAGGCAGTCCTGGTCGTACAGAAGACCTTGGCCAGCGGCAAGCCCGTTGCTGCTGCCCTTGGTTCCGTAAATGTCCTGGCGGAAGCAGGGGTCCTGAAAGGAAAGAAATACTCCTATATCAGAGATCCTCTGAAGCCAGACGCAGATTCGAGGGGTACGGATGCCAGATTTGCGGGTGCTCTCTACGTCAGTCCTGGTGTCACTCAGGATGGACAGATCATCACCTGCGGTGTGTGTCCCAGCATCGAAAAGGTATACAATTGGGGCATGGATCCCTTCGGTACGCCGAGCGCTGCTGTCGCGCTGACCGAGATGTTCATTGCGGCAATCGGGTCAAAGTGAAGATAGAGCGCAGAGGAGGAAGTACCGTGAAAGCGAAATGATTATCGGGAACCTACATTGATGGGTTGAGAGGTGGGTTGGCCATTGTGGACTAGCAAAGGAGGTGCGTATGGTTCGATTGATCTGCAGTCTTATCCTGGTGCTGGTGATAGCAACCCCGAGTTGGGCGCAACAGCCACTCGTCG
>CAWGEZ010000010.1:0-6323 GCA_963821605.1 uncultured delta proteobacterium | reverse complement strand
TACGAGGGACTGTTGCCCCAGGCTCGGAGACACAAGCATCAGCCCCAGGATAACAGCACAGGCCAGTCGCATCATATTACACCTCCGTGGTGCGCGTATCGTGACCTTGGACGCTGCTACGCGCAGTGCGACGCCCAACGAGCAATCAGGATGATTGCGACTTGGCTGAGTTTGGAATGGATGGAAGAGTTGGTTCTACGGCCGGCGGTCTGGGAGGAATACATCTTAAGCCTCTCTTTGATCAAGGCTCCTCTGTATTCACATGTTGGTCAGCAGACCCTATACTTCAATGATAGCCGATTCTTATTGAATTGCAACAAAAAGATACTGAATTACCAGATCAAAGTATGAATATTGCTTGCCAAAGGCAAGATGTGGAATACTATATTTAGTTCACGGTTGAACTAGATGAGGAAATAGGGATATATATCCTCCTTACGGCAGCTCTTTATTCAGGCAAGAAATCAAGGAGGAAACCAGGCTATGAGAGGTATACGGGGAAAGAGGGTAAGGATGGTGAAGGAAGAGACGCTGATCGTGACCGTAGATATCGGCATGGCAAGCAACACGGGCTATTGCACCACAATCGATGGCAGGGACATAAAGCCCTTCAAGTTCGACAACACCCGGGAAGGGTTCGAGAAATTCTGGAGCATGATCGTGGCCAGCAAAAACAGGTTTCGTTGCAGTGAGGTGATGGTCGGCTACGAATCGACCGGTCCCTATGCGGAGCCGCTCGTCCATTATCTCATGAACAAGCCGGTCACGATCGTCCAGGTCAACCCCATGCACACGAAGAGAATCAAAGAGGTAAACGACAACTCTCCCTTGAAGACCGACGATAAGGATCCCCGGGTGATAGCCGATGTGCTGCGCCTCGGTCACGCCTTGAGCGTGGTCGTCCCCGAAGGCGATGCGGCCTACCTCAGGAGACTCAACAACGCACGAGAACGGCACGTCGGGGAGCGTACCGCACTGCTCAACCAAATCCAGCAATTGGTCTTCCTCATCTTCCCTGAATACAGAACGGTATTCAACGATGTAACGGTCAAGACCGCCCGGCATATCCTGAAGCGCTATACCACACCTGAAAAGATAGGTGGTCTTAACAAAGACGAACTCGGTGAAGAGATCAGGAAGCGGAGCATGGGCAAGTTCGGGATGCAGCAGGCGGAACTCTTGATCAATCTGGCGAGAGATACCGTCGGTATCAAAGAAGGGGTAGCAGGCATTGTCCTGGATATACAGCATATCCTCGTGCAGCTGGAGGCGGTCAATGGTTTTATCGAGGAGATAGAAGCGGAGATGGCCAAAACGCTCGAACGGATCCCCTGCAGTGCCCGGATCCTCTCGATGAAAGGGTTAGGGGTCGTCACCGTGGGAGGGCTCATCGGAGAGGTCGGAGACTTCTCGAAGTTCAGGACCCAGTCGGAGATCATGAAGCTCGCCGGGCTTGACCTCTATGAGATAAGCTCGGGAAAGAGAAAGGGACAGCGGAGGATATCGAAACGGGGACGGAGCCTGCTCCGGAAGATCCTCTACAACGCAGCCGTCGCGACCATACGAAAGAACGGGATCATGTGCGAGTACTATGCGAGCCTCATCGGCAGGGGCATGAAGAGGACTTCCGCACTTATCGTCATAGCCAAGAAGCTCTTACGGATCATCCATGCGATGGTGCGGGATGGACCGTGACTACATACAGAATTACGAATCTCCAAAGAGGGTGGTGATAAAAAAGGCAGCATAGGGTAAAATTACGTAGGCGGGGAGATCTTCGTTTTCTTCCATTGAGGCGCTTAGCGACCTCCCAGTACAGAAACAGGACTCCCCGTCGACATCCTAACTCCGATTAAGCAGGGTAAAAGCGCCAGAGCGCGACTTTCCAATTTGATAAGGGTTGGGTAGGATGTCGTAACACGACGGGGACAACCGCCTGCACGCCAAAACCTTAAACGCCTAAAGACAGATAAAAAAGACTTGACTTGGATAAATAAGGAAGCAACAAACAAAATTTATCGGCAGGAATTTTTCAGAATTGTTACATCGCAAAAATAAACGACTTCACTTACAAAGAGATGGTCTCGCAAACCAGCAACAACCGAGAATTGCCGCTTGAAAGCGAGTATTGTCGCCGTTTCTCTGAACATACGGTGGCTGTCGGCGACACTCCCTACCTGTCCAGTACTTCTCTCACTTTCCCAAGCAGCGCCGTTATCGAGAGAGGGTTGTCGCTTGTGAAGATCTTGTGCAGACCATTAAAACCACACCAGGGTATCCGATGCCGAGAGGACGGGCCAAAGGAGTATTTAAGATAGCCGCAATACGACACCTGACACACGTGCACGGGCTGATTTCAGAACCTCTCAGAAGCAAACATCGGACGCTTCTTGCCTATTCTATGTGCGATTTAGCTGTCTTGACAGCGAGATCTTTATCCTTTGTAAAGAACCGCCACTGCATTCGCGAGGAGTGAATTCCAGCTGCCTTGTCTTGACCCCTGCAATAATACCAATGTCCGAAGCGCTCAACAGTGGAAAACGGATGATTGCCCGTACAGAGGATTTCGCAAGGATTAATCTCCTCAAAAAAGATGGTTTCGTCGGGGACTTGGTCATAGGACAGGTCATCCGGCAATACGATTTGAGATACATCAACGTCTTCTGCCTCCTTCTTATCCAACCATTCTGAAATGCTCATTTGATTTATTTGCTTCCCCATTCAAATCACCTCTTGGGTTCGGGGGGTATCATAGTATTTTAATCGCTCATGCCGTACTCAGCGACCGTGGAACGGGCAATGTCTGTTGCATGCTACACATCGTTCCGGGGCCCGCAGAGATGCCGCTGAACGCAAGTTCCTCTGTCGGTCCGGAACTGGGGGTGTGTCATCAGGCAGCGACCTGTGGAGGTCGCTGCCTGATATAGCCTGAAGCCGCAACCCACCGATAATAATGGATATGTTGTGCAACTGGTCTGTACATTTCACGGCAGAGACGGCATCCTATGGGCTGCCTCGTCCATCTCTTTCTTGGCCTCCTCGAAATACTTGATCACGTCAGACCCGGCTACGGCCAAGCCTTTCTCCATCCTCTCGCCCACATCTTTGGCCTTCTGAATGGCCTCTTTGCTCTTTTCGTCAATACGCCCACCTGCCCAGGTAAGGGCATCTTCGAGCTGCATACCGGCCGCCTTAAGGTACTGGCCCGCCTCCGAGGCCTTTTTTTTGCCCAGGCTTCGGAAGCCTTCGAATGGTAATACCGGGCCAGGGCGTACTCTGCGCGGGTAAAGCTCTCGTCCAAATCGTTCTCAGAACTGATGGCCTTCTTCTCAACGCCATCGGCGAGCTTATCCAGGTCCTGCGCGGATTGGATAAGGTCCTGTTTCACTTCCGCTGCGGCCTTTACAGATTCGCTCTTGAGGAATGACGCAGCCTGCCGTATCTCGGCCGCTGCGTCACTGAAATCCCCTTTCAAGAAGTTCTCACGGGCCTTCTGAAACTGCTCCTGCGGTGAAGCAGCAGCCTGGGTCTGGGCCGCACCGGTTGCTACACAGGCCATTAAGAGAAGGGCCGAGACGATAACAGCGGTTAGGTGGTTACGCGACGCTTCGTACCTCATGATACTCCTCCTTCTCACGGGTAGATTACGAAGGGCACCCCTCAATGGATGCCCTTTAGGACAAAATGGGCGGCAAGATAATGGCCGATGAAGCCGGTTCCGCCCATCATCAGGATTTCCACTGAACCCTCCCCCGGTCAGCTGTCTGAACTACTAACCAAATATAGGCAGTCCTGTTCCTCTCCGCAAGGAAGGTGAGCAGCACCGCCTCCCTGGTTGTGCCGAATGGTTCCACTATTGAGGCTACGGGGTAGACATGGTCCGCGTCATCAGCTTTGACCGGCTCGTGATGTTGAGCATGATGTATATGCGCCAGTTCATACAGTTCATACAGAGTCAAAACAGGGCACGCCCTGCCATTGTTCTCCAGAGAGGAAAGCTCTTTGAGAGCATTGCCATCGACGACCATTGCAGCCGCTCAACGTTCTTTGAGAACAGAGACCTACCTTTTTTGGTCGTCCTTCCAGTGATGAGCGCCAGTAGAAAACTCAGATAGATACAGCGCAGAACAAATTCACGTTTACAGCCTGCACCGTACACCATTACCATATGAAGTCTTCAATTCCCTGGGGATTGTTCGGATTGCGGCTTCCAGGTAGCAGTCCACACTTTGGCCGAGCAGCCCGGGGGAATTTCACCCCCAGGCCCTCACAGGTAGGGTCGAAGATTGGCGCGCCGGTTTAGGTTGAAGTTTGTGTTCCCTGTTTGCTCGCCCTTTCGTTCCGCGAGTGTCACAATATCTCAACCGTGCCACGTTTCCAACCCCCGCCACGTCAAACCCATCGTGCGGTTTTCCCGCAATGGGCTTTCCTCTTGTCTTCATGCAAAGGCTTATGGTGCCTATCGGCTGGCAGCGCTTTCGGGTCGATAGTGCCGAACCCCGTAGTCATCATAGAGACCGAGGTTCTTATAGAACCACACCCTACTCCACCTGTTCCAGCCAAAGCCCCGCCAGTTCCGCGCCCTCATGAGATGCCGCCGCACTTTCTTCTCTACCCAGTCCTTGATATAGGTGAAGCAGACGCTCGAATTCCCTATCCGGAAGTAGTTTACCCAGCCCCGGAGCTTCGGATTGATCAAGTCAATGACCCTGTCGATAGGCTGTGATACGAAGCGCCGAAAGATGTCCTTGAGGTTTCGCAAAAGCTTCGTTCTCGCCTTCATCCTCGGCGTGATCCGCACACCCCACTTACCTTTCAGGGCCTGCTCCTGCGAACGTCAAAGCCGAGAAAGCTGAACGTCTCTCCCTGCGTCAGGTCCACGAGTCTCGTCTTCTCCGTGCTCACCTTCACATCGATGCACGCCAATTCCTCAAGAAGTTTCCCGTAGGTTTCCTTAAGGAGCCACTCCCACTTCCCGCCATAGCCATCCACCAGTACCACGAGATCATCAGCGTACCGGGCGTATTCGATGTACGTGAAGCCCGACCTGCTCGTCTTTGCTTTCTGTCGTTCGAGCATCGTGTCGACCTCGTTCAGGTAGATGTTCGCGAGCAGCGGGGACGCAACCCCGCCCTGAGACACGCCCCGTTTGCCCTTGGTGCTGAGCATCAGTTTAAGGAGCCTCAATATCTTGTCGTCCGCCATCCTTCGGGCCACCTTCGCGAGCAGGATGTCATGCCTGATCGAGTCGAAAAGGCCCTCAGGTCAAGATCGATAACGCGTGTCTTGTTGCGGACCACTGCGCTCGCCACACGATCGACTGCCTCGTGGGCTTTCTTTCCCGGGCGGTACCCGTAGGAGCCTTCCTGGAAATCGGCTTCAAAGATCGGTTCGAGCAGTAGTTTCAGCGCTCCCTCCACCACGCGGTCCCGGATGCAAGGGATACCTAGATTCTCGTTTTTCCATTGCTCGGTATCTCCTTTCTCCGGTTCCTCATGGGCAGATACGTCTCTTGGAGCAGTTCCTCCCGTATGCCTGCAAGGAAAGAGTCCACACCGTCCCGCTCGATCATTGCAAAGGTGACGCCGTCTATGCCCGGTGCCCCGTTGTTCTGCCGTGCCAGCCGGTAGGCAACTTGTAACGTCTCTTCCTTGCAGAGATGCACATACAGACCCCAGAATCGATGGTGCTTATCAGCTTTCGCCTGTGCGTATATCCTCTTTCTCAGATCCTGCAGACTGATGGGTGCCGTTGTCATTGCACCCCTGCCTCACCCTGTTGATACGAGGATTGCCAAGAGCAGGGCCGCTTCGCTCCACGGGCGTTACCCCGCATCGTCGCTACTACCGGCCCATCCGCCACCCTGCCACCTTCGGTCCACTTCCCGGTTGTGCGGTTATAGGACCTACCTTGCTCCGGTGATTTCTCAACCGGGGCGGCGAGGGCTTCTCCAGTTGCTCGGTGTGTCCTTGCCGTCATGCCGTCGCTCCCACCCCACCGAAGTGGACTGCCCGTACCAGCCAGTGTTCGGGCATCCATGCTGTCTTCACCTTACGGTTGAAGGTTCGACCTTCGGGGTTTCTCACTTTCGGGGCCACCTTTGCGTTCACTTTCGTTACGGCCTGACAGCTCGCCATCACCCTTTCGGCGATGTTGTCGATGGGCTTCAAGATATTGGTTTCCCGCCACCCTGCCATCCTAGCTATATGCCTCCCGGCTTTTGACATAACAGGACTAACTCCTGCTGGACACACCAGCCTTCCTGGACACACAACCGTACGTGATAGTCTCCCGTCATACGGCTCGTACCATCTCGCCGCTCA
>CAWGEZ010000009.1:0-45634 GCA_963821605.1 uncultured delta proteobacterium | reverse complement strand
CGTCATCCTCGATGGAAAACGATACGAAGCCCGGTGTCTTCTCTCACCGTGAGAGACACATTGCCGCGCCTGGGAGTGCTTTCCTATATTGGTAAGCGCTTCCTGCACAATCCGGTAGACGCCGGTATGGGAATCCCGTGAGATCGTCGACATCGATATCGAGCATATCGAGCGCCACCTTGATATTATACCTCTTTCGCGAAATTGCCGGCGAGCCATCGAATGGCTGCGGAGAGCCCGAAATCTTCGAGAATGATCGGGCTCAGGTCCCTGGAGAGCCGACGCACATTCTCGATGACCTGATCTATATACTCGACACCCTTCTCGCACTCCTTCTTGAGTCCTGTCTGATCCTCCGACAGGTTCTTTTCGACGAAGTTGATATGGAGCTTCATCACAGTCGAGGGCCTGCCCGAGCTCATCATGCAGTTCCCGGAAATCCGTTTCCGTTCAGTTTCCTGCGCGGTCAGAAGCTGAGTAGAAAGATGCCGAAGCTGCTTCTCTGATTGTCTCAGCGCTTCTTCGGCCCGTTTACGCTCCGTGATCCCGGTCATTATGCCAAAGCTGCCTTTAAACTGCCCTTGTTCATCAAAAATCGGCTGGGAGGAGACGAGCGTAAAAATTGGCTGCCCGTCTTTCCTGAGCCATGACATTTCGTAAAATCCCCGTTCTCCCTTTGTCCGCCCTACCATCTGCCGTCTGTATGTGTCCAGGTCGGTCTGGTTCAGAAAGTCAGTAAGCGGTCGCCCAATCATTTCGTCTCTTGAGTACCCCAACATTTCACAAAACCTATTGTTCACGTAAGTCCAGATGCCATTCTCATCCTGCACGCCCAAGCCGTCATTCATCGTCTCAACGAGCATGCGATGCCGTTCCTCACTCTCCCGAAGGGCCCTCTCAGCCCTGGTCCGGTCGCTGATGTCACGAACGATGGCCAGCTTGCACAAGACACCGTCAGGGGCGACGAAAGGCGTTTCAAGAATATCGTACGTCTTGTCGGCCTTAGCAGAATACCACTCACGCCGGACCGTCTTCCCGGCGAATACTTCTTCGTTCTCGCACCACGCGCAGGCCTGGGGCTGGTCGCGCAGATAATCGAAACATTTGCGACCGGTGATCGGGCCGTATTCCCGCTCGATCACAGGATTGGCATACACCATGTCACACTGCTGATTGACGATGTGCACGCCATCACTCATCGAATCGAGGATTCCCTTGAGTTTATTTCCTCCAGCTGTAGCGTTTCTTCTGTCTTCCTGCGCTCGGCAACTCTCTGGGCGATCCGACTGCCTCTTCCTCTGCCCTTATCTTCATGCGCTCCTTACGCATGATCAGTGAAGAACCGCCCACCAGACTCAGAAGAACGATCCCGAGAAGAAGCAGATGATCACGAAGGCTTTTCCTCACAAAACCCGTCACCCGGTCATAGGGAGCGTTGACAACGACGAGCCATGAAACAGTTCAACTCCATGGGCGCAAAGGCCGCGATCTTCTTGGGCTGGCCCCTTACTGTATAGTCCGTTGCGCCCTGCTTCTTTACCAGCATTTCTTCCACATAATCGAAAGAAGTGTGACAGGCACGGCAGCTTCGCTCTCTTTGATAAATATTTCGGAAGACCATATCAGGATGGTCGGGCTGAAAAAGCAGTGTGCCGTCCTTATCGACAATCCAGATCTGATCGAGAGGTATTCCGGGAGCCGCGGAGCCTAATTGAGCGGCGAGGAACTCCTTCATATCCAGAGTGAAAGAAAGAATGCCGGTGAATAGCGTTTCACCGTTGCCCGAGACCTCCCGGTAACCGGAATCGCGAGAGTAAAGGTGAGGGCCTACGTCCCGGAAGGACGGGGCTCAAGGAGATCTTGTCCTTGCTTTCCCTTCTCTGCGCCCACGCCAAGAACCTGCGCTGTCGTTCCGCCCGCCCTGATCATCCGGGAGCGGTGGAATAGACTCACTCTTGCCCTGTGCGTCATACAGAGAAACTGCCTTAACGTAAACGCTGTCTATCTGCCGCGCATAAGCATCGATATCCTGCTTCTGCCTTTCGGATTCCGCCTGTTTGAGGGATACAAACGACGGAGGGCTCTCAGCCCCCGGGACCGCGCCTGGAAATAAAACTGAATCTGCGCGGAGAGCCGTTTCGCGTAGGAGAGCTGACGTTCATGAAACTGCGAGAGCACTTCACTGCGTCGGCTTGCCGATGGAGATGGAACGTAAGAAGACAGACAACCACGAGCAGGAAGGCAGACAACAGTATGAGGACCCGATTTCGTGTCATCCTCAGTTTCCCATCCTTACCTTTTGCGTTTCAAACATCCGTCAGGCTGGGAGATTATAGTTGTTCTCCTCCGGAAAATCAATTCACGAGTAGTATAGAAAAGAATACAAATCCCATGCGGGCCAAGTCATGGCCGGAAAAGAATGAATTCGAAAAGCGGGAATGCATCCGAAGGTATACAATACATAGCGATAGCGATAGCGATAGCGAAGCACCCGAAGGGAGCATCCCCGGGGATAGCGAAGCATCCTGTAAGGACGTGACGGCGAATTGGTATCAGATACTTGCACTCGTAAAGCTGACAGGTTTATTCTCACGACTTTGCTCGGTCTTTCAATCTTACCTTTCTTAGGATTCAACGAGGACTTTCTTGAACTTTCTCTTCCCCACTTTGATTATAAGCTCGCCCACATCGGAAAGCGGGAGGTCCTCGGAAGCGATCTTGCTCCCGTTGATACTGACCGCGCCCTGGGTGATCATACGCTTGCCTTCGGACGTAGACGTTACCATACCCGTGCTGACGAGCAGTTGCGGGATCCAGATGGCGTCCTTCCCCTTCCTGATTTTCGCTACTTCGATATCTTCCGGTATTTCACGATCTCTAAACACCTTCTCGAAATTTCGTTCAGCCTGCAGCGCCGCTCCAGCACCGTGAAACCGCTTGACGATCTCGTGGGCGAAGTTGATCTTGGCCTGCTTGGGGTGCACCGTTCCCGCGCCGATCCCTTCTTTCAACCTCTGAAGCTCCTCCAGGGTAATGTCGCTCAAGAGCTCGTAATACTTGAGCATCAGTTCATCGGAAATAGACATCAACTTGCCGAAAACCACATCGGGCGGCTCGTCTATCCCGACATAATTGCCGTAGCTCTTACTCATCTTGTTGACGCCGTCAGTCCCCTCAAGGAGCGGCACCGTGAGCACCACCTGTGATTCCTGGCCGTAAGCCCTCTGAATATCTCTACCCACGAGAAGATTGAAAATCTGGTCATGGCCGCCGAGCTCCACGTCAGCTTTAAGCGCCACCGAGTCATATCCCTGGACGAGCGGATAGAGAAACTCATGCACACTAATAGGCAGGTTGTTCTGATAACGGTTTCTAAAATCCTCCCGCTCCAGCATCCTCGCCACCGTGTACCGCGCGCAAAGCCTGATCATGTCAGCCGCGTTCATGGCCTCGAACCACTCGCTGTTGAAGCGCACCTCCGTGGCTTCGGGGTCGAGGATCTTAAAGACTTGTTTCTTGTAGGTTTCGGCGTTCTGCATCAACTCTTCTTTCGTCAGCACCGGCCGCGTCTCGACTCTGCCGGTCGGATCGCCTATCATCCCCGTGAAGTCTCCGATAAGAAAGATAGCGACGTGACCGAGTTCCTGGAACTGCTTCAGTTTTTGAAGCACGACCGTGTGGCCCAGATGAAGGTCCGGCGCCGTAGGGTCCATACCCAGTTTCACACGTAACGGCCGCTTCTGCGTTCGCGCATTGACGAGCTTCTTTCTCAGCTCGTTCTCGCTTATCAGATCGACCATCCCGCGTTTCAGGATCTCCAGTTCCCTCTCGATCTCCTGGTCAATTCCCACTTTAGTCTATCCTCTCCTTGATCCGCTCGATGCTGATGCAACAGTTCGTTGCCCGATCAATAGTGATCCGTACGCCCTGAACTTCTACGTCTCCTCTCGCCACCTCGTATTTCTGAGGAAGTTGGGTAAAGAATCGTTCCAGGACAGCCTCCTTATCCATGCCTATGACTGAGTTGGTTGGTCCTGTCATACCGACATCCGTAATATATCCCGTCCCGTTAGGCAAAACGCGCTCATCGGCTGTTTGCACGTGAGTGTGCGTCCCCACGAGACAAGTCACTTTCCCGTCGAGGAACCATCCCATCGCAATCTTTTCCGAGGTTGCCTCTGCGTGAAAATCCACGATTGTCGGGATACCCTCCTTCTTCAAGGATATAAACTCCTCCATTGAGCGGAAGGGGCAGACCAAAGGGTTCATGAAGGTGCGCCCTTCGATGTTCGCCACATAGAGCTGCCTGTTATTTTTGGTCAGAAGGGTAAAGCCGAAACCAGGCGCCCCGTCAGGGTAATTAAGGGGGCGGATCACCCTTGGCTCCCCCATCAGGTAGGGGATGATCTCCTTTTTCCTCCAGACGTGGTTTCCCGTTGTAATGCCGTCGGCCCCGGCTGCGAGCATCTCCTCCGCCAGATTAGGCGTGATGCCGAGGCCGCCCGCGAGATTCTCGCCGTTGATGATCTTGAAGTCTGCGCTAACACCCTTGAGATACCGGATCGCGCCCTCCCGACCCGGCTTCCCTATGACATCACCTATGAAAACAACCGTGAGAACGTCACTTGGCATAATCTACGGCTCTCGTCTCCCTGATGACAACGATCTTGATCTGCCCAGGGTAGGAGAGCTCTGTCTCTACCTTCTTCGCGATGTCCTTTGACAAGGCATAAATTCCGTCATCTGTAACCTTATCGCTGCTCACGACAATCCTGATCTCCCGGCCGGCCTGAATGGCGTATGACTTTTCGACCCCGGTAAAACTACTTGCGATGCGCTCGAGCTCATCCAGCCGCTTGATATACGTCTCAAGCATCTCTTTGCGCGCCCCGGGTCTTGCCCCTGACAAAGCGTCGGCCGCCTGGACAATCACATCGAGCAGGCTGGCCATGGGCACTTCCTCATGGTGAGCAAGGATCGAGTGGACGATCTCCTCGCTCTCTCCGTACTTTTTGGCCAGATCGGCACCTATCGCAGAATGGGACCCTTCCACCTCATGATCAACGGCCTTCCCGATGTCATGCAGCAGTCCCGCGCGCTTTGCCCCTGGAACGCTTAGCTTGAGCTCTGCCGCAATAATCCCGGAAATAAACGCCACTTCAAGAGAATGCTGGTACACGTTCTGAGAGTAACTACTCCTGAACTTGAGCCTCCCCAGCAGTCTTATTATCTCCGGATGCACGTTGTGCACGCCTGCATCAAAAACAGCCTGCTCGCCCGCAGACTTGATCTTGTCATCCAGCTCTTCAGCCACCTTGGAGACTATTTCTTCGATCCGTGCCGGGTGTATCCTGCCGTCCGAGATGAGCCGTTCTATGGCAACGCGCGCAACCTCGCGCCGGATCGGATTGAAGCAGGATAGAATGACCGCCTCCGGTGTATCGTCTATGATGATGTCCACGCCTGTTGCTGCTTCCAGCGCCCGTATGTTCCGCCCTTCCCTCCCTATGATGCGCCCCTTCATTTCTTCATTGGGAAGCGCAACAACGGAAACCGCGTCCTCGGCCACGTACTCGCCGGCGTAACGTTGAATCGCCAGGGCTATGATCTCCTTCGCCTTTTTGTCCGCCTTCTCTCGAGCTTCTTCCTCGATTCTCTTAGCGACTTTCACAGCCTCATAGCGGGCCTCGTCTTCCAGCGTCTGAAGCAACATCTTTCTTGCCTCTTCTGCTGTCAGCCCTGATATTTTTTCCAGTTTTGCCCTCTGCTCCTTAATCAGGAAGTCGTGCTCTTTGATTTTGCTGTCCAGCTGTCCTTCTTTGCCCGAGATACCCCGTTCCCTTCTCGTCAACTCATCTTCTTTCTTCTCCTGGAGGTCAGCCTTCTTGTCAAGATTCGATTCCTTTTGTGAAAGCCGTTTCTCTACATTCTGGATTTCTGCCCTTCTGCTCTTTATCTCCTGTTCCAACTCATTTCTGGCCTGCAGGACCGTGTCCTTGGCCTGCACCGATGCCTCCCTCTTAAGCACATCGGCTTCCTTTTTCGCATCATCCAGGATTTTCTTGCCGATCGATTCGTATTCCCCCACCTTCTTGCCCTGCACAAACTTGGCAAGAACATAGCCTAGACAGAGGCCGACAATACCGACAATACAAATTTCGATTATAAGGATTGTATTCAATAGCACCCCCTTCCGCACGACTTGCAAGGGGGTAGCACGAGGAAAAGTGACTGCTTACGTTATGGTAGACTACCTATCTCCGAAGCCCCCACATGACGCTAGAACTATTTATGTTAAAGTTCTTTTTCCTCAACGCTACCCCTATAAAACAACCCCCCGCGATGCCGTGTAAACAGCAATTCTTGAACCTCTCATGTTAAGTGGGTGCCTCATTGTTGGTTAGGCTGCTCGCACGAAGCGAGTCTGCACACCGCAACTAGAGAAAGCTCCCGGTTCCGAGGTGTTGGCTCTAAGTTTGCCATCTATCACGCACACCGCAGGGTACATCGAACTCTTCGACTTTCTTTAAGAGTCTTAGCGTACGATCCTCTACGTTTTCCACCCTTTCTTTTGTTTCCAGGTACTCAGCCGCAATGCTCATCATCGCCATCATGACAGCGTTCAAAGTATTGACAATGCCGTAATCCTTTATGACATCCCTTATCCTTGTGTCCACAAACTCAGCCGCCCGAACTATCTGCTCCTCGTCTTCCCCCACAAACGTATACATCTGATTCAAGATGCTCACTTCAACCTTCTTGCCCATTACCTACCCTTCTATCTTCTCCACCTTATCCAGAATGCTCTTGACCTTGCGCATCACAATCTCTTTTCCGCTTTGAATCTCCGTCATCTTCTGCTTCAGCTCCCGGTTCTCCGCTTCCAGAGACCCGACCTTGGTTGCCAGCTTCTCCTTCTCCGCTTTGACGCCCTTGTAATTTGTCACAAGCGCATCTATTTTTTCCTCCAATTCCCCAAGTTTGTTGTCGCTAAAGAGGTCTTCCATTGCCCACTAATTAATCGCTTTTCTGCTCAAAAGTCAAGTACAAAAGGCACGCTTTCATAAACCCATCCAGCTCTCCGTTCAGTACACTCTCCGCGTTATGTTCCTCAACCTTGGTCCTGTGGTCCTTAACCAGTTTGTAAGGATGCAGTGTGTAGGAACGGATCTGGCTGCCCCACGCTATCTCCTTCTTCTCCTTATTCAGGGCGGCCATTTTCTCGTCCTGTTTCTTCTTTTCCAGCTCGTAAAGCCTTGACTTGAGGATAGCCATAGCAATCGCTTTGTTCTTATGCTGCGACCTTTCGTTCTGGCACTGCACAACAATGCCCGACGGAATGTGGGTGATACGAATAGCCGACTCCGTCCGGTTCACATGCTGGCCGCCGGGTCCGCTCGACCTGAAGGTATCTATCCTGAGGTCTTCCTCTTTGACGTCGACCTGCACGTTCTCGGGAAGCTCAGGGTAAGCGTAGACAGAAGCAAACGAGGTGTGCCTCCTGTTGTTCGCGTCAAAAGGAGAAACACGGACCAGGCGATGGATACCCGATTCACATTTCAGATACCCGTAAGCATTGGGGCCGGAGACGATGAACGTAACATTCTTTATACCTGCCTCTTCCCCCGGCAGAATGTCGACCACCTGTGAGTCAAAGCCCTTTTTCTCAGACCACATGAGGTACATCCTGAGCAGCATTTCCGCCCAGTCCTGTGCCTCGGTACCGCCGGCGCCCGCATTGATATAGACTATGGCGTTCTCTTTATCCGTCTCTCCGCCGAGCATACGCTCTATCTCGTACTGGCTGAGGAGCTTGTCGAGCCCCTCGACCCTTTCTGCAAGCTCTGCGGCATCCTTCGGGTCGTTTGTCTCTTTGACTATGTCCTGGAGAATGGAGATCTCCTCCAGCTCTTTCTCTTTCGCTGTCCACGCCTCCGCCTCGGTGTGGAGACGCGCACGCTCCTTGAGGGTCGTCTGTGCCTTTTCCTGATCTTCCCAGAAATCCGGCTTGGCTATCGCGCTATCGCATTCTTCGATTTTTTTTCTGGTGGTAGCCAGGTCAAAGATAGCCTCGGAGGGTTTCTATCCTTTGTTGAAGAGCTTCAATGCTGCCTTTTATGTCTTCTATCACGTTTGCGCTATCCTTTCTGTTACTTCGCGGCCGGACCGCGAGCATGTGTCACGTTAACGAAAGCCCCCTTGCTTCTTTATATAACCGACGAGACCGCCCTGGTTCAAGATCCCCTGCATTATCGCAGGCAGAGGACTGAATCGCTTTTCCAGGCCCTTTGTCCGATCAACGAGCAACCCGTCATTTACCTGAAGCTCAAGTTCGTCTCCCTGGTCTATACCATCGACATCGCAGATGATCGCTGCGAGACCCACA
The DNA here is from genome assembly GCA_963821605.1 of uncultured delta proteobacterium. Classification (GTDB taxonomy): domain Bacteria; phylum Desulfobacterota; class Syntrophorhabdia; order Syntrophorhabdales; family WCHB1-27; genus JADGQN01. Next base: position 37,248 of record CAWGEZ010000009.1, on the reverse strand, counting down.
TTGATCGCGTTTCGATAGAAGATCCGCGCAAATGATTTTGCCACAACGGCGCTTATGCCCGCCAGCTTTATCACAATCGGGGCATGCTCCCTGCTCGAACCAAGCCCAAAATTCTGCCCGCCTATGATGATGTCACCCTTCTGGGCCTTCTGGTGGAAGCCCGGGGCAATGTCGGCAAACGCGTGCTTTGCCAGCTCATTCAGGTCGGACCTGAGGTGGAAGAATCGTCCGGGTATGATCTGATCAGTAGAAATATTGTCACCAAACGTCCATGCCCTGCCCTTCATGATCATCACAAAACCTCTCGCGGATCGGTGAGGCTCCCGGACAAGGCGCTGGCAGCCGCTGTGGCTGGCGATGCAAGGATGATCCCGGCATCCGGATTACCCATCCTCCCGAGAAAATTCCTGTTCGCCGTTGAAACGGTGACCTCCCCATTTCCGGGCACTCCGCCGTGGACCCCGATACACGGCCCGCAGCCTGGTGGGAGAATCACAGCGCCGGCCTCAAGCAAGCTCGCGAATAGACCTTCGGCAAGTGCCTGGGCGTAGACCCGTTTGGACGCCGGGCAGACAATGAGCCTCACTTCTTTTGCTTTCTTCCTTCCCTTTAGGATGGCTGCCGCAATGCGAAGGTCTTCTATTCTGCCATTTGTGCAGGTACCGATGAAAACCTGGTCAACGTGCGCGCCTCTGATCGAAAGGTCGTCAAGGGTCTTCGTATGGTCCACCTGGTGCGGAAGGCTGACCGTGGGAAGAAGGGATGCGAGGTCAATCCGGAAGACCTTTTCATACGCCGCATCAACGTCAGGCTCAATCGCTGCATACGCCTTTTCTCTACCGTTCTCTTTCAGGTAGCCCCGGGTAACCTCATCAGAAGGGAAAAGGCCGACCTTTGCCCCTGCTTCGACCGCCATGTTGGCAATGGTAAGCCGTTCCTCCATGCCCATGCGGCTGACTGCCTCCCCTGCGAACTCCATCGACTTGTAGGTAGCCCCGTCCGCCCCGATCATACCGATTATAGAAAGCATCAAATCTTTTGCAACTACCCCTTTCCGGAAGGTCCCGTAGAGTTCAAACTTGAGCGTCTCGGGAACCCTGAACCACGTTTCTCCAAGACCCATTGCCACGGCCACGTCCGTTGAGCCCATACCCGTGGAAAAGGCGCAAAGCGCCCCACCGGTGCATGTATGAGAATCGGACCCGATGAGTACCTCTCCGGGCGATACATGCGCCTCAGCCATCACCTGATGCGAGATGCCATCTCCGACGTCGTAGACCCTTGCTCCGAACTCTTCGGCAAATTTCCGGATCAGGAGGTGATCATTGGAGAGCTCCAAACGCGGGCTCGGCGACGCGTGATCGATAAAGAAATTGACCCGCTCAACATCAAAAAGCTTTTTGAACCCTATCGCCCTAAACTCTCTTATGGCAAGGGGTCCCGTGCCATCCTGCAGCAGTATCCTGTCAACGCGTGCGATCGCGGATTCTCCCTGCCGCACATCGCGACCGCTCTTCATAGTCAATATCTTTTCCGCAAGCGTCTTGCCCATCTATTCTTTCCTGTTCTGTCTTGCCGGGGCATAGCAGCAATCACGCTGCGACGACACCCGACGCGGTGCCCCGAGCCGCCTCGTGACGCACGGCCCGTCTATTCCTCAGCCTTAGTCAAGTCTTCGAACCGTATATCGAGTCCCAAGATCCCCCGGATCTCTCCCAGGTCGTCCCGGATCGGTCCCGAAACCGTTACGCAGAGAGCGCCCGTGATACGGGACGTATAGAGGTTTGTCACGCTCACTTTCCCCGTTTTCAACGGGTTTATAAACCACTCCCTGTCGGAGAAATCCTCGTGCAGATCGATCTTGGCGTACTTTGCCCTATCAACGACCTGTGTAATATTCCTCGTGATCTTCACCCCTTCCGAGTTGACAACATACGCAAACTGAATGTAGGGGAACTCCTCTACGAGCCCTTTCAGGGCCCCTTCCTGCTTTTCGGGCAGCATGCTCTTGATCGCCGGGTCCTCGATGAACCGCTCGATGAGGTGGGCGGCCAGGTCAAAAGCCCTCTTCTTCAAGACATCAAATTCGGACGGGAATATCTCAGGCATGTAACGGCGCACGAGATGCTCCATCTCATCATCCGACATGCACGTCACCCTGCCCTGCTCATATCTCTGTACGATCGATCTGTTGACCCTTGCGACGCTCGGATGGGTCTTTTCTATCTTGTCCTGCCCGGTGAGCGCAAAGTGCGCGTTTATCCAGTGCGCAATGCCTGCAAGACCCGACTTATCGGTAATATTAATGGTCAGGGTCCTGTTGAGGATCCTTTTAGTGTCAAAGGACGAGTAGATCTCCTCATTCTTGGCAAGCCCGTCTATATGGACACCCGCCGACGTCGCATTGAAATCAGAGCCTATGAGAGGCTGGTTTCTCGGGATGTGTTGCCCTATCTCCTTCTCGAAATAGTTTCTCACCTCGGTAATCACGGTGGTATCGCAACCGTTATCCTCACCCGCGAGGGAAATGTATTCCATGATGAGCCCCTCTATGGGTGTATTCCCCGTCCTTTCCCCGATGCCAAGAAGTGTCCCGTTTACAAACGTGCAGCCATACAGCCAGGCACTTACCGCACCGATAAATCCCTTGTAAAAGTCGTTGTGGCCGTGCCATTCGAGGTATTCCGAAGGAACACCCGCATCGTCTATCATGGCCCTGATGATTTTCCCGATGGAGCGGGGAAGCGCTGCCCCAGGATAGGTTATGCCAAGGCCTAACGTGTCACATAGCCTGATCTTTATAGGCACTTTTGCATCCTCAGAGATACTCATCAGCGCCTGAGCGAAGGGGACGCAGAATCCGTATATGTCAGCCCTCGTTATATCTTCAAAGTGGCAGCGCGGGATGATGTCATGTTCCAGGGCGTTCTCCACGATCTTTATGTAATCCTTGAAAACCGCAGACCTGGTCTTTTTCAGCTTGAGAAAAATGTGATAGTCAGAGGCGCTCGTGAGAATGCCTGTCTCCCTGAGCCCCATCTCCTTGACCAGTTTCATATCTTCTTTGCTGGCCCTTATCCACCCCGTGATCTCAGGGTACTTGTAGCCTCTGTCCAGGCACCGCTCTACTGCCTCCCTGTCCTTATCGGTGTAAAGAAAAAACTCGGACTGCCTGATCACACCGTGGGGTCCGCCGAGCCGGTGCATAAAATCGTAAAGGTCTTCTATCTGTTTGACCGTGAAGGGCGGCCTTGCCTGCTGGCCGTCTCTGAACGTCGTGTCCGTAATATAAATTTCATCCGGTGGATCTATCAGCTCTATCTTATGGTCGAAACTGACCCGTACCATCTCCGTGTAAGGGAATATATTTCGAAAGAGTTCCGGTTGCTCTACGTCGATCAACGGATATTTGGTGTTCTTAACGATATTCTTAAAGATAAAACCCTTACTCTTCTTCACCGGCTCCCCCTTTATACCAATTCGCCTTCAAGTGTATACCTTCGTTGTCGTTGCGTCGCTCTCCTCGACGTACCCCAAGGTACGCCTGCGTCGGCTCCTCGCTGCCGCCTCGGTCTCCATCTTGAATGCAAATTGGTATTACTCCTTAACCGTAACCGTCCTGATCTTCAGTTCGTTCAGCTGCCTCTGCGAAACCCTGGACGGCGCCCCTGACAAAAGGCACGTACCCTTCTGCGTCTTGGGAAAAGGAATCACATCCCGTATGCTCTCCAATCCCATAAGCATCATAAGAATCCGGTCAAAACCAAAGGCGATGCCGCCGTGCGGAGGCGCACCCATTTCCAGCGCTTCCAGCAGGAAGCCAAACTGCTCAGCCGCCTGTTCCTCGCCGATCTTAAGAAGCCGAAACATGGCCCTCTGCTCCTCGCTACGGTAATTTCTGATACTCCCCCCGCCGATCTCGACCCCATTCAGCACAAGGTCATAGGCGTTCGCGCGTATCGATCCCAGATCGCCCGAGAAATCGACGATAGACTCCTTTGCTGACGTAAAAGGATGATGGCGCGCCACGTAGCGCTTCTCCTCATTGCTATATTCGAGAAGGGGAAAATTGACGACCCAGAGAAAAGAAAACATATCCTTACGCACCAGGTCATACTTCGTACCCAGGTACAGCCGGAACCTCCCCATCAATTCATTCACTTTGTCCCTGGCGTCGGCCATGACAAAGAGGACGTCTCCGTCCTGAAGCCCACATGCCTGATCAGCGCTTGTTGTCTCCTGATCCGACAGGAACTTCACGATCGGCGACTGGAGTTTCCCTGTGTCTTTCCTCATCCAGATGAGCCCACCGGCACCCATGCTTTTTGCCATGTCCACCGCGTCATCGAGGTCCTTCCTCGACAGGGTCCGGCCATGCAAAGCTATCCCCTTGATGGCGCCTCCATCTCCGACGACCTTCTTGAAAACGCCAAAATTGGTCCCTTGAAAGACAGGTGTGAGCTCAACCATCGGAAGCTCGAAGCGTAAATCCGGTTTGTCGGTACCGTAGCGCTCCATCGCCTCGTCAAAATTCATGCGTATAAAAGGGGTCTCGAGCGGCGCGCCCTTCAGCGCCTCAAAGACTGCTTTTATGACGCTCTCGCTGAGCGCGATCACGTCATCGACATCAACGAAGCTCATCTCCAGGTCGACCTGGGTGAACTCGGGCTGTCTGTCCGCTCTCAGGTCTTCATCCCTGAAGCAGCGCACTATTTGAAAATATCTGTTGAACCCGGCCACCATCAGGATCTGCTTAAAGAGCTGCGGCGACTGAGGCAGCGCGTAAAACTCACCCAGGTTGAGCCTGCTGGGCACGATGAAATCCCTTGCCCCTTCAGGCGTGCTCTTCGTGAGAAAAGGCGTCTCGATCTCAAAGAAGTCCCGGGATACAAGATTATTCCTCAACACCTGCATAGCCCGGCTGCGCTCCACGAAGACCTTCTGCACATGCGGCCTGCGCATATCAAGGTAGCGGTACTTCAGTCGCAGCGACTCATTGGGTTCCTCATCCTCCAACTGGAAAGGGAGCGGCTTGCAGGTATTGAGCACCTCGAGCGTTTTGACATAGACCTCTATCTCGCCTGAAGTAAGGTCCTTGTTCTCCGTGCCTTCCGGCCTTCGAGAAACCTTGCCCTCCACGCGAATCACGTACTCTTGTTTGATCTCATGCGCGACACCATGAGCCTGCGGTGCGATCTCCGGAGAGAAGACGACCTGTATGAGCCCGGTCACGTCCCGAAGATCCGCAAAAATGAGCCCCCCGTGGTCCCGCCGCCTGAATACCCACCCGGCAAGGACGACGTCCCGACCTATATCCGCTGAAGAAAGTGTTCCGCACTCAATATGTCGCATGATTGCCCCCGATAAAGCCCATTATTATACAGGCGAAACCCTAGATAAGTCAAGGGCTAAGGCGTTGTGTTACGGGTTACGAGTCACAGGTTACGAGTTGAGGAAAAAACAAAGGGAAGCGCCCTCAAAGCTATGTTGATGAGTGTGGTGCGTCTGCCCCGCAACGGGTGCTGACGATGGTAAGGCATACAGTAACGCAATGAAGAAGGTGGGGATCAGTGAGGCTCGAATCATTTTTTGTCACCGTGTAGCAGTTGACGGGACTCCGAATCATCGAGGTAAATCGTTACGGAGGCCTCTTTCGCTCTGAGAGGAGGTCGGGCCTTCACGTCCCAGAGGCCACAATGCCTTGAGGGTCTTTTCGTGGACCTCCTCATCCCCAACAAAACCGGGTTCCGGCCCTTCCATGATGCGAAGGGCCGGTGATGCCATTAATCGGGATCAGGCCTTTTTCTGACCGTAACGGTTATAGCTGACCTTATCGAAACGGAGTTCGTCCTTTTTATAGGGAACCATCTCCTCGCCCGGGTACCCGATGGCGATGATGCATTGGACGGTCAGGTTCTCAGGAAGACCCAGGAGCTTGGCGATATATTGCGTTGATGTTGTGCCTTCGTTGAAATTATTCCCCTTCATCTGCGCCCAGCGGCTTCCAAGACCGAGTGCGTGGGCTGCATACTGCATGGTAACCGCAGCGATGGAGCAATCCTCAACCCACAGTCCGGAAGCGGACGGGTCTCCGCATACGACCACGGCAACCGGGGCATCCTTGACAAAGGCAGCCCCTCCGGGCTTCGCCACGGAGAGTTTTTTCAGGAGGGTCTTGTCCGTGACCACCACAAACGCCCAGGGCCTTCTAGCCCCTCCCGTGGGGGAACGGAGGGCCGCTTCGATGATGGCATCAATCTTCCCCGCCTCCACCGGCCGCTCGGCATATACCTTTACACTTCTTCTCTTTTCCGCAAGTTCGTTAAACATCCTCTCTCCTTTCTTTACAGGTTGAACGGCACGACAAAACACGCCCGTGAACGAATCACAGCATACTGCTTCTCATGGGATTTTACCATAGATCGTCACTAAATTAATAAGAACTGATTCTGTGATGCAGTTTCTGAAAGGTCAAGCTGAGCTCTTACAGATTAATCTACCTGAGCTGTTCCCGTTTCAGGAACTCGCAACGATGGCTCATGGTCTGTGGTAAAATAGTGACGATGAGGCGATTCCTTCCTTACGCAACGCTCGGACTATTCATACTTGCTATGTGCAACGCGGCGCTCGCCCAGCCTGATCCATTTGAGGCGCGCAGGTTGCGGATGGTAGAGCAGGATATTGAGGCGCGAGGCGTTAAAGACGCACTGGTGCTCAAGGCCATGAGAAAGGTACAGCGCCATCTCTTTGTCGATCAGTCGCTCTGGCCCAAGGCGTACAATGACCATCCTCTGCCCATCGGTGAGGGACAGACGATATCCCAGCCCTATGTCGTTGCCCTCATGACAGAGGCGTTAGCGCTGCGGGGAAACGAACGCGTCCTGGAAGTGGGCACGGGCTCGGGCTATCAGGCAGCAATCCTTGCTGAGATTGTCAAAGAAGTCTTCACGATCGAGATCCGGCCGGAGATCTATACGAAGGTAGGCGAGAGACTCCGGAAACTCGGGTATCAAAACATCCGCACAAAGCAGGGGGACGGCTATCTCGGCTGGCCGGAGTATGCGCCTTTCGATGCCATCATCGTCACCGCGTCGCCAAATCATATACCTCCTCCTCTCCTTACCCAGATGAAGGAAGGGGGACGGCTGATCATCCCTCTGGGCCGCACAACCTTCTACCAGAACCTCACGCTCGTCACAAAGAAGGGGGGCAAAGTAGAGGTCAAGGAGTTGGCCCCTGTGACCTTCGTGCCTCTCATCGGCGAAGGTCAAAAGAAATAACACCAATTTGCCTTCAAGTCCCACGGGGATGCTTCCTTCCAGGATGCTTCGCTATCGCTATGTATACCTTCCGGGTACCCACGTCAGTGGGTGTCTACGTCCTTACCTTACAGGGATGCTCCCTTACAGGGTGCTGCGCTATCCCTACGGGATGCTACGCTAGCGCTATCCTTACGGGCTGCTTCCTTACAGGATGCTGCGCTATCGCTAGTGCTATCGCTACCGCTATCGGCTCCTCGCTGCCGCCCGGGGGCCGGGTCGTCCATCTTGAATGCAAATTGGTGAATGCCTACCACACAGAGGCGGGGACTCTGCCGTCCGTGTACGAATTGCAAAGAGACAAAAGGAGAGTTTATACTATTCTTTTAGAGGTGACTGGATGAAACGACGAGACTTCTTAAAGGTATGCGGTTCTTCCCTCCTGGCCGGCAACTGGCTTCTGAAGGATCTCTGGGCTAAGGACCCTTCGGTGGTTGCGGTCGCAGAGGGCAAGGATTACGCGCAAATTACAAGGAACGCGATTGATGCGCTTGGCGGGATGAAGCGGTTTGTCAAGGCTGGCGACATCGTTGTTGTTAAGCCTAATATGGGCTGGGACAGAAAACCCGAATTTGCAGCGACTACGCACCCGCTCGTGATGAGGGCCATTGCTGAAGAATGCCTGAAAGCGGGCGCAAAGAGAGTCAAGGTTTTTGACAACCCCTGCAATGATGCGAGAAGGTCGTACGCGAATAGCGGCATACCTGCTGCCCTGAAAGACATAGATAATGTCGAAGTGAAACAGATGGAAGAAGAGCGCTACAAAAAAACCAAGCTGAATGGTGTCGCGCTCAAGGAATGGGAACTTTACGCGGAAGCCCTTTCAGCTAACGTCTTCATCAGTGTCCCTATTGCCAAACACCACAGCCTGACAAGGCTCACGCTCGCCTGCAAGAACATCATGGGTATCATGGGAGGCAACCGAGGATATATTCACAGGGATATTGAAGATGCTCTGGCCGACGTGAACAGCGTGGTAAAGAGCCACCTCGTCATCATCGATGCAACGCGCATCCTCACCAACCACGGACCTACTGGAGGAAGCCTGGGTGACGTAAAGGTGCTTAACAAGCTTATCGCCTCCACTGACATGGTTGCTGCAGACGCTTATGCCACCGGACTTTTTGGCCTTAAGCCAACAGAAATATCAATAACAGCGACTGCGTATAAGCGGGGCCTGGGGGAGATCGATCTGAGCAAAGTGAAGGTAGTAAAGGCGTAAGTGATAGATGAGGGTTGATACGTTGATTGATTATACGTTGACAAATGCTGGCGGCTGGCCGCAGCTTGGGGAACTCCGCTCCGCCCTCGGTCACGCTTCAACGCATCAACGCTTCAACGTATCAACGTATCAGCCAAGACTGTCTGAATGTCCATGAAACTCACCACATCCCGTATATCCCAGCTTCTCTTTCTTGCTGCCTTCCTCGTCCTCTTCGTGACTACCGATTATAGGGGCCAGGATGATATCTCCGTAGCGGTCAACAGCTTCTTCCGGGCCAACCCACTTGTTCTCGTGACCTTTCTTCTGGCCACGGGTACCTTCACATGGGTACTACTGCCGGGCCTTCTCACGCTTGTCTTCTCAGCAATCCTCGGCCGATTTTTCTGTGGCTGGATCTGTCCTTTAGGAACCATTCTCGATCTCGTAACCAACAAAATACGAAAGAGAACGCCGTTGGTCTGGCTCAGAGGTAATTTCAAGTATTATCTGTTAGGGACGCTTCTCTTCGCGGCCCTCTTCAGGATGAACCTGGCCGGCCTTCTTGATCCCATCGCTCTGCTGATACGCTTCCTGACCTTTTTCCTCTACCCTCTGGTAGGGTATGCCTTCCGTTCTGGTTGGGTGGGCCTTTACGATCTCCTCGGAGACAACAGAGACTACCTTGCCGGAGGCTATGGTTTTCTCAAGACTTATCTACTCCCTTTTCGGGAAACCTTCTACCCTCTCGCCTTCCTGTCTCTCCTTCTTTTTGCAGCCATTCTTTTTCTGGAACATTACGAACGGCGAAATTGGTGCAAAAACCTCTGTCCGCTGGGTAGCCTGCTCGGTTTATTGGGCCATTTCAGTATCTTTAAGAGGCTCCCTTCCAGGCTTTGCTCTGACTGCGGGGACTGCAAGAAGCATTGTCCAACAGCCTTCGACGGCGAGATCTTACAGAAGAGTAACTGCATCCGGTGCCTCGACTGTTACGCCAAATGCCGGTTCAGGCGGGTCAGTTTCCGGCCGGCCATGCTGAAAAGTCCAGGCCTTGCCTTCTCTCCTGCTCGCCGGGTGATACTTACGGGCCTCGCCTCAGGGTTCCTTCTCCCAAGACTGTTCACCTTCACGCTTCCATCGACTGCGTCCAGGCTTTTGCGGCCCCCCGGCGTTAAGGGAGATGATGAGTTTTTAAAGAAGTGCGTGCGCTGTGGGGAATGCATGAAGGTTTGCCCCAGGAATGCGCTCTATCCGGCCTCGTTGCAGGCAGGATTTTATAGCCTCTTTACGCCTATTGTCATCCCGCGACTTGGGTACTGCGAATATAACTGCCACCTGTGCGGGCAGGTCTGCCCGACGGGTGCCATACCGAATCTGGCGATCCAGGAGAAGAAAGCAGCCGTTATCGGACTCGCCGTCGTTGACAAGAACCATTGTCTCCCCTATGCAAAGAGGCTCAACTGCATAGTATGCGAGGAACACTGCCCTATTCCTGAAAAGGCTATACGCTTTGAAGAAGTTGAAGAGACCGACTACTCGGGGAAGAAGCTGGTTCTGAAGAAGCCATACATAGTGGAGAAGCTTTGCAACGGGTGCGGTATCTGTGAATACGTCTGCCCTGTCGAGGAAAAAGCAGCAGTAGAGGTATTTGCGCGCACGCCGCGAAAACGTTGATTAGTTGATACGTTGACTCGTTGATGGGTTGATCACATGACGTTAAAGTATCACCCAGTCAACCAGTACCCAATCAACGATCGGGCGACTCACGTCGCCGGGATGCCGTGTATGGGGAACACCGTCTTTTGAAGATAGGCTACCACCCGTCTCGCCTGCTCCCAACAGGCCTCCTTCTCGGCTCCTTCAAGCACGAAAGGCACGTCATCCAGGTGGCCCGCCTCAGTCTCCGGGCCGAACATCATCCCGCCAACCCGCCCCGCATATTGGTCAACAGGCTCAAGCCCGCAGAGGGTTGCCCAGGCAATGGTCCAGAGCGACGCTGTTTTGAACACGTTGTAACCTCCGCCGCCCAGCGCCAGCACCTTCGGTGAAAAAGCCTTCATCGACTGTATCACGCGTTTGTAGCTGTTGCTCGTGAGGTTGAGATCTGCGAGGGGGTCGTCCTTGTGACCGTCGCCGCCGATCTGCGCCACCAGTATGTCAGGTTTGAAATGTTCCATGAGTGGCGGCACCACCGCCTCGAAGGCGAACAAATAGACTTCGTCGTCCGTGCCCGCCCGGAATGGTATATTAACATTGTAACCCCTGCCTTCGTCATCCCCTATCTCTTTTTCGAAGCCCGTCCCGGGGTAAAACGTCTCCCCCGATTCGTGCAATGATATTGTCAATACTTTGTCACTGGCATAAAACGCATCCTGTACACCGTTGCCATGATGCGCGTCTATATCCAGGTACGCCACCCTCTTCCCCTTCTCGTTCAAGTCGGCGATGGCGATGGCAATGTCATTGACATAACAAAACCCTTCGGCATGATCCCTGCCGGCGTGGTGAAGTCCGCCCACCGGGTTGAACACCATGCTCACCCCATCGTCCAGGAGCATCTGGGCCCCCTGGTAGGTTGCACCCGCCACGCTCAGTACAAACTCGAACATGCCCTTGAAGATCGGATTGTCCCCTGTACCGAGCTCTGCCCAGAGCATCTCCATGGAGAATTCACCTGCACTCGCCTTTTTCAAGACTTCGACGTACTGCTTCTCGTGGAAGAGATAGAGGAGCTCCTCCTTGATCGGCATTGGCTCCACGATCTTTTGATTATCTTCGAAGATCAGATAAAATCTGTTCAGTAATTCAAGAAAGAGTTTTGCTCTCATGGGCTTGAACGGATGGGCTTCGCCATATTCCGTCCTCGCCAGGTCCTGCGAGTATATGAGCACATCAAGCACGTTCTTCTTTTGTCTCCCGCTATAGCATACTAAATATCGGTGTCCGCCGCCACCGAAAACAGGGCCGGCCGCCTCAGGAAATGGTCTGAACGCCCAATACATCAAACAATGGCACACGGGTTGCAGGCAATTGACACGGAGGTTATTTGCATACATGGTACCCGCCCTGTTCATTTCAATAACGCTTCAATTATCTGTGCTCTTGCTCTTTCGAAGGTTGAGCCGCTCCGCAAAGAAACCGAAGGTATGGACAACCATCGCGCTTCTGCTCATGGCCGTTCCATTTTCAGCGGCACTCTATCAGCTGATAGAAACGCATAGAGTTCACATACCGCTTTCAGACCTGCTATCGTTTATGGGCTCGTTTCTTGCCATACTCGCATTTCTCGGCCTGATCCCGACAGCATGCTTGCTCATCCGGTCCCGGGAGGGACAGGTGCAGAAAATCAATGAGTCTCTACAGGCAGAGATTGCACAACGCAAAGAGGCGGAAGAGCAGCTTCGCGCACTCTCTTTCACCGATGACCTAACCGGGCTTTTGAATCGAAGGGGCCTCCTCACTATGGGTGCGCATCAGCTGAAAATTGCACGCCGCACGAGAAGGCGATTGCTCCTCATATACGCAGACCTCGACAACATGAAACGTATCAACGATAAATATGGGCATATGGAGGGCGACGCGGCACTCATTGAAGCCGCCGACGTCTTGAGAGAAGTCTTCCGGGAATCGGACCTCATCGCTCGGATAGGGGGAGATGAGTTTGTCATCATGGCGGTCGACAGCGACGGCGCGCCGCCTGAAGCGCTCATCAATCGTATCCACCAGAGATGTATCCTCGCCAATCTGAAGAGAGGACATCCTTACGTTTTGGCCATGAGTGCGGGATCTGCCGAATTCGATACTGATCAGCCCACGACCCTGGAGGAGCTGGTCGCCCAGGCGGACCGGGCTATGTACGCCGAGAAGCAAAAGAGGCAGAAACGTCTCCCGGCTAAAAGACCAACGAAGCAGCAAGCCGAGCTCGATCTGGCCTACGGATCGGGCAAAATCGCAAGTTGACATCGCGTCAAGAGCCCTTTCCCTGGTCAACAACTTGTGGTACAATCACACACACAAATAAAACGTAGATCGTGGAGGTCTTCGATGGAAAGAAAGAGATGGGTGAAACTGGCCGTTCTTGTCGTCACCTTCTTCTTCATGCTCGGTTACGTACTTGAAGTAGATTCCCTTGCAAGGGTCGGCGGAGGCAGCTCCTCGGGCTCGCGCGGGTCAAGGTCCTTCAGTAGCCCGAGCAGGCCTTCACCAGGCCCTTCTCAGTCTGCCAGCCCGACAAGGCCAACGCCACCGGCGCAGCAGCCCTTTCAGCAGCCGGGCGGCGGCGGTTTCTTCAGAGGCATGCTCGGGGGTATCGCCGGAGGATTCCTGGGCAGCATGCTCTTCAGAAGCCTTGGATGGGGCGGTCTTGGCGATGGCATGGGAGGCGGCGGTATCGGTTTTTTTGAAATTGCGCTACTCGCCCTGATTCTCTTCTTATTGTACCGGTTCATCAAGAGAAGGCGTGAGGCCGCAACGGCCGGCGCTTACTATCAGGGGAACGAAGCCGCAGGATCCACGTATCAACAATCGTATGAGCCCAGCCCCACCTATGGTACAGCGCCTTCAGGGACAGACCTGGAGCAGGGGCTGCGCTACGTCAGGCAAATGGACCCGTACTTTGACGAACAGAAGTTCCGGGATCTCTGCATGGATTCCTTCTTCAAGATCCAGGGCGCATGGACCGGAAGAGATGCGACTTCCGTCAGGAACCTGCTCACCGCAGAGATGTATAAGACGATACAGGCAGACGCGGATAAGCTAAGATCGGAGAAGAAGGTCAACCGCCTGGAAAACATAGCCGTGCGCTCGGTGGAGATCACAGAGGCATGGCAGGAGCAGGGTCAGGACTACATAACGGTCCTCTTTTCCGCTAATCTTCTTGACTACGTGACTGACGAAACCAGTGGCCAGGTTGTCTCCGGGAGCAAGACAGACCCGGTAAAATTCGAGGAGTACTGGACGTTTACCCGGCCCGTAGGAAGCAACCCGTGGCAGTTGTCAGCAATCAATCAGGCAAACTGACACAGAGTTGCCTTCATTCATAGACCCGTGTTTGGACACGGGTGCCCCTATGCGTTGCCTCTATTTTTGAATGCAACTCTGCGTGAATCGGAGCGCGGAATCGGTATCAGGCGACGGGCGGGACCTTCGTCATGCCGTACATATACGGCCGAAGCGCATCCGGCACTACGAATGAGCCATCTGCCTGCTGAAAGTTCTCCATCACCGCCATGACGGTTCTTCCGATAGCAAGGCCTGATCCGTTCAGGGTATGGACAAACTCGATCTTCCCTGCGCCGGTCCTGTATCTGATTCTTGCGCGACGCGCCTGAAAGTCAGAGAAGTTGCTGCACGAAGAGATCTCTCTGTAAATGTCCTGCCCCGGCAGCCAGACCTCAATGTCATACGTCTTTGAGGATGAAAACCCCAGGTCTCCCGTGCAGAGCGCCGAGACACGATAGTGGATGTTCAGCCTCCGCAACACCTGCTCCGCATTCAAAAGGAGGCCTTCTAACTCATCGTATGAGTTCTGGGGATGGGCGAATTTAACGAGCTCGACCTTGTTGAACTGGTGCTGGCGCGTCAGCCCTCTCGTGTCTTTTCCGTGTGCACCTGCCTCCGCCCTGAAGCACGGCGTGTAAGAGACATACTTGATGGGAAGTTCGCTCTCCTTCAAAATCTCATCTTTGAATATGTTGGTCACCGGTACTTCTGCGGTCGGTATGAGGAAGTAATCAAAACCCTGCAGCTTGAAGAGCTCATCCTCAAACTTAGGCAGCTGGCCCGTCCCGGTCATTGTGTCTCTGTTCACCATGAAGGGAGGAAGCACCTCAGTGTAACCATGTTCCCGTACGTGGAGATCGAGCATGAAGTTGATGAGCGACCGTTCCAGAAGCGCGCCATACGATTTGTAGAGGGTAAACCTGGTGCCCGTTATTTTCGCTGCCCGTTTGAAGTCGAGTATGTCGAGCTTTTCTCCCAGGTCCCAGTGTGCCTGGGGCGCAAAATTGAACACCGGCTTTTCACCCCACACACGCACGACCTGATTATCCGCTTCAGTCGTGCCGACCGGCACCGATTCATGAGGGATATTGGGGATGATGAGAACCAGGTCCTCCCACTCCTTTTCCGCCACCTTGAGGTCTTTCTCCATCGTCTCTATGGTTTTCCCGAGGGCCCTTAAACGTTCTATCTTTTCACCAGCATCAGCACCGCTTTTCTTGAGCTGAGCTATTTCATCGGACGTCTTGTTTCGCTCGCTTTTCAAAGTCTCAACCTGCCTGATCAGCTCTCTTCTTTTCTCGTCGATAGCGATTACGCGCTGGAGGTCGAACTCCATGCCTCTTTTCTTAAAGCTCGCTTTCACAGCGTCAGGTTTTTCGCGGATGAGTCTTGGGTCGATCATTCAATCCTCCGTAAGGTCCTTGTTGAACTCAAGGGGCAGGTACGCGTATAGCACTCCCCCAATAGTATAGGTCGGCTCTCCATCCAGAAGGAGCTGCACCTTTCGCACACCGTTGAAGCTTGAGACAAACGAGTTTACCAAACTGTAAACCACGACGATCTCCGATGGTGCGCCGGGACGCACTTCAGACAGGTTCCTGGAGAGGTTTAAGTATAACACACCATCGAGACCGATCACTACGTCTCGCAGTTGCACGCCAGGGCTGATCACTTTATCTTTCTTCAGTTCTCTCAGAATCAGGTCCGCTCTTTCTTTGTCAGGCATGTCTGAACGTATTTCCAGCACCCGGTTTCCCAGCTTCATGTTGCTGAGAGGAGAAAAGAGACGGATGGTTTCCTTCTGGGCTGTGACGGAGCCTCTCTGCTGCAAATCGGTACCTTCTCTGAACCAGTAAAGCCATTGATATGCCACAACGGCTACGAGAACGGCACACGCGATACCGATGATAACTTTATGCTTTCGCTGCATCTTCGTATTCAGCCAGGAACTCCTGGGAAGCCATTACCCGGAAGAGTGGATAGAGCGGGGAGCGGCGGTGATTGTTCAACGTGCTCTCGTGATGTTCTCTCCTCGCTGCGGCGCACTGGTCTTCGAGAAGGATGGTGTAAAAATCGTGACAGATCGCATCGAGTGCGGTGGCTATGACGCAGACATGGGTATTGATACCCCCTATAGCTACAGTGTCAAGCCCATACGCCCTCAACGTCTGGTCAAGGTCGGTCTTGAAAAAAGCGCTGAACCTTCTCTTCGGCAGTACGATGTCCGTGGGCTCAGGCGCGAGGTCATGCAGCACCTGTCCCCCGGCCGTTCCCCGTATGGCATAAGGTTTCAGCTTGCCCTTGAAAAGGAAATCTTCCCTCAGAAAACTGTCATTAGCAAATATCACGGGAATCGAAAGGCCTCGACATCTCTTAAGGAAGCCCTGCATAGGCTGGACGATCTTCTCCTCCTCCCGCCCGGGATTCCTGGGCTCTTTGAAGCTGTCCTCCAGCATGTCAACGATGATCACGGCTGCCTTCACGAGCGATTTTCCCCCTCAATTAATGGGACACCCGCACGCGGGTACCCGGTCGCCCCCTCCCTCGGCAAAGCCCCACCCGCAAGCGGGTACCCGGCCTCCCTCCACCCTCCAGCCGCTCCGCGGCTGCGGGTACCCGGCTCGCCGTGCTCGCTAGATAGATTCCCCGTGCCGGGTCTATGTAATGAGTTACTGCGGGCTTGCCCCTTGGAATCTATGAATAGTCGAACGAAGTTGTCACAGAGCACCCGCGATACCTCTTCAACCGGCCTGTCCAGGGACTCCGCTATCTGCAATACAACCAGGGTCACGAAGGCGGGCTCGTTTCGCTTGCCCCGATGCGGTTCGGGCGTCAGGAATGGTGCGTCCGTCTCAGGAAGCATGCGGTCAAGCGGCACATACCTGACTATCTCGCGAAGAGAAGACGACTTCTTGTACGTTACCGTTCCCGGTATCGAGAGATGAAAGCCCATATCGAGCAGCTTCTTTGCAGTATCGAGATCATAGGAAAAGCAGTGCATCACGGCTCCGTTGTCAGCTGCGCCGGTCTCGCTCACTATGCGGAGCGTCTCGTCACGAGCCTGTCTCGAATGAACGATGATCGGAAGCGACAGCTCCCTGGCCAGCGCTATCTGGGCCCTGAAGGCCTCAATCTGAACATCTCTCGGCGCATAGTCCCGGTAAAAGTCGAGACCTATTTCACCATAGGCAAGGAGCTTCTTATGTGAAAAGAATCCTTTGATTTTCTTAGCAAGCTCATCATCGAATTCCTGGCTGTTATGAGGATGGATTCCGAAAGCCCCGTAGACAGTCTCGTAGGAGTCAATAATTTCCAACGCGGTGGCAAAATACTTTTCCTCTGTTGCGACGGTGAGCATGTAGCGAAGCCCTGCCTTGATGCTCCTCTTTATGACGTTGTCCCGGTCACCGTTGTAATCTTCCATCTCCAGGTGGCAGTGGGAATCAACGAACATCGAGGGCGTGGAAGACATAGACATCGAATGTTTATAGCATGTGAGCGGCGGCTGCGTCAAAAAGTACGGTCGGCTACCGACTGACGGCGCTTGAGGAGCGTCGCCTCGGCCCGATTGAGGCCCTCGCCTGGCGCGAAGGATGTACACAGCGCGCTTTTTTATGGTAGAATCCGTCATATGCGCATCATCGTCAACCTGATCCTTATTTTTGTCAGCCTGTTTCTCATAGCCTGCAGTCACGATTCGGCTACAAAAAAGAAGCCAGTCGACGAGTCTCAGGAGTATGCGGAAGCCGCCATAAAAGCCCGGAAAACGGGGCCCCTGGAAGGAGACGTCCGCGTCATGAATGGCCTGGAATACGTCTGGGGCAGGAACGTAAAGTATATGAACAACCCGGTCGAACCGCCCAATATCTGGGTGCGTAGAGATCTCTATACTCCCAGCCTGATTGACACAATCCCCGGTCGGGTCGGCAGCCCCACCGAAGCCAAAGAGCTGAGCGAACTGGAACAGAGGCTCGCAAAGCTGGAGCGGGCAGTAAGGGGAGAAAGTGCACCGCCACCTCAGACGGCCCGTCCCGAACAGCCTGTCAAGGATGCCACTGGAAGAACATGGACCCGTTACTTCAGCGAATGATGATGGGGTTGAATGGTTCCTGGATAAAAGCACGCTGCAGCCTTCCAGCGGCGTCATTCAGATGTGGAGAAAGAGGGTCTTTCCCCGTTGGGCATACCAAAAAGAAATCGTGACCCTGGATGACTTGAATTGCAGTGAAGCACGGTATCGCACGCGTGAGCTTCGGGTGACTTACTGGGATGGCGCACCCCAAACATCCGACAAGGTCACTCCCTGGGCCAACGTCTTCTCAGGCAGCACCGAAGAATATCTGATGAACGAATACTGCAAGTAGTTCGCGCCGCAAGACTACAAATTGGGATCAGGGCTAGAATGAGGAGGTGCTCGATGAATGCATCTTTGTTCAGCGTTACAGACCCGGAGACAATTACTGATAATCTCTTCAAGCTTATAGGCAGCGACTGGATGCTCATCACCGCCGGGGTCCCGGAATCTTTTAACACCATGACCGCGTCCTGGGGCGGTATGGGTGTCATATGGAACAAAAAGGTCTGCTTCTGCGTGATACGCCCCACTCGCCATACCCGCATTTTCACGGAGAGCGCCGACTACTTCAGCCTTTCCTTCTTCGAAGAACGGTACCGCGATGTACTCACCTATTGCGGCAGCCACTCGGGAAGGGACGTGGACAAGGTCAAAGAGACTCGACTTACTCCTCTGTTCGGTGACAATACAGTCTACTTTGCTGAGGCGCGACTCGTATTCGTGTGCAGGAAGATATACTATCAGGACATCGACCCGAGGAACTTCCTTGATCCGGCGATAGACCGCAACTATCCTCTCAAAGACTATCACCGGCTTTATGTCGGAGAGATAGTATCGTGCCTGACCAAGTAATACCAAGTTGCCTTCATTCATATAGCGAGGAGTAATTTTCAGAATCAAGATAGTTCGGGTATAATGCAGCTACGATTGTGTAAAGAGGTATAGACGATGTCGAGAGTGATGATCCATCCTGCTTCCTATGAGCGTCTTCGTGAGGCTGTGGACCGGGCGTTTCAACTTTTCCCTCTGGAGCTTCGTGGGAAAAAAGTCTTTATAAGCCCCAATGTGCTTCGGGCTTCTGAAGCGCGGGAGGGCATCGTCACCAATCCTGCGGTGCTTCGTGCCGTGGTGGAAAAAGTGGAAACTATGGGTCCCTCCTCCATCGTCGTGGGCGACAATCCAGGGTTGCACGGCTATGGGGCTAACGAGGAATGCTTCAGGAAGACAGGCTTGATGGAAGCAGCCAAAGGCTATTATCGGAATATTGGCAATGATGCGCGAAAGGTTTCATTCAACCCTGCTTTCATGCCTGAGGTAAGCGTCTCCGCGGCTGTGCTGGATGCCGACATCGTCATCAGCCTGCCGAAGTTCAAGACCCACGGCTTGACAGTTGTCACCGGCGCGATAAAGAACAGTTACGGCTTCTTGCCCGGCGCCCAGAAAGCCAGGCTGCACAAAGCGGCGGGCTGCGCCGAGGGCTTCCATGAAATGTTGGTCGACGTGTTCCGGCTCCGTGTACCCGACCTGTTCATCGTGGATGCTGTCGTCGGTATGGAGGGCAACGGTCCGGCTGGGTCCGATCTGAGAGAGATCGGCCTGATCCTGGCTTCTGACAATGGCGTGGCCATGGACGCTGTCATCGCGACGATGATGGGGCTTGAACCGGGCCGGCTGCGATTCCTTCAGAAAGCAAAGGAAGTGGGCCTCGGGGACTACGACCTGGGTACCATTGAAATCATCGGGGAGTTAAAGCGGCTTCCCGATTTCAAGCTTCCTCCCCTGGGTGGTGAAGATAATCTCAACAACCCGGATCTGCAGGCGATGCTCCACAGTCGAACGGTCCTGCGACCCCATGCTGATCCGGGATTGTGCACAGGCTGCGGTACCTGCGTCGATCAGTGCCCGGCATCTGCGCTGTCCTTAGGTGAAGCGGATCACCTCCCTGAGGTGGACGACGACACGTGCATCACCTGCTTTTGCTGCCAGGAGATTTGTCCGGAGAAAGCGATCACCCTGAGGTAATACCAATTCGCCTTCAAGTCCCACGGGGATGCTTCGCTACGTATACCTTCGTTGTCGCTGCGTCCTTACAGGATGCTTCGCTATCGGCTCCTCGCTGCCGCCTCGGTCTCCATCTTAAATGCAAATTGGTATAAAGCATCTACTAAAAAACAGACTAAAGGTTCAGCAGCGCTTTGGCGTTATCCTCGTAGATCATCCGCTTTTCCTGATCGCTGACGGCCATTGCATCCACAGCCTCTATCGTTCGGATCACGCGGTTTCCGACCTCTGCATCGTAGGGCATGTCCGTTCCAAAGAGCAGATGACCGGCACCGAAGAAGGCGTGACCGCACATCAGCCCGGCGGTTCCGCGGCCGAGCACCGTATCGGTATAGAACATTTTGAAATAGTCAATGAAAGGTCTGCTCAGTTTGGTTTTATTCTCCATCCCGTGGATCGTGCTGGAGGCATCGTATGACTCCACGATCCTTCCGGCGAAAAAGGGCACCATCGCACCGCAGTGATGGACGATGATCTTCATGCGAGGAAATTTTTCCAATATACCACCCAGCACCAGATGGACCATCGCAGCAGTCGACTCGTAAGGCCAGCCAAAGACATGGTTCATAAAATAGTTTTCGTAATCGTCACGGTCGATGGGCCTCACAGGATGAATCCAGATGGGCAGGCTATAATCGGACAGCCTCTCAAAAAGAGGCATGAGCTCCGCCAAATTCCATTGCCGATTCTTAATCGGAGTGAATAATTGCACGCCCTTGAGCCCGAGATCTTTTACGGCCCGATCAAGCTCTTTAACGGCAGCGTCCATATCGGTCACGGGCAATGATGCCACGCCCGCAGCAAATCTGTCAGGGTGTTTGTTCACCAGTTCGGCCATTTCATCATTGGCGATTTTCGCAAAATCGATTCCTGATTTCGGATCGTCGAAAATCAACGTAGCAGTCATGGCCATGGTAAGGACCTGTCGCACGTCTTTGCAGTTGTCCATTATGCGGAACCGGTGATCCATGTCGTGCAGAGTTGGCACGCGGCCCACGTGATCTGAAAGATGCGGAGCCACTTTAGCCAGGGCAGTCTTATATTTTGGCGGGACTATGTGGGTAAAAATATCAATCTTCACGTCCTGATCCTCCTTGGATGTAATCGTGCTATACGCGTGCCGTCTGCCTGCGTCTGAGCCATTGAATTACGAAACCGACTGCAACCAGCGCGAGGCCGGGGGCCATTAACGTAACTTTTGGGACGAAGAGCAGAAAGCCACCCGCCAGCCAGATGAACCGTTCCGGCCACCTGAGAAAAGTGAGGCAGTAACCTTCAAACCCGACCGACAGGGCGTAGATGGCTATGATTCCACCGACGGTTGCCACGATTACCTGTGATGTCGTTCCGATCCAGAGCAAGGCCGGCTGAAAGATGCTGATGAAAGGGACCAGGTAGGCTACTATGGCAAGCCTCATCGCCTGGAAACCGACACGCATCGGGTCAGCGCCTGCCACCGCCGCCGCAACATAGGCTGCAGGGCGCATAGGGAGGCGTAATGAACATGGATACCCCCACGTAGAAGATAAAGAAGTGCGCCACAAGGACCGGCACGCCCATCTGTACCATGGCCGGAGCCACCAGGATGGCCATCAGGATGTAACTCGCTATGGCCGCAACCCCCATGCCCATGATGTATATGGCTACGGCGGTCAAAATCGATAACATCAGCAGGCTGCCTCCCGAGAGCGTAACCAGAAGGCTCGAAAGATTGATGCCCAATCCTGTGAGTGTGATCGAGCCCACGATGATGCCTGCCAGTGCGCAGATGGGGGTCACGTCGATCATGCTGGTGCCGGCGCTTTCCAGCGACTTGATCGCCTTCGAGAGGGTGATTCGATTTCGGGGACTGAACATCGTCAGTATAATCAGTGCCGCCAGCGCAATGAAGACGGAGGTGGTCGGCTCCTCGTCGAGGACCATCATCCAGATGACCAGAACCGCTATGGGAAGAACCAACAGCCAGCTTTCCTTGAGAGCGTCTTTTACTTTAGGCAGCTCAGCCCTGGGCAGGCCGACAAGTCCCGTGGACGCAGCGCGCAAGTCCAGTTGAAAAAAAATGGAGAGGTAATAGAGTACTGCCGGCAAGATGGCGGCAATGGCTATCTTGCCATAGCCGATCCCTGTGAAATCAGCCATGACAAAGGCTACCGCTCCCATGACAGGCGGATCGATAACCCCGCCGCACGCTGCTGCTGCTTCTACGGCACCCGCAAAGGTCGGGCTGTAGCCGATCCGCTTCATAAGGGGGATCGTGAAACTGCCGACGACACCGATCTCGGCAATGGGGCTGCCGGTCACCGTGCCAAACAGGGCACTGCCGAGGACAGCCACCTTCGCAGCCCCGCCCCGCACGTGGCCGAGCAACGCCAGGGAAAGTTTCATGAAGGTGTTCCCCGCACCGGACGCATCGAGAAAAGCCCCGAAGATCATGAAGCTGACGATGATCGTGGTAGCGATACCGAGTACCATCCCAAATATCCCTTGATTAGAAAGGTAGAGGTAGTTCATCACGCGTCCCGTGGAAAAGTGCGGACCGTGCAAGATACTCGGAAAGAGATAGGTGAACTTGGCATGGATCAGAAAAAAGAGCACAACGACGATCATAGCCCAACCGACTGTTCTCCTGACAGCCTCCATCAGCGCTATGATAGTGAAGAGACCCAGCAGTTGCTGCATCGGCGAAATGCCCACGCCCCCGGCGTTCAGGAGTGCTTCATAGGTAATGGCAATGTAGACCGTGCCGACAATGCTCATGCCTATAAGCATCAAGTCGTACCAAGGGACCTTGGTCTTCGGTGCTGAGGAGGTTGCGGGCACGAGAAGAAAGAGAAGAGTCAGAACTGCGGCAAGGAACAGCGCATTGTAAGTACCCGTGAACATGTTGAGACCCAGCGAGGTGAACAGGTTCATGATGTAAAGGAATGCATAGACCGGAAGAGCGATGGCCACAAGGCGGGCCGCCCACCCCAGGGGACCGGAAAGCCTCCGGCGCCTTCTGGGCTCCTCTTCTTCAATATGTATCTCGATCTTCTTTACGGCCTCTTTGTTGACGTCCACAGTGTCAGACCTCCCCGGACCCAACTAAAAATCTCGGTGATGCTTATTTAGCTTTACCCAGAAGCTCCTGTTGCAGCCGGTCCATCCTGGCGCTCCAGAGGCCTTTTTCCTTGTAATACTTGATGGCGCCGGGATGATAGGGAACCGGTAACTCCCGCACCGCAACTTCAGGCGTCCAGTCGGCCAAAACAGGGTTCACCGCCTTAAGCTCATTGTAGTTCTCGATCAGTGTCTTCACCATCTGGTAGGCCACCTCATCGCTCACATCAGCGCGGCCGATGAACAGGTTCGGTGTGGAGACGACCTTGGAGCCGGGCTCGACCCCGGAAAGAGTATTCGGGGTAATGGCCGGGAAGACTGCCACCGCCTTTTGCACGATGGCTATCTTAGCCGGATCAAAGGAGAGCACCAGGATCTTGGATTTCGTGGCAAGCTCAGCCATTTTGGAACCACCGAGACCGCATGCCGCGGCATCAGTCCGTCCCAGTTCAAGGTCTTTGACCGATGCAGTATTGTCCTCTGTCTTGAGAGCGGTTATGTCCTTCGCCGCGTTGAGACCATAAGCCGCCAATTCAGTCTCCATGACGAGCTGTGTCAGGAGTGATGTCACCGGGTAGCTGATCCTTTTGCGCTTCAGGTCAGGGATGGTCTTTATTCCGCTCTTCTCTTTGACGATGATGCCCTGGTAATTATCATTGCCCGACTGGAGGACCCTCAAGAATTTGTAAGGCTTGTTGTACTCACCTGTTCCCGCATAGGCCCAGGCCGTGTTGTTGAGGCTCAGGATCGCCACCTGACCCTCGCCGCTTTCCAGCACGTAAGGAATCACCTTTGGCCCCTGCGTGGGCTGGACGATCACCTGTAAACTTGTCTTCCTCGTTATCAATTGGGCCTGGGCTACCGAAACGGTGTAGTTCCCCATGCCGGCCGGGTTGGTGATGAAGTTGATGCTCGTCTGGGCCGGGGCAGCATGCCCGGTAAACGCAACACCCAGTGTCAACGACAAAGCCATGATGACCATAATTACTTTCGCGGACCACTTAGTTTTCATCTTCTCATCCTCCCGTTCTCTCGGTTCTCACGTTCACGCTAACCACCGCTTTTTGTCCTTTGCCTCCAGGTAGTCTTCCAAGTCGACCTTCGGCCAGCTGCTCCTCGTGAAAAAGGTGATGCCCGGCGATTTCTCCGCCACTCTGTATGCCCACGGGATCGTCGCATCGACAATCATCTTGCCCGTGATGATCGGCTCTTCGGAAAGCTCCCGCACGCCTGCGATGGGATTGTTCTGGTGAGAGCGCGCCTCCGGCAGCAGGTGGACCTGTTTGGAAAAGTTGCAGCGTGTAGAAACCGCCCAGTCAACCTCCCGATAGTTACGGATGTCAATATCTTCATCCACTATGGTTACCTGGTCGAGGGCAGTCGATGAGCCGTGGGCAAAGGCGGCCATTGCGACATTCAACTGGTAGCCCTCGTGGTGCGGATGGGTCTTACGCACTTTGATGATGGCATGGTGGCGGCGCGCCCCATGGGTGAAAGCCGCATCCAGAACAAACTCTCCGGCGAAGGCCCGCAACGTGCGCAGCAGTTGTGCCTCGTTGCCTATCGAAACAACGTTCGGGATGGCCCCGGGTACAAAGAGCGGAACGATCGGCTGGTTGCGAAAGGTTATTGCGGTGATATCCATGAGGGGAGGGTTTATGTTCATCCCGAGATAACCGAGGTACTCCGGCCACGGACCTTCGTTGCCGAGTTTATAGGGAGGCCGGATCTCTCCCTCAATGACTACTTCAGCGTAGGCAGGCACCAGCATGTCAACCGTCTCTGCCCTGATCATCTCCACCGGCTCACCTACCAGGGCCCCGGCCAGACCAACTTCGTCATACCCGTACGGCAATTCCGAAGTGGCAGCTTCGTAGATAGATGGATGGACCCCCAGACAAAGGGCCACCTGCAACGGAACGCCCATCTCTTTGGCTACCTGAAGATGCATGCCGCCATGCTGGGTCACGCGCAGATTAACGGTGACCTGACCTCGCGGCTGCAAAGTCACACGGTACATACCCATGTTTATGTGATCGGTTTTCGGATGCTTGGTAAAGACGACCGTATGATAATAGAGATGCTTTGACTGAGAAGCCCCTTTTGTTGGAAAGATCATCTTACCCAGATCCAGAGGGGGCTTTCGGATGTTCTCTTTGCAAGGCGCCTGTTTTACGAGCTTCGGTGCGAGAGGCTTTCCCAGGGCTTCTAACATATAGTTATTCATCGCCGTGGGCTCCAGGGGCAAACCTAAAGACTTGAGAACTCGCGTCCTATCACCGAAGAATGCGCCGCACGCCCTGACCCCGGGAAATTTTCTTACGTTCTCAAAGAGGAGCACCGGTATCCTGGGTAGGTTCGCAAGAGCCTTCACAACAGCGGGAATCTCAATCAGAGGATCTACTTCCCGTTTCACACGGATAAGCTCTCCCTCCTGCTCAACCTTGCGTAACACAGCCCGCAAATCCTGTTTCTCAGTCCGCATGTTCTGTGACATACCCTACCCTCCTATCAGCGAGTCTCATTCTTTTGCCACCATACTCAGGGTTTTGTCAATGGAAATAAGCGAAATAATGTACGAGCAAGGACCTAGGCACAGGGATCAGGATAGAAGATACAGGAGTACACCTGGTACGAGTCCTCGCTCTAAGGCAATCTTTAACGTTGACGATTACGAAAGGAAAGTAAGCATAAGGTGGGCTCTAGATAAAGAAATGGCGCTGCCCTTTTTGCGTTAACGAGGCACCACCCCATAGGGCTATGGGTTGTTCTGTTGTATCGCGGTGCCGCTTGCCGGAGCACCGGCTGTCGCGTGTGTCGGACAATACCATATATCCCTTCATTGCAGAGAACCACTTTCCGTATCAATACCTTTGGCAACTATATGGAGCAAACAACCAACAGCAAGAAGGGGAAAGCCCACGAGGATGTTCGTGTTACTGAGTCGCTAGAACAGAGCGGCTATGAAACAACACAGGAGCACAATGTCTCTAAGCTTCACCGCATTTTGAGTGATGGCCTGGCATCATGTTCTGCGCGGCAACAATGCATTACGGACCACACGCAGGGCAGTACCCGGTGCGCGACACGCCCTCAGTACGACCTGGGGGTTAAGGAGGTTCGTCAGAATCAGACGGCGGTTGATCTTATTGCGATAGCGTATGATATCATTGCCGGTAAGATACCGGAGTTTCATCGGCAGTCGTCCCAGAAGACTATTTTCGGCGTTGTCAAACTGTTCGTACCCTTCTATATTCAAGAGGTCGTGCTCTTGCGCGTACGCATAGAGATCACTTCCGGGTAAAGGCGTGGTCGTGTAGACCATCCAACTGCTGGGTTTGATCTTGCGAACCAGTTTATAGGTCAGTTCCATGTCCTCCACTCGTTCTTCAGGCGCACCGAGCATAATAAAGGCGTGTGGAAGGATTCCCAGTTCATGGCACCAGCGAAAAGCTTGCTCCACCTGTTCCGGATCGGCCTGTTTGCGGTAGAAGTCGAGTATTCTGGGCGACCCGCTTTCAACACCGAAACCCAATAGCGTACAGCCTGTCCTGCGCATCAGCTTCAGTTTCTCATAGGTAATCGTGTCGACCCGCGAATTCGCCTGCCAGCGAATCGTCAACCCCCTATCCTGCAACTCTCTTTCGAATTGGTGAAACCATTCCTGTTGGAGAACAGTCAGGGTATCGTCTTTGAAATGGATCACTTTTCGTCCGAGCAGGTTCAGGGCATCTTCTATTTCAGCCACCACATTCGCGGCAGATCGATGTCGGATCTTGCGTCCGAAAAGGTGTTCGACCATAGGCTTACAATACAGGCAATTAAACGGACAGCCCCGGGTTGCCATCATGCCGATAGTGGGGTATAGCGAGTAATCAAGGAGATCTCTTGCGGGAAAAGGTAGATCATCGAGATCGCGGATAAAGCCGGTACGGGGGTTGATCACAACTCTTTCATGATCTTTGTGAGCGGTTCCCGGGCATCGTTCCGCCTTCCCCTCGGCGAGTGAAACGCAGAATTCCCGAATAGTGTCTTCACCTTCGCCCAGTGCGACATAATCGAAACCGGCATCCAGCACCTGCTCCGGGAAAGATCGTTGCGTGAGGACCACCGATTATCACAGGCACTTCTGGAGCCACTCCCTTGACATAGGTCAAGACTTCCAGGGCATGCCCGAACAGCGCCGAACTCGAAGAGAATCCTATCAAGTCCGCGAGCCGTAAGGCATGCGCCATGCACTCCAGACTATCAATCCCGGTCAGGTCGAAAAGTGAGACGTTATGCCCATCGCGCCGAAGGACGGCTGCAAGGTAAAGAAGGCCCAGCGGCTCTTCCACCCCTCCAGTCATACGCGTCTTGAATCGAGGATAAATAAGTACTACGTTCATGACAGTATGTCTCTTTCCTCGGAATGTGACCTGCGCCGGATCATTGTACCACACGCAGCGTTAGACTTTCTATGGTTCTCGATGCCTTAGTCGGAAGGTATTGACCCGCCGCTTTCCGCCCCCTTCTCACGGGGGGTTTGGCTTTATCAAGTCAGCCTTTACCACAATTGTATATGGTTTAATACAATTGTCAAGCATGACGAGATAATCGCTCATGAAAGGGTGGTGGATGAGGCTCATGAAATGCGGGCTTCCCGGTTAATCACTTGGAAGGAACGTGTTTACTTATGAAACTCTTTAACCCCGGTTCATATACGGGAAGGGACTGATAGAAGCCCCCATTGTGGGATCCTGATATGGGCAAGAACTCCTTTGGCTGCGGGGCAGCCTCATAGAGATCCTGCCCATGATGAAAGCGGATCATTTCATCATCGCGGCTGTGGATTATGAGAACAGGGCATTTTACCGTTCTTATATATTCCTCGGTATTATAGGCATTGCCGAGGATAAGTCCCGCCGGAGCCCATGGAAAGAGATCCTGCCCGACGGCTGCAATGCGGGTAAAGGAAGAATCAACAATAAGCATACCGGGGGTCCGGTCTCGGGCAAGCCATGTGGCAACCGATCCGCCGAGGGATTTTCCGTAAATGATAATATTCTGAGGGTCTATGCCCCGCTGTCCCACAAGGTACTTCCATGCCGCCTCAGCATCCCGGTAAGTCCCTTCTTCTGTGGGGTAGCCCGCGCTCATCCCGTAACCACGATAATCAACGGAAAAGGTGCTGAGCCCCATCCTGTTCCAGACCGCCACGGGGTCAAGGAAATGAGAGATGTTTCCACCATTGCCGTGAAAAAAAAGTACCACTGCGATCTGCTTTTCTGCAGGTATCCACCACCCCGAAAGCCTGACGTTATCTTCTGTTTCAAAAGAAATAGTCTCATAGTGAAGGTTAAAATCGGCCGGAGTTTCCCTGATCACCTTATCAGGGTGGAATATGAGCTGTGACCGGCAGCCCGGAAAAGTAATGAGGATAAGCAGAGCCAGGACAGAAAAAAGAATGGCTTTAGGCTTCATTGCACCGCCTGTTGTTACAGCACGTATTGCCAGGAACGTTTCAAAACGTCTGTCTTCATTCAGAAATAAAGATTGACGCCACACTTCAGTTCCGTCTGATAGAAAGATAGGGTCTTGCTTCTCGTGACCCCGAGAGAGATACTCGAATTCTTACTGAGAACAAGGTTCTGCATCAGTCCGGCCTCAAAAAAATTGTATTCATTTCCCAATCCATAGTAGATGTCTTTCGCATACAGATGTATTTTCCAGAAGTCTGTGATATTTCTGACGAGACCCGCCGAAGCACCGGCGCCGAGGGCATATTTCTCTGTGAAGGCGCCCCCAACGTTCAAATCCGACTCCATCATAAAATAATAGAGTCCCAGAAGCCCGTTTTTCCAGCTAAATCCGCCGCCGGGATTGAGATGGGCGGTCATGTGATCCCTACCGTCTTGCATGATCGTCTGCGTTAATCCGGTATCCACCTTCCACGAAATGGGCTTGAAAAACAGGTCCCTCGGGGCAAGGGAGACAATATTGATAAAGTCCAGGCTCTCCAGTTTCAGCTTATTCTCCTGGGAATAGTACCTGACGGCAGTGTCTGCAAATATGATCTGCGCCCCTTCCCTGTATCCTTTTCCGTTGTCCAGAAGGCTGTGGTAAACAGGCCGGTAGCTTATCTCCTGGAAGGGACTGTCTCCTTTTGAGCCGACTGCAAATCCTATCCGGCTTGAATCGTGGCCCTGGTCCGGTCTTGGCGGAACAGGGACTGCGTACTCTTCACTATCCTGCCCTCCCAAGGTACTCCTGGCCCGCAGGATCTTTATAAACCTTTCGACATAGACATCTGTGGTTATCTGCTTTCTTGTGTGAAGATACTGGAGGTATTCAATGGAAAGGTCGTATATCCGTATCTTCTCCCCCTGAGAGACCCCTTGCTCAAGTGCACGATCAGGCTCAAGCTCACCCTTTGCAAGCATAATTGCTTTTACCTGGTTCCTCTTTGGACATCAGGGATGCCAGGTACTCTATCTTCGCCGTCTGGGAAGGCCTGTACTCAGCCCCGAGCGTTATCCCTTTTTTCTCCACGTCCCTAACGGTATCAAGGGGAATGACCCACACGCCCTGGTGGTCGGTCAGATTAAGGGACGGACGGGCCGCTTCGAGCAGAAAGAGCAGATCGTAGGAACAGTTTTCGTCAAAGAAATAGTAGTCTGAGTAAATGTTGTCGAGTTCATAGAGGTGCATAAGAAGTCTTTTCGTTTCATCTTTGGTCAGATTAAGAGGGTATTCCCAGATGTCCCTCCTGTCGATATCGCTGTACTCCTGCAATTTGCCGTAGTAGGGGAGCGTGGAGAAATATCCCTTGTAAAAACCGAAAAGACCTTTAACGGCATAGAGAGGACCGAATGTTTCTTGAGTAGCCGCAGCGTAATTGACTGCATATGCAAGGAGTTTACTTTTCGACGCAGTCTCTATGATCAGAAAAGTATGGCCGAACATCGATGCAGGACTGTTTATATGGGCGTCAGGAAAGACCAAGGTGACCGATTCAGGCTTCATCTCGTCGAGCAGGCTATCGAAAGATTTGATCGGTTCATTGAAATTCCTGCATTCCGGAGCAGGAATACGGGACATATCAAGGCGGAGCTTCTCCCTGATCCAGTCATATCGTGCCACAAACCTGCAGGCAGCGGGCTTTCCGCCATCGGTTTCGTTACGAAAAATGGCCCTGATGGTAGCATCCAGTTCCGCCTCGGGATTATACTTGCCGTCCTTTGCGAGGAAGAACCTTGGATCATCGATCAGGCTTCTTGTACCGAAAAGGCCTTTTTTGTAGTGAAGCAGGGTGTGCCAGTACCTGTCTTGATGAAGGGCAGTCTCGTGGGCCTCCCTCAGGACCGACTCGAGATAGGAAGTCTCCTCTGCACGGAGCCTCTCCCCAACGGCGGCGCACAAAACGAGGAAGCATGAAAGAAGAATGGAGATGCGCACCCTCCGCAGGCGCCGCATCTCCTGTAAACATCTAAAGCAAAAATACTTACGTGGAAGAGATAACAGCCTCTATGTTCCTTATCACTTCCACAGCAGTCACATCTTCAAATGTATATATGCGGGAAAAGTTCTTCTGGAGCTTGGAATTGAAGGCTACCCTGTCCTTCTGGGGAATATTCATGAGCGAGGCCAGGGTGTCGAGGTGCTCTCCCTTACCCTTTGCGATGTCCTTAGCCAGACTGTCCATATTGTCTGCCACAAAAACGTTCACCTTTTCATTGGAGGTCCATTCCGAGTACTCCTTGCAGTTCGATGTGCCTGAGGTAATGCCGAAGGTCTGGCTGCCAGAAGAGCCGTTCGTTGTAGCCGCCGAGACCTGGGAAATAAGACCATCATTCCCCTCAAAGGCCATAGAACCGAGACCGCAGCCATAATTCTTCTGGTCCGCGAAGAGTGCCGTGCTGAAACCAATCACCATGAAACCGACGAATAACAGGACAAGCAGTTTTTTCATTACGGTACCTCCTATTTTAGTTGTACAACCGTACTCTATTCATCTTACCCATAATAAGTCAAGTGAGTTCACAGAGCTATGCACAAAATATTGGTGGATACCACAAATGGCTCTGCCGTAGCCGTTGCGCGAGCTGCTCACCAATGCCACCAGAAATCTTCAACTTTCTAGCAGAATCGCGTTACTGCTAAAACATCTCGTCCGGCGAGAACGTAAAGGAAGGCCCCAAAGGAAATTAAAACCCCTTGGAGCCTACCGTATGGGTACCTTCTGACTCCACCACGTCATACCCCCCCCAAAAAAAGTTGGTGTGGGCTGCCTACTCAATCTTCTCCCATACCAATCGACGGATCATCATTTTGGATGGATCCCTGGGAAAAGGCATGGCGTCGGTCGTGAGCGTGAGACGATTCCCCGAAAGTTGCCAATTTTCCACCCAGGTCCTTCCGTTCAAGTTTTCGACCCACGAAGCGTCCACGGCGACGACGATCTTGTCTCCCACGAGTCGATACACGCCTGACCAAGCTACCAGCGTTTCGAATAGGGGCAAGCGGTGGACGACTACGCCAAAGACATTATGGCGACGCCTATGGATCAGCTTAGGCGTAACCCTAAGGTTGACCAGCTTGCCCAGTTCATGCCGGAGGACGACGCCAAGAGGTTGTTCATCCGCAACGAGCTTAACCGTAACGGCCTGCCGTGGAAGTCGGAGTTGCTGGGTGCCGCAGTGGGAGCCTTTGGCCCCGCCGCCGAGGTGGGTGGCGCTCCTATATCCAAGATACTTGGCGACAAGTTGGTCAATCGGGTGCTGATGGGGGGACTTGAGCAGTCCGCCAACATGGCGGTGTTGAGCGGCGGACAGACGGCGCTCTCTGGCGGTGCCGAGCAAGAGGCGGGCATCCGTGGCCCAGTGACTACCGGCGAGGAAGTTTCCAGCGCCCTCTCAGGAGCCGAGGCGGGCGCGCAGTTCGGCGTTGCCGGGGCGTTCTTCCACCGTGGCGCACAGGGAGGAGTGAGCGGCACGTCTGTAAGGTCGTCGCGGGACAGTGGTCAACAAGCGAAAGAGCTAGCCGCGCAACGAGAGGCCGCCGGGGGACGGGAAACCAACCCCGCGCAAGGACCAGCGCAACCGGGTGGGATCGTCGGCGAGGCTGAGAAGGACGCGCTGGCTAACAAGCCGGTGTCTACTCCTAGTGCTCCCAAGAAGGTAACCCGTGGAGTTACTACAGAACCAACTGGTACTACAACTCCACGGGTTACCTTCTTGGGAGCACTAGGAGTAGACACCGGCTTGTTAGCCAGCGCGTCCTTCTCAGCCTCGCCGACGGTAACCCGTGGAGTTACTACAGAACCAACTGGTACTACAACTCCACCGAGTGGAGCACAACCTGGGGATGTGGGCGCACAGGAGCCTCAGGGAGCCCCGCCAGCAGGCCAAGCCGCTGCGCCGCCATCACCCCCGCCCGGACCCACGCCAGCCCAGCCAGCCCCTGCCCCTGCCGCGCCTGCGGCGGGCATCACCCCGGAAACGCAGGAGAGCATCGAGGCCCAGCATGCCGCGCTGATCGATCCCGAGCATCCGCGCGAAGCGATGGTCTACAATCCGGGCGAGCAACCCATTGATATCGTTAAGAATAAGTCCCGCTACGACACCGTGCCGCTGCCCGATGGACGCACCGTCCAATTTGACAGACAGGGTACGTCGAAACTCACCAAGAGAGATATAACGAGATCAACCCGTAATATACCGGGGGAGAGAACGCTTGGCGATATCCTACAGTATGGACATGTAGGACAAGAGGAGGCCATTCAACGAGCTTCGGCAGGAGAGCAGCCAGCCGCAGTGTCCACCATCACCGCCGAGGGTACCCCGGTCAAGGAGGCGGTAGGCACTGCGGCGACGGTTCCCGAGCAGGTCGCTACGCAGGAGGCGAGCAAAGGCCCCGGCGAGACGGTGCATGTGTCGGACACGGCTACCCCGATCCTGCGTCGGGAGGAGGGGCTGCGACAGGAAGCAGCCGCCCCTGCGCCAGAGGTAACCCCACGGGTTACCGAGGAAGCGAAGCCTGATCCGCTGGCGGGGGCGACCAAGCTGGCGGAGAACCCACGCACTGGGGTGGAGCTTCACCAAGCGCCGGATGGGACATATCTGTTCCGCAACAAGGAAGGGAGGGTGCTCCCAATAGAGGAGGAGAACGCGCGGGCGTTCTTCCCGCATGCGTTCAAGGAAGCCGCCCCCCTCGTGGCGGAAAAGGCGGTGGCGGCGGCTGACCGGCTGACCCCTGAGCTTGAGGCGGCGCGCGAGGCGCAACGCTTGGCGCGGGAGGCGAAAGAAAGAGCCGACGCCGCAGCGGCGGCGGGCAAGCCGCCTGAGGCGGGGGCGCGGGTGCTGCGCGCCGAGGACGAAGGAGAGAAGGTCAGAGCAGCGGCGCAGGCTGAAGCAGATCGTGCAGCGGCAGCACGGGTAGCGACCGAGGAGCCGCCCAAGCCGCCGCCGAGATCGGCGGAGACAGCCGAGCCGAAGAACTGGACGCCGGAAGAGATCGAGCATATCGACCGGATGAACGCCACTGCCGACGATGCGTTGCGCAGGACCGCCGAGCTTACCCCCGAGCAGAAGCTGGACGCCATCATCCCAACCGCCCCGGCGCGAAGGGCGCGCGGCTCAGAGTGCGGGAGTACGCCAAGCAACTGTTGGAGAACGCCAAGGGCTACGAGTTCCTGAAGATGGCGAAGCACCGGACGGGGGAGGGCATGCGGCACTCCAACGCCGCCGTGCTGCTGTACGAAGCCAAGCGCCTGATGAGCAAGGCGAAGGACGGTAAGACCGAGGACTATCGTACGTTCCTCAACGCCGACCACGAGCTACGGCACAACGGCGAGGAGGGCTACAAGACGATAATGAAGCTACGCTCCGAAACCGGTAAGGAGTGGGCGAAGGAGCATGGCAAGCCTACCAAGGAGACAGCGACCGAGGGTGCAGAGGGCGGCGAAGCGAGAGCGCCGACGAAAGAAGGCGTGCATGCGGGTGCGGTTGGCGAGAAGCCCGACGTAGCCGAGGAGATGGAAGCCGCCAAGGAGCGGGTGGAAGAAGAGAAGGTAGCCAAGGAGCCCGGTGAAGAGCGCCAGGATAACCGAGCGGCAGCGCGCCGCGATAGAAGCGGGCAAGCGGGCGGCGGCGCGGATCGCCGAGGAGGAGCGGGTTGCGGCGGCGGGTGGGCGCGAGCGTCCCCCGGTAGGCGAAGGCCGCGCCGAACCGGCTGCGCCTAAAGCTGCTGTCGGGTTCAAGGTCGAGAAGGTACGCCCGAAGATCAAGATACCCGGCAAGGACGACGCCAAGAGCGACGTGCTGGAGGAAGGCGCGCAACCCAGTAAAGCCGACGACACCAAAACCGGCGACGAAAAGTCACCCGCCGAGGGTTACGTGCGCTGGCAGACCGGGCCGGAGAAGGGAGACTATGTTGACCTGAAGACCACTCGCCCAAGCAAGACGGTGGGCGAGGCGATCCACAATGAAACCGACAAGCGGTTCAAGCTGGACATCGGCAAGTACGCGCCGTGGATGCAGAAGATGATGGAGCATCTGCGCGACGCGGTGGTGAAGCTGGTTGGCGATACGATGGTGCATTACGTATCGCACGAGGAACTGACCAGCAAGCTTGGCAAGGAGGGGTGGGCCTACGGCAAGTACAGCCCGCATGCCAAGAACGAAAAGATGATCCTGATCAACAGCGATTTCCCCAAGCACGACACCGTGTTTCACGAGGCGTTCCATAACGCCACGTTGAAGGGCATCCGCGCCGACCCGGTGTTGGCGGGATTGTTGCGGCAGGTGCATGGCGTCATGTCGCGGTTCATCTTAGCGAACCCGCACGCGCTGGACGAGCTTGACGGGCATGGCAAGAGCCGGGTGCAGGCTGCGTTGGACGATCACTCCGGCGAGGAGATGATCACCTACATGATGACCAACGAGCATGTGCAGAACGCATTCAAGATGGCGACGATCTCCCCTGAGTTGGCGGGAAAGCTGGGCGTGCCGAAGTGGCGTGCGATGACGGCATGGAACGGCGCGCTGTCGATCATTCGCAGGGTGATGGGGCTGGGGCCGCGCGAGTACTCCGCCATCGAGGCGATGACATCGGTTTCGGAACAACTCTTATGGAAGCACGCCAGAGGCGAAGACGATCTGGTGGCGGCGACCAAGCGGCTCTTACCAGAAGATCAGCGCAGCGTGAGCGACAAGATCACTCGCGACCAAGACGCCTACATAAAGTCGCCCAAAGAAACATTACAGTCTATCCGCGACATCGATGCCAAGGTGGCGACGCAGTGGGGCAAGGACGCGCGCTCCAACGTTGGCGCTTCGCTGATGAAGGGTTCGATGAAGTTCTTGAGCGGCACATGGATGAACGACATTCACGGTCACCTGTTCAAGGATGCGGCGGGTAATATCCTAGAAGCGATCAACCACGCACGCGATAAAGTTTCCTCGCTGTACTCGTCACTCCGCAAGGGTGACCTTGATCTGGTCAACCGTGGGTACCTGCTCGATAAGAAGTACGCCACGGTGATGGATAAGTATGCGCGGCTGGTGGATATGTCGCTGCGTTACAACATCCATGCCGACCGGGCGACCCCGGCGCTGGGCAAAAAGAACCTATGGGAGGAAGCCAAGCGGTACTGGCAGCGCAACCAGAACGGCGACGAGGCTAGGAGACTGTACCGGGAACTGCCGCCCGAACTCCAAACACGATACACACAGGAGAAGCAATACGCTATCGACAAGCAGGGGCAGTTGGCGGATATCGTCCTGCGGAAGTCACTGCCGCTGTTCGAAACCCCGCTTGACCCGAAGACCGGGGCGCGCGTGCCGCTGGACGACATCATCGACCGCGCTGTCAACAAAAATCTCACCGACGAGGAGCTTGAGCATTACGACGAGATCGGCGCGGGCAAGCATATCCGCGAGGCGTACCGGATATCGGGCCGCAAGGATGTGTTCTTCAACGGACAGCGCGGCGGCGACAAGGTGGTCACCGGCAAGTACGAGATGCCTGCTGGCGGCAAGGACGTGGTGCGGGACGGCGAGGTGGTGGACAACCAACGCGAGTTTAATACCGAGCAAGAGGCGCACAAGTACGCTACCGCCACCCACATGCCAGCCACTACCCGCGAGGCATACTACGTCAAGGATGGGCAGGGTGGGTACACCGATACGTATCCGAAGACCCCGGCGAACGATCAGGCTGGCCTCTCCGGCAAGCGGGTGCGCAGCGAGGACGCCGACCTAGTGAAGCATCGCGTGTCGTTGGAGCGCCAGCACACCGAGTTCGCCCACACCAAGGCGGAGGCGATGCGCAACCGGGCGCGGATGGAGGCGCTGGGGGTGAAGGAACTGTCCGGGGTGATGGACAAGCGGGACGAAGGAGCATGGTCAGAGCTTAACTCCGCCGACCAGAACCTGATGGAGCGCAAGATCGCCAGCCGGAAAGACATGACCGAGGGCGAGCGGGAGCACCTGCGCGACCTGACCCGGCAGATGATGCTGGCGGGGCATAACGGCGCGTCGCATTTCATTGAGAGCCGCAAGGTGGCGGGCGGTCAGTTCAGCACCGCCGATGGGTTTGACGCCTACTCGCGTCAGATCAACTTCCATATCGCAAGGGAAAGTCACTCCGCAGAGTTAAACAAGGCGATGCAGCGGATGGACGCGCACGAGAAGGCGACGCGCTCTAGTGATCCTGATAACGCCGACCGTAGAAGCATGGTCGCCAACGAGTTTCGCAATCGGGTGTACGGACAGGCGTCGAACGCGCTTTCTTCAAGGAACTCTCCTCTCGTGCATCGACTGATGACCTATGCGTTCATTAATTTCTTGGTGCGCCCGTCGCATATCTTCCTGTCGCAGATACATCCGTGGGTGTACTCAGTGCCGATGATGGCGGCGCGGCATGGCGGGTGGAAGGCGGTGCAGGCGCAGCGTCAGGCGATGAAGGACTTGGGCGGACGGTACGCGCAACCTTTGGGAGGGAGCCAAGGCAGGCGGGCGGGTGTTCAAGTCGCTGCGCGAGCAAGACACCGCTAAGGCAGTGGCGATGGCGCACGGCGTCGATCCGATCAGCCGGATGATCAAAGAGGGCAACCTGACCGGGGACGAAAGAACTTTCCTCGAGAACATGCGGGACACCGAGCACCTGCACAGCGCCTTCGATCAGTCGATGTTCGCAGGCAAGGGGATCGACTACACCAACGCCATCATGCGGCAGTTCACCGATGCAATGGAGGCGAACAACAGGTTGTCCACAGCCCTCGCCGCCTATCGGCTGGAGAAGGGCATGACCAAAGACCCTGCGGCGGCGCTGGCTTACGCCCGCCGAGTGATCGAGGAGAGCCACGGGGTGTACTCCCCGACCAATGTCGCGCCGCTCTTCAAACATCCGATCATGCGCCCGATGTTGCAGTTCCATCAGCAGCCGATGAACCTCGCGATGATGATGTACCGCAACATATCGAAGTCGTTACCCGAGGGTTACGGCGGCGC
>CAWGEZ010000008.1:0-192335 GCA_963821605.1 uncultured delta proteobacterium | reverse complement strand
TCGCTCTCCTCGACGTACTTCTAGTACGCCTGCGTCGGCTCCTCGCTGCCGCCTCGGTCTCCGCATGAATCCGAATTGGTATTGGGCGCGAGGACAACCAGACTTCTCTCCTGCCCGGTCACATAGGTTTTCAGTACCCGCTTGAGATCCGGCCTTGACACGCGGTCAAGCTCCTTCAAGTACCTATCGCTGAAATGCGGATTGCCCGTTATCGTGGCGTAGTACCCTATTTCCTGGGCCCGTCCCTGCACTGTTTCCGATGCATAGACGTGAGACGCGCGCACCAGGTTCTTCGCCTTTTCCATCTCCCACGTTTCAATCGAGCCCTTTGCGATCCTCGCCGAGTTCTGCATCTATGCCTTTCAGCACGGCTTCATGGTCTGCCTCGTTGAACGTGGCCAGGACGATAAAGAGACCATCTTCCTTCGGTGTAAAAAGGTACGTACCCGCGTTTGTAACAAGCCCTTTCTTGTGCTTGAGCACGGCCTGGAGGCGCGAACTGTCGCCCTCGCCCAAAATCCTCGCCAGGACCTCCAACGCGGGAATATCTTTATGAAGTAACGAAGGGACAGGATAGGAGAGCGCGAGGTAGCTCTCTCTCACATCCTTCTCGATCCGCTTTGTCCTTCCGCTTCTGCCGGACCGGGAAGATTCCGCGGGCTGAGAACCAGTCGGCCGCGCACCAAGCCCCGCTAAACCTTGTTCGAGAAGTCTTCTACCTTCTGCCTCATCAAAGTCGCCTATTACCACGACAAGCATGTTATCAATGGTGTAGTGCTCGTTAAAGTAGGCCATAATATCCGGCCGTTCGGTGCTGCTTACCGTCTGTTCGAAACCTATGATGGGCCTTCCATACGGATGGCCCTCGTAACTGAGTGAAAAAAGTTCCTTGAAGAGCTTGCGCTGCGGGTGATCCTCGCCCATCTTGATCTCTTCGATGATGACCCTCTTCTCCTTCGCAATCTCCTTGTCGGGAAAGCGCGGGCTTTTTACTGCGCCGACGAGCAGCTCCAGACCCGTTTCGAAAGCGTCTTCGGGGACCACGATATGATAAACCGTATTGTCATAGGAGGTGAAGGCATTGATGTTGCCACCGAGTGCCTCTATTTTCGGGGCAATCTCGTAACCTTCGGCCTCGCCCGTGCCCTTGAAGATAAGATGCTCGATGAAATGGGTTATCCCGGCCTGGCTATCCGCTTCATACTTACTCCCGACTTTGACCCAGACCTGGACCGCGACAACACCGGTCCCTTTTCGCTGCTCAAACAGACATTTCAAACCGTTATTCAGATTAAATGTTTTCATCGTGCACATAACGAGGCTTGCGCAGGGGACCTGCGCAAGCCAGAGAACAAAAATGACATGGGTAAGAAGGGAAAGGCCCCCTAGAGGGCCCTTCTTCCTTCCTTGAAAGCTGCGATATTCAGTTCGTGAATCTTTTTCGGGAGCAGCGCGGTGAGCGCGTTGATCCACGTTTCTTCCTTGAACTTGAAGAAGTTGGAGAAGGCGCCGACCAGAACAACATTGGCAGCCCGCGCATCACCGAGTTTCAGGGCAATATCCTGCCCTTTGATCACATGAACATTTTCCTTGAAGAATTTCCTGAACGTCTTCTCGACGTCCGGAGGATAGACAGCCTGCCCGAGGTTCACCGCCGGCGGCAAAACCTGCTGGTCGTTGATGACCACTTTGCCGCCGTCCTTTACCCAGTTGATGTACCTCAAGGCCTCGAGCTGTTCAAAGGAAACGAGGAAGTCTACATCGCCGTACTTGATGAGCGGCGAATAGACCTTCTTCCCGAACCTGAAATGGGTCGTAACATCCCCGCCTCTCTGGGCCATGCCGTGGACTTCACTTTTCTTGACGTCAAAACCCGCCCCGAGAAAGACCTCTGTGAGGATATTGCTGGCGAGTATGGTACCTTGACCACCGACACCTGAGAGTAGTACATTCGTCACTACATTATTATTTGCCTTCATCGCGCACCTCCTCACGCTTGTCCCGGGACTATAGCTTCAAACTTACAGATCTGATGGCAGAGGCCGCAGCCGGGGCATATCGCCCTATTGATCGAGACAACGCCCTTCCGCTTCTTGCCGTCCTTCGTCGTAGAGTCCGCTTCTGAGACTTCCTGCCAGCTTATAGCAGGACATCCGATCTCAAGGCACGCCTTGCATCCCCTGCACTTTTCAAAATCGATCGCGTAGTACGGATACGGGAATCTTCTTTTTTCCCGCCGGTGGAGCATACAGGGGCCATTCGTCGTCACGACTACCGACGCATCATCCCGTTCAACTCTTCCCTGACCACGTCCATCGTCTCCGCAACGTTGTAGGGATCGATAGTCCGCACGTGTTTGATACCGAGAGCCTTGGCGAGTTCCGGGTAGTTGACCATGTTAGCGGGCTCACCCTTTGCCGTATAGCCTGTGCCCGGGTGTTCCTGAAGGCCCGTCATTCCGGTGATCCTGTTATCACAAATGATCGTCGTGGAGTACCCTTTGTTATAGACGGTGTCCATGAGCGGCGCAACGCCTCCGTGGAGGAATGTCGAGTCGCCGATCACCGCGCAAACCTTACCAAGACCTTCCTGGCCGAGGGCCTTACCTGCGCCGAAGGCTTCACCGATGCTCCCGCCCATACAGACGCAGCTGTGAACCGCCTGGAGAGGGGGTGCTGCGCCAAGGGTGTAACAGCCGATGTCGCCGAAAACAAACGTGCCCAGCTTCTTGAGAGAGTAGAAGAGCGCTCTGTGAGAACAACCGGGGCACATATTCGGCGGCCTCCTGGGCAGGTCTTCCGGCTTGACCCTGACCTTTGGTGCCTTGTACGCCTTCCCCTTGAGTGATTTCTCGACGATCTCCGGAGTGAGCTCGAACATGGTGGGGATAAGGTCCTTGCCATGCCAGATCTTGTAACCAAGCGCCTTGATCTCTGTCTCCAGGAATGGGTCCATTTCCTCAACGATGATCACCTTCTTCACCTTCTTGAAGAACTCGGCAATCATCTTCTTCGGAAGTGGCCAGACCATGCCAAGCTTCAAGTAAGAGTAATTCGGGAAGACATCTTTCGTGTACATATACGCGGCGCCGGACGTGATGACACCGATATTCTTGTCGTTTATCTCCATCTTGTTGCCTTTGAACTTATCAGCGTACGCCTCCAGTTTCTTCATCCTCTCTTCAACGATCGGCCTTCTCACCCGCACATTTGCCGGGACCATCACGTACTTCGGCGCCAGCTTGGGATCAAGACCGAGAGGCATCGTCGATTCCTTCCGTTCTCCGAGCACGACCGGCGAGTCAGCGTGGCAAACCCTTGTCTCGCCTCTAACGAGAACGGGTGTATCAAACTTCTCGCTGACATCGAAAGCGAGCTTCATAAAGTCGTGGCATTCCTGCGCATCGCCCGGCTCAAACATGGGGACCTTGGCAAACCGCGCCCAGTTGCGGCTGTCCTGCTCATTCTGCGAACTGTGTGCAAACGGGTCGTCGCAGACTACGATCACGAGCCCCCCTTTGATGCCCGTATAAGCGAGCGTCATGAACGGGTCAGATGCCACGTTCAATCCCACGTGCTTCATCGATGCCATGGCTCGCGCGCCGGCCACCGCAGCACCCGCTGCCACCTCAACAGCCACTTTCTCATTAGGAGACCACTCTGAATAGACTTCCTTGTACTGCGTCATCTCCTGGAGAATCTCACTACTCGGGGT
Organism: uncultured delta proteobacterium; assembly: GCA_963821605.1. Lineage (GTDB taxonomy): Bacteria > Desulfobacterota > Syntrophorhabdia > Syntrophorhabdales > WCHB1-27 > JADGQN01. The sequence continues at coordinate 188,621 of CAWGEZ010000008.1, read as the reverse complement.
ACCGGGATACGCAGTAGCCACCTTGACCCCAGCCTCCCAAGCCCCTCTCGCGATTCCTTCGTTGCCTTGCATTACCTTCTTCATGTGCCCCCCATCTGGCAAACGCCAAAGATTTAAGATAGATAAACCCTCATTGTCTCGCGACGCTTGTTCCCAAATTCACTTTCTACATTGTGTACAAAATCCCTAACCTTGTCAAGAGATTTCATGAGGCCAATTTCGTCCCATCCGTGAGCAGTGCAGCAGAAAAACGGTAAGCGGTGAGGCAGTGAGCAGTAAACAGATTCAATTCCCGTCAGGTGACACGGCTGTTCTTGTCCTGGACCCGGCGGGACCCTGGACCCGGTTCCCGCGGTTAGCCGGGATCACTCGGCCGTGCTCTCCGTGGCCAGGTCTCTCACGAGATCATAAGTCGCGTCCAGCCCTTGAGTGAAGCCTTCCACGGATATGCGCTCATTAATGGAGTGCATACTCAAGAGCTCCGCGCGGGAAAGCGTTATCGGAGAAAAACCATACGCGGTTATACCGATCCCCCTGAAATACCGCAAGTCCGTGGCCCCGGTGGTAATGAAGGGAAGGACGGGGATGTTCCCCTTTCGGGCCTTTACAACCCGCCGTATGGCCTTGAAAAAGTCCGTATCATAACGGGAAGGGATCGAGTCCCCCTTCGACAGCGGCACGACCTCGACCTGGCTGCCCGCCACCTTTTGCACCTGCGCAAGGAAGCGCTCATGCTCGTCTTCGGGAAGGATACGCGCATCAAACGTGGCCTCCGACTCTGTCGGTATCACGTTGACCTTCACACCGCTCTTGAGCATCGTGAGCGCTACCGTATTCTTGAGCAATGCATTGTAGACCGGGTTATTCGCTACAAAGGCGCGAAAACTTTTCCTGCGCAACGCATCCGAAAGCGTTGAGAATGTGAATCCCTTGAACTTCTTACCCTTGAGAAGCCCGCTCAGGTATCGCGTTGCAACCCTGTTCCGCCTGATTGGCCAGTTGTGCATGGTGATCCTGTTCGCAGCGCGCACAATCTTATCGTTGGCGTTGTCCCTGTGCGGCATAGAGGCGTGTCCGCCGGTGCCGTGGGCCCTGATCATGAACTGGCATATCTTTTTCTCCGCAACGGAGACCTGGGCGTGCAGCACGCCCTCTTCTTCGATGATAGAGCCTCCTTCGCTCAGCACGAAGGCCGCATCGGACAGTTCATCGACCGCATCCAGCATGTAGCCGACACCCATCTTGACCGCCCGTCTCTTCGTCACAGGTAACGAGAAGGATGATGTCCCGCTCAGGCGTTATGCCTTCTCGCTTGAGCGTCGCAAAGGCCAGAAGCTGGGCAGCCACGTCCGACTTCATGTCAACCGCGCCCCTGCCGTAGATGTAGCCGTCCCTAACCGCCCCGCTGAAGGGGTGTTCCGTCCATCCTGCCTCTTCCGCCGGCACCACATCGATGTGACCGAGAAGCACGATGGGCTCACCCTTTTTCTTCCCCTTGAGCCGTGCCAGCAGATTGCCTCGGCGCGGCGCCGGAGAAAAAATCTCTGACGTGATCCCTTCCTTCCTGAGCCACGCCTCAATAAACTGGACCGCGGCTTCTTCGTTACCGGGAGGGTTCGAGGTATCAATCCGTATGAGTGACCTCAGGAGGTCAAGACCCTCTTCACTTTGTTTCATAGCACACCATGTTCTTCCCTTCCCTCTTCGCCTTGTAAAGATTGTCATCCGCAATCTTGATCAACGCATTCTCATCCATGCCTTCCCGGTGCACCGCCAGCCCTCCGCAGATAGTCAGTTTAATCCTGTTATCCTTCATAAAGAAAATCTCATCTCCTCTATCTTCCGTCTGAGACGCTCCCCGATAACTTTCGCCGAGTCTCCGTCCGTTTCCGGCAGTATCACAAGAAACTCCTCCCCCCCGTATCTCCCCACGCTGTCAAGGCTTCGCAGGCTGCCCTTCAAGATGCGACCCACCTCTTTCAGTATGGTGTCTCCAGCCAGGTGACCGTATGTATCATTGACATCCTTGAAATTGTCCAGATCAAAAAGTATGATCGACAGGTTGGAACCATAGCGCGTTGACCTGGCTACCTCATCGGTCAGTTTTGACGTGATGAAAAGGTGCGTGTACAGGGCTGTCAAACCGTCGTGTACGGACAGGGCTTTTACCTCCTTGAAAAGCTCGATCTTTTCCAGCGTCAACGAGATATGCGCGCAGAAGCGCTTGAATATGGATTCCTCATAGTAATCAAAAGGACGGCTCCGATAGATGCCGGCACAGCCGTGCGTCTTGTTCCGTGTGGAGAGAGCCACGATCACCGATTTGTAGTCTTCATCTAGCTCCGACGGCGTGCCCGCTTCCTGGCCCTTCAAAGACCACCTTCACCTGTTTGTCTTCGAGCAAGACTTTCCTCATCCTCCTGATGAGCGTTCCCGGAATAAATTCAGCCACCGCGGGATTAGTCGGCCCATTCGGATAAACGTGTATCTCTATCTCATCCTCCTGCGGCACAAGCGCGGCAAACAGTTCGAAGCTCAGGAAATTCCTGATCAGCAGCAAAAGAGTTCTTCAAGACCGTCACAGCTTCTTCTGTCTCCCCGATCATGCGCTGGAGGCTTTTTACGAATTCGAGCTCGAGAAGGTTCAACTTGTCATGCTCGAACCTTTTCTCCATCTCTGCCGTCAGTTCGCGGATTTCCAGCCGTTCCATGAAGTGGCTCATCGCGTTGTTCACGCCGTGATAGATCTCTTCATAGCTGGAAAAGGGCTTCTTGAGAACCGCATAAGCCCCGGCTCTCAGGCAATCGAGCGCCCGCGCATAGTCCTCCATGCCGGCCATGACAATCACCGGCATGTGGACTTCCGATTTCTTGATCTTCTCGATCAGTTCTGTGGGCGAGGCTGGTGAATACCCCACATCGAGCAGGATCGCGTGGGGCTTCTTCTCTCGTATCTCGCCATCAAAGTCTATCTCATCGGCGAACGCATGGACCTTGATGCCGTACTCTTTGAAGAATTCCTTTAAGATGCGATTGAGTGCGTGGTCATCGTTTAAGATGAAGAGTCGTTTCTGTCTTTCCATAAAAAAGATTCCCCACGGGCGAACCATGGTACTTCCCGGATGCGCTACCATCATTCACGCCCAAGCCTGCAATCTTGGCGTCTTGCGTCGCCGGGTACCCGTGGTGCTCTTTCACGGGTGCTGGAATCTATCTAGCGAGCACGGCGCGCCGGGTACCCGCTAGCGGGTGGGGCTTTGCCGCTGGAGGCGGCGACGCAAGCCCCAGTAATAGATGGGGAAGATGGGGGGACGAATCCCCCCTATGGGTTACTTCTTACCTTTCTTCGCCGCCGGTTTCTTTGTTGCTTTCTTTGTTGCACCACAACCCTTTACTCCGCATGTCATCAGACTTCACCCCCTTTCAGCAGACCATATATACGTACAGTTATTGCCATCAGCTTTCAGCCCTCAATACGTTTAAGCGCAGACCTGTGTCGACTGCATCGCTCGGCTGCTCGACGTATACTCAGTCAACGGATGTCGGCTGGCTCGCTGAATGCTTGCTTTATGCGTATTAAATCATATTTTCAGCCTATCCAAAAGAATTTTTCGACCCGAATCCGGGCACGTCGCAGGACAGATTTTTTCTGAAACCGAGAACTGAAATCATGGAGCCGAGCCCCTGAGGATTTATCAGCATTTTCGCCGAAGTCCTCTCTCTATCGGGCAAGCAGCATCATCTGCTCCAGAATGCCGATGTTGAGGAGGAATCGGTACTGCTCGATCTCTCCGGCCTTTCTCCACCCGAGGTCGTGAAGGATGGCGACTCAGATGATCGAAGTTCACGTGGTGTGTGATGTCAATGCTGCCAAGGTCGCTGGTCAGGTCTTCTCGAATCATGAAGTCCTTGTACCCTATCGTGCTGCCGTCAATGAATCTTCCGTAGGCGAGATCCTCAGTGTGATACCCGTAGTCGAGCACGAGCAACAGGCCTTCGTCAACGATGCCATTGAGCAGGGTGAGCATCCGGGCAGCCCTCGTCGTCACCTCTGAGCTTTGATGCAGATTCAGGGCCAGCGGGTACGACCTGAGAAAGGAGTCCACCGAAGGGCTCAAGGGACCGCGTAGCTCCACGAACCCATCAGCAAAATCGACGTATATCTCCTCAAGACCATCCTCGGTTCCTCACAACGCGGTGAAAGGGAAGTGCGTCAAAGAACTCGTTCGCCATAACGACGGTCAGCCCTTTAGCAGGCGCGAGATCCCCAAGATCACTGACCCAAACGATGTGATCCGTTTCCTTCTTTCTCCCCCTCTCCACGACGAAGTAGTCAAGGCGTCACGATGCCCACCGCCGTGAAATGATCTGATCGGCGAGAATGCCGGATCCCCCGCCCAGCTCAATCACGGTCACCTTGTCTCTGCCGCATGAGACCCGAAGATTCTCAAGTACGTGGCGATTGTTTTTCCAAAAACCGGATGAATTTCCGGAGATGTGTAATAGTCCTTGCGAAGGCGCTTTCCTTCCTTGTAGTAACCTTCTTGCTCGTCGTACAGAACGATGTCGAGGAAGGTCTCGTAGGTGAGAGGGCCTTCGCGTTTTATCCTGCCCTTCAGCTTCTCTTCCAATACCAGGCTGCATTCATTCATATAGCTTCGTTGCCTGCGTCCTTACAGGATGCTTCGCTATCGGCACGACTCCGACGTACTAATAGTACGCCTCCGTCGCTCATAGGCATGCGTCGCTATCGCTACTCTTCCCGAGTCGCAGCTTGCGTATTTTTGAATGCAACCTGTATTGACACTTAATTTCCGAGTTCCACGATGGCCCTCTTCCAGAAGCTTACCGCACCATTCCGGTTAAACAAGACCTGGACGAGCTCCCACCCTTTGCTCCCCATCTCATTCATAAAGCCTTGCAGGAGTTCCATCTGCTCCTCGCGGGGGTCTCTAACCGCGCACTCTCCCTCTGCGCCGCACGCATAGACCACGTTGCGCGCCTCCTCAGACACCTCACCCGCGGGAGATGTCCGCTCCATCGAAAAGAATTCAATCGTGTATTCGTACGTCATATGTCCTCCTGCTCTTCACTGAAACGCCGGACTCCGAAAGTTCGGCTTGAAACTCTGTAAACCAGATACCCGACTTCAGACTATAAACTCCAGGCTGTTCCGTAGGTCGGTCGGTTATCCGGCATCTATCGTCCGATGTCCCGCATTTCTCATTGTTGTCCGGGTCGCATATTATGTACTATATAATAAGTCATATCGGGCAATTTTTGAAGAGTCGGATACAAATAAGAGACAGGAGGTCGGCATGGATCGCGTGAAGGGCAAAGTAGCAATCATAACCGGGGCAGCGGGCGGACTGGGTAAGGCCCAGGCCCTGCTATTGGCAAGAGAAGGGGCTAAAGTCGTACTGACCGACATCATTGAGACTGAGCCCAGGGAAACAGTTGAAGAGATACGGCGTGCAGGCGGTGAAGCGATCTTTGTGAGACACGATGTCACCCGCGAAGAGGATTGGGCAGAAGTCATAAAACAGACACTGTCCTCATTCGGGAGACTGGATGTCCTCGTCAATAACGCGGGCATCCTGATGAGCAAAGCCATTGCGGATATGACGCTGGAAGACTGGCGCCGGGTGACGAGTATCAATCTGGACGGCGTCTTCCTCGGCACGAAGCATGCGATAGGGGCGATGAAGAAGAGCGGAGGCGGCTCCATCGTTAATATGTCATCCGTGGCGAGGCCTCGTCGGTATGCCGGCTGATTCGTCGGCCTATTGCGCGAGCAAGGGAGGCGTGAGGCTGTTTACCAAAGCATCCGCCCTCCAGTGTTCCAAATTAGGCCACGACTATAACATCAGGGTCAACTCCGTTCACCCCGGATTTATCTTGACGTCAATGCTCGAGAAAGCAATGCGCGCTTCAGCTGCAATTACCGGATGCACCTATGAAGAGGCGAAGAAGATCCGCGAGGACTCCACCATGATCGGGCGCTTAGGCGACGCCGGAGGATATAGCTTACGCGGTCCTCTATCTTGCATCCGATGAGTCCAGTTACGTGACGGGTACTGAGCTGGTCGTGGACGGAGGCTATACGGCACGGTAGAGGCGCCTGCGGCGCCGTTACAAGTTGGACGGGTTACAGCTGTTACACGCAGAAGGGTTCGCTATACGAGCGTCACGTTCACGAGGATGATTGCTGCGAGTTACGGGTTCCGGATTTTGCATATCGGTTTTAACTTGTAACCTGCAACAGTCTGTCCGAACGTACTTAGGAAGATAGCAGACTGACACCGGTCGGGGAACACGATGAACAAAAGAAAACAAGAGATTGAGTCCGAGATACTGGAGCAGATGGACAGCGTCAGGGCTGACCGATACCCGCTTGGCGGAGTACAGAAACATCGGCAAGCGCGGCGTGCGTCGTATCGACGGGTACGAGAAGGCGAGCGGCAAAGCGATCTACACTATGGATGTGCAGCTTCCCGGCATGCTCTGCATGCGGTTCCTGACCTCTCCCTACGCTCACGCCCGGATCAGGAGTATGGACACGAGCAAGGCCGAAAGGCTTCCGGGTGTCCGGGCCATCCTCAGGTACGACGATCCTGAACTGCCCCCGTTCGCGGAACTCGGGGGACACGGCCCTTCTCATGCCGCGGTCCTGCCTCGGATAGCCCATTTCCAGGGCGAGGAAGTGGGGGCCGCCGTGGCAGCGGACACGGAGGAGACCGCTTCCCAGGCACTCAGACTGATCGAAGTAGAGTGGGAGGAACGGCCGTTCGTGCTTGACGTCGAAGAGGCGCTCGGATGCGGGCGGGCCTTTGGCGAATCCCGAACTCTACCCTGACGGCAACCTGTATAACGAAGGCTGGCGCGATGTGGAAGAGCTGGGTGACGTGGAGAAAGGCCTTGGCGAGGCGGATACGATCATAGAATTCACGGCGAGGAGGCGGCTCCACACGTGGATCGGCCCGGAGCGGCCGTGCGGCGTCGTCAGGTGGAATGGCGAGTACCCCGAGGTGTGGGTCAAGCAGCAGCGACCGCATATATGCAAGCGCGTCATCTCCACCTGGTTCGGCGGCATTCCCATGAACAGGATCCAGCTCCACTGCCTTTACCAGGGCGCGAGTTTCGGGGGCTGGAGCCAGGTGGCCTGGAACATGGGCGGCACCTACTGTGCCGCTCTGATTGCCAGGCGGACCGGGAGGCCCGTCAAATGGATGTTCGACAGGCGCGAGGACTTTTACGGCGGCGAGATGGACGAAGGGGTCTACCATTTTACGGTAGGCGCAAAAAAGGATGGAACGATCCTGGCGGTGAAGGGACGTGCCAGGCTCTCCAACCATTACTTCCCCGTGTTCGGTTTTGTGACCCATTTTCTGGAGAACACGAGAATCCCCAATGTATATGGCAGGCTGCAAGCCGTACAGGTAAACAAGGGAGTGAACGTGCCGACAAGGTGCGAGCAGAACCCGAACTGCCTCAGCTTTACCCTCGTCTTCGACCACGTTGCGGATGCGCTGAAGCTCGACCCGATCGAGGTCGCTTTGAAGAACGACGGCTGCCACGGCCACGACATGGCGTGGCTCGACAGCCGAAAGGCCGAGATGGGTTTCCCGACCAGGGACAGTCTGAGGGAATGCGTGGAAAAAGGCAAAGAGAGCGATAGACTGGGATAGCAAATGGCATCTGCCGGGTACGAGAAAGCTTGCCAACGGCAGGATGCACGGCATAGCCTTCACGTGGACCCACGAGTGGGAGGATTCGGCGGGTTCGAGCGAAATGGCCATACGGATTGAGCGCACCGACGGCACGGCAACCGATTCTCGGCATGCGCTGCGACAATGGGGTGAACGCTGAGACGACCTATTGCCAGATCGTCGCTGACGAGCTGGGCATGCGCATGGAGGATGTCTTCTACAGACCCCACACAGACCCGGGCTTTTTCGCGATGACGCCCGATTCGTCGACCAATATGTCCGTGAACGGCTCCGCCATCCGCAACGCTTCCAGGATCTTGAAGCAGCAGATCCTGGAAGCCGCTACCAGGCCGCGCGGAGAAGGGCAGCGCGGGAGCTTTCCTCCTGCTTTCCCCGGCAAGACACCGGACGACCTCGACATCAGGGAGAGCATAATCTTTGTTAAAACAGATCCGTCGGTCAGGATGTCGTTGGCCGAATTCGTCGGGATCGCCGGCGTGGCAGGGCCGATAAGTCGCGAGGAACTGGGCGGCATGGCGCGCGCCACGTGGACCGCCGCCCCTCTTTGCGTACAGCTTCCATGTCCAGGTGGGGGCTTACTCTCACACGCGACTCAGGCTGTGCAGGCAGGCCCACTTTATGGAAGTGGAGGTCGACACGGAGACCGGCGCCGTAGCGGTGACGAAAGTAGTCAACGTGAACGACGTGGGCAGGGTAATAAGCTGGGAAACATGCGAGGGACAGCAGTACGGCGGGACCATTATGGGGGTCAGCAGAGGTCTGACGGAAGAAGTTGTGTACGATCCCGTCACCGGCGTGATGCTCAATGGAAACCTCCTCGACTACAAGATAGCAACGATGCTCGACGTCGGGCATGTGGAGACGCTTCTGGTGGAGACGGGTATGGGCTACGGGCCGTACGGACTGGTGGGCATCGGTGAAGATGTAGCTACCGTAATCCCCGCGCTCCTCGGTCCGGCCGTGCACAACGCGATAGGCATATGGGTCGATGATTTTCCCATCACGCCGGCCAGGATTCTCAAGGCGCTGGGGAAGGGATAGGTCTCATCAAGAAAGAGAGGGGCTGTATGAATGTATGAGGATAGCATGAGGGTGCACGTCAGAATACATCCTTACCTGGGCCAGTGCGTCCCCGCTTCGCAGAAACTCCTCCATGGGGAAACATGGGAGGTGCCGGAGGGAACGACCGCAGCTCAGGTTGTAACGATGCTCGACCTCCCCAAAGGATTCCCCGTGATCCTGATGGTAAATGGTTCTTCCTGTTCTGATCCGGCGCAAACGGTGTTGAAGGAGGAAGACAGCGTCCTGGTATCTCCCGTGATGGCCGGCGGCTGATACAGTTGGGTCATAATTCCGGGGTTTCCTGAGTTTCGGCGCCAGCCGGACTCCACCGTTCCCGACGCTCGCTCGGTGCTCCGCCTCTCACCCCGGCTAAAGGCTCCCCCCGCTTGCCTGTGGAACTCGCGCACGCCTGCCACGGTGGCAGGCTTAGCGCTCAAACAGTCCTCGGCATGCGCCTCCCTCTGCGCACCGCTCCTTCCGCCTGTAAGCCGGGTACCCGAGAGGCTCCCGCAAGGCTTCGCTTACGGGAACGGTTCCGTCCTGCTTCTATTGATCATTGTCTTCCTCTATGCAAGGGCAACTGCGCAGTATAGCGCACGAAGACTCAGGGAATCACTCCGGGTTATATTTTGCTTGACGGGAAGGGCAAATGCACTTTACTATTAGGGTTTCAAGTGATCCTGTTTGGCTTCGAAATAAATTATTGGTAGGAGGCAAAGAAATGAATTCAAAAAGGTCGCTTTACGGCATCTGTTTGGTGATTTGCCTTAGTAATCATGGTCGCCACAGTCGCGTGGGCAGCGGAACCAGCTAAAAAAGCCACTAAAACCGGCGTGCTGAAAATAGGATCGTCGTTGCCTTTGAGCGGACCGATGTCACCCTGGGGGATCCCGGAAGCCGAGGTGACGGCCATTTATGCGGACCTCTTGAACAAAGATGGGGGCCTCACTGTTGGTGACACGACTTATAAGATAGAGTTCATCGTGTCGGATGACAAAGCCTCTCCTGACGGGATAAAAGCGTCGGCGGACAGACTCATCAACACAGAAAAGGTAAATGCCATGATTGGAGGATGGATGCCGCCCATAGCAACCATTATAGGGCGTGATGCGACTGCGGCCAACATACCTGTTCTCCATATGGTGCGGGAAGCGAAAGGTATTGAAGTGGTTTCACCCAAATACCCGGTAATGTTTGATCTAGGCTGGGCCCAGATTGAGGGCATTAAAGTCTATATCCCTAAATTGAAAGCCGCGGCATTGCCGAACGTCAAAACGTATGCCCTCATAAGTAAAGATGACACGCTTGGCCGTACGATGCTGGAACAGATAAAGGGCTTGAGCCAGGAATGGCAGACCAAGTACGGGCTGGAGATGGTCTATAATGATATGTTCCCGATAACAGCCCAGGATATGACTCCGTGGCTTTCGAAGATCGCTGCCTTGCCGAAAAAAGCAGACCTGATTTTTGCGGCATCCGCCACGGTCCCCAATCTGGCCATGATCGCAAAGCAGTCCTATGAGATGGGCCTTAAAGTCCCTGTCGTAACCGTCCCCAATTTGACGGACGTGGACGAATTCATCAAGATAGCCGGATACGAGGGGGCACAATATGTATACACCTCAGGTTGCGCCCCCTGGGATTCCCCCAAAACGTCTCCCAAGTTCAAGGAGATGGCGAATCGCATTCGCAAGGCCTGGAAAGATAAGCATGGCAAGGACCTGACCTTCGGCGATTCATTTGCGTGGTGCTGCAACCATCTTGCCGCGTATGTCAGCGCTGTCAGGCTTGCCAACAGCGTGAAGACGGAGGATATTGTCCGGGCACTGGAGTCGAAGCCGATTGAACATTTCTATGGCACCAGTGTCGCCAGCGGGGACAAGACGTACGGCATCAAACGGATGCTCACCTACGATGCGTCAATAGCAAAAATAACAGGGCGTGAACAAAAGCCGGTGGTGACCTTTCCCACCGCGTACCCTAGAAAAACAGGTAAAAGCAAGAGCTGAGGTTCCATGTCATAAGTTCGGTGACGCATTGTCCTTCCAGGATGCTTAGCTGTCGCTATCTCTCCAGCGCTGTCATCTCGACCGAAGGGAGAGATCTTGAAGCTCTCAGAGATCGAGATTTCTCGCTGCGCTCGAAATGACAACTATAGCGCAGCACCCTGTAAGGACAGCGTGCTTACGAACATTATACTAACACTGATCCTTCTTAACCTTTTTTAAGGCATAAAAGACCATGTTTGATATCTTCGTATTCTGGATCACCTTATCTCTAAATTACGTGCTCCTGGCCACAGGGCTCACCCTCACGGTCAGCGTGATGCGCGTGGTGAACCTGGCTCATGGAAATTTTTATATGGCGGGCGCTTACGCTTTCCTCGTTTTTTCCGAAAGGGCCGGCCTGCCGTATGGGTTAGCGCTCCTGCTCAGCGTATTGCTGGTCGGCGCGATGGGCATGTTGGTTGAAGCAAAGCTCTACCGCAGGCTGGGAGGACGCATCGAACCTTCAATAATCTGCATGTCGGGGATACTCCTGGTACTGGAAGGTATAGCTGTATTGCTCTTCGGTCCGGATATTCGCGGGCTTCGCGCGATGGTGAAAGGAACAACGACTATCGGGGGGACTGTCGTGAGCATGGAGCGACTTTCAGTCGCCGCATTGGCGCTGTTCGTCATCGCTGGTCTCTTCTGCTTCTTGAAGTATAGCCGGCTGGGTAAATCAATAAGAGCCACGGCTCAGGACCGGGAGGCGGCCTCATTGATGGGCGTGAATGTCAACCTGATTTCGAGCCTGAGCATGGGCATCGGCACCGCGATGGCGGTCATCGCCGGAATACAGATAACGGCGGTTTATCACTTGTCGCCCTATGTGGGGATCAGCGCCCTCTGCACCTCCATCCTGATCATCACCATGGGAGGCATGGGAAGCATCGTAGGGGCTTTCATAGCGGCCTTTATCATCGGACTCTCAGACAGCTTCGGCGCCTCGTTCATCGGACGATACCACCATTTACTCAGTTTCGGGACAGTCATGATCATCCTCTTGTTCAAACCATTGGGGTTGCTGGGAACCACTGTTGAGGCCAAAGGCAAAGGGTAATGAATATCGCCAGGATTAACAGTGCTGCCAAGGTCCTTTTGGCCATAGTGCTATTGGGCCTCTTAGCCTTCGCTCTCGGTTTTCTTCCGAACAGATGGCAGCAGATCTGCATCATGTGGGCCATCTGGAGCACCGTCGGCATGAGCTGGCTGGTCATACTGAGAGTGGGGGAATTCAGCGTGGGCCAGGCAGGTTTCCTGTGTATCGGGGGCTACTCGGCCGCCGTGCTGATGCTGAAATTCGACTGTCCTTTCTGGCTGGCCCTGATAGTATCCGCAGCCACCTGCGGCTTCGTCGCCCTGGTCGTGGGTGTCATCATCCTGAGACTGAAGGGGCTCTATTTTCTCGTGATAAGCCTTGTTTTTGCCGAGATCGTCAGATTGACGATAGCGGCAAGCGATTACCTGGGCGCGAGCGAGGGCTTGTTCGGCATACCCATCCCGAACAACCTATGGTTTATCAAGTTCTCCACCAAGCAGGGATGGCTTGTATCTCTTTATCTTCATCCTGGCTCTGGCAGGCTTTACCTTCCGGAGAATGGAAAAATCGCGGATCGGCAGGATCTATTCGTATATCGGTGCGTCGCCCGACCTTGCGCAGAGCTTTGGTATATATTATATGAAATACCGGGTCCAGGCCTTTGTGATCAGCGCATTCTTTACCGGCCTGGTCGGTGCGGCAATGGGTGTCTACCTGGGCGCAGTCGGTCCGGAGGGATATACGTTTTACTACTCGTTAATAGCTCAGATAGTTGCTATCCTGGGGGGAGTCGGTTCCATAGTCCTGGGACCGCTGCTGGGTTCGGCGCTCTATACGGTGTTTGACGAGTATCTGGTATACGTCCCCGGGGCGCGGTCCCTGATAATGGGGGCACTGCTGCTCACGGTGATATTCTTCCTCCCTGAAGGTTTGGTAAGCGTGCGAAGGAAATTCCTGAAAAAGGAACGAGGAAAATCGATTGGCACTGATTGAGATAACCAACCTGGGCAAGAGTTTCGGCGGAAACAGGGCCGTTGACGGTATTGATATAGAACTCCAGCCGGGAGAGATCGTCGGGCTGGTAGGCCCCAACGGTGCGGGCAAGAGCACCATCTTCAATCTCATTACCGGCTTCCTGCGCCCCAATAGCGGCACGATCAAGTTCAAGGGCGACAATATCACGGGCTTGAGGCCTGACCAGATAGCCAAGAAGGGCATAGGAAGAACCTTTCAGATAACCTTGTTGTTTCATGGCCAGACCGTGCTCGAGAGTATGCTGGCAGGACACGTGAGGGAGGAGAGAACGGGCTTCTGGCACGCGTTGTTTAATACCGGCGCCTACCGACAGGAGCGGGTGCAGGCGTTTGAGAAAAGCCTCGATACCCTGCAATTCATGGGGTTGACCGAGTGGAAAGATACGCTTGTTAACGTATTACCGTGCGGTCTTCAGCGGTTCCTGGGGATTGCCCAGGTGATCATGTCCCCCGTGGAAATATTATTGCTCGACGAGCCGTTGACAGGGCTGAACGAGGAAGAAATCTCGACACTGCTGGGCAAACTGAAGCAGCTCCGGTCACAGGGTATAAGCATTCTCCTCATAGAACATCACATGAAAGCGGTGATGAGCTTCTGTGATCGCATCGTTGTCATCAACTTCGGCCAGAAGATTGCCGAGGGTACGCCTGAGGAGATCAGCACAAATCCCGCCGTTATTGAGGCGTACCTTGGATGTAAAAGAGGGACACGTGTTTCTTGAAATACGGGACATGAGAGTGGGATACGGTGCCGTGGAAGTCCTGAAGGGGATTTCTCTCCAGATCGAGAAAGGGAAAGTTGTCTGCCTCCTTGGAGCGAACGGGGCGGGCAAGAGCACAGCGCTGAGGGCCCTCAGCGGACTGGTCCCGTTAACCAGTGGAGAGATCCTTTTCGATGGCCAGAGGATAGATGGTCTTCAACCCCATCATATCGTGCGCAAAGGCGTTATCCATGTGCCCGAGGAAAGAAGGCTCTTTCCTGAAATGGGTGTCCAGGAGAACCTGGAAATGGGAGCTTACCTGCAGAAGGATCACAGGAAGCTCAAGGAGAGTCTTGAGGAGGTTCTCACGATTTTTCCGCGCCTGAAGCAAAAGCTGAAACAGCAGGCAGGGACGTTAAGCGGAGGCGAGCAGCAGATGGCTGCCATAGGAAGAGCATTGATGAGCCGGCCCCGTCTGCTGGTGATGGATGAGCCGACCCTGGGATTAAGCCCTCTCCTTTGCGAGACGGTTATGGAATCTCTTGTTCAGATCAAGCAACGCGGTACCAGCCTCCTGCTCTCCGAGCAGAACTCGGAACTGGCCCTTGAAGTGAGCGATGAAGGATACATCATGAGGCTGGGAGAGATTGTGTTACACGGTACCTCGCAGCAGCTCGCGACGGATGATGGGGTGACGCAAGGCCTACCTCGGCATGTGAGGGAGAAGGATGGGCTGCATTTGGCGTCTCTCTTCGTTGCGCCGCGCAGTGTGAGCCTTCGACGTACATGTAGTACGCCTGCGGCTCCCACTGCTTGCGCGCCTCGATATCCATCCAAATTCAGCCCATCCCACCGCCTTTCGCAAGCGACTACCACGCTGTCACGACACCTTAGTAATCAACTGGAATCGTCTTTTCTCACTCGTAGTCCGTGGAGGGGATGAGCGGACTGTACAAGCCGCACCGCTGTATCAGATAGCGCATGGCAAGGTCACCGATCAATCCCGATAAGATTGCGGCATAAAGGAAAGACACGCTGCCCGTCTCCAGACCGGCCAAGAGACTCGTGATTACCGCGGTCAACGGTATAGCCATGCCCAGGATGACCACGCCGATCCAGAAGAGTGGTGACCATGTCCCGGGGATACTCGCCGGTTTCCGAAATCAGAGTCTCCCCTACAGGACGTCCGGCGGCAGGAAATGCTCCTGCTCGCACTTGACCACACAACTGTAACAGCCGACACATTTGACCAGATTTATCAGCATACCCCATCTCATGTTGCCGACCTCGCATTCTGTTTCTTATACGCTTTAACCCGCGCCGTCGGTTCGGCCGCACCCGATATGGGACAGAAATGATATTGATCATGCCTGAGCAAGGCATTGGGGTTTATGCCCTTTCCCTTGGCAATCGGTCTCCCCTTGGCCCAACTCCCCAGACCGACCGCGGCCACCACCCCCGGATGTATCAATTCGGTAAGCTTCACCTGTCCCGTTTGCTTGTCCCCGAAACGATTTTCGAGACAGATGGTGTCGCCATCTCTTATGCCCTTCTTCCTCGCCGTTTCCACGTTCATGGCTATGTTATAGGTATAGGGATTGAGCAGAGCCGCTGCATTGATATACGGGTTATGCGCCGTGAAACGGTAGGTCATGAGCGGATCGCGCTGTGAGATAACGAGGAGGTCGTATTCGGAGTCCGCAGGCAACTCGGTGTAGATAACGGAGGGAAAATAACTGGTCATCCCGGTGAAATAATCCCAGTTCAAATGAAAGCCTATTTTCTCAGCCTTCTTTTTTATTTCTTCTCTGTCCGCTTCGACCCCCTCATGATAGATCGGCACCCGGGCATTGATGAACCAGCGCCAATAAGATTCTTCGGGCCTCTTGTACCAATTTATAAGAGCATTATCCCTGAACCATGTCAGGCCCCGCTCTTTGCCAAAGTGGTACGTCAGTATCCTGTCAACAAATTCCGCATTCGATATCCTCTCCTCCGGCTCAATAATACGGGGGATCTCGCTATTGCCTTCCGGTGGCCTGGCCTTTCTGAACGTATAAAAGTCATCCAGCAGCGCATTATACTGCGGTCTTATTCCCACGCGGTCGGCCAGTTCGTTCATGACGTCCTGAACGTCTCGTGCCTCGCCCCTGGGCTCGGTAACCGGCAGTCTCAGGTGGAAGCTCCACTTGTCCATCCCTACAGGGTAATTATAGGTGACGCCGAAGGCACTCGTTATATCCAACGTCTCCAGGTAATGTGACTCAGGAAGGACGATGTCGCAAAAACCCTCGGTCGTCTCGTTGTGGAATGGCTGAAGCGCACAGGCAAAGGGGATCTTCTTGAGAAACTTTTCCGCGGCTTCCGGCCTGATAATATTCATTACCACATTTGCGCCATAGGTAAAAAAGACTTCCGGTTGAAAAGAATGGCCGGCGTTGTGCCACAATTCTTCCCAGTCCTCCGCATAAGGGTAGATGTTGGAGCCCGAGTGGGAAAGCACATCCTGAAAGTTCATACGATTGCCCGGCTCCTCAACTTTACGGGGCGGCCACACGGTCCATCCAACCGGCCAGGCACCGGCAGTGAGCATGCCCTCAAAACCGCCGTAAGGCGAGAAGGCGAACCGGCCTGTCTCGGGGTAGCCAAGGCTTCTCGGTGTGCCTGAACCCATAGAGCCCTCCGCACACATCCTGATTACCGAGAAGAATATTTATCAGATGCATTGCGGCGTACTGGTGAAAAGAATTCTGATGTGTCTGCAGTCCCTTGTAACCGACAACGCAGGCCGGCCTGTAAGGGATCTTCACTCCATCGATCTCGATAACGCTTCCGATCTTTGCTTCGTCAACAAGTTCCTTTGCCAGCCGTCGTATGGTATCCGCGGGCACCGTGCTTATTTCGGAAGCCCAGTCAGGCTTATACTGTTTGAGATGTTCTTTGATGAGCGCGAAAGCGGGCCGGCACTCGACTCCGTGAACCGTATACTTCCCCTCAATCGCAGGATGAGTCAGTGTCGGGTCATCATAGGTTTTTACTTTATTGTCAGCTTCATCGAAAAGAAGAGGTTTTCCCGTCTGCTGATCCCGCACATAAAGCAGATCGGGACCGATGAGGTAGGGACCATTTGTCTTGTGCCTCACATATTCTTTATCATAAATCCCTATCTCATTGACGATGAGATTAGCTATGGCCAGGAAAACGGCTATGTCCGTTGCCGGTAAAATAGGAATCCATTCTTCTCCCTTGGACGCGACCGTAAAGCCCTGAGGGTCCATGACCTTCATTTTCATGCCCCGCTCCCGGGCTGCTGCTGCCAGTCTGACGCTGGCGCTCGAATTACGACCGCCGCCCCACCCTTCGTTTCCACCGCAGCGCAGCACATAGTTGCAGTACCGGTAATCCGGGACTATGTCCCATGCGGCGTACTGTAAAGCGCCCAGATGATGGGCGCTGGCACCGCACATAACGCTGGGACCGCCGGAGGCGTGGCTCGCAGTACCGTAAGCAGGAAAAAAACGGGTAAAGGTAACGTTGGATCTCATGCCGCCCGTAGGCCCGGGGGTCATGGCGAAGAACGTCGACCTCGGGTCTTTCTTTCGGGCCGTTATAAGTTTCTCGGTAATCGTATCGAGAGCCTCTTCCCAGGTGATGCGCTCCCACTTCGGGTCTTCATGCAGCCCTTTTTTCGGATTGGTCCTTTTTACCGGGTGGAGGATCCTGTTCGGATTGTGCCAATCCATTATGGCACTAACGCCTTTGGCGCAGAGCCTCCCCTGAGCACCGCGGTCGCTCTCGGGAACGCCCTCCACGGCAACCGGCTTCCCGTCGAGGACTCTTACGCGGATAGAACATTCACCATAGCAAAGAGAACAGATGCTGTACACCCAGTAATCTCTTCTGTTTGTCTCTTTCGCCGAATATTTTTCTGTAACGTTCTCTGTCCTTCTCGACAACCCCCATCACAAAATCTCCTATTTCTCCACGTACAATCCCGATTCCTTCAGGAGAGGAACCCGATGTCTTCCGATCTCTTTATGGCCTCCATGATAAAGTCAGGCCCGCCCTTAGTAGCCGGTTCCGCGGGCCACGCCGATATAGAGAGTATTATGAGCAAGACAACTACCGAACAGAAGCCGTAAGGCAATCCTCTTGACTTCATGTTCCCTTAACCGTATTTATTCAGGTCATTTAGCGGTGCGCTGAAATCAGATAATAAAGTGCCTGAGGAATTATAGTCAAGAAAAATCTGACGTCCGGTCAACTTGTCAAAATTGGTTTAGTGGGATAGTCGGCACACTTAACCGGCCGCCTTCGCCGTTACCACTCACTACAGTAGTAAGAAAAACAAAGAAAAATGAAGCGGCGGACTTATTCTGCCAGGCACTCCTTGGATGGATTACCCGTTTCAGGCTCCCATCCCATGGCTTTATAATAGCTTCTTCGCAGGCCGTCAAAGTCAACGAGCTTTCCGGCGAACGGACCCATGGCGGGCGGGTCGGCAATTCTCGCCGGAAGCGCAAAATCTCGAGCGCTCAACCCCTGTCGCATGTTAAACGCCTGCTGCAAGGATAGGCTTCTCTTGCCGGCGCTTATCGCTTCTGCAGCCGTGAAGTCCCAGCCCGTTGCGGCGCAAATAAATTCGACCAACGGGAAATTACTCCCTGCGCTGAGGGCGAACAGGCACATGCCGCTGTTTCCGAATGCCTGGCTGTAACTCGACGCAAGGGCGTGGATCCTGCCTCTCTTTTCGACTTCGTCATCTCCCTCCGGTCTCTGCACCTCAGGATACGTTGCAAGCTTGCCTTCTCCTTCGAGCCGTATGGACGCCATGGAGGTCATATGCCGGCCCGGTGTCGGGTGAACCAGGTAACTCAGCCCGCGAAACGGGAAGATCCTGCGGGTCATGAAAACCGGGTTCCTGTCCATGAATATGCATCGCATATTTATCCGCACCCTTGCCAATCTGTCGTGCCGCTCTTTGCAACGCCATCAGCCAGCACGGCTCCAAAGCCTTCCCGTTTGCCGATCTTTTCGAGCATAGCAATGATCGCCCCGGGATTGCCCCATGTCAGCTCTATGCCGTCTGTTTCCTTTTTTCCGATAATGCCCTGTTCGTAACACTCCATTGCGAAGGCCAACGCTGTGCCGGATGAAATGGTATCAATGCCGTAAAGGTCACAGACGTCATTTGCCTTTATGATAGATTCCGCATCACTGTTGAGTAACATGGTGCCAAAGGCAGCGATCGTTTCGTATTCCGGCTTCCGGCCCTCGGTTGCGAAGGGGCCTTCCTTTACACTGAGAATGCCGCCGCAATTGATGGGACAGTTACCACAGCCCGCCTTCCTCAATTGGTATTTCGTGATATGCTCACCGGCAATCTTGACGTAATCCGGAAACGCTTTGTCCCCGATAAGGCTCCAGTTCTTGATGGGCGACGCTCCGGCAGGAACCAATCCGAGAGGACCGGCACACGTGCCCGGCCCGCTCAGCACTTTAATGAACGGAAGATGGTCAACATCCCGCAGGTGGCTGATGGTGTCGCTTCTCAGCCGGCTCATTTCGCCTGGGTTCACTATCTCCACCTTGCCGGAACCTCTGACAGCCACTGCTTTCAGATTCTTCGACCCCATCACTGCCCCAACACCGGACCTGGCGGCTGCTCTCCCATCATCCGTGATAATCGATGCTATCAAGGACCTCGATTCCCCGGAGGGACCAATGCACGCGACCCGCAACCGTTTATCTCCTGTTTCATCGACCAGGGTTTCAACCGTCTCACGCGTGTTTTTTCCCCAGAGGTGGGCTGCCACTCCTGATTTCGATAGTGGCGTCGTTGATCAACAGGTAAACCGGTTTGGACGCAGTACCCGTGAAGAATATGCCATCGTAGCCCGCGGCCTTCAGCTCCGAGCTGAAGAATCCCCCGGAATTGGCATCGCCCCACGTATAGGAAAGCGGAGACTTGGTCACGACCATATACTTTGTTGCCATGGGCGTGCCTGTACCATTGAGCAGGCCGGGCAGGAATCCCAGCATGTTCTCCGGACCCAGCGGGTCGATCCCCGCTTTCATTCTGTCATAGAGAATTTTTGCGCCGAGGCCGGCACCGCCGATGAAGCTCCGATAGACATGCTCCGGAAGCGACTCCTTCGTAATCGAGCCGGACGTCAAATCCACAAACGCTACTTTGCCCGCATATCCAGCCATGATGCAGCCTCCTCGCTCGTAGTCGTCACTTCACGGAAGCAAACAGGACAGCGATCTGCTCCGGTTCCGCCTTCCGCGGGTTATTTTTTGCAGGCGGTGATGTAAATGCGTCATCCACCATCTTTGGTTCCAGCCTGAACTCGACTCCCATCTCTGAAAGCGTCCTCGGAAGGCCGACCTTTGCAAACAGGTCGCGAACCGCGCCTATTGCCTCTGCTGCGGCCTCCTCGGGGGAGAGCCCGCGAACATCCCTTCCGGAAGCCTCAGCTATCGCGACGAATTTCTCCGGACAGGCGGGCGCGTTGAACTCCATGACTCCAGGCAGATAGAGGGCGCAGGAGAGGCCATGGCTTGCGTGGAAATAGACGCCCGCGGGATGAGCCAGTGCGTGAGCAAGACCGAGGCCCGTGTTCGCAAAGCATAGACCGGCCATGCAACTTGCCAGGTGCATCTGGCCCGCCGCCGCCACGTCTTGAGGGTTTGCCACGAACTTGGGCAAGTTGCCCATGATCATCCTGATTGCGGACAGAGCGATGGCATCGGTGATCATGTGACCGGTGGGGAGAGATAAGACTCTATTGCATGGGCAAGTGCATCGGCCCCTGTGTCGGCGGCCACTTTTGGCGGCACCGAAGCGAGCAGGAGCGGGTCGAGCAGTGCTACCCGCGGAACCACCGCGGAATTTTTGAGGACCATCTTCAGCTTGGTCTCGGGGTCAAACACGACGGCCACGGCCGTAGCTTCAGAACCCGTTCCCGCGGTGGTCGGGATTGCGCAGATCCGAGGCAGCACACCCTCAACAGGCTTGCCTGACGCATATTCCTTTATCGTCCCTTCATGCGTCGCCCTGATGGCCACACCCTTTGCGACATCAATGGAACTTCCGCCACCGAGGCCGATGAGCGATGTGCAGCCCCTTTCCCTGTAAAAGGCGGCCGCTTCCTCAAACACCTCGATCGAAGGGTCTGCCGCCACGCGATCAAACAGTTCGTATCGGATACCCGCTTCAATGAGGAGGTCCGTGACTTTCTTTAAGATCCCTGCGCGGACCACTCCTTCATCCGTGATGATGAGAGGCCTATCCTTCACATTAAACTCTTTTTTGAGCTCAGCTAGTGAGCCCGGGCCGAATATGAGCCTGCCTGGATTCGAATACTGATAAACCCTCATTGGATCCATACGTTCCCCCTCTTTCTGTATTGTATGCTTATCACAAGCATAGCACTCCTATCTTCGACTGTGTTGACGTTCCCTCTAGACGGTAATACCGCCATCGACCAGAAAGCCATGAGCTTTCCATATCCTTTCCTTATCCCTATTTGTTGTCAAGACAAATTTTGCACGACCGTTTTTTCTTGACAAAAATAACCTGCCTTATAGAATGGGAACAGCAGATATCGAATAGCATCCCGTATATGGAATGCTGGTCGATTTTCACGAAGCAGTTTTGAGAAATTTGGAGAAAGGGGATGCAGGTGAGACTTAAGGGAAAAGTTGCCATTGTGACCGGTGGTGCTCGAGGGCTCGGGAAGGATTACGCTTTGCGACTTTCTGAGGAAGGGGCCCGAATTGTCGTTGCGGATATTCTCGATGCAACTAACGTCTCGCATGAAATAGAGAAGAGAGGCAGCGAGGCTATAGCACTTCATACTGATGTGGCTGACGAGCAAAGCGTTAACGATATGGCCCACAAGACGATAGAGCGGTTCGGGAGGATTGATATCCTGGTAAATAATGCAGCCATTTTTGCGGACGTCGTTAAGAGGCCTTTTCATGAGATGCCTGTGGAGGAATGGGACAGGATGATGGCGATCAATCTCAGAGGCACCTTCCTTTGCTGCAAGGCTGTATACCCGCAGATGAAGAAGCAGGGAAAAGGCAAGATCATCAATGTCTCCTCCGGAACGGTCTTTTCAGGGAGCCCCTACCTCATTCACTACGTCACTTCAAAGGGAGGGGTGATCGCTTTTACACGGGTGTTGGCAAGGGAGGTGGGTAACGACGGAATATGCGTGAACGCCGTCGCTCCTGGATTTACCATCAGTGAGGCCATACGGGAAAACCCCACGTTCCCCGAGCAGACACGCATCATGGTGGCTAGCACCCGATGTTTCAAGCGGGACGAGCAATCTGAGGACGTTACCGGTACTGTTCTGTTCCTGGCATCCGATGATAGTGATTTCATTACCGGGCAGACTATTGTCGTAGACGGCGGGGCGGTATTCCACTGAGAAACCAGAGAAGCCGTGATGGTTCTTTGTTCTTCCTTACAGGATGCTCCCTTACAGGGTGCTCCGCTATCCCTACGGGATGCTGCGCTATCGCTATCGTTGATGGACGAAAATGGACCAGATAGACCAAATAGACCAGGGAAGGGGAGGTGTGGTATGTCGAAACGGACGTGTTACATCGCTTTAGTGGTCGGAATTGCGATGTGTGCATCGATTAGCGTAACGGTAAGCGCTCAAGCTCAACCCGCTAAAACGGTCTATATCGGCAGCAGCTTTGCGCTAACGGGAGCTTACGCCCAGGATGTGACGGCCATGCTGGCTGCCTTCGAGGACTATGCGAAATATGTAAATGAGACGAAGCGTATGGCTCCGTGGCGAAATGAGAAGTGGCCTGCCGATATAGCCATAGAAGTGTTGTGGCGAGACGACGAGCTTAAGCCGGCTAAGGCGCTCTCTATCTATGAGGAACTCAAGGCCAAGGGAATGCTGGTCTTCAGATGCTCGGGGTCGCCACAGGCGCTGGCGCTAAAGGACAGGCTGAAAGAGGACGGCATGGGCACCACCATTCAGGCCACCGGGCCCTTTCTCCTGACGCCACCGGGAACCATCTTCACCCATTACCCACTTTATACCGATTCCTTAGCGGCCGTCGCGGACTGGTACAAAGAAAAATGGAAGGAGCCCAGGAAGCCACGGGTCGCCTACCTTACCGCGGATAACGCCATGGGTAAGTCGATTGAGATACCCGAAATGGACGAATATGTCAAGAAGGCGGGCTATGAGTTTGCCGGCATCCAGTATGTGCCTCTGGTACCTACCGCTCCACCAACCACCCAGCTTATGTGGCTCAAGCAAAACAAGGTTGACCTTGCCCTCGGTGTCATGGTCAACCCCGGTTCGCAGCCGACTGTAAAGGAGATGGTCAGATTGGGCATGGGGCCACATCTTGATTACAAGATGACTTTTGCGCTTGCTACACCAGGTCATCTTCAAATATTCCTTCCGTCGATGGGTGAGTTGGGTGAAGGTCATG
Source organism: uncultured delta proteobacterium (assembly GCA_963821605.1). Lineage (GTDB taxonomy): Bacteria > Desulfobacterota > Syntrophorhabdia > Syntrophorhabdales > WCHB1-27 > JADGQN01. The sequence continues at coordinate 165,533 of CAWGEZ010000008.1, read as the reverse complement.
TGGTTGCCGGCGGCTTTCCCTCCTGGGATGACCCCTGCCCCGGAATGAAGTTCTTCCGTGAAGTACTGGACAAAGGTCGTCCTGCCGGCAAGCGGGTCACGAACATTGCGTACATTACCGGGCTGCTTGAGGTTATGACCCAGGTTGAGGCATTGAGACTTGCGTTACAACAGATGCCCCTCGAGAAGCTAAAGCCGGTTGACGTGCTGAATAATGGCTTTTACAAGATCAAGAACCTTGACACCGGCGGCCTGAGCAGCACACCGATGACCTATGGTCCGGGTAAAGTAGAGGGTGTTGATGCGGTCCGTGTTCAGCAGGTCCAGAAAGGCAAGATAGTAAACGTGGGTATGTATCCGTGTCGCCACGTGTTTGGTCACTGATGGCCCCTAAATGACCTTTATCTCGGGCGTAATCCTCGATAGTTTACACGGCTTGCCTTCCGTAACCACAAACATGTCCGCACAAGCTTCGAAGGCTGCAACGGGAGGCGAGAATACAGGGTGGACGGAAATGACCATACCGGGCTCGATTACTGTTTCATCGTCCAGAGAGACAAACGGCCTCTCAAGGACTTCAAGCCCGACCGCATGCCCGGAACTTCGAGGTGCCGCGGCATAGTTGCTTCCCTTAAGGGCGTCATTGATGGCTCTCATCACGTCGCCGCCTGTGTTTCCAGGCCTCAGCTTCCCAGCCCCGGCCTCCTGGGCCTTCATGTTGTGCTCCCATGCGTCTCGTAATTCTCTTTGCAGGTTCCCCGAACGATAGTACTCGCCCGAACTGCATCCAGTACCCTCCGGGAGCCTGGGCCTCGGGGTATAGATTGTAATTGTCGCCGGGCTTGATCATGTTCGTGGAGCGCGACAGCGGATAGCCCCCTATGTCTTCCGCTCCCCAGTGGTACAATACTCTGCATACCTCGCTCGTTACGTCATTCCAGGTTTTTCCGATGCTTGCAAATGCAAAGCAGGCATCGTAGGCCTTGTCCACCATCTCCACGCCTTTCACCACGACCTCAATCTCCTCCGGGCTCTTCACTCTCATCAGCTCATGCACGCTATTCGATGGTTTGAAGACGGCCTCAGGGAGTTCCTTGACAAGCCTTTGGTACGCGGGCACGGGCATAAAGTCCCCCTCTATGCCTATGTGGCCCTTCTCAATATTCAATTCCTTGATAACGCCGGCGATAACCTGAGCATACGGCTCGCTCTCAGGCACCCACCCTCCTCTGAAGGGAAGCAGACGGTTATCCTTGATCCATCCTCCCCTCACATTTATAGCTACCGGCTCGCCTTCCAGCGGAAAAACAACGTAGTGCCACATAAGTGATGCATGGCTATCGGAGACATAGCGCATGGAGCCCCTTCGCTCCAGGTGTCCATCACTGACAACCAAAAGCCCGCGCAGACCATTTCGTTTCAGCGCCTGCCGGATATTAAGCCATCTTCTATCCCTCTCCTTCAGCGATACGCCTGCCATCTCGAATCTGACCTCCGATTATCTATTTTGCTGGTTTGCCTCGCAGAGGCAGCTGCTGCGTTACCACGATTCTCATAGCCCGAATATCCGATGGCTATTTCAGTGCCCCTGGTGACACTGCCTCGACAGTACCGCCACCGAGCGTTATCGTCATTTCAATAACGGGTCTGTCGACCCTCTTCCACGTTACCGGTCCGTGTTTAGTCCCTTTTGGCAGGTATAGAGAATGAGTCTTGTTGATCGTGACCGGCTCACCATCTATTACAATCTCGAATTCTGCTCCAAGGTCCTCAGGGTTTTTGGGATCGGTACCGATATGCAATGCGATCTGATCGTAGTCGTGCGTGTGCTCACCGATAAGCGGGTTGGGGTCAGGCACGGCCCATATCCAGCCATACTCGACATACACATCACACCCTGGCACAAACTCGTTGCTCATGTACGTCATGGAGGGAAGCCGGCGACCTGTAACGACGGTATTGCGCCCTACTTCGTAGGCCGGTTTTGTTACGAGCGTCATCTTGTGTGAACTCTTCTTCATATCGTAGTGCCCTCCTTATGTATGGTTTTCTTAAATGTCTCCTTGAATAGTTTCCTAGCTCATCAGGGACCGACTGAATGGCATTTTCTCCAGTAACCATTTTTCTCGGTCCGTAATTCTAGAGAGCATCAGCTAAACCTCTCAGTAAGTGTTACGCGTTGTCTTGTGTGTTCGTTCCAGCTCAACCTTAACCTCAACACTAAACCCTGCTGCTGTTCAGTACGGCTGCGTGGCCGGCTCCTTGATCAAGCCGGTCTCTTTCATCGATTTCTCCAACGAGACCCACAGCTCCTTCAGGTGCCGATCGTAATCCTTGCTGTTATAATATGCAGGGATGAGATTAAGCTTTTCGCAGACGGATTTGAACTGGGGCGTCTCCATGCCTTTTGTGAAAGCAGTCTCCAATTTCGTGACGATGTCGGGAGGAAGGCCGGCAGGTCCGAAAACGGAAAAGACGGTCTCGTTCACGAAATCATACCCCAGTTCCCTGAACGTGGGAATATTCGGGAAGGCCGCAGACCTCTTGTACTCGTGGGTGCCCAAGACACGGAACTGGCCTGCCTGTGCAAACGGTACCCACTCGGGTCCTACGGAGCCTGCATCAAGGTGACCGCCAAGCACTGCGGTCATTGCGGGAGCACTGCCCGTGTACGGTACGTGAACCCATTTGATACCCTCCTGATGTGCAACAAACTCCATCGCATGGTGCGGGGCAGAGCCAACGCCGGGGGTGCCATACTTTATTTTCCCGGGATTCTTTTTTGCATAATCGAGAAACTCCTTCATAGTCTTCCAGGGCGCATCGGTCTTTACGACGAGTCCCGAGTTGTGCGCACCGACGTAGGCCATAATGGGTGTAAAGCTCTTCAGTGGCTTGTACGTCATTTTCTGCATCTGAGGTGCCCGGACGATACCGGTGCTCGCCGCCTGGCATATGGTGTATCCGTCAGGCTTTGCATTGGCCACGTTTGCCAGCGCCAGGGTTCCACCCCCGCCACCCTTGTTATCCATGATGATCGACTGGCCCAGATACTTCTCAGCCCCGACCGCGAGAGCACGGAAGCTCATATCCGCGCTGCCCCCCGCTGCAAACGATATTAGAGCGGTGATCGGTCTCTCAGGAAATTCTGCCCGCGCCAAAGATGCCGCGCAGAAAACATACATGCTTGAAGCGAGTAAAATAATGGTTGCGAGTCTCACTACCTGGTCTGGATCATTTCATAAATATCCCCCTTGTCTGAAAAGCGTATCCTCGCTTCATCCGGCGGCAAGTAAAAAGCTCCACCACCCGTGAAAGAACGCCACGGGTACCCGGAGGCGCTCAAGCCACGAGGAACGCAGGCGTACCTGGCGGTACGTCGGAGCGTACCCGGGTCGATTGGCGAACAAAGCAGATGGACTTTTGACGTCAGCCGCCCCTCATTTCGCTATGCCCAGCTCCTTCAGACGCTCCTCCGTCGGTGCTCCGGTCTCTTTGTCCCAACCGACGATATCGTAATATTCATCCAGCATCTTCTCCCAGGAAGCCCTGTCCATCACCTGGCCTTTGCTCGGCCCTTTCGTGGACGATTCATCAAAAAGTCGCTTCGGCAGAGTGTCATCCTTTCTTGTAAACCCTTCCCTCACGTTAAAAAGGCGCGTCAAGTTCCAGATCCGCTGGCTTATGGTCCGAAGTTCCTCCGCGGTGAACGGCCAGCCCGTGGCCGCAGCTATGCCATCCACAAAATCCGGCGTCGTGATACCGAAGCCGCCAAATGCGCAGCCGATGATCGCATCAAACGCGACGTAACTAAGCTGCAACTCGCTCACCATCCGGGCTTTTCCTTCGTACGCGTAGCGATCTATCGGGGTCGGGACACCCAGGAGTTCCGTGCGCAGCGTATTCGATCTGAGGTGGCAGGCACCCCTGTCTGAGAGAGCGTATGTCAAGCCCTGACCCTTCATGCCCCGTGGGTCATAACCGGGCGGCTCAAGTCCTTTCACGTGGATCGCGAAACCCTCAGAGCCCTTGATCTTCTCGGAGGCCCTCTTCACGCCTTCCGCCAGCACATCTCCTATGCCCTCTCGCTTGCCGATGAGGTGGACCAGGGCCAGAACAGCCTCGCCGCTCCCAAAGGAAAGAGCGACATCACCCGTATCTTCCTTCGATATGAGACCCTTTTCGAAGCACTCCATGGCAAAACCAACCGCTCCGCCGCACGAGATGGTATCCATGCCATATTCGTCACAGAGCCTGTCGGCAGCAATAATGACGGCCGGGTCTTTGTTCTCCAGGTTGGAGCCAAATGCAAAAATCGTTTCATACTCAGGCCCTTCGGTTACCCACTCCTGACCGGCGAAGGAGCCTTTTGTGAAGTGGCTGCAGGCGATCGGGCACAGGTAGCAGGCTCGTGATTTCGTAATGTACTTCGGAAAACCTTCACCCCCGATCTCGTGTGCGTGTTCGAACGTGTTCTCTTTCCAGTTACGCGTCGGGATTGTCCCGGTCTCCTGCGTCGCGTGAACCGTAAATATGGTTCCCATCCTGGGGAAGACGCCTCCCTTTTTTGTCAGGGGATGTGTTGCGATCTGCTTCTTGCACCGGGCCACAACTTCGTTAAACCGGGCCTCGTCAGCGACGGCCACTTTATCACTCCCACTCAGGACAACAGCCTTCAGGTTCTTCGTCCCCATTACCGCCCCTGCGCCGCCGCGGCCGAACATTCTCCGGTCCGTGACAATGCCTGAAAAGCGGACGCCCCTTTCTGCTGCGGGACCAATCGTGGCTATGCTCAGCTTAACCCTTTTCTGGTCCTTCTTGCGGCCCTTAATCTCCTCTTTCAACCTTTTCTCAGTCTCAGTTGTGGAGAGACCCCATAGCCCTCCCGCATCCTGGATGGTAATTTTCCCATCGTCGAGCACCAGGTAGACGGGTTTCTTTGCCTTGCCTTTGATCACCAGGGCATCATATCCCGCAAACTTGAGCGTCGGGCCGAAGAGTCCTCCGGCGTAAGAGTCGAGAAAGGTCCCGGTCATGGGTGACTTCGTCACGACCGCAGCTCGACCCGCGCAAGGGAACATCGTGCCCGTCAGGGGACCGGTTACAAAGATCAGCAGGTTCTCGGGATCGTAGGGATCTGTTCGGGGAGCCAGATTGTGATAGAGCAGATAGGCGCCAAGACCTTTGCCTCCGAGATATTTTCGTGCAACCGTTTCGGTCAGTTCCTCAGTGGTTACCTTTCCTTTGGTCAGATCCACCCATGCAATTTTTCCTGTATAACCTTTCATCCACAAACCCCCGCAAGAGATAGTGTTTAGTGTATAGTGATTGGTGTTTAGTGTATAGTGATCTGCGTTCTAAATGGTGATGCCTCCATCCACTACGAAAACCTGACCCGTCACGAAACCGGATGCGTCCGAAGCGAGGTAGACCATCAGGCCCTTCAGTTCGGCCGGGTCTCCCTTGCGCCCCATGGGGGTTAACCTCAAAACCGTCTCGTCGTACTGCTTCATAAATGACGCGTACTCCGGCCCCTCCGTCGCAACAGTAAGTTTCGTCCCCGTAAACCAGCCGGGGACTACAGCGTTCGCCCGGATTCCGTCCCTCGCGTACTCGACGGCCGTCTCTTTGGTAAGGCCGATCAACCCGCTCTTGGCCGTGACATAGGGCGCGTTCGGCTTAAGCTCGCAGATGTTGAAAAACGGTCTCAGCGCATACGACGACGCGATATTGATGATGTTGCCTTTTCCCTGTTTCAGCATCACGGGCAGGACCGCCCTGGTGCAGATGAAGACGCCTCTCAAGTCTATATCGATTACCCGGTCGAACACCTCGAGGGGCATCTCATGGATCCGCATCCCTTTTGCCGTCACGCCGGCGTTATTTATGAGGATGTCGATCGCCCCGAGGCGCGTCACCGTCTCCTCGACCATGTGCTGGACCTCATCAGGCCGGGTCACATCAGCTTTCACGACACACGACCGCCTTCCCATCTTCTCTATCTGCGCGGCGGTCTCGGCGGGCCGTTGCCTCGTCGATATCGGCTATGGCGATATCCGCGCCGTACTCAGCCAGGACCTCACCAAATGCCTTGCCCAGCCCGATCGCACCTCCGGTGATCAAGGCAACCTTTCCGGAAAGGTCAAACATAGCCGCCCTTCCGGCCTGTTTTGCCGTGCGATTCTTCCATACGACCTCCTGCCGCACACTTTACCAATAGACTTGAGAACCGGAAAGCCGCCGTTTCCCTGTGACTATTGATACGGGGACATAATCTTGCGTTCTTTTTCCTGCTTGGCCCAGTAATCTATGCGCTCATGTATGAACTTCAGATACTCGTCAGTCTCGTTTTTCTTGACGCCCTTTGCCTCCACGTCCTTCACCTGCTGCGCTATGACCGGCTCAACAGCCTTCTGCCACCTCTTGGTTTCTTCGTCGGAGAGCGGATAAGTCTGTCCGCCCTTCTCTTTAAAGAAATCCCTGCCGGCGATGTCTATCTGGTTCGCTGTAACACCATACTTGTCTTTCCACTCCGCCGACACCTGCGTAAAGACCGTCTTCACGTCAGCAGGCAGGGCGTCCCACTTATCCTTGGCCATTATCACATAGAAGGTGAAGACGAGACCGGCGCCCCGCTGCGAAAGCGTCGCATGCTTGACCAGCTCACCGAGTTTCCAGCCCCTCCAGGTCTCCATCGCGTCGAGTATGCCATCGACGACACCCCTCTGCAGCCCGTCATAGGCATCCGCCATTTCAACCGGCACAGGCGTTGCGCCCAGCGCCTTCGCCGTGTCCCCTATTTTTCCGGCACCCCTGATCTTCAATCCTTTCAAGTCCTCCAGTTTTTTCACCGGTTTTGTCTTCGTGGCGATGATCTGAGGCCCGGGAGCAAAGAAGTGGAGCACATGGACCTCATTCCATTCCTTAGGTTTGAACTTGTTGTAGAACTCGTCCTTCACCTGGGTGGCCACGTAGCCGCTCGCGTAACCGACCGGGCAGTCGAGCAGCTCCGTGACCGGGAAACGCCCTCTCGTATAGCCGATGTGTGAAAGGCCTATGTCCGATACGCCGTTCACGACCCCGTCGTAAACCTTCGTCGCCGTCGTGAGGATGCCGCCCGGATAGTACGTTATCTCTACCCTGCCGTTTGTGCGCTTCTTGATCTCGTCACAAAACTGCTGTCCAAGTGTGGTGAAAGGATGGGTTGCGGGCAGGAAATTACTGTATTTCAGTTTAATCGTCGGTTCTGCTGCGCTTGTGAGCGTGACACTTGTTCCGACAAACAACACGGTACAAAGTAAAAACAACACGGCTCTTTTCATCGTACCCCTCCTTTATTGTTGTCGCTTACTGCCTGGATTGTCCCCTTGCGCGGGATCACCATTTTCATTTCATAAAATAATTGGGAAGAAAAAGCGCCAGCTCCGGAAACAGAAACAGAAAGACCGCGAAGACCACTATCCCGATCAAAAAGGGAAGCACACCTTTGTAGATAACGCTCATCGGCGTCTTGGTCATGTTCGACACAATAAATACATTGATGGCAACGGGCGGAATAACGACACCGACCATCTGGACGATGCCGATCATAATCCCGAACCAGATGGGATCGAAACCCAGCTTCAGAACCGCCGGAAAAAAAATAGGAGTCGCAAGAATCATGAATGCAAGGTCATCGATAACGGAGCCGCCGATCTCATAGATGATACAGATCATGATCATGATCAGATTGCGATGGACGGGAAGAGCCGTTATCCAGGCCGCCATGTGCTGCGGGATGTTGGTCACGGCGATGAAATGACCGAGGATCGTAGAACTCCCGATGAGCATGAGAATCATGCAGGCGGTCCGCGCGGAGTCGCCTACGGCCTTTGTGTACCCTTTAATATTGAGCTGCTTCCGGAAAAGGACCAGCAGGAGCAGAGCGACCGTGCCCACGCTGCCCGCCTCTGTCGGTGTGAAGAATCCCTCCATAAGCCCGACGATCATCAATACAAAGATGGCAAGCACCAGCGCAACCTCCGGAAGAGACGCGAACCGGGCCTTCCAGGTCGATCGTTCTCCAGCCGGGGCAAGCTTCGGATCGATCCTCGCCCAGACGAGGACAGTGCACAGAAAAAGGGCTGCCATGATAAGCCCCGGGATAATACCGGCAAGGAATAACCTTCCGATGGATTGTTCGGTGATAATACCGAATATGATCAGGTAAACGCTGGGCGGAAGCATGCACCCCAGCGTCCCGACTGTCGCCACAATACCGGTCGAGAGTGTCTTGCTGTAGCCATACCGGTCCATTTCCGGGATCGCCACACTGGTAAAGGTTGCTGCGGTGGCTGCCGCTGAACCGCAGAGCGCTTTGAATGCCGTTGCTCCACCCACCGTGGCGACCGCCAGGCCACCCGGAACGTGGCCCATAAACCTGTACGCCGCGTCATAGAGTCGCTTTGCGATACCGGACGCGAAGGCAACCTGGCCCATCAGTATGAAGATGGGGAAAACCGTGTACCCGTATGAAGCGAATGTCTCGTAGAGGTCTTTCGCGACCAGATGCATGGCGGCCTTCATGCTCACGAGGTAGGTGAACCCGAAGAAGCCGACGAGCAGCATGGAATAGGCAAGTTCGATGCCGGTCAGAAACAGTGCAATCAAGGCTACAATGGCCACGCACCCGACAATCACCTCACTCATAACTGCCTCCGCGAATCTTAACAATATCGCATAAGAGTGCGATGGCCAGCATGAAGAAGGAGAACCCTACCGCGTACGCGATGGGATAGAGCGGAAGCTGGAGGGTGTTGGATATCTCGCCTGCCCTGCGAAAAGTGTTACCCACCCTCATCACGTTCGTACCGACCATGGTGAATATTCCGATGCCTACGCACCGCGTGATGATGTTGACCGCATTTTGAATGGCCGGGGAAAACTTTTTTACCACGAAATCAACGTAGACGTGGCCCCTCCGCCAGGAAGTTATGGGCGTCACGAACCCGATGACGATACCCCCGCACATGGCAACGATCTCGTAGGTACCGAGTATCGGGCTCCCGAACGCCCGCATAACCACGTCCGCTGTAGTCAGGAGCACGATAAAGGTCAGCGCAATGCTCGAAATGGCTTGCATCACTTCGCTGATTTTCAGAACAGCCCTCAGCAAGCCGGCTCACGGCACCTCCCCGCTGAAAGTGAGAGTGGTCAGTGTTTAGTGGTCAGTGGTCAGTGTTTCAGTATTTGGAACCAGCCACTATTCACTGCCACTGGCCACCGATCACTGGCCACTGGCCACGGTTCTTATTACTTCAGTTTCAGCAGCTTTCTCGCATTACCCTCGTAAATCGCCTTTCGTTCGGCGTCAGTGATCTCCAGCTTGTCGAGGATATCGATCGTCCAGCGGATATAGGCCGAACCCTTCTCAGGATCGAACGGCGAGTCGGAAGCGAAGAGTATTTTGTCCGCGCCGAAAAAGTTGAGGCCGCAGACCGTTGCCGATTTTGAACCGAAGACTGCCGTGTCCGCGTAGAACATGTGGAAATAGTCGATCGGCCGCTTCTTCAGTTTCTTGAGAAGCAGCGAATAATCCTCGTCAGATGTGCGGCTGCCGAGCTGGTCCCATCCCGGTCCCACGCGACCCTCAAAGTAGGGAACCATCGCTCCCAGGTGGTGCGTGATGATCTTGAGGTTGGGATGTTTGTCGAAGAGCCCTGCAAAGACAAGATGGGCCATGGCTACGCTGGTCTCGTAAGGCCATCCGAACGTCCACCAGATCTCGTAATGGCTCTTCTTCTCGCCCTTGTAGTCAGGGAAGTCGGCGCCGCGGGCGGGGTGTAACCAGATGGGCAGATCCAATTCCGCCATCAGGTCGAAGAGCGGCATAGTCTCCGGCTTATCCAGAGGGCGGCCCAGTACATTGCTGAATATTTGCACGCCGACCGCGCCCAGGTCCTTCACTGCCCGCCGCGCTTCCGCGAGCAACCCCTCGGGGTCGTTCATCGGCAGTGACGCGATGAAGCCGGGAAAACGGTCGGGATACCGCCGGACCATGCTCTGCCATCCCATCGTTGGCTATTTTCGCCATTTCCGTGGAGAGGGGCGGAGCACCGTACACTTCGATGGGCGGTGCGCCGAGACATATGACCTGCACATAGTCGCCGAACTTGTCCATAATACGGAAGCGCTCGTCGAGGTCAACGATACAGGGTATAGCGCGCACGCGCTTGTGCATATCCGTCCCGCCCGGCAATACCTCAACCATCTTGTCAAAATACGCCTTGGGAAAAATGTGGTTAAAAATATCGATCTTCATACAATCTCCTTTCTTTTGTGGTAGTCAATAGGCCCCGTAATGGAGCCCGTTTGAACCTTTATCTGATTGTCAGACAATTGCGATAGCCCTAATTCTGCTATAGCCTTTCGAACTCTGTCAAGGAAATTGTTGATGGAGGACCGCTAGCGCTCAAGGACCGCAGCCTGCGGCAGCTTGAGGACCATCAGGCCTGCTGCCTGATTCGAGGACCGCTTCGCTTGAGGATCGGCCTTCGGCCTTGAGGTAGTTGCCTCAAGTCGCGAGGCGCGACGCTCCTCAAGGGAGCGAAAGTTCCCGGTCCTCAAGGCTCGTGAGAGCCGGTCCTTAAGCGAAGCGGGCGGCTAGGTTGTTTAAGCACTGCGGTCTGGGTTACTATTACGAAGCGAGTGCAATAGGATTCAAACTATGGCTTCAACGGAGCGATACAGGACATTTCTGGTAACATGCTATGCCAAATCTGTTCCGGCCTCGGAACTTATCGAGAAAATGCTCAGAGCCCCCAGCATCCAGCACGAAGGACGCGCCGGCATCCGGATACTGGACGTGGCGGGAACGAAACTCGTTTGCAGAAAATACTCCCATGGAGGCCTGTTCAGGGCCTTCACGCGGGATCTCTTTTTTTCCGCCAGGCGAAGCGCGCAGGAAGCAGAGATAATGCTTCGCTTGAAGCAGAACGGCTTCCCTGTCATCACACCTTTCGCTACGATTACGGAGTTGGGATCGCTCAGGAAAAGACTCTATCTCTGTACGGTTCTGGAAGAAGGCGCAACAATCTACTCGAATATTTGAAGCGGTCAGGAAAAAAAGCCAGGCTGCGGGCCGTAAAGAGGTTTGCCGAGCTGCTGTGGGAGCTTGAGCGGGCCGGGATCTACCACCCGGACCTCCATCTCAAGAACGTTGTGGTTACCCCCGGCGGGAACATGCTCTTTCTCGATTTCGATAAGGCGTCTAGAAGACCGATCGGGAAGAAGGATGCGGAATCGATGTTATGGAGGCTTGCCCGCTACGTGGACAAGATGCAGCGACAGGGCGATCTGCGCGTTGATGACCGGGAAAAAGCCCTATTCCTGCGAACGTACGAACGCCTGTCAAAACGGAGCATCATCGGAGAGATGCAGAGGCAATTGCGAAGAAAAACCGTACTGCACAAGGCAGGGTGGTTTGATCGAATCACTGCTTTACGGGCGCGCCCTGACAAACGTTCCACGTCTTCGCCCTTGTGATCGTTGCTGCAGCAGCAGCCGGGTCTTAGCAGCAGGATGTTCGGTCGGATGGCGCGCAGGAGCGGCGGGATCGTTCGGCTCCCTTCGGTTCTACAATGCAGCAGCAGTCGCCAGAGGTACGTCCCAATGCGGCGTTGATGACCGCGTGGGCACAGCCAACTCCGGCGCGCACGCTCAGCGCTCCGGCAGGGCAATTCTGCTGGCATGCCCCGCATTCGATGCATGCATCAAGGGTCGCAATTGCCACCTTACCGTTGCTGCGGGTAAGAACTGCCCGGGGGCAGACATCCAGGCACATCCCGCAGCCGGTACACTTAGCAGGGTCCAACCTGAGCGTGACTACATCCTTGAGATAGAGCAGCTCTTTCATCGATTAACCTCCCATCACGCCGAACAAAGCGCCGAACCAGATAACGAAGGCCGAGCGCGCACGCTCCGATCTGGAACGGCAGTGCCAGACGGATCTCTTTTTTCACGCCCGAAAGCGACGTATAGGTTGACGCTCCCGTAAAATTCATGGCAAGGTAGGCAGCCACGGCAGGTATAATAAGAAGCCACGCCACCGTCTCGAAACGGCCTGTCCATGTGTCCCACGTCCGGAAGCGCAGAGCAGCCCAGCCGAGAGCCGCAAGGAGACCGATACCAAAACCCTTAACGGCAAAGGCCCGTCCCGGTAACCAGGGAAGCAACAGGGGAGTCAACACCGTGCCGGCCAGGTTCCGATAAACAAGGCCAGCGCCGAGTACAAGCCGTAGTCCGACACGTTCGTCCAGAAATTTCCCGGTCGCAAGAAACCCACTGGCCAGAACAAGGATGGGCATAATGATGATGGCCTTTTTCATCGCTATAACAAACTCCACCGGTATCAATACAAAGCGTTCCCGCAGGGTAAAGGTCTTGCGTCTCATCCCGGGCGTTGCCTTCATGCCGCCGGCCAGAAAAGCGGGCAGGTCCCGGGCCTCGATGGGTCCGTAGATTACCGTGAATCCGGAGAGCTTCTTCACGAGATGGGCAGCAACCCCCGGGGCGGCCAGTTGGGGCAGAATCAGCTTGCGGTGAGACACTACCTGCGCTCAGATTGCTCGATTGAATTCTGCTAACGAGCTCGGAGGTGCCGAAAGTGCCCTTGCCCGCGGCACACCAGACGTTAATGCCTTTGGTATCGAGAACGAGTATCCATGCATCCTTGCCGGGAAGCGCTTCACGAAGACGGTCAAAGCTCATCTTGTAATTGGCTGACACCAATACGGGGGAGTCTGCATCAGGATTGCCCAGCGCATAGAGACCCGGGTCGATCTTATAACTCATGCGGCCGGCACCCCAGCGTGCCTTCAACGTACCCCAGTGATCAGCCCATGTCAGGGACGACGAGACCTGAGGCACCGCGCCGATCACAGCTTCCACCGAGCCAACCACAAAAGATTGTCCGATTCCCGGCAGGCTCACCTGAGCCGGAGACTCCTTGCCTCAGCAGGGAGGCTTTGAAGCAATAAGCTTATCCATCTCAACGAACGAACCATTCCTTTCGGGTACTTCGCAACCCATGTCAACTCCTTTCCCCATCGTTGGCCATCGGACTTAGAAACCCTTTCACGGTTTCCGCCAGGTAGTCAGTCTTTATCAGATAGAGGCAGCACACCTCACCGTCCTTATCCCAGCTTACGAGAGCGAACTTGTCGCCTGCCTTGATCTTCGCTCTGTCCCGCAGCTCCTTCGGCAGCACCATCTGCCCCCGCTCATCCACACTGATGATCGATTCAACGTTACAGCAGTTCAGTCCCTTCTCAGAGGCCGGAGTCCCTTTCCGTTTCCTTATCGTCATCCCCACCGCTCCTTTCTGATCTGTACAGTTTGTCAGCAAAATCAGATTATGCTGATTATAACAATGCGCGAACCGCCTGTCAAGAGGTTTCGGAAAAATGAGACGAAACGGCAGTGACGTTGCAGGTTGCAGGGAACAAGTTGAAGACCTGAAGCGTCGGGCCTTTCGGCGGCGCACATCGCGGTTAGATCAAAAACGCGCCGTTCTTGTAGATGAGCTCTCCATCCGCAAATATCCGGCCGTCTTTCTTCATGTCAGCCAGCAGGTCCCAGTGGATCGGTGATTCGTTTTTTCCGCCTGTTTCAGGGTATGAATTTCCAAGAGCAAGATGGATTGTCCCGCCCATCTTCTCGTCAAAGAGCATGTTCTTGGTAAAGCGACGTATTCCCGCATTGGTACCAATTGCTGCCTCTCCGAACCTTCTCGCTCCGGGTATCTCCAGGATTTTAGCTAGTAGCTGCCCGCCTTTCTTTGCTTTCCACTTCACCACTTCCCCCTGCTCGACGTGAAGCAGAATCTCCTCCACTTCCTCTCCCATGTAAATGCCGGGGAAAGAGAACGTCACTCTGCCACGAACAGAATCCTCCTCGGGCGACGTGAAGATCTCCCCTGAGGGCATGTTATGCCTTCCATCGGAGTTGATCCACCTTCGCCCCCGGGTCGTAAAAGAGAGATCGGTGCCCCTGCCGATGATCTGTATATCGCGTCGAGTATTAAGAAAATCGACGATACGCTGCTGAGATGCACGTACCTTCTGCCACTCCTGCGACGGGTTCTCCGAATAGAGGAAACATGCTGAGAAGACCAGATCCTCGTACTCACTCCGCGAAAGAGAGCACTCTTGAGCTTGCGAATCGGTGGGAAATTCACACAGAGTCCATTTGAGCTGCACCGGTGGATGCCCGCTTCGTGAAGAGCTTTTTGACTCGTGTCTGGGCCACAACAGCCTTCTTCTTTTTTTCCGGGTCGACAGACTGAAGTTCTTTGACATTGAAAGGAGCCCGTATGGTCAGGAACGCGTCGTACGACTTGACCGCGTGAAGATACATCGGTGACACGTACCGCAGTTGTGCGTCCCCGGCGTGGTCATAGAAGACCTTTGATAATTCGTTGATGGCTATCTGGATCTCAGGGTGGGCCCCTGCATTCAGTGCCTCCCGGTAGACTTCCTTGATCAGCGGCTCAGCCAGATAGGTCGAGCTGATGAGGAGCTTATCGCCCTTCTTCAATCCCAGCGAGTAACGGACAAGCAGCTTGGCGTATTTTTGATAGATGGTGTGCATGAATCACCCCGTATGACGTTACGAGTTCCGTGTTGACGGGTTACCAAAAAACATGTTCCGAGTTACAGTTCCGAGTTACGCGTCCAACAATAGCAGTTGACGCTACATTTAATCTCAACTTGTAACCTCGTAACCCGTAACGCCTTTGTTCTCCGTGATCCGGTCGTTCACACCTTCACCAGCATATAGCTTCGCTCCCCCAGGCCCAGCTTCTCTGCGTGGTCGAGCTGTACGTTCCAGTCCACAGAAGGATAGACTGCCCTGAACTTGTCCTGACCTTTTTTTAAGCTATGTTTGATTACTGTGCCGGGCAGAGACTCCTCGTTGTTCACAAAGTCTGCGCTGGCAGCGTCTATGGAAACGGGATCAAAGGAGGCGAGTATCCCCACATCTCTGACAATCGGGGCATCGTTGCAAGGATAACAATCGCACGCAGGGCTCACATCGATGATGAAATTGAGAAAGATCGTCTTCTTCTTCCCCTGAAGCACGCCGTAAGCGTGCTCTACCATCTTCTTCTGGAAGAGGTCCGCATCACCGGTCCACTCGATTTCGACGGCGCCCTCGGGGCAGATAGCGATGCATTGGCCACAGCCGATACACGTCCTTCCTTCAACTGTTGGGGCTCGCGTCGCGTCGGAATTTATCGTCGCCTTCTTCTCTTTAGTGAAATTGCCT
This sequence comes from uncultured delta proteobacterium, assembly GCA_963821605.1. GTDB lineage: Bacteria > Desulfobacterota > Syntrophorhabdia > Syntrophorhabdales > WCHB1-27 > JADGQN01. Next base: position 150,228 of record CAWGEZ010000008.1, on the reverse strand, counting down.
GGGCAGGGCAGTAGTCAAAACAGATCTTGCAGCCTTTGCACTTCTCAATGTTGACCTGGGGCGCCAGCGTGCTGTGCTGGACAAGCTTTCCATCCCTCGATGCGCCTCCCATGCCGATATTTTTGAGAGCGCCGCCAAAACCGGAGAGTTCGTGCAGTTTGAAATGGGTGACCACGATCATACTGTCTGCGTCTGCGATCTCCCTGGCGATGGAAACCTCCTTGAGCACCTCGCCCGGGACTTTGACCTTGACACCATTTGCACCGCGCAGCCCGTCGGCAATGATGACAGGACAGCCAACACACGTATAATCGAAGCCGTTGTGCATAGCTGTACCGAGGTGGCTGACGGCGTTGCTCCGCGAACCCCTGTATAGCGTATTTGTGTCAGTGAGGAAAGGTTGAGCCCCTACCCTCTTCACCATCTCCACGATGGTTCTCAGGAAGACCGGCCTCAGAAAAGCGCAATTTCCCAGCTCTCCGAAGTGAAGTTTTATCGCAACGAGATCGTCCTTCTTGATAGATTTGCCGATTTTCATCCTCTCCAGGAGGCCTTCGACTTTGTTGAGCAGGTTTCTGTCCGGACGGGCCCTCATATCGGTAAAGAAGACCTTCGACATGCGCCTCCCTCCTGTTCTTCTTTAATTTGGACGCAAATTATGTTAAAAGTATTCCTTCATTTTTGTCAATAAGCAAGCAGTACCTGGTTTCTTTTCTTTCTTTTGTTTCTTTGGTTGTCTTTGCGTTAACAGAGAAACCAGAAAAACCAGAGAAACTAGAGAAACCGTTGAGGGAGGAGATTCGATGTTAAATCTTTCAGAAAAGCACGCCATGATCCAGAAGATAGCCGAAAAGCTGGCCAAGGAGAGGGTGGCGCCAAGGGCAAAAGAGATAGATGCGACCGGGGCCTTTCCCTGGGACCTGGTGGATTTGTGCAAGAAGCACGGTTTTCTCTATCTGATGCTGCCGGAAGAGTATGGCGGTCTCGACGGTGACATCACGTCGCTCTGCCTGGTTACTGAGGAGCTTGCCAAGGTGTCGGGCACGGCCTCCCTCATACAGCTTGCCCATCACGTCGGGCTGATGCCCATCATGGTGGCCGGGAACGAAGAGCAGAAGAAGTATATTTACGGCAAGCTCGTGGAACCGGATAAGTCGAACCTCGTTGCATTCTGCCTGACCGAGCCGGAAGCGGGTTCTGACGCCTCACACATGAAAACGGCTGCAACGAAGGAGGGCGACCACTACTATCTTAACGGCAAGAAATCGATGATCACGAATGGAGCCAACTCGCACTTCCTTACCGTGTTTGCGACGACCAACCCGGCGGCAAGAAATGCGGGCATCTCCTGTTTCTGTTTTGAGAAGGATTACCCGGGAGTCGTTATCGGCAAGAGCGAAGAGAAGCTGGGCATGATCGGTTCTGACCTGACAGAGCTGATCTTTGACAACGTGAGGCTTACCAAGGACAACCTGATCGGCAAAGAGGGCAAAGGTTGGGACATCGCCATGGCGACCCTCAACCTGTCAAGGCCTGCCGTGGGTGCTCAGGCAGTGGGGATCGCCCAGGGTGCGCTTGATTTTGCCGTCGAATACGCGTGGAAAAGGGTTCAGTTCGGCCAGAAGATCGCTGATTTCGAAGGGATTCAATTCATGGTGGCAGACATGGCAACCCACGTGGAAGCGGCTCGGGCGCTCGTCTATGATGCTGCACTCCTGCTTGACATGAAGGTCTACGAAAGAGACAAGATGAGCGCTATCGGCGTGGACAAACTCTCTGCCATGGCCAAAGTCTTTTCGGCGGATACCGCGATGAAAGTCACCACTGATGCTGTGCAGATCCTTGGCGGCGTGGGCTACACGAAAGACTATCCGGTCGAAAGGATGATGAGGGATGCGAAGGCAACCCAGATATACGAAGGTACGAATCAGGTACAAAGAATCGTCATAGCCAGGGACATTTTCCGGAAGTACATATCCTGAGTCATTTTTACCCGATTTTACCGGGGGTTTTATCCGACCTCGTTTTTGCCTCTTTCCTCTCGCTGATAGCCGATAGCTGTTATCACTGCTCGCGGCTCACCGTATTTGTGGAAAACGAATATCTGAAACAGACAAATGCGACCAGGGTTACTGCGCTGATAAGAAGGTAGAGGTTGCTGAGGCTGGAGAAAGCCACAACCGCCGTTGCAAGCATCGGTCCCACAGCCATGCCGGTAAACCTCGAAGCGTTAAGGAAGCCGACCGTGCCTCCGCTCGGGTTGTCGAGAAACAGCGATATGATGAGCGGGATCGCTCCCGCCGCAAAACCTGTCTGGATCATCCTGACAACGGTAAAATCAGTAATGCCGCGCGTAAGGGCAAGCAATGCCTGAAAGGCGATGCCCATAATGAGGAGAAACGTGATCATCCGCACAACGCCGAACCTCCTGGAGAGCCGGGTCCAGACAAATTGGCCCAACGCAGCGGTTGCCGTATAGGCCATCACAACCAGACCCGCAAATTTGAGCGCGGTCGACTCATCCATGCTGAAATCCTTGAAGACATTCGGGAGTACACTGGGGAGAAAAGAGAGCTGGATCTGGGCCACCAGGCAGACAATCCAGGCGATCATGATGCGGCTGTCAAGCACCCGCTTTCCGGTCGCTTTCACCGGCTTCGGCAGTGGGGGCATGTCAATCACGTAGATCTGCGCAAAGATAAATGATACGAAGAGAAAAGCGGCACCGGCCAGAAAACCGTTTCGGTAGCCGAGCAGAGCCGCGGCAAATGTGCCGAGCGGCGGTCCGAGCAAAGGACCCAGGGTGAGGGCGGCCTGGAATATGCCCATATTCGAGGCCTGTTCCTCTTTTTTTGAGCCGGATGAGATAAGGATCATACCCGCTGTCGAAACGCCGCCGAATATCCCCTGGATGATGCGCAGCCCGAGGAGCACGTGGAGATTGGTGGTAAAGGCCATGAAGAAAAACATGAGTGCATGGGTGAACATCCCGCGCATGTAAAGCATCTTCGGGCTGTAGCGGTGGGTGAGTGACCCCCAGAGCGGCGAGGCGAGTGCCGTAAAAATGGTTGTTAAACCGACGATAGCGCCGATCCAGAGCAAGGTCTCACGCTGCGAATAGGGGCTCACCTTGAAGATGTAGAAGGGCAAGAATATATTGACGAAATTGAGGGAGAAGGCTGATCCGAATTGCGTGAGTGTGACAGCCGCCAGATTTCGCCTGCCGGCCTTTTCGTTCTTAGTTGATAAGTCCCATTCGTCCATAACCGTAGCCCGTCTATTCTCACACATACGATTGATAGATCAATCTGCAACGCTCTAGCAAGCTGAGTTTGCACGAACCTGCATTCGGCCGGGTACGACGCGAGGCGGCAAGCGAGGAGTGATAGCGCAGCATCCTGTAAGGACGCAGGCGTACTAGCAGTACGTCGAGGAGACTGATAGCGCAGCATCCTGTAAGGACGACAAGCCAACAAAGGTATGCGATGAAGGCAACTTGGTATCATTTGCCTATGCAGAACCTGCTGAATATATCGTTCAGTATCTCATCGGTGCATGTCTCGCCCGTGATCTCGCCCAGGCGGGAAAGGGCTTCGCGTACTTCAAACGCAGTGAACTCAAGAGGCTCTTCTTGTTTCATGGATGAGATGGCCCGTTGTATGGCTTCATCGGCTTTGGTCAGAGCGTCGCGATGGCGGACGTTGGTAATGAGGACTGCAGGGCTCTTGTGTGCGCTGCCCATAACTGCCTGGTAGAGCGCCTCTCTCAATTCCTCCAAGCCTGAGCCCGTCAGCGCGCAAACATCGACGGGTGCCAGCTTTTTCGCGGTTATCAGGTCCCTCTTGAGTTTCTGCGGCAGATCGCTCTTGTTGATAGCTGTTACTATCTTCTTTGCCCTGTATATTGCGATAAATCTGCTCATCCTCGTCGAGATAGCTCTTCAGCATTGTCGAGCACCCAGAGGATGACATCCGCCACAGGTATTCTCTTCTTGACACGGTCGATGCCCTCTTTCTCGGCCACATCGCGAGGCGTTCTCAGGCCGGCCGTGTCTACGATTTTCAACTTTATGCCCTTCACATGGAGGACGTCTTCGATCAGGTCTCTCGTTGTGCCGGGCAACGGGGTGACTATTGCTTTTTCCTCCATGAGCAGGGCATTCAGCAAGCTCGATTTTCCCACGTTGGTCCGTCCCACGATCAAGACTTCAAACCCGTTCTTGACCGCTCTTCCTTCCGCGTAAGATGAAATGAGGTCCTGCAGCTTGCCCCGTGCTTCTTCGAGCAGGGCGACCGTCTCCGGGCCGTCTATATCGAGCTCTTCTTCCGAGAAGTCGAGCTGGGCCTCGGTGTTGGCAAGTGCCCGCTTTACCTGATCCTTGGCCGTGCCGATCCTTGCGGAAAGCACGCCTGTGAGATGACTGCAGTGCGCTTCTCGTCTCCTCGTCAGATTCACTCCGAATGATATCGAGCACCGATTCAGCCTGCGCGAGGTCGATCCTGCCGTTCAAGAAGGCCCGTTTCGTGAACTCGCCAGGCTCTGCAACGCGCGCCCCGTGTTTAACCATCAACGAAAGTATCTGCCTCTGGGGTGAGATTCCGCCGTGGGAGTAAACTTCAGCCATGTTCTCGCGCGTGTAGGTGGAGGGTCTATCCATGAAAACGGCAAAGACTTCATCGACGGTTTCGCGCGTCTGTGGGTTCACGATAAGGCCGAGGTAGAGGTGATGAGAAACAAAGGAAATCGACCGGCTTTTTCGGCTGAAAAACGGCTTTCAAGATGGAGTGGGCTTGCTGGCCCACTCATTCGTATGACACCTATTCCGGCTTCGCCTAGTGCAGAGGATACAACGCAGATGGTATCAGGATCTTGCATTCCCTTTTCCGGAAGGAGAGATGATGACCCTCTTGGTGTGACCGTCTCCTTCACTGGACGTGCTGATTCCACGACCGCTCTTGAAGAGCGTATGTATAATCCGCCTCTCGTAAGGGTTCAGCGGCTTGGTCATAATCGGTTTTCCGTCCCTTCTTGCCTTGTCTGCAAGTTTCTTGGCCATGACGATGATAGTCTTTTTCCTCTTTTCCCTGAAGTCATTGACATCGAGCAGTAGTTTCAGGTTCTGTTTGAACTTCTTTGCTATGGCGAGCCTTACAAGATGCTGAAGAGCCTCCAGCACCTCTCCCTCCCGGCCGGCGAGGATTTCCTCCTCGTCAGACTCGAGGAGAAAAAGTATCCTCTCATTGGCCTTCGAGATCTTCACTTCCAGAGAGATGCCAAGGAAGGTTGCAATATCCACCAAGAATTTCTTTCCAAACTCCTCAGGTGTCCCCTCAGGGAGGACCTCCCGGGGCACGTCTCCTCAGGCTCGCTGTGCACTCGCGCGACAATGCGAACCTTCTTGCTCCCGAGCAGGCCAAGGATACCCTTCGTATCGACTTCCTTAACCTCGATGTCGAGGTCTTTGACGTCTCGTTTAGTTCCGTTGCTGCCTTTCTTACTGCTTCTTCGTAGGTCTTTCCCTCAACTTCCACGAAATCCATGTATCCTCCTCACGCAGCTTTTTTGTTGATGTACATCTGCTGGGCAATGGATATCACGTTATTGACGAGCCAATAGAGTACGAGACCGGAAGGAAAACCCCAGAACAAAAAGGTGAAGACTATGGGCATGAAAAGCATCATTTTTTCCTGCATGGGGTCAGCAGTCGTAGGGGTCATCTTCTGTTGTAGAACCTGTGTAATACCCATGACCAGCGGCAGAACTCTCAGCGGAACCGTATAGCCGGCCACTGAAAACGAAAAAAGGTCCTCGGGCGATGCCAGATCGTTAATCCAGAGCATGAATGGTGCATGCCGGAATTCGATGGCGTTTATGAGCACCTTGTAAAGCGCAAAGAAGACGGGGATCTGAATGACCATGGGGAGGCATCCGCCGAGAGGATTGATGCCTTTTGTCTTGTAAATGCCCATCATCTCCTTGTTCAGCTTCTCTTTGTCATCCTTGTATTTCTCTCTCAGCTTTGCGATCTGCGGCTGGAGCTTCTGCATCTCCTTCATCGACTTGTAACTTTTTAACGAGAGGGGATAAAAGATAATCTTAATGAGGATGGTAAGGAGAATAATATCTATGCCGTAGTTGTGGGTGAACTTGTTGGCCCAGCTCATGCCATAGAGCATCGGCTTTGCCACGATATCGAACCACCCGAAATCAACTATTTTTTCCGCCCTGACATTGAGCGTCTTGAGAATGCCTATGTCCCTGGGGCCGAAATAGAGCTGTCCGGAAACATCGGGTTTATCCAGCTTGAGCCTCTCGATGGGGACGGTCTGATTGGCTTCTTCTATCTTCAAAGCAGGCTTACTCGCCTCCTGCGGGATCCAGATAGAAGCGAAGTAACCCTCGTCGAATCCGGCGTAAGTGTAAGCCTTGCCGACATCGACCGGCTTTTCCAATTTCTCGATTTGATTGAGCGACTTTCCGTCGTATACAAAAGGACCCTTGAACCCGTACGCCGGCTTTTCCTTCATGGAGATCATGGCAAGATCGAGGTAGGTTTTGTCAGGGTCCAGATTCTCAACCGACACCTGGAGACCAATCGTATAGCGGTCCGGATAGAAGGTGTAAGCTTTCTTCACCTTTTTCCCGTTGGTCAGAGCCCCGGTAAAGGTGATGGTTTCAGGCGCATCTTTGATGGTCAAGTCTGTTTTGTCGGGTGAAAACATAGTCGCATCGGTCGCAGACGCGCCGGCTCCTGATTCAGAAAGAGCGGGCACGTACTGATACGGCTTGATATCTTCAATAAGCTCTTTCCCTTCAGGCTGCCCTACCTTTTCCTTGTACTTGAACAACCTGACGCTCGTGATGGCTCCGCCAAGGTCACTCAACGTTACCTTCAAGAGAGGCGTTTCGACCACATACGTTTTTGTCGCCTTCGCCGCTGCCGAAGGGGCCGGGGCTTCTGCCTTTGGCGCTGCCTGCTCAGAAGGTTTTGTGGGGGCCTGCTCAACTTTCCCCTGCGTGGCTTCCTTAGATGGCGCGGCAGATGGTGCAGCTTCCTTAGATGGGGCTGGGGGTTGTTCCTTCGGTGAAAAGAAATACTGGAAACCGAAGAGTATAACTAAAGCAAGGAGGAGCGCTATCAGCGTCCTTTTTTCCATGTAGTACCTCCGCTATTTTACCGGGTCGAAGCCGCCAGGGTGAAAAGGGTTGCATTTGAGGATCCGGACTAAGCCACACAGCGCGCCTTTGAAGATGCCTTTCTTTTCCACCGCTTCCAGCATGTAAGCGGAACAGGAGGGATAGAACCGGCACGTGGTCGGCACGTAAGGTGACACGAGTAGCCTGTAAAGCTTGAGAAAACTCAAAACGATAAATTTCATTGCTTGACGGCGCTGGTTACCAGAGTTCGCAGCTCGGTGCTGACAACATCCCAGCGAAATTTTTCAGGCATCCTGACTATGCGAACGTAATAATCGTGGCAGTCCTCAAGGAGATGTTTGTTCAGCCTGAAGAATTCCTTTACCGATCGCCGTATCCTGTTCCTCACTACTGCCCCTTTGATTGTTCTCTTCTGGATAACCACGCCAAACCTTTTCCCGGAGTCTTCATTCCTGCTTTTAAAGAGGAGAAAATGGGGCGTGCTGCCGCGCTTCTTCCATTTTGCGCGCCGAAATTCTCTTCTGCCCAACCTTTCGCTCTTGCTGAGGGTGAATTTCATCAAACGGCAAGTCTGTGTCTTCCCTTGGCGCGCCTTCTTCTGATGACGTCTCTCCCCGATTCTGTTCTCATCCTGACGAGAAAACCGTGAGTTCTTCTTCTCCTCTTGTTGTGAGGCTGGAATGTACGCTTCATGTAATCACCTTAGAATTTTTTCGAACCTAGTAATAAACCACAGAAGATCGACTGAAGTCAACAAATGAAAACGGCTAAACCGCGTTTAATTCTTGATTTTTTGCTATGAGACAGGTAGAATTCATCGCGTTCACTTCTGTTTAATCTCCTCGAAAGGAGCCCAGATGAAAAAGTATGAACCTGACGTCATCCGAAACGTCGGCATGTTCTCGCACGTAGGAGAAGGCAAAACGTCAATCGTCGAAGCCATGCTGTTTTTGGCCGGAGAAAATAATAGATTGGGCAAGGTTGACGATGGTACATCGCTGATGGATTACGAGCCTGAGGAGATAGAAAAGAAGGCAACGATCTCTTCGTCCCTCGCCTGCTTTGAATGGAACAAGTACAAGATCAACCTGGTTGACACGCCCGGGGACGATAACTTCATTTCCGACGCAAAACTTTGCATGCGGGTGCTGGACGGGGCTGTCATCGTGGTGAGCGCGGTTTCCGGGGTCCGCGTGCAGACAGAAAAAGTGTGGGGGTATGCCGACGAGTTTGGCGTCTCTGTCTCGATTTTCATCAACAAGATGGATCGGGAGCGGGCGGACTTCGAGAGGACGCTTGAGGACCTGCGCAAGGCGTTTACAGACAAGAACCTGGTCGTTGTGGGGTTGCCCATAGGCAAGGAAGAAGGCTTCAAAGGGGTTATTGACCTGATCTCCATGAAGGCCTACCTGTACAAAGATGATCAGTCCGGTGCGTTCGACCGGGTTGAGATCCCGGCAGATCTGGCGGCAGAGGCGGCAAAGTATCGAGAGAAGTTGATTGAAACCGCCGTTGAAATGGATGATGCGGTGATGGAGCGTTACCTCAATGGCGAAGAGATCAAGGACGAAGAGATAGAGCGATGTCTCAAGGAGGGGATCTGGAAGAGAAAGCTCGTGCCTGTTATGTGCGGATCAGCCGCCAGGAATATGGGTATTCAGCCGCTGCTCGACAACATCGTCAAGTACTTTCCGCACCCGCTCCTCAAAGGCGAGGTGGAAGGTCTGGACGCTAAGGGTCAGCCAGCGAAACGGAAGATGACCGCAACGGATCCGTTCAGCGCTTTCATATTCAAGACGATCACCGATCCCTTCGCCGGCAAGCTGACGCTCTTCAAAGTCTATTCAGGCGAGCTTCACCCTGACAGCACCGTACTCAACTCAACGAAGGATGAGAAGGAGCGGATCGGTCAGATATTCTATCTCGTCGGCAAGAAGCAAAAGCCGGCAGGATTTGTGTCGGTCGGCGACATAGCGGCCGTGGCAAAGCTGAAGGAGGCAGGGACCGGCGATACGCTCTGCGATGAGAAAGCCGCTCATCGTCTACCCGCAGGTGAGCCTGCCGTTACCGGTGATCTCGTTCTCGCTCCACCCTAAGACAAAGGGCGATGAAGACAAGCTGAACACGTCTCTCGCCAGGTTGATGGAGGAAGACCTGACCATCCGCTATTCGAGGGACGACCAGACGAGAGAGTTCCTCTTGTCGGGTATGGGACAGATCCACCTGGAGGTAGTGGCGGCGAAAATGAAGCGCAAGTTTGGTGTTGACGTGGAGCTGAGAGAGCCGAAAGTACCATACAAGGAAACGATCAAAGGCAGCACCAAGGTGCAGGGCAGATACAAGCGTCAGTCAGGCGGCAGGGGTCAGTATGGTGACACGTGGCTTGAGCTGGAGCCGCTGCCCAGAGGAACAGGGTTTGAATTTGCTGACAAAATTGTCGGAGGCGTTATTCCCAAGAACTACATACCATCCGTGGAGAAGGGCATCGTAGAGGCGATGGAGCAGGGCGTGCTGGCCGGATACCCTGTTACGGACTTCAGGGTAACGCTCTACGACGGTTCGTATCACGATGTTGACTCGTCCGATATGGCCTTCAAGATCGCAGCTTCCATGGGCTTCAAGAAAGGGATGGAACTGGTAAACCCCGTCCTCCTTGAGCCCATCATGAAGATGGAGATCATCGTTCCGGAAGAGAACGTGGGTGATATCATGGGTGATCTGAACTCTCGCCGGGGAAGGATCGTCGGTGTTGAGTCCAAGGGGCACAACCAGGTGGTGAAGGCCACTGCACCCATGGCGGAGATCCTCCGATACGCCCCTGACCTGCGTTCCATGACCGGCGGACGCGGCACGTTCACCGTTGAGTTCGCTCACTACGAGGAAGTGCCTGCCCACATCGCACAAAAGGTCATAGAACAGGCGAATAAGGAAAGGGCGGAGAAAGAAAAGTAAATCAGGGCAGGGGCAAGGGTCAGTGTCCGGAGACCGGTCGAGATCCGAGGTAACGTCTGCCTTAGAGGTTTGCCGAAGCTCAACCCGTTACGGCAGTTCCACTAACACTATTCACTCAATCACTAACGTCACTGGTGTCGGGGCGTGCGGGCGGTTGTTCAGCGAGTGAGTGAGGCTGCTGTTCTGGTTGCGGATGAGAGCGTGGGGAGCATCGGGCGGGGACTCCTCATTTTTCTGGGTATCGGAAAGCACGATACCGTTCGTGACATCGACTGGATGGCAGACAAGATCGTGAACCTGCGTATTTTCGAGACGCAGGAAGGAAAGATGGACGAGTCACTCCTTGACGTAGGGGGTGACCTTCTCGTCGTTTCTCAGTTTACCCTGTACGGGGACTGTCGCAAGGGTAGGCGCCCGTCCTTTTCTGAAGCCATGGACGCCACCGCAGCCAAATCCTTTTTTGAACTTTTTGTTGCAAGAGCGAAACAGAAGGTGACTAACGTCCAGACGGGCGTATTTCAGGCCTCTATGCGTGTCAGCCTCACAAATGATGGTCCGGTCACACTGCTTCTTGACTCCGGCCCCGGGTCTTGAGGGAAAAAGGTGATGCTCATACCAATTCGCCTTCAAGCGTATACCTTCGTTGTCGCTATGTCCTTACAGGATGCTGCGCTATCGCTCTCCTCGACGTACTCTACAGTACGCCTGCGTCCTTACAGGATGCTCCGCTATCGGCTCCTCGCTGCCGCCTCGGTCTCCATCTTGAATGCAAATTGGTATTAAAGGTTTTGGATGATGGCCGCGGCAAATTCAGAACATCTGACTTTCCGGGCCCCTTCCATCTGTCGGGCAAGATCGTAGGTAACCACCTTATCCGCAATTGTCTTTCCCAATGCTTCGGAAATCTTATTGGCCACATCATTCCAGCCCAGATAGTCGAACATCATCGCGCCCGAAAGAATAAGGGATCCCGGATTGATCACATCTTGATCCGCATATTTGGGGGCAGTCCCATGTGTAGCCTCAAACACGGCAGCTCGGTCTCCAATGTTCCCGCCGGGCGCCATGCCTAACCCTCCCACTTGAGCCGCCAGTGCATCGGATATGTAGTCTCCATTCAGATTGGGCGCGGCCAATACGTCGTATTCTTCGGGCCTCAGAAGGATTTGTTGAAACATCGCATCTGCAATCCGGTCTTTGATTACAATCTTCCCTCGGAGAATATCCGGATTGCCTTCTTCGGCCATTTCGCTCTCCAAAACAATCTTGTCCCGGAATTTCTCCAGGGCGATTTCGTATCCCCAATCCCTGAAGGCTCCCTCCGTGAATTTCATGATGTTTCCCTTATGAACGAGCGTGACGCTTTTCCGACCATGTGAGAGTGCATACTCGATTGCCCTTTGAACGAGGCGCTTTGTTCCAAAACGGCTGATCGGTTTAATCCCGATGCCCGAATCCTCCCGGATCTTCTTTCCCATATCCTTCTCGAGAAATTCTCTGACTCTTTGTGCCCCTTTCGACCCTTCTTTCCACTCAATCCCTGCATAAACATCCTCTATGTTTTCCCGAAAAACCACCATATCCACTTTCTCCGGGTGTTTTACGGGGCTTGGTGTCCCCGGAATGTATTTCACCGGCCGAATGCAGGCATAGAGATCGAGCCTCTGTCGCAGCAAAACATTGATGCTTCGAACTCCTCCCCCCACCGGAGTCGTAAGAGGTCCTTTGATTGCTACTTTACATGCTCTAATAGTATCAATCGTCTCCTTCGGAGCCCAGTCCCCTTTCAGGCGCGATGCTTTCTCGCCTGCGTAAACCTCAATCCACTCGACCCTTCTTTCGCTCCCGTAACATTTGTCGATGGCAGCATTAAACACGAGGACCGAAGACCTCCAGATATCTCGCCCTACCCCATCTCCTTCGATGTAGGGAATTACAGGGACATCCGGAACAAGAAGACTCCCATCGGAACGAAATTCAATTTTCTCTGGCATGATTTTCCCCTTTATCGGATGACTTATTCCTCTTCGCAATAGATACCTATTGTTCCGCGCTTGATAATCCTGTTTGTCTCCTGACCCAGGATGCAATTAATGCTATTTCTTCGTTCTTCGTGTCTATTGAGCAGGGAGATTGCGCATCCGTAGGGTATGGCTGTCCTGTTGCCTAGACTCATATGCCAAACGGTCAATAATCTATCAAGGAGATTAACGTATGTCAACGAACCGGTAGAATGGCTCCACTATGGGTAATCATCCATCATTGGTCTGCGCATAGGGCAACGAGATCGGCTTTATTCTGAGTATGTGATAGTATAGTTATGAGTCGTCCTTGTGCTGTGTGCGTTCGTCGTGGTATAGAGTTTGCTATTGTATACATCACTGAGGTGACAATGACCCAAACCGCAAAGGAAAAGAAACCGCCACCCAACATCGACATTTACAAGGCATGGTGCAAGGCATGCGGCATCTGTGTCGCTTTTTGCCCCACGGGCACACTCGCACGGGATGAAACGGGCTCACCGTACGTGAAGGATCCGGAAAAATGTGCCAAGTGCGGTCTGTGCGAACTACGCTGCCCCGATTTTGCAATCACGGTGCATGAGAAAAAAGAAAGGCAGATAAGGGGAGGACAGTGAAGAAGCGAAACGTTAATGAGGTGTTGCTGCAAGGCAATGAAGCAGTGGCAGAAGGGGCATTGCGGGCCGGATGCCGATTTTTCGCCGGTTACCCCATAACTCCCGCGACGGAAATCGCCGAAATTATGTCTGTGAGACTGCCCCAACTGGACGGAACCTTCATCCAGATGGAAGATGAGATAGCGAGTCTGGGCGCCGTCATAGGCGCATCTCTTGTTGGCACGAAATCGATGACCGCAACGTCCGGGCCCGGATTCTCGCTTATGCAGGAGAACCTCGGCTTTGCGTGCATCGCCGAAATACCGTGTGTGCTCGTGAACGTAATGCGGGGAGGGCCGAGCACGGGGCTTCCCACCTACCCTGCCCAGGGTGATGTGATGCAGGCACGCTGGGGCACCCATGGTGACCATCCCATGATTGTGCTCTGCGCCTCAACGGTCAGGGAGTGTTTTGATCTGACCATAAAAGCTTTCAATCTGTCGGAGAGATTCCGGAACCCGGTGATCCTGCTGCTTGACGAAGTAGTCGCTCACATGCGCGAGAAGGTGACATTGCCGGAAGGGGAGCAGGTGGAGATATTCGACCGCGTGAAGCCGAAGGTGCCGCCCGAGTGGTACATCCCGTACGAGGACACGCCCGCAGGCGTGCCTCCGATGGCGAGTTTCGGCGAGGGATACAGATACCACGTGACCGGGCTGACGCATGACGTTCGCGGCTTTCCCACAAGCCGACCGGATGAGATAGGCCCTTTTATCGCGCGCCTTTTCCGCAAGATCAGTCAGCGCTTTCCCGAGATCCAGATGGGTGAGGTGGACCAGGTGGACGGGGCAGATATCACCGTTATTGCCTACGGGTCAGTGGCCCGATCCGCGAAGCGGGCTGTGCGCGACGCGCGGGAGAGAGGTATAAAAGCGGGTTTTGTCAAACTTACGACCCTATGGCCTTTTATGAGGAATATGATAGAGCCGGTGCTCAAGACATCGAAGGTGGTGCTGGTGCCTGAAATGAACATGGGTCAGATTTCCCGTGAGGTCAAACGGGTCAATCAGGGCTATACACGCGTCGTGACGCTCAATAAGGTTGACGGGACGATCATTACTCCGGAGGAGATACTCGATCGTATCATGGAGGTGGCGTAATGGAAGAGTTCACGAAGCTGATACACAAATACTTACGCCATGACAAAAAATTTCCGCACGTATGGTGCCCCGGCTGCGGGATCGGGATCATGCTGGGCGCCCTGATACGGGCCATAGATCGCATAGGCTACGAAAAGGACGAAGTAGTGCTCGTGTCAGGCATCGGCTGCACCGGAAGATTGCCCGTGTACGTGGATTTCAACACGCTTCACACGACCCACGGGCGTGCCCTCACCTTTGCCACCGGTATAAAGCTGGCCAAGCCGGGTTTGAAGGTAATTGTCGTCATGGGCGACGGAGATGCCGTGGCTATTGGCGGGAACCATTTCATCCATGCGGCACGGAGAAACATCGACCTCACCGCGATCATTCTGAATAACAGCGTATACGGTATGACGGGCGGGCAGTATTCGCCCACCACGCCGTTCGGGATGAGATCGACGACAACGATGTATACGAATATCGAGCACGCTTTCAAGATATCGGAGCTGGCTGTGACAGCGGGTGCTGCATTCGTGGGAAGAGGCACTGTTTATCATGCCAAGCTGCTCGACGGGCTTATGGAGAAGGCATTCCTCAAGCAGGGCTTCTCCGTCGTTGAAGTGATCGCCCATTGCCACACGCAGTATGGAAAGTTGAATCGTCTGGGTGGGCCTGTAGAGATGCTGCAGTGGCAGCGGGATCATGCTGCGACCGTGGAATCGGCCGCCACGATGAAGCCGGAGGAGATGGAAGACAAGTTCCTCATCGGCGTGCTTGCTGACAGGGAATTGCCGGTCTACACAGAGCAATACGACCGGATCAGGCAGCGCGCAAAGCAGGACAGGGGAAAGAAGCATGAGTTTTCGATACGACATTCGACTGGGCGGTTCCGGGGGTCAGGGCTTGATCATGATGGGTATTATCCTTGCCGAGGCCATTGGCGTTTATGATGGCAAGGAGGTGGCCCAGACGCAGAGCTACGGGCCGGAGGCGCGAGGAGGCTCCAGTAAGGCGGAGGTGGTCGTGAGCGACGAAGAGATTGACTACCCCAAGGCCATGAAAGTAGACCTGCTGCTAACGATGAATCAGAAAGCCCTCGATGAGTATTACCAGGATCTGAAACCTGATGGGCTGCTCATTGTCGACTCCACGTTCGTTAAAACGGTTCCCGTGGCGAATGCCGTTCAGATACCTTTCACGAGCATCGCACGCGACCGGTTCAAAAAAGAAATGGTGGCCAACATTGTTGCCCTCGGGGCGATCAGTGAACTGAGCGCCATCGTCTCGAAGAAGGCTATTGAGGCTGCTGTGCTGGCGCGCGTACCGAAGGGGACCGAGAAGCTTAACCGGGACGCTCTCAAGGCGGGCATGGCTGCGGCAAAGCGAATGAAAAAAGGTGGGCCGGCTCTGGAGGCCGGCACGTGGGAAAATGAAGATATATGAGTACCAGGCCAAGGGGCTGTTTCAAACCTATGGAATCGTCGTCCCTAAAGGCGCAGTAGCAAGATCACCGCAAGAGGCGGTCGAGGCCGGTAAGGAAATCGGTACTACCCCTCTCGTTATCAAAGCCCAGATCCACGCGGGCGGCCGTGGAAAAGCGGGCGGCATCAAAATCATCGACAACCCGGAAGAAGTAGCTGAAGTCGCATCCCGGCTCCTGGGTACGAGGCTTGTGACGCCGCAGACCGGTCCCGAGGGCAGACCCGTCAATTCCTTGCTCATAGAAGAGATGCTCACGGTCGACCGGGAATTCTATATCGGTCTTACGATCGACCGGGCTCGTGCGTCAGTGGTTCTCCTTGGCAGCGCCGAGGGGGGAATGGATATCGAAGAAAAGGCCGCCGAAACCCCGGAAAAAGTGCTGAGCGAGTGGATAGACGCCGGGGTGGGCCTTCGTCCGTTCCAGGTCTCGCGCTTCTGCTACGCGCTTGGGCTGGACGGAAAGGCCTTCAGGCAGATGAGCGCCATTGTCACCGGCCTGTATCGCCTGTTCGTGGACAAGGATTGTTCCCATGTTGAGATAAATCCCCTCGTGTTGACCCGGGAAGGGATCCTTGTTGCCCTTGACGGCAAGATCAATTTTGATGACAATGCCCTATTTCGTCATCAAGACGTGTCATTATTGCGCGATCCGTCGCAGGAAGATCCGCTGGAAGTCGAGGCATCCCGTCAAAACCTCAACTACATAAAGCTGCACGGCAGCGTGGGCTGCATGGTGAACGGTGCCGGCCTGGCCATGGCAACGATGGACCTTATCAAGCTTGCAGGTGCTGAGCCTGCAAATTTCCTCGACGTAGGTGGTGGGGCGACGGCCCAGATGGTCAGGGCGGGTCTGCGTATACTGGTCTCTGACCCGGATGTGAGAGTTGTTTTCATCAACATCTTCGGCGGCATCCTGAGATGCGATACGCTTAGCAAAAGGGGTAACGGAAGCGGCCCGGGAACTCGATATCAAGGCGCCTGTCGTTATCAGGCTGGAAGGGACAAATGTCGAGTTGGGGCGGCAGATCCTCGCGGAATCGGGCCTTGCCTTCATCGCGGCGAGCAGCATGAAAGAAGCGGGAGAGATGGTCTCAGCGCTTGCTGAAGGCAGGCGAAGGCCCAAGCAAGCGTTACAGGTTAACGGGACGAGAACGTTACAAGTTAACAATTAGAGAAAGTTAACGGAGACGTACGCGGTTTAAGCTTGGCTGTCAACCGTGTAACTTGTAACAGTCGTTAGTCTGTTAACACGGAGTTAGCATGAGTATTCTCATCGACGAAAACACGCGTCTGGTCGTGCAAGGTATCACCGGTGGTGAAGGTGCGTTTCATGCACGGCAGATGCTTGAATACGGCACGAAGGTGGTAGCAGGTGTTACGCCCGGCAAAGGAGGGCAAGCCGTTGAAGGCGTGCCTGTCTTCAATACCGTCAGGGATGCCGTTGCCGCCACGGGTGCCAATGCCTCTGCCATCTTTGTTCCGCCTGCGTTCGCAGCGGACGCGATCATGGAGGCTGCCGAAGCAGGGATTAGCTTGATCGTCTGCCTCACCGAGGGCATACCGACTCTAGACATGATTTCAGTCCACCATTACCTGGAAGAAAAGAATAGCCGACTGATCGGCCCGAATACGCCAGGCGTCATATCACCCGGAAAGGCAAAAGTCGGCGTGATGGCCGGCTACATTCATAGATTGGGGCACGTCGGGATTGTCTCTCGCAGTGGGACGCTTACCTATGAAGTAGTCGACCAGCTCTCGAAACTCGGTATTGGCCAGTCTTCCTGTGTCGGGATCGGCGGGGACCCCATCGTCGGATCTTCTTTTGTTGATCTGCTTGAGCTGTTCGAGAAGGACCCCGAGACCGCTGCCATGGTGATGATCGGTGAGATCGGCGGCACGCAGGAAGAAGCCGCTGCCGCGTTCTATGAGAGCCGGATGAAAAAACCTCTTGTTGCGTTCATAGCCGGCCTGACTGCGCCTCCTGAACGCAGGATGGGACACGCCGGGGCCATCATCTCCCGTGGCGTAGGTGGCGCCGCAGAAAAGATAAGGGCACTGGAAGCCGCGGGTGTGCGTGTTGTGAAAAACCCGGCGGAGGTGGGCCTCACCGTTGCGGAAGTGTTAACCGGATCGCTCGGGATCTAAAACTTGAGGGGGCTCGGGCTTTTTCTGGGCTGCCTGGTTCGTCTGGTTAACCAGGAGTTGTGTAAGGTTGCGTATCCTGCCTTCCCACGCGGTTGCAAATTTCTTGTAGCCCCTGAGACTTCTCAACGAGGTCTGGCGTAATTCCAGGTAAAGCTGGGGATCGCCGTCGGAATTGCCGAGCGCCTGGATCGCAGTGTTTGGCCGGTGCATGAATGTGTCGAAATGTATGATGTTAAGCGGGTACGCTAGCTTGTCACAGCCGGCCCGGTACCAGATTTTCTTGTAGACCTGCTTTGCCTTTCCTTCGTCCAGCTCGCTTACATCGTTGGCTATGCGGCCTGTTGGATCAAGGTCCTTGAGGGTGGTCTGCAAGATGCCGAATTTCGCAGGTCCCTTACCATTATCGTTCTGAACATGGCTCGTGCCCTCATGTTTCATAATGAAGGTAGCAGCGATTTCAAAGTTGCTTGGCACCTTCTTCTTAGAAGCAGTGACTTGAGTCGCATCGGCGGAATTAGGTTGCGCGGAAGCCTCCGCGGCTGGTGTGCTGAGCTTCACATAGGAGGACAGCTGATCCACACGACTCCTCATTTGAGCCCTGTTCGCTCGCATACGCTTTGATCCCGTCCTGAAGCGATTTCCTGACGTCGAGGTATGCCTGGGGGTCCCCCTGAGCCTTTTTCAATGCCTCAATCCCTGTACGCGGTCTCTGCACATACGTGTCAAAATGTACCACATTCAAGGGATAGGGCAGCTTATCGCAGCCGGCCCTGTCCCAAATCTTTCGATAAATCTGTTTCGCTTTTGCTTCGTCGAGCTGGCTCACGTTCTGTGCGATTTTTCCCTTTGGGTCGTAATCTTTCAGCGTTGTCTGCATGATGCCGTACTTCATCGGATTCTCGCCCGCTACATACCCCCTCTTATTTTCGAGCACGAAGCTGACCGCCTTGTCGAATGCCTCATCTTTGGACGTCTGTGATGCCAGTACTTCTGAAAAGGGCTCGGAGGCTGCTCTCGTAGAAGTTGAAGCGGGAACGACCATGCCCCGATAGATCTGCCTCACATCATCAACGTCACGCATAGAACCTCCTTCTCGCGTCTGCGAGATACAGCATCGTTTCAATTCTCATGCCAGGAAGGTCGAATAGGGGTCAGGGTGCACGGGGCAGGGTCACAGGGTAAGTCGAGGCAGTATGCAAGTAAGCAGTGAGCAGTGCGTAGGCGGCAAGCAATCCGACGCTCTCATGCGCTCAGGTGACGGACCGAGACACGGACGAAGAACATCTATGGAGGGTGATTCAGAGTCAATTATATGACATGAGTCCATCCGCGAGCCTATTCTGCTCCCCTTTGCGGTGACTCATGCTTCTGCTCATCTGAACCCCGGACCCTGGACCCGGGACCCTATCCTGTGGCCCATTGACCCCGTCTTCTGCCTCTGGTACCATTAGGTAGAAAACAGCCGTTAGCTGTCAGCGAGAGCAATGGTGTCAGGTTTGCCGACGGCTGGTTATCAGGGTCTAACCATGGAAAATGACGAGTTTGGACGTGACCCGGCGGTACGCAGCATGCGGCACGTTTTTGCGCAGATGGAAAAGCTTCAGCAAACCATGTTCGAGGCCGTCGCGCTCCTGCCACTCGACCGCAGGCTCCGTGTCTGGCGGGAACAAGCATTACAACTTTTTGAGCAGGCCTGGGCCAGGGCCGGCAGACGGGGCTTGGCCAGGACTGAGGATGAGGCGGCCTTGCTCTACGCACACTGTCTGGCGCGCATCCTTGAACGTGGCAGAATTGCGGTGCCCGCTGCCGTACTGAATCGCAATGAGGCTTTCGAGCAGGTCATTCAGGAGATACTCAAATGATTCGCACACGCCTCTTTGGCCGGTGCCGGATTTATCACGATCCTGTCTCTCCGGTTCTGAAAGCGCCGGCGCAGATTGGGTGGGATGCCTGGTTCAGGAGTATCGATCTCGTCACTCCGCAGCCCCTGAGAGGGGAAGAACTCCTGAAACGCACCCGCGGCTGGTGGACGGTCGAACCAAACGAAGTTGCAGACGTGGTAAAGCAGTTCGGAAGGCTTGTTGTGGGAGACGGTGGTGAACTCATGGTTGAGCTTCCCGACGAAAAAGCAGTGGATGCGCTCTCGAAGGCCCTGGCCGAGCGATTTGGTGACCAGGTACAGGTTGCCCCTTAGTTCTTCAACCGTTCTTCCTAACCAAAATAGCCTTCCGGTCAATTGTTTTGGCTCGATAAGGTGGTAGACTATCCATATAATGTCAGGGACGCGGTGCTATGTTCAGGGGGAGTGATGATACACGTTAAATACCAGGACGACAGCTATGACTATGTGGATGATATGATGCTCGATTACCTCATTGCATCCCACAGCATCAAAGAGTTTTACCGCCCGTCAGAGGCAGAGTGGGTTGACGTAAACGAGGAGCCTATACGGGGCGAGGGGCTCTCGTACATCGGGCCTGAGCGAAGACGGCCACCGGACTTCGCCAAAATATCCTGATTCTGACCAACCCATCCGGTTCATTCAGTCTATTTAGTCATCTGGTCCAGCTCGTCTGTCCAGCTCCGTCATTTCCGCACATTTCATTTGACTATCCTGTCATATGGTCTAAAATATTAGGGTGATGATAAGGGAACCAGCGGCCAGCGGTACGTTTTATCCGGCCAACCCAAAGGCCCTTGCCCGTGATGTCGAGCTCTACCTGGAGCAGGCTGCGCCGGAAGAGATAAAGGGCGAGATCAAGGGTCTGGTTGCGCCGCACGCGGGCTACATCTATTCCGGCGCTGTTGCTGCCTGGGGATACAAGGTCTTGTCACAACGGACGTACGACACGGTGATCGTGATAGCACCCAGCCATAGAAGCTATTTTGAGGGGGCGGCCATCCAGGAAAGGGGCGGTTACAGAATGCCGCTCGGAATCGTGAGCATCGATGAGGAATTCGCTGCCGAATTGCTGAAGAAGGATAGCGTGGTTCAGCCTAATTTTCACGCCCATCAGGGCGAACATTCCCTGGAGGTGCAGCTTCCTTTCTTGCAGGTTGTGTTGAAGAATTTTCGGATAGTTCCGCTTATCATGGGAGCCCAGGACATTCCCCTGTGTGAAGCGTTGGCATCGGCGCTCTTTCAGGTGATGCGGGAAAGCGAGAAACAATTCCTTGTTGTCGGCAGCACCGACCTTTCTCACTATTATCCATACAACCATGCGATCGAGCTGGATGGAGAGGTGGCACGAAACCTGAATAATTTTGATGTCCAGGGGCTGGCCCGGGACCTTGGTTCGGATAAGTGTGAGGCATGCGGCGCGGGTCCCATGATAACGACCATGCTGGTCTCGCAGAAGCTGGGAGCAAATGCGAGTAAGGTGTTGAAGTATGCCAACTCAGGAGACGTATCCGGGGACAAGGCATCTGTGGTAGGATACCTCTCGGCTGTTTTTTACAGGATGGGTAACGGACGTGGGAACTAATAGTACCAATTTGGATTCAGAAATACGACCCAGGCGGCAAGGCGGAAAGCGACGCAGGCGTACAACTGGTACGTCGAGGAGGCTGAGACAGAAGGACACGCGGCCAACAAAGGTATATGAATGAAGGCGAATTGGGATAGGAAAACGGGGACTGACCTCCACTTCACCGAGGAAGAAAGGGCGCTCATGAAGGAGATGGTCAGGCAGACCATAGAGAGTACCCTGTTCGGCAAGAAGGAGAAAGCCCTCCAGGTGCCACCGAAGCTGAAAGAGAAAATGGGCGCCTTTGTCTGCCTGAAAACGCATGGTGAGCTAAAAGGCTGCATAGGCCACATCAAGGGGTTTCTGCCGCTCGATGAGACGATCAGGGAAATGGCTAAACAAGCGGCGTTTTACGACCCCCGGTTTGCCCCGCTCGATGCCGGTGAATGGAAGGAGACGGAGGTTGAGATTTCCGTCTTGACACCGATGCGGAAAATCGAAAGCGTCGAAGAGATAGAAGTGGGTGTGCACGGCTTGTACATCGAGAAAGGTCTCGACACAGGCCTGCTTTTGCCCCAGGTGGCGGTAGAGTATGGCTGGGATAGGACCACCTTTCTCGAATATACGTGCGTGAAAGCCGGGCTTCCCAAAGATGCCTGGAAGTCGAAAGGAACTAATATTTACATCTTCTCCGCCGACGTATTTTAAGAGAAGGACCAAAGGAGCATGCGATGATACATAAACAGATGACCATAGAGGAGGTCGTGCAGAAGTACCCTGAAACGCGCGTCACCTTCGAGCGACATGGCCTGGGCTGCGTTGGTTGTCAAGCGGCGCTCTTTGAAAATATTGAACAGGGCGCGAAAGTTCACGGCGTTGACGTAAACGCACTGATTGCCGATCTCAACAAACAGATACAGAAGGACTGACGCCTCCGTCCATACAGGGTGCTCCCTTATCCTTACAGGATGCTGCGCTTCCGGGTACTCCACGTGCAGTGGATGTTGCGTCGGCACGACTCCCACGGGATGCTTCCTTCCAGGTACTCGCTTGCGCTATCGCTATCCTCCTGGTCGCCTCGCTCTATTTTTGAAGGCAAACTGGTATTGATATTAATCTGATTTTGTCAGGTTAAACTACATCTGATTTCCTGAAAGTATGCGCGACATCGGAAAACCAGTAATCGATACGGTAATTCTGGCTGCCGGCTCATCCAGCAGGCTCGGCTCTAACAAGCTCTTCCTGAGTGTGGATGGAGAGCCGGTCCTGACGCGGACTCTTCGCACGTTTCTGGAACTGCAGATAGGCACCGTTTTCGTTGTCACGGGCTTTGAGCGAGAACGTGTAGAGCAACTGCTCCAGGATGTCCCGGTTGTGCTTGTCCATAACAGCTCGTATCCTGCGGGAATGTCAACGTCCGTAAGGGCGGCGTTGCCATTCCTCGATGCGGATCATGGTCTCTTTTTGCATCTCGGCGATAAGCCTTTTGTCAAAAGAGAGACGCTCGGGAAGATGATCGAGTCATTCGCCGAGGGAACACATCCGATCATCATCCCTGTCTACCAGGGACAGAAAGGCCATCCCGTACTGATAGACGTGATGCCGTATCTCGACGAGATGCGCACTCTTGAAGGCGATACTGCACTAAGGCCTATCATTGAGAGGCACAGTCAGGATATACTCTATGTAGAGGGAGACGAGGGAATACTCCTTGATCTCGACACGGAAGAAGACATCGATCTTTTGAGAAGGAGGGGATACAGGATTGAAAAAGGTTAAGGTAGCAGGATGCCGTCGGACTCATACTGGCCCATGACGTGACGGAGATAATACCGGAGAAGAAGAAGGACGTGGCCTTTAAGCGCGGCAGAATCATCGAACGAGAGGACGTGGAACGCCTCCTGGACCTGGGGAAATGCTACGTATATGTGATCGAGGGCGGCGAAAAGGAGGTGCATGAGGAAGAGGCTGCACGCCGGATTGCTGAAGCTGCTATGGACGAGCACATGGCACTCACGCCTCCTAAAGAAGGAAGGATCAACCTTGCGAGCACGGTGGACGGCCTTGTCTCCGTCAATACGAAAAAACTCTATGCGTTGAACAGCGTGGAGCACGTGGCCTTCACGACGGTGCCTGACCGCTACCCTGTCAGGGCCGGCGAGATGGTTGCAGCCACCCGCATCCTGCCGCTATACATAGACGAGCCAACCCTGGAAAAGGCCGAACGCCTGGGCAAGCAGGGTGTCATAAAGATCCTCCCGTTTCAAGTCGATGAAAGGCGGGCTTGTGGTGACGGGAAGCGAAGTTTTTAGCGGTAGGATAAAGGATGGCTCTCCTATCGTTGAAGAGAGGCTGAGGACGTACGGATTGGAGATGATAGGAAAAGAGTTTGCGCCCGACGATGTGGGCTCGATCAGGGACGCGATCGTACGCCTTTTTGAGAAGGGCGCCGACCTCGTCATCACGACGGGAGGGCTTTCAGTGGACCCCGATGACGTCACGAAGGAAGGCGTTGCGGCAACGGGAGCCCGGATACAGGTTTACGGCGCGCCCGTATTTCCGGGGGCCATGTTTCTCGTTGCACGGCGGAAGGGAAAATACATCCTCGGGGTTCCTGCGTGCGTTTACTATAGCAGAAACACGATTCTGGACGTGGTCCTTCCGTGGGTCCTTGCTGGTATCACCATAACCAAAAATGATATACTGAAATTGGCCCATGGGGGGCTTTGCATAAACTGCGTGGAGTGCCATTATCCAAACTGTTTCTTCGGAAAGGGCAGATAGCGTGCGAACGCTGCGAGTCGTCGTAAAGGGCGCAGGAGAGATGGCCACGGGTATTGCCCATCGCCTCTTCATGGCCGGGATTACGCGGATTGTCATGACGGAAATAGCCCACCCGCTTGCAGTTCGAAGGGGGGTATCGTTTTGTGAGGCCGTCTACGAAGGTTTCATGGAAGTCGAAGGCGTCCGGGCTGAACGTATCTCAAACGGAGCGGCGCTCGACCTCCTCTGGGAACGTAGCTCTGTTGGCGTGATAGTCGATCCGTCATGGAGACATCGTTGGAGAGATAATGCCGGACGTGGTGGTCGATGCGATGATGGCAAAAAGAAATACTGGGGACACGCAAGACGGAGGGACCGCTGGTGATAGGAGTAGGTCCTGACTTCAGGGCGCCCGATGACGTACATGCCGTGGTCGAAAGCAATAGAGGCCACAATCTTGGAAGGGTGATCTATAAGGGGCAGGCAGAGCCATACACGGGCGTGCCGGGTGCGACCGAAGGCTTTAAGCAAGAACGCGTACTCAGGGCGCCGAAGGCCGGTCTTGTCAAACATGTGAAGAGGCTTGGCGACCCTGTGAACAAAGGGAGAGACCATACTGTATGTCGGTGAAGAACCCGTGCAGGCTGCGATCGGCGGCATCCTGCGAGGGCTTATCCGTGAGATTGAGGTGGAGAAAGGCGAAAAGGTCGGGGATGTAGATCCGCGGGCAGAACGTACCAACTGCTTTACCATATCGGACAAGGCGCGTTCCATCGCGGGTGGCGTGCTCGAAGCAATCATGCATCACTACAATCGACCGGAAGCCTGAAGCAGTACATAAAGACGGTCTGGAGTGACGATGGACCTGTACAGCATCATAGATGACTATCTGGAGAAAGGCAGCGGTGGGGCGCTCGCTACCATCGTGAAAAAACTGGGCGCGGCCCCGAGGGAAGAGGGGGCCAAGATGTTCGTCGGCAGTGACGGAAAGTTTTATGGGACCGTGGGTGGCGGGTGTATCGAGGCGGAGGTGTGGCAGGAGGCCCGCAAGGTCATAAGAACCGGGATGGCGAAACTCCTCCACTACACCATGGACGGGAGGCAGCTTGAAGATGAGGGTATGATCTGCGGTGGCAACGTTGACATCTTTGTGGAACCTGTGGCGGAAAAATACAGGGCCTTATATAGAGCGATCCCTGAACTGGAGAGGCAAGGCACAGGCGCCTTGCTGGTCACCAGATTTTCCGACGAAGGATTTTCGAAAAGCCTCGATCAAAGAAGATGGAGTGGTCGCCGGTGACCCCATCGACGAGGAGATTGGTGCTGATTTTCAGCGGTACATCTCCGAGAAGAGGCCGGCGGTGATCGGCAATACTATCATTGAGCCTCTTCAGACATCCCCTGTTCTCTACATTTTTGGTGCGGGACATGTCTCACAGTACGTTTCGCGCGTTGCCGCCATGGTCGACTTCAACGTGACGGTGATAGATGACAGGGAGGAGTTTGCCAACAGGGAGAGATTTCCCGAGGCAGAACGCGTTATCGTTGACGATTTTACGCGCGTGTTTGAACAACTCAGTTTTCATGGGAACGAATATGTGGTAATCTTGACACGCGGCCATAAGCATGATGCGCTCGTTCTGGAACAGGTGATGAAGAGACCGTCGCGCTATGTGGGGATGATCGGCAGCAAGAGGAAGACCAGGATGGTTATGGACTACATGAGACAGCAAGGCTTTGATGACAAGACGCTTGAATCTGTCTATGCCCCGATAGGGATAGCCATAAATTCTGAGACGCCTCAGGAGATAGCCGTAAGCATAGCCGCTGAATTGATCAAGGTCCGGAGGACGTGACCGTGAAGCACTCCGAGGATAGCTTTCTCGAAGAACCAAAAGATCCGGAGGTCAAGGATGCTGGAGACCATGAACTTCCGGCGCCCTTCGACCCGCTGAAGCGGTATCTCTCCGAAGTATCGAAGCATCCGGTGCTGACAAGGGAAAAAGAACTGGAATTTGCGGTAAAGGCATTTGACCACAAGGACCGGGACGCTGCCCAGATGCTGGTGATATCAAACCTGAAGCTCGTGGTCAAAATAGCACTGGAGTACTACAATACCTATCTGAACATCCTCGACCTGATACAGGAGGGGAACGTTGGGCTCGTGCACGCTGTCAAGAAATATAATCCGTATAAGGGTACGAGGTTTTCAACGTATGCATCCTTCTGGATACGGGCCTACATTCTGAAGCACATCATGGACTCCTGGAGCATAGTAAAGGTCGGCACCACCCAGAGCCAGAGGAAGCTCTTCTACAGGCTGAATAAAGAGAAGAAGAAACTGGAGGCTCAGGGCGTTGTCCCTGCGCCGCAGCTTCTGGCGAGCACCCTCGACGTGAAGGCCGAAGAAGTCGAAGACATGGAAAAGAGGCTGGCTTTCACTGACATGTCGCTCGACCATCCCCTTTATGATGAGGGCGAAGAGACGCTGATGGATGTGATGCAGAGCGATGAGAACATTGAGGAAGTGGTCGCGGCAAGGGAAAAGAGGGACATACTGGAGCTGAAAGTTAAGGAATTCAAAACGATGTTGAATGACAAAGAGCTGTTGATATTCGAAAGACGGATCATGGCAGAAGAACCGATGACGCTCCAGGAGATCGGGGAGCGGTTCAAGATATCGAGAGAGCGCGTAAGACAGATTGAAAACAGAGTCCTCAAGAAGTTCAACGATACGTTCCAGGCAGATATCAGAAAGCTTGACCTGTAATACACAGGATCAAGATACAGCTCGTTAACTGCGTCGACACGACTTCGTATGTACAGATGACGTCGTCGTACTCCTAGGACCGTCGACTCTTAGCTACCGCTCTGATGTCGGTTATACGCTGACAAGCTCTCGGGCTTCACTTGAGGTTTCCTAACTTCTACTCAATGATCAAGCGGATACACGGCTGACACGCTGCGATACGTACGTCGAGAGTGCGACTCAGCACAACGAAGTATACGCGTGAAGGCGAATTGGTGTTACAGGCGCAGGAGTGCCTCGCTGAGCCGCGTATAATAGCCCGTCGCCAGTAAGACTCCAACGAGCGATCAACAATCCCCCGATCACGTAAGAAGAGTACTTCACCACCCAGCCGTATTTCTGCATTAGATAAAGTATCCGGCCCACAAGAAGAGCAGCCACAAAGAAGGGTATGGCGAGACCGAGGGAGTAAAGGCTGAGCAGATACATGCCTTGTTTCACCGTGGAAGTCGTTGAGGCAATGAGAAGAATGGATGCGAGCACCGGTCCGATGCAGGGGGTCCAGCCCAGAGAAAAGGTTATGCCGATCAGGAAAGAGCCGAGAAGCCCTATCGGTTTTGTTCTCAAATGGCACATTTTTTCCTGGTTTAGAAAAGGAATCTTCACGACGTTGAGCATATTGAGGCCGAAGACAATGAGAAGCAGGCCGCCGATCCTTACAATCCACCGCTCGTAGGTCGAAAAGAGGTTACCCAGCAAAGAAGAGGAAATGCCAAGGGACACAAAGACTAGCGAAAACCCGACTATGAATGAGACCGCATGCAGGAGTAACGTTTTTCTGTGCTGCCCGGAAGAGAGCTCGGTATAACTGGTTATGCTGGCGCCGCTGATGACAATCAGGTATGAAGGAACAAGGGGAAGGACGCAAGGGCTGAAGAACGACAAAACACCAGCGCTGAAGGCGAGGAAGGCAGTGACGTCCATGAAGATAGTATAATCATTATTGATCAGTTCAAGGTGATTGTCAATGGGTACTCAGACAATCTAAACGGCAGTCTTTCTCCTACGTCTGACTTCGTCATCAGCACGCAACGACAGAACACTTGACACATAAACAGACCAGATGACGCTTGTCCCAGGTTATCTCTGAGACACCCTGTACGTGAGCCGGCCTTCGTGGGAGCAAACAGTGATAGGGTCCCTGCCTGTCCGTCCTCAGCACGGGAATGGAGAGCTCGCGGTACCGTTCCAGGGTCTCGACTGCGGGCAGATTCTGCATCACACCACCCCCGCTCAGTACAGCGAGTGCGGGCCGAACCGCGCCAAGGAAGGTGAAACTGCTCGACGTCCTGCTACCATGATGCGGGATCTTCAACACATCTGCCCTCAGGGAACGCCTGACTTGATCAATCCTTCTTCGACGCCGTCGCTGATATCTCCCGGAAAGAGAAAGGCCCGGCTTTTCTGGGTGATCTTGATCACGAGCGAGGTGTCATTCAGGTTTTCAAATGATGCGGCTGTGGGGGATAGCAGCACCTCTATGCTTGTCTCCTCGGGAAGAGCGGTAGATGTCACCCTTTTTCCAGAACTGCACCGTGGTTTTCTGTCTGGCGCATGATCTGCAAGAGAGAAGGATGTTCCGCGTACTCCACCAGAAAAGGAGTGGTTACGAACGCGTTGACCTTGAAATGGCGAAGGATCGATACGAGACCCCCGATGTGGTCCGCATGGCTGTGCGAATTGATCACGTAGTCGAGTGTCAGGATTTTCCTTGAGAGAAGAAAGGGCATGACGATCCTGGAGCCGGTATCGAAATCTCCGGAGACGGAACCTCCTCCATCGATGAGAATCCTTACACCCCGGGGCGCCTCGATCAGTGTTGCTTCTCCCATGCCAACATCTATAAAGCTCAGGCAGAGATCATTATGAAACCTTTTTTCATAGACCAGGTATGCCTGAAGCAGGCAGAGGGGCAGCAAGACAGCAATGAGGAAAGCAACAACGGGCTTCCGTCCTGTGTACAGGAGAGAGAAGAAGAGCGCGTAGTAAAGAAGTATCTCGTACAGATCGGGCCGGACAACGGGAAACAGATAACCCCAATCAAGGAAGTGCAGAAGCATGAGGTTGAGATGGACTATCCATCCTGACAGCACCAGCAGATAATTACCAAAGGGCACGCTCATTCCGACGAGACTCAAGGATGTGGCCAGGACCCCTGTCAGAGGCACGGTCACAAGATTGTGGATGATGCTGAAAAGATTTATGCCGTAAAAATGAAAGATGACGATGGGAGCTGTTCCAAGCGTTGCAGCAGCCGTTGTAAGCATAACGGACAGCGTCCAGCCCGCCGGCTTCAGCTTGACCTTTTTGATGGTCGGGTAAAGCTTTTCCACGCAAACGACTATAGCGAGAAGGCTCATAAAGGTGAGTTGAAAAGAGGGCGTAAAGAGTGAGTGGGGATAGATGAGAAGAATGATGAGAGCGGAAAGCGCCATGGTATTCAGGACATGGCGTCCCCGCTCGAAGATGAGGGCGAGCATGTATATCCCGACCATGATCGTTGCCCGGATCACAGAAACGCCGGAGCCGGCTATAAGCATGAAAATAAAGGGGAAGGGGATCGTGAAGGCAGCTGCATATTTTACGTCGCGGCCGGATAATCTGAGCCGTCTGAACCGCCGGAGAAGGGTCCTGGCAATGAAAAAGAAAAAGCCGGAGATGATGCCTACGTTGAAGCCTGAGATCGCCAGTATATGTGAGGTGCCCGTCCTCAGAAAAAGCCTGTTGATTTCTTCGTCGAGGGAGGCGCGATCGCCTATGGTGAGAGCTTTTTGAACATCGGTGTGCCTTGCACCGGACTCCTCTATCCTTTTCCGGAAAAAGTTTCTCAAGGCATTGATGGAATTTGTGCCGGATCTGACAAGCACTATTTTCCCCTTGATCTCGTGGTTGACTCCCTCCAGTCTCTTTAGCCATCTCCAGACCTTGCGCGGGGATTCTGCAGATGCTGGAGTAAATTCCAGGAGACGACCTCTCAGGTAGACACGGTCGCCGGTCTCAAGGTTTGTGCTCGTATGAAAGGCTACCCGCAGGTTGTGCAAGGATTCGGGGTTTGTGAGGGCTATGACTTTTGATCGCTGGGACGTTTCAACTACGGTTCCCGCATAGAGTGATTCGCCTTCGTCGACCATCACCGGCGGCAAGTCTGTCAGTAAGGCCAGGCGGACGACCCCGGTCAACATAAAAGCGGAAAGCAGCAGGCAGAGGCCGAGGCTCCGTTTCTTTGCATGGAGAAACGGAATAAGCAGTACCGATGCAACAAGCCCCAGAATGACCGGTTTCAGGGCAAGGCCGTAGAAGGCTTCGATGTAGATCCCGGCGATAAAGGCAAGTACGCAGATTACGAACAAGCTTCCTGGATGCCCTGAAAAAAAGAGTGGACGTTCTTGCCCAGGTCGGTGATATAGTATCCGCCCTCAAAAACGAAGAATACGTGCGGATTGGAAGACGTGATCTTTGCACCGATGGTCTTGAAATCCTCGGTAAAAAGCAGTGACCCCCAGTCCCTTATGTACGTGTCGAACCCCGCGGAGCAGCCTACCACATCGAATTTTGGTGCGTCGGCCAGCGCCTCGTCCAGTTCCTCGACGAATTCCGCACGAGTTGACGCGGAGATGTTCTTGAATGCGACCCTTTGCTCTTCCTTGAAGATGTCAAAGGTGCCGTTGCCGTAATGGAGGTCAATATCAACGATCAGGACTGATGCTGCTTTTCCTTCTGAGAGCAATTTCTGGACGGCAATCGCTATGTTATTAAAGAAACAGAATCCGCCGTTGAAATTCCGACCGGCGTGGTGACCCGGAGGGCGGGCCAGGGAAAAGGTGGGTCCCTCAGAGCAGAGCTCAGCCGCTTTGATCGCGGCGCCCGCAGAGAGTCGGGCCACTTCAAAGACCTCCGGCACTCGCTGGACCGATTTTATGATTGACTCAGAGTGGCAGAGCCTGAGATCTGCGACGCTGCACGGTTCAGGTTCCAAAAAAGTTACAAGCGTCGCCTATATGGGAGTGAACGGTGCTAACCCGCTCCGGAGCCTCGCAGTCAACGGTTTGGTAATCCTGAAGAAAGAGCGGGCTATAGATGGTTGTGATTTTTGGTACAAATTTTCTTGACAAAGCTGCCCTTTCATTACACTATAAATATATACGCCATTTAAGTCAACGTATACACCATTTAGGCGTAGAGTGAGGTTGTGCCGTGGAAACTCAGAATATTCTCAACGTTGGTGAGAAGTTAAAGGGACTCAGGGCGAGCAAGAGCATGTCCTTGAGGCTGCTGTCGCAAAAGAGCGGGGTCTCGGCAAATGCTCTCAGCCTCATTGAACGAAATAAGACTTCGCCCACAGTGACGACGCTTGTGGCAATAGCCAAAGCGTTCAATATGCAGGTGCACGACTTTTTTTCCAGCCAGGACCAGGAAGCGAAAGATTTTGTGATTTGTCGTAGCGTGGGAACAGCAACCCGGCACGCCCATCGAGGCCCTCGCCCCAAATCTAAAGCAGCAGAATCTGCACCCGGTGTTAGTGCGGCTTGCACCTGATGAGAAGTTCAGGAAAGACTTATGCTTCCACCCTGGAGATGAGTTTGTTTATTGTCTTTCAGGCGAAATAGTGTGTGAAGTGGGAGGGGAGAAGATCCGCTTGGCGCAGGGCGACGCCGTCACCTACAAGGCCGAGATGCCTCACCGGATCAACAATGTAGCGCCCGCCGGAAGCCAGGCTCTTGTCCTTTTTGAAGTTGGGCATCTGGTTTAGCAGAACCGTTACAGACCAAAGAGTGTTACAGGTTACAGGTCACAGGCAGGACGCGCGTACAGAAGCTTCAGTCTGCACGTGGCGGCTGTTCGTAACCTGTAACAATTCTTGTTTGTAACCTGTAACTTGTAACAGCTTTTGTTACTTTGCCAACTGCTTGAGCTGCTCCAGCTGGGCCTTAGCCATGACGGCCCGCTCGTCCGTCGGTGCAACCCGCAAAAAGTCTTCCCAGGCCGCAATGGCTGCCGGTATATCCTTTTTGTCGTTCTGGAGCACGATGGCGAGGTTAAACCTGCTGTTGACGTGGGCGGGATTATCCTTCGCAGCCTGCCTGAACTCTCTGACCGCGGCGTCATAATCCTTGATACTCCTGTACATGATGCCCATGTCGGTCCGCACGTCTGCATTTTTCGGATCGATCTTCAGCGCCTTCTGATAAGTCTCGATGGCCTTATTGTACTGGTTCGTATCGAAATAAGCGTTGCCAAGTGATACGAGGGCCTGCAGGTTTTCAGGATCGCGCTTGAGTGCTTCCTCGAGCTGGGCAATTTCCTGGACCAGGTTTGCTTTCACCTGCGGGCTGACTGGCCCTTCTTGGGGTGTGCTGGAAGAGGTTTCCCCTCTTTGAGCTCCGTAGAACTTGATGCCGCTCACGGCCCCAATTATGAACCCTGCCAGGAAAGCCACTATGATAAGCAGAAAGGCCTTGTCTCGTTGCATGGCAGCAATATACGAATTTTCGGTTACATTTTCAAGTACGATTCTCGTCGGCCGTAAAAAAGCCAAAGCAGAGATTTGTCTTGACACTTGTTGGCAAGTTCGATTTAGCTACAAGCAGGCGCTACAGCAACGCCCGGAGCCCGTTTTAACATGTTGCGGAGAAATTTTGTGAGAGATCTGAAAGTTTTGGTGTATATTATCTGGCGGTTTAGAACAAGTAAACCGTGAGCAGTGAGTCGTAACCATAAGTCGTAAACCGGGAACCGAAAAGCTCAGTTAGCGTGGCACGTAGGGCGTGAAGAGCTATTGAAACAATTCCCGGAAAAAAATAAAACCAGAAAAACTGGACAGGATGGAGCATGCACAAAGAAGGCGAAGACGCAACGCACCAGAGCGGTAAGAAGTCAACACTCAGGGCCAAGGCGGTCGTAATCGGCAGCCTTTTTCTGGCAGTTGTTCTGGCCATTATCATCGAGCACATGGCGGGCGCGTCATATAAGATCGTCCCGGTCCAGTCCTTCATGCTGGCGCCGTTCATTCTGCTGCTTCTCTGTATCGCGATTGTGCCGTTTATCAGCAGTGACTGGTGGGGGCGCCGTTATCCCCTTGTCTCATACGGACTTGGCCTGGTCGGTGTTCTCTACTATTTTCTTATCCTGCACAATGGGACACGCATGATGCATACGGCCCTGGATTACTTCAGTTTCATCTGCCTGATCGGCTCCCTGTTTGTTGTGTCAGGCGGTCTCCACATCAGGATCAAAGGGAAGATCGACTCCCATTGCGAACGTGCTTCTTCTCGCGATAGGTGCGGTGGTTGCCAATCTTTTCGGGACAACCGGTGCCTCAATGCTCCTCATCAGACCCTATATCAGGGTCAACAGGTACCGGATTTCCGGGTATCACATCGTCTTTTTCATCTTCATCGTCTCCAACATCGGGGGCTTACTCACCCCGATCGGCGACCCGCCGCTTTTCCTCGGGTACCTGAAAGGTGTCCCTTTTTTCTGGGTGATCGCCCGTACCTGGCATATCTGGGCCTTTGTCAACGTCCTCGTTCTTGCGGTCTTCTATGTTATCGACAGGCACCATTACAGGAAGATCCCGTTGCCGCTGGAGCACGAGATTGAGGAAGCAGGCGAGCACGCCCGGATTCAGGGCCTGCACAATATGATCTTTCTGGTTGTTATTCTTGCTGCTGTCTTCCTGGACCGGCCCATCCGCGAGATTATTATGATTGGCGCTGCTGTGGCCAGTTATCTCACAACCAGGGACGAAGTCCACCGTCAAAATGATTTCAACTTCATACCGATCAAGGAGGTAGCCATTCTCTTTGCCGGTATTTTTGCAACAATGGTCCCTGTGCTCGATTGGCTTGAACTTAATGCCTGCAACCTGGGCATCGTGGGACCCGGCCCGTTCTACTGGGGGTCCGGCATCCTCTCCAGTTTTCTTGACAATGCTCCGACCTACCTGAACTTCTTGAGTGCAGCATGCGGCCTTCACGGTCTCAACGTGGACAACCTCCAGCACATGAAGGCCCTGCTTGGTCTCTTGTCGCCGGATCAGGTGAGCCAACTCAAAGGTACCCTGGGATCGCCAACCTGTATTATCAACGACGAGTCGTGGAGATATGTGCAGGCAATTTCCGCCGGAGCCGTGATGTTCGGCGCCAATACCTATATCGGCAATGGACCCAATTTTATGGTCAAATCGATCGCGGAGCAGTCACACGTGAGGATGCCCAGCTTTTTCGGCTACATGGTCAAATATTCGATACCCATCCTCGTTCCCATCTTCGTTGTCGTCTGGTACATCTTCTTCAGGGGATACTAGGAGAGTGACTGCCGCATCACACAATAGACTGCAGATATCGGGCCGGTTAATTCCTATGCAGTTTGTCCCGTTTCTATGCTATAATTCGCCAAATTCGTGCCCCCGTAGCTCAGGTGGATAGAGCGACGGATGATCCACTGAGCCCGGTGGCACCAGAGTTCTTTTAAGAGTAGGCAGCTTGTAACCTTTTGTGCCCCCGTAGCTCAGGTGGATAGAGCGACGGATGATCCACTGAGCCCGGTGGCACCAGAGTTCTTTTAAGAGTAGGCAGCTTGTAACCTTTTGTGCCCCCGTAGCTCAGGTGGATAGAGCGACGGATTCCTAATCCGCAGGTCGCATGTTCGAGTCATGCCGGGGGCACTTCTTCAGCACTGGGGGTTACTTCCGGGGGTGAAATAGCCTCCAGTTTCTTCCCGGCTTCCAATATTTTTGCGGTAAAACCCATGCTCGCGCCTGTTCGCAAACACCTCCTTTTGTTATGGTTCCAGGGCTTCGTTTGGCGCTTGACAACCCGTTTCTTTAAATATACTATTATGGTATATTATGAGAAACGATGACACCAAGTCAAAACGAATACTCAAACTAGTAGCAGAGCTGCCGTTCTTTGGTGCGGCCCATCTTGCGCCGATAGGAGAAAAGCAGGCGTACCTGAATATAATCCTGTCCCGCCAGGTGAAGCGGGGAACACTGGTCCGTCTTAGAAAGAATCTGTATGTCGCCAAGAGCTACCTTGATACGGCAGAGCGGCGGGGCTTCTTTTCCGATTATGTTGAACTTACTGCTAACAAGCTGTATTCGCCCTCTTACCTTAGTCTTGATTATGTTCTACACGAGCACAACATGCTGACCGAAATTCCCCGGAATATAACTGCGGTGGGGCTTCGGAAAACTGCCCATTTTTCAAATGATCTGGGCAATTTCATCTACCATAAGGTCAAGGAAGAATTATTCCTCGGATTCAAGGTAGCTAAGAAGGGCAACTTTTCGATTCTCAAGGCAACGAAAGCCAAGGCACTCTTCGATTTTCTTTATCTCCGGAAAAGATTTCTTTTGGACAAGCGGGCGGTAGGGGAACTAAGACTCAATCTTGGTGAATTCACGAGGACTGACTTAAAGGAGCTTAGAGAATACGTTGAACTAGAAGGATCGCCGAGAATGAAGGAGATTCTTAATTGGCTCAAGTAACAACCATTATGGAAACTATCAAGCCGGTTCTTAAGAACATCATCAGTGAATCTCCATCTCGGAACAATCTGTTCAAATGGAACCTTCTTAAGGAGTACCTGCAGATTGTGGTTCTCGATTTCATTTACTCCCATCCGGCCTATAGCCAGCTCCTTTTCTACGGGGGCTCGGCTCTGGCGCATTGCTTTGGCCTTGAGCGGCTCTCCGAAGATTTGGATTTCATCGATGAAAAGAAGAAGATCAACGTTTCAAAGCTGGCCAAGGATCTGGAAGATTATTTCTTGAAGCGCACTGATCTTCCGGTAAAAACAACTGTCCAGAAATTCCGCATCTACTTAAAATTTCCGATTCTTCACGATCTCGGCGTGACCACCAGGGAAGAAACGGATACGCTATTTCTCAAAGTTGAGGTCTATACCGATTTTGATTTCTGTGAGCGCTACACGACAGACGTCCGCCCGATCTTCAAGTTTAACCGCTCTCTCCTTATTAAAACGCTTGACCCGCCCACTCTCATGGCGACAAAGATCCGAGCGATCCTTTTCCGCAAATGGGAAAAGACGGACAAGCAGGGAAAGACTACGGTGAAGGTAAAGGGCCGGGATTATTTTGACCTCCTTTGGTATCTCCAGAAGGGGATTCAGCCGAACCTCTCCTGTATTGAGGGCTTTAACAATATGAAAGATCTCAGGGAGAAGCTTCTTTCCGTGATCGCCCGTATAGATAGCCGGAGTATCCAGCTTGACCTTGATGCCCTCATTGATAACCCCAATTTCGTCAAGAATATGAGTCGTAACTTGAAGGCGATTCTGGAACGAGAAATTTCAGAGAAATTGTAACTTGTCGTTGTCCCGTAACAGTTATACGAGGACCCATATATTTGACGACATTCCTGGACATGCGAAATTCTCGATCAACTGCACCTCCTCCTTGGGGTGGATTTTGGGGGTAAAACGTGGTACAAACAAGGCAATTAGGCTCGTTTAAGCCATTGGGTTAAATTAAAATTAATTGATTTTATTGGGAAAGGGAATAGAGCGACGGATTCCTAATCCGCAGGCCGCATGTTCGAGTCATGCCGGGGGCACTACTCTAGCGGGTGACAACCACTCTATTCATGCGTACCGAGAGTATTGCCCTTTCTTGCCTGTAAATCTATTCAACAATTCGAGGAGAAATGGTAAAGAAGATCATCTCCGGTGGCCAGGCAGGCGCAGACCGAGCAGCGCTCGACTTTGCGATCAAGCGCAATATCCCGCATGGAGGGTGGGTACCAAAATATAGAGCGGCGGAAGATGGAAGGATACCGGACGTTTATCAACTGCAGGAAATGCCCACCTATAGCTATTCCAGGAGAACGGAGCAAAACGTGATCGATTCCGATGGCACCGTCATCATCTCTCACGGCAAACTCACCGGAGGATCAGCCTTTGCGGCAAAGATGGCAAAAAAGCATGGCCGTCCGTGGCTGCATTTGAATATGGCGAAGCTCACGGTTGATAAGGCGGGGCGACGGCTGCAGAAGTGGGTCGACGACAACAGTATCGGCGTACTCAACGTGGCTGGTCCGCGCCAGTCAGGAGACCCGGCAATCTATGATGTAACCATTAGCGTGCTTGAGGCGGCAGACCCCGGTTATCTCTCTGGCTTCCGAACATGCTGATGAGATGACCGCGATATACAATTATTCATGTTAATGTACATTAAACGTTGCAACGATCCATTCCTCTTTTGGAGGAGTACCACATCTACGGGTGTCGTGGTCCGGATGGAACACGGACAGTTTATCTTCGATTATTTTCTTGAATCTTGATCCTGCTTTTTTGAAATCTGTACAATCAGCAATAGCTTTTTCACGAATAATCACTCGTATCAATCGCGATCTTTTATGTGGTCTGGCAGGATCACTTCCCAATTTCCAATCAATCCGCAAAATAACGTCAAACTCTGCATTGATTTCGATTCGTGCATTTTTAGGAAACAAGGGGCGTATCAGTTTAACCCATTCATTAACAAAGGATTTTGTCATTATGTGATTATGATCCCTTCTATTAAAGATAACAAGATAACAAACCCAGCCCGGCAGATTTTCTTACAGCATATCCGCATGCAAGAAAACAACGGCAACAAAATGTTTGCGCCGGAAGGGAAATATTCTTCTTGCCAGGGGTTGAAATCTCGTCAGGCCGTTATACCATTTAAGTAGAGCTAGCAGGTCATGATGCGGTGGCCTGATATATATGCACATGAAGAGAGGTGTCCATGAACACTGACAGAGTCATTCGTAAAGAATTGCTGGCCTTGCTGAAGGGCGGCGAAGCCCACATGGGCTTTGATAGTGCGGTCTCCGGTTTTCCCATGAAGGAGATTAACAACAGGGTTCCCAACGGCAGTTACACAGTCTGGCATCTCCTTGAACACATGCGGATTGCCCAGTGGGACATCCTCGAGTTTATCAGAAACCCAGGCCACATCTCACCTGAGTTTCCCGACGGGTACTGGCCGCGGCCCGATGCAATGGCAACACCGGCCCTCTGGAAAAAGACGGTCAAGAAGATTGCGGCTGACCTCAAGGCTGTGCAGGAGATGGTAAAGGATCCAAAGACCGATTTTTTCAGTCCGATGCCTCACGCGAAGGATTATACGGTGTTCAGGGAAATACTCCTGGTCGCCGATCACAATGCCTATCACGTAGCGGAACTTGTTTCGCTGAGACGTGTGCTCAATATGAAACCGATAAAAGAGTACTGATACCAATTCGCCTTTTTACTCTGACGGCTTCAGTCTCAGCCCCTTTGGAACAATTACCAGTTCCGCCAGTCTCGAAGACGCCTTGTACAAGAAGGGCAAGCAGCGCAGCCGGTATGGCACCCTGAAGGATCAATCCGACGTCGTCAAGGCGGATGCCGGTGAGAATCGGCTGGCCGTAGCCGCCCGCGCCGATGAGCGCCCCCAGGGTAGCCGTACCCACATTGATGACCGCCGACGTCTTGATGCCGGCCAGGATTTCTCTCGACGCCATAGGGAGTTCAACCAGCCTGAGTTTCGCTCCGGGAGGAAGCCCGAGCGCTTCGGCCGATTCCCGCAACGGCGGCGGAATGTCGCGGAGCCCCGTATAGGTATTCCGCACAATGGGCAGCAGGCTGTAAAGAAAAAGCGCCACCATTGCGGGAGGCCCGCCGATCCCCAGCAGCGGGATCATGAACACCAGAAGGGCCAGAGAGGGGATCGTCTGGACGATACCGACAAAGCCTAAAATAATCTGCCCCAACCCGGACTTTTTTTCGGCGATAATACCCAGAGGTATCGAAATCAGGACAGCCGCGAGCAATGAAATCGAAACCAGGTAGAGGTGCTCTTTCGTATGTCTCCATACTCGCTCTATCATGCTTTCCTGACGTACCCCACTCTTCAGGGAAAAGTGCTGGGATAGAAAGTCAGCCGCCACTGTGGCTTCGGGCACCTTTTCGATCTTGGCACGCTTATTCATCTTTATCATGTCAGTGCGGAGATCCGTCCTTCGAGCTTGGCCAGTGCAGCGATGACGTGGGGTGCCCGCTCCTCCAGGTCCGCCCGGTAAAGCACGCACCGCAGTGTAAACCGGAAAGTAGTGGAGGTCGTCTTCCAGCGTCTGCAATCCATAGTAATCGATTTCAGCGTCCGTGCTATAGAGGTCGGTAGCATGGATAGATCCGCCCTCCAGCCCTCGATAGGCCAGGTCATGATCCATGCCGAAGACATTCTTCTGCGGGAGCCCGTAACGGGAGCGCAGGCCGGGCCAACCGTCACCCCGGTCCATGAACTCGTTGCTGAAGCCGAAGATCAATTCCGGATGCGTCCGCAGGTGAGAGACCGTGAAGATATTGAAGCTTTTTTGATAGTCTCCTTTTTCATGCCCAGGGCGTAATTGTTGTTGAAACCCAGCGATGCGGTCATCCGAATCCCGTAGCCGGCCAGTGCCTTCCGAATCGCATTGTCGCCGCCAATTCCTTTACGCGCCAAAATCTCTTCGCTTAACGTGCCGGTATACTCCGGATAGATATCGATATCACCCCTGACGAGGGCGTTCCAGAGCAGACGCGTGCCGCCGAGCGCCTCGCCGGTGAATGGGAACGGCACCGGCGTTCCGAACAAGATGGGCTGACGACGTCTCCGAGGATCACCGATTCCGTGAACGTCTTTGAGCCGATTCTCACTTCCGGCGAAGCAGCCGCACACCGGTGATGTGAAACCATGCGCCACAACGGTGGAAAGTGAAATGGAGGACCAAAAGGCGGAGAATCGATTTCACGGGCTGCCTTTCCTGATCCCATTCAGGGGACTGCGCTGAGCATTGATGAAATGCGTGACGAAGGGATCCGCCGGCGTCTCGAAAAACTCGTCAAGCGTGCCCGTCTGCACAATCTCTCCGTCACGGAGCAGAACTATCAGGTCGCCGAAGAAGGCGGCCTCGCCCATATCGTGAGTGACAAGTAGGACCGTTTTTTTCAATGACTGAAAAATTCGCTTCAAGTCCGTCTGTAAATCAGCGCGGATCATGGGGTCGAGCGCGCCGAGCGGCTCATCCAGAAGGAGCACGTCAGGATCGAGCATCAGGGCGCGCATCAGGCTCACCCGCTGTCGCTGGCCTCCCGAGAGTCTGTGCGGGGAACCGGCTGAGTCCGTCAACAGGAAAGCGCGCAATCTCCGCTAACTCGTGGAGTCTTTTCTCGATCCGTGCAGGTATCCCATTTCAGATGGCGCGCCATCAGCGTCACATTATCGCCCGCGCTCAGATGCGGGAACAATCCGCCCTCCTGAATCACATAACCCATCCTCCTCCGCAGCGAGAGAACAACATCCGGCAAAACTTCGTTTCCCTCGAAATAGAGATGGCCGCTGTCAGGCCGAATGAGACCGATAACAAGTCGGAGCAGTGTAGACTTACCACAGCCGCTGGGACCTATCAAAGCAGTCGTCTTTGCGGCGGGAATCTGTAGGCTGATTGAATGTACGGCTTGCACCTTTCCATAGGTCTTCGAGCAATCGCGAAATTCAATGACTGCATGTGGAGAGGGATTTATTTTGTCGTGATGATGCTGCGTTACCGACAAGACACAAACCGAACATTGTTAATGGAAGTGTTGACAACTTCTCCCAGCAGCTGCAAAGTCTTTTCTATCTGCTCCTCGGTATTCTCTATGCCCAGAGAGAATCTGAGAGCGCAGTGTGCTTCCTCTTCGGAGAGTCCCATGGCCAACAGGACATGAGATGGTTCAGGAGAGCCCGACTTGCAGGCTGAACCGGAGGAAAAGAAAACCCCGTGAGAATCGAGCGCAAGGACCAGCGACTCGCCACGGATACCGGGAAGGGTTACATTCAGCGTGTTAGGCAGTCGATTCTCAGGATCACCATTGAGCATAGCTCCGGGAACTATATGCACTATTCCCTCGTACAGCCTATCACGCATGCGCCGCACCCTGCCCTGCATCTCGCCCAGACGCTGAGCGGCTAGCCGGGCTGCCTGGCCCGTCCCTATGATGCCCAACGTATTTTCTGTTCCTCCGCGTAAGCCCCCCTCCTGCTTTCCTCCGTGGATGAGCGGGCCTATTTCCACTCCTTTACGCACATAGACTGCGCCGGTCCCCTTTGGCCCGTGAAATTTATGGCCCGAAAGCGTGAGGAAATCAACTCCCCAAGCTTGCACATCAACGGGTATTTTCCCGACCGCCTGAACCGCATCAGTGTGAAACAGTACCCCTTTTTCTCTGGCAATCTGCGCTAACTCTTCAATGGGCTGGATCGAGCCGGTTTCATTGTTAGCCGCCACTATGCTCACCAGGCAGGTTTTCTCGCCAAGCGCTCGGGACAGCTCTCCCGGATTCACGATCCCGTTTCTATCAACCGGAAGATAGGTTACTCTGAATCCCTGCCCTTCCAGCCACCGGCACGTATTAATGACGGATGGATGTTCGATGGAGGTCGTGATTATATGGTTTCTGGAATCCGCACAAGAGAAAGCGACGCCCTTGATGACAAAGTTATTTCCCTCGGAACCGCCGCTATTGAAAATCAGCCGGCGCGGGGTGCAGTTAATAAGCAGAGAGAGGCTTTTGCGCGCGGCTTCGATAGCGTCATGTGACTCCCTTCCCGCCGCGTAAATGCTTGATGGATTGCCATAGCACTTTGCGAACTCCATCATTGTAGTCTGCACTTCCGCTGTCCAGGGCCGTGGTCGCGTTATTGTCCAGGTAGATGCGGCTCGCTGCCATCTCTTTCTCTACCTTGTTGTCTAACAGGTACTCGCCGGAACCGACAATATGCATGACTTCGGAATGCTCAACTTTTGTGACGTCACACAGCAATACTTTATATGCGGGGAATCCGGAAATGGGATCGTAATTGTGTCAGATCAGTCAGCTCATTCACGCAGGCTTCCTGCCAATCAGCGGAGCCTAAGGCTCCTCCTCCTGCCCCGCTCGCTTCCACAGCACCTTCGACGATATCATCCGTTACAACGGCATACATCGCAACCTGTCCCCGCAGTGTTCTTATCAGGACCTTATCTCCGCTGTTGATCCCGCGCCTCGCAGCATCAACCACATTCATCATGACGGTTGGAACCGGACGCTCTTTCGTCAACGAGGGAATAGTGTGATGCAACGTGTGAAGATCGACGTTGTGGCGTGCTCCGGAATTAAAGACCAGAGGGAATTGCTTCGCCAGTTGCGGTTGTGAGGCCGGGCTTTCCTTTGGTTCAACATAACGGGGCAACGAATCATAACCGTATTCGTCCAGCACGGAAGAAGCTATTTCGAATTTGCCCGTCGGCGTCTCGAACCCGGGCTTTCCGTCCTCCCGGAGTGAGCCCTTTTCCCACTTTTTGTATTGCATCATTACCTGAGGAGCCCGCACCATCCCGCCGGCATCCCGCACCTCCTCAGGAGTAAACCCGGAACCGGAAAGCACGTATGAAAGCAGCTCCTCTTCATTCTGCGGATAACAATCTCCGTAGCCGAGCCGACGGGCAAGTTCGGCCAGAATAAAGAAGTCATAACGGGCTTCACCAACCGGTTCAACCATTCTCTCGCGCACCTTAAAGATGGAATCATAGACCATGTACGACTTCACTTCGTAGTACGTGGCCGCAGGAAGCACAATATCCGCATAAGCCATATCCGCCGTCCATTGGCGATCGACGCAGACAAGAAAATCGAGTCCGTTGAGGGTCTTCCTCCAGATACTCGATTGCGGCCAGGAGGTGATGATTGACGCGCCGAGGCTTATCAGCATCCTGATATGATAGGGATCTTTCTCCAGGACTGCCCTGGGAAGGGCTATGGCATGAAATTCTCCGCGGTACTTGGTGTATAGAGGAAAGTCATTGTGGCCGGCCGCTTTGTGAACATCAGGATTGGATACCAACCCCGCGCGATTGATCGGGAATCTATTCTGTTTCATCTTGAAGCACTGACCGCCGGGGACATCCAGTTGGCCGGCAAGCGCCCACAAGCGTCAGTATGGCGCGAATGGTCTGCACACCATTACCGTTGTATTCGAGACCACTGTACATTACAGGCGCTACCCCATCGGTCCTGGCCATCGTCGTTGCAAGAGATCGCACCGTATCAGCAGGAACTCCCGTGACGCTTTCCACGTATTCCGGCCTGAAGTGCTGCACATATTCATTAAACTCATCAAACCCCGCTGACCCAGTTATGCACGAATCGCTCGTCGTACAGCTCTTCTTCGATCAGGACGTTGCACATGCCCAATGCCAGGGCCCCGTCTGTGCCGGGTCTGATGGGAATCCACTCGGCGTTCGGGTACTTCGCCATCGCGGTCTTCCGGGGATCGATCACAACAATTCTGGCACCGCGCTTATGTGCTGCCTGAATTCTCAAGAAGTCATCGGGCGGGCAATGTGCAGCCGGATTTTTTCCCCAGACCACGATGAGCCCCGCATTCTCGATATCTGAGAACATATCGATGTACATGCTTCCCATCGTTACGTGAGGCGCAATCATTGCGAACGCCACGTAGCAGAGCGCTCCCACTCCCAGGGTGTTTGGTGAGCCGAACGGAAAGAGCACGCTGGACGCTGACGACACAGCCACTCCCGCAGGTTGATACACGTCACACAGCGCGCGGTCGAAGCTTCCGCTTCCGGTGTAAATAGCGGCTGCTTCGGGACCGGATTCATCTTTCACCCGGTTGAGCTTCGTCACGATTTCATCATAGGCCTCATCCCATGAAATTCTCTTGAAATCGTAGACCGCCTTTCGGTCCGTTCCTCCGCATCGGATATAAAATTCTATCCTTGGAATAGATGACCTCGGGTGAACGCTCGCCAACCCTGCAGATCATCCCAAAAGGAGAAGCGTCATCAGCTCGGACCGCTGCTATGCGCCCTTCTTGATCGTACGTCACGACGACACCGCATCCTGCCGAGCATATGCCGCACAAGCCAGACTTTCATTCGGTTGAAGCGCCATCAAATGCCTCTCTATGCCTGCCTTCTTCAGTCTCTTGGAAGCCGCGAAACGGGTGTGCTCGGGAACGACAGTGCGGCAGCAAGGACTGGTTCTCTATCCGCGCTCCAGGCTCGGCCGATCCCAGCGGCCCGTATATGCCGCGGCCTCGTACGTGCTCTGCAGGAAAGCAAGCAGTTTCTCGTCAGGATCTTCGGCCAGGCGAACGGCATCGTAGGGGAGGATGAACTCACCGAAGTCTTTGTTGTAATAGGCCGCCTCCGGTTGAACAGGATACTCTTTGAACCCTTCCGGCTCCGGATATGCATAGGCATAAAACGCCGGCATGCCC
Source organism: uncultured delta proteobacterium (assembly GCA_963821605.1). GTDB lineage: Bacteria > Desulfobacterota > Syntrophorhabdia > Syntrophorhabdales > WCHB1-27 > JADGQN01. Next base: position 106,400 of record CAWGEZ010000008.1, on the reverse strand, counting down.
AGGCCTGCTCCGGGCCAGAATCCACAGCTGCTTACTTCGTGTGAGTACGCTTCGACCATAACAGAGCGGGCCACGTTTGGCGAGCCGGGATGCTCGGGCGCGCGCCGTCCGGAGAAACGAGTGGCAGCTAAATCAAAAGCGCCCCAAAAGAAGTGCACTGGGCTTGTCTTTCCGATACAGCGACAACGAAACTCTTTAAGCACCCTGTCCGCCTGCACGAGAGCTTTCCAGAACCTCTTTGCATATTCAGGATCATAGGACGCATGCAGGTGATCCTGTTCGAAGGGGGTGCGGTCCGGGATCTCGACCGGCGTGGTCCAGATGCTCACCTCGATCCCCAGTGATTTGAGAGAGGACATGGTTTCCGCATAAAAGTCGGCTACAGAACGGGGCTTGAGTGCCACTGAGCGTCTATCGCCGAAGTCGGTGGTAATACACATCTCATGAGAGAGGAAATCGAGGTCTATCTGAAAAATGTGCGACCCGTAGGGCATGGGAGAGGTCGTCAGCCCGCGCGACGTAATGTAAAGGGGCACCTGCCACCAATGGTTTGTCATCGGGGCAAGTTTCAGCCGTATTTTGCCGATTATCTGAGTCCACAAATGAAGGGTAGCGTAAGTATCCTGCCATGCTTCCAGAGGAAGACCCGGCCACGCATCCTCCTTGTCAGCGGAGACGAAGCATCGATCTATTTCAGGCATAAGGTCTCCTATCTGACATCCCTATTCAACCAAGAGTTCAGAATGCTGACCGCCGCATGTCAAGGGCTGGTCCCGTTGTGCCTGGCGTACAAACCCACCGCAAAGTAACCAGACTGGTCAGTCCACACCCCCACTGAATCGAAGCCGACACCGCCTGCCATTGCATCAAACTCGTCCATACTGTATTTGTAGGAGCTCTCAGTGTGAATCCGCTCTAACCCATCGAACGGAACGCGCTCATCCGCTATTGTGACTTCCTGTGCAGACAGACTCTCCAGGTGCATTTCGACGCGGCCGAGAGTCTCGTCGTATTGCGCCACGTGACGGAAGGCTTTTAAGTCGAAATCGGCGCCGAGCTCGCGATTAAAGCGGGCAAGGAGATTCAGGTTGAACGCGGCGGTTACCCCCTGTGAGTCGTCATAGGCGCGCCGAAGTAGATTCGGATCCTTCTTCAGATCGTATCCGATCAGGAGCGCGTCATCTTTGCGCAGCAGTTTATGAAATTGACTCAGCAGGCCCGATGCATCCGAGGGATCAAAGTTACCAATGCTGGAGCCGGCGTAAAATATCAGACGCCTCACGCCTTTGGGTATGAGCGATTCGAGGCTTTCTAAAGAGACAAGGAAATCCATTGCCACGGCATGCACCGAAACATGCGGAAAAATATGTGCGACTCTGAGGGCTGCACCCCGCAGGTAATCTGTGGAAATATCCACGGGCAAGAAGCTTGAGACTCTTCCCGTCTTTAGCAGGAGCTTTCCCTTATGACATGCTCCGGCACCAACCTCGATGACGCAGAGGTCCTGTCCGACCAGGTCCAATATGGCTCTCGCGTGTCTCTCAAGTATTGACGTCTCCGTGCGTGTCGGGTAATATTCAGGTAATTCACAGATCTGATCGAAGAGCCGCGAACCTTCCTCGTCGTAGAAATATTTGGGTGAAATCGCCTTGGGGCTGCTTTTGAGTCCTGCGATCACCTCTTCTTTCATAGCCCGAGAGTCCGCCTTCACGCTGCTCAGTCTGAAGTTCCCCGCGTTCCAACGATCGGCCCGCCGGGACACCTGTGCCTGACTGATTTCCATAGTCTGTTCACCTATTTCGGAAGACTGGAGTTTGCGCCACGCCTCCCGGCACGTCTCCCATTCCCTCGCCTAGAAAGGGAATGTAAGTCAGCGTACATGGTGTGTCAAGGCATCCGCGAACCGGCATCCGCGAGCCGGTTCAGACAGCCTCACCCTTGGCCCCCATCAGCCGCAGCCATCGGTAATGGGCGACGATACCGGACCAGAACGACGGGTGCTCTCCGTATTTCACGCTGTGTTCGCCGCATGTTTTTTCCACGATCCTTGCGATTGCCGGGTAATGAATGTGGCAGATCGTGGGGAAGAGGTGATGCTCAAGGTGAAAGTTCAATCCGCCGAGGGCCCAGCGCAAAATCCGGCTCTGCCGGTTGAAGCCGAGAGTTGCCTGCGCCTGATGGACCGCCCAGGGGGTTTCAATGCGCCCCGCTCCTTCGGGAAGGGGGAAATCCGCCTGCCTCACACAATGGGGGACTTGAAACACCACAGCGAGTGTTATGCCCAGCACAGACACACCCACGGCATAGAAAAAGAGAACGGCCCCCAAAGAATGGAACATGAGGGGTATACAAAACGCCCAGGCGAAGAAGACCACCTTGCCAACAACGAAAATTACCAAATCCCGACCTGTTGGCCGCGGGAACCTGTGTTTCCCGATTCGACCGAGCATGATCCTCTTGAAATCATCGACGAATTCCATCTTGGCTGCCAGAAATCCATAGAGAAGCCAGAGATAGAAATGCTGCCACCGGTGAAAAGTGAGCCGCGGGCTATAGGGAGACAGCCGGCCAAGAATACCGATATCGATATCGGTATCGTAGCCGGTGATATTGACATACCGGTGGTGGATGACGGAGTGTTTCCAGAACCAGGCATAGGAACTGACCCCGGCCAGGTCCATCGTCACGGCCATAAGCTTGTTGATCCGACGAGATTTCGAATATGCCCCATGACCCGCATCATGGGCAATGTTGAATCCTATGCCTGCCACGGAGAGACCGAGCAGAATGGCGAACAAAAGACCCTGCCATACGCTCGACACCGCAAAAACCAACAGGAGATAGAAGGCTACAAACGAGGCGAGAATGATACCGGTCTTCAGATACATCTGAAGGGCCCCCTGTCTCGATCGCCCGCTTCCCTGATCAAAGTACTCGTCGACCCGTCGCCGGACATCCAATTCAAAGGTCTTGTCCTTGCCGAATTCCAGGTTCAGGATCGATTGTCTGATTTGAAAGGGTCGGCCGGGAGGCCTTCTCCGGACTTCTTCGCTCTCCGTCATGGCAACGTGCCGTGATACGTCTTTTCTAAATCAGGCTGAGGACGTTCTCGTCTGTCCGTCGGTTCATTATAAAAATATAAAAGCAAACAGGGGAATGTCAACGACCTTGCCTTTTCGCCGGCCGTTCAAACGTTATCGGCAGATACGGATTCGGTGTCCGGGATTTGAGGAGTGTTCGCCTTCTTCTGCTGCTTGACATGGAAGATCGCGAATACGCTCAGGACCACCAGCCCGGCTCCGAATAATGTCCGCACGGTGATCGGCTCGTCCAGCAGCAGCCAGCCCAGAAACAAGGCTATCACCGGGTTGACGTAGGCATAGGTCATGACGATATTGATCGGCAACAGCCGCAAGGCAAGTACATACGATGTAAACGCACCGACCGAGCCGAAAATTACCAGGTACCCCCAGGCAATCCATGCTGAAAGTGAGGGATGTGGTACCGGCTCACCGAGCGCTAATGAGGCGATGAAAAAACCAAAGAGCGCCGCCAAGTGATGGTAACCGGACATTACCTGGGGAGCGAGGTTGACAGATCTCCGCGCCTGGAACACCGAGCCCAGTACCCAGCAAAGCGGAGACAGTATCAACGCTATGACAGCGGAAGAGTCGGCCGAGGTTCCCCTGCCCAGGGAAGGTATGCTCAGGACGGCCACACCCGTAAAGCCGACAAGCAGGGAAACGATCAACGCAGCCGATGGCCTCTTCTTATAGAAGAGCAGCTCGATGATGGTCGCCCAGATAGGGGCTGACGACACGATCAGGCAAGAAAACCCCGAAGAGGCATATTGCTCCGCCCAGAGCACCAGCCCGTTCCCCCCGCACCAGAACAAGTTTCCGGCGACGACCAACGACACGAGTTCCGACCGGGTCGGCTTCATCCGCAGTCCTTGCAGGCGGGCTATCCCCAAGAGGATCAGTGCAGCGACAGCCATGCGCAGCATGCCAAGCGCAAAGGGAGGAAACCCGTTCGCGGGATCGACCCCCACCCGCATGGCCAGGTAGGTGGTACTCCACACGGTATACACCACGCATAAATAAAGGAGCCCCTTCCGTGACAACGGCTTGCCCACACTTCCCCCCGGGTATGAAGAAACGTCCTATGTTACCTTTTACTCGAAGTGAATTGCAAAAAAGACGAAGGCTTCCTGATGGAGCCGGAGACGGCGTTGCGTGCAATCACAACTAGAAACCTGTACCGCTGAGCCGGGGGCCATACTGGATGACGCTCACTTCCTCTCCATCGATGAGCACGCTTCCCACGCGGTGGGTTGTGGATGTATTACCACCAGCCGTCACCGAGATCTTGCCCTCACCTTGCTCCTGCTTAACGGAAACGGTAATCCATGGATATGCACTCTTCGCACTGAAAACGCAGGTAGGCGCAGAGCCTTTCACATATACCTCTGCCGTGCCGCCGGGGGGTTGAAAGTAGATGGTAGCCGGTGAAACCGAGAATGTACACGAGGCGTCCTGACCGTAGGAACTGGCGACCATCACAGCAACCAGGATTATCATACTGATCATTAAGAGGACAGGTCTTCTCATGGCCACTCCTTTCCCAAAAGCTCACCCGGATGAAGCAAAGCCGCCCATCTCATAGGTTAACAAAACATAAGCAGCAACCGTACCGAAATCAACCAGGCCTGACCGGTTCATCGTGTGTAATGAGGGGACAGCGCAAGCTCCGTTTCCAGCAATGAGCTTAAGCGCTCCAGATGCTGCTTCTCCTCTCCCGACAAGACGCGGAAGACCTGTGACGATGCCTGGTCCTTCAGCCTCCGCTCCATGTTGAGATACAGGTCATATGAATTCGTCTCCAGCGCAAGGGAGAGCTCAAGGACCTCGGTGGTGCTTTTGCCCTTCACCCACTGCAATGCGTCTGCGACGCGCATTCCTCCTTCCATCACGTCATCCTCATTCTCCACCGAGATGACCGATTTCGGAAATCCATCGTGCGGTGGTGCACCAGCGAACTCCCGGTAGAGGTCGAGAAGAGTGGCTTCGTGGCGTTCCTCAGCGCTTGCCAGCTCTGCATACAGGTCTGAAATATCGCGGCTCGTTCAGTCTATGACCCAGCTCAGCATAGAACCGGCGTGAGCCATTTTCGAGGAACCACGCCAGAGCGACCATCTCTTCCGGCTTTGTGGCCGGGGAGAAATAGGCGATGCCTGATTCCGGCGGCGCTGAAGCAACCAGGCCCTTCCATGCTCTGATCCCTCCCTCCATGCTGTATACCTTTTTATAGCCGGCACCTTCCAGGGTAGCGGCAGCCGCCCGGCTGCGCACGCCTGCAGCTCAGTAAACGATAGTGGGCTTTTCCGGATCCAGCTCGGCCAGGCGGTCCGCCAGCTCACCGACCGGTATCAACCGCGCACCCGGAAGGTGGCCTTCCTCGTACTCCTTGGGCGTTCTGACGTCCACAAGGTTGTACTCGTCTTCTCTGTTCTCTTTCAAAAAGGTACGCACCATGTCAGGTGGCCACGTAGACACGCGCTTGAAGTAATCAAGAATTTTCATACCTCACCTCCATGCTCAGAAGTCAGGTAAAGACTAAAGCGAAGGTTAAGGTTAAGGTTCAGAGAAAACCAAGACTTCTGGTTTACTTTTGTTCTTATCTTAACCTTTACTTGTGTCTTTACCTCAACCTTCTTTTGTTCTTACCTCGGCATTTGCTTTCACTCTGTTTTCTCCCCGCGCTCGCCGGAAACCTGGAACATCCTCATGAAGCGTCTGTCGATATAATCCTTCAACTGAAAAGCAAGCCTGCCACTCCATACCCAATCCTTTTTCCAGAAGATGCCTCGGCCATTCCCCATGTTGAAGATCAGCAGATAGTGGGTCTGCGGGCTGAACCTCATCATTTCTCCACCATCGAGGGCGACTTTAAGATTATGAAAGAGGATGGGATTCTCTCTCACCGCGTACACGCCTACCTTTGCCAGCGCATGGCCTTCAAGGCTCGCGCAGTCACCGCCTCCAAAAATATCCCGATGGGCGACGCTCTGGAGATGCGCGTTCACCAGCAACCCTCCGTCGGCTCCGGTAGGGAGTCCCGACTCGGCAAACATGGGCGCGGGCCGGATGCCTATCGCCACGAAGGCTAAGTCGAATTCAAAGGTCCTCCCGTTGGTCAGCATCACGTTGCCCTGCCCAACCGACTTCACGAAGCTGCCCTCCACGATCTCCACACCCCTTCCAGACAGCGATTCCGAGAGCAAGACGGCGCACTTTTTCAGGTGCGCCCGGCATAAGCCTCTCCCCCGCAATCAGCACGATCTTTCCTTGGCCACGGTTTACGCTGAGAAGCCGCCACAGATTCGAGCAGACCTCGACTCCGGCTGGACCGCCCCCTACCACGATATATTTCCAGGCAACGCCCCCTCTTACGGCCTCTGAGATTAGCATGCCTGGCCTTCAGGAGATTGACTACGGGCTTGACCGCGACAACGTTATCCTGCTCCGAGCTGGCAATTGATCCGACAGGAACCTCGCTGCCCGTATTGAACGAGACTACATCGTACGCAACGTTCCCTCCGGAGCGCAAAGACAGAAGATGGCCGACAGGGTCAATCTTCACCACGTTATCTTCGATGAATGCAGCACCCCGGTCCTCAGCCATCTTCTTGATATGAAAGCGCACCTCCGATGCATGATAGATTCCGGAGAGCATTCCCGGGCCCATGCCCGAGTAATAGTGATACGGAGACGCACTCACCAGTGTCACGCTATGACCCCGTTCAGTAAACGTCGAAAGGTTCTTGAGTGCCGTCAGGTGCGCGTGGCCTCCGCCGACGAAGACAAGATGCTTACCCATACTCGCCCTTCTAGTTTCTTTAGTCTGTCTCGTTCCTCTGGTTTCTCGGTTCCTCTGGTTCCTTCAGTTGAACGAGAAGAACCATGAAGAACGCGAAAAAACAGAGAAATGACTTAGTCCGAATGCAAACTGGTATCAGTCTGATCCCCAGACCTCTTTCAGCCGCTGGTCGCGGCCGCAGTTATAACGGTAGAACTTATAACGAATAGGATTCTTCTTGTAGTAGTGCTGATGGTATTCCTCCGCAGGATAGAAGTCGGACGCGGGAACAATCTCCGTGTAGATAGGATCCTTTGAACCGGCCTGACTTTTCCAGCGCCCGCTTCGACTCCTCGGCGAGCCGCTTCTGCTCCTCATTGTGAAAGAAGATGGCAGTGCGATATTGAGTGCCGATATCACAAAATTGCTGGTTCTGCACGGTCGGATCTATGTTGTGCCAGAAGACGTCAAGGAGCTTCGTGTACGTGATCTTTGCAGGGTCGTAAACTATCTGCACAGACTCCGCATGGCCTGTCGTGCCCGAGGAGACTTCCTCGTAAGTCGGGTTCTTCTTATGGCCGCCCGTATAGCCGGGCGTGACCGATACGACGCCTTCGAGTTCGTCGAACGGGTGCTCCATGCACCAGAAACAGCCTCCCGCGAAGGTCGCCTTCTCCAGTCGCGCAGGGGCGCCGGTCTTTTGAGGCTCTGCCGCAAAGACAAGCCCGGCTGCAAGCACGAGAATAGCCGGCAACCCGACGGCAAGGATCTGGTATTTCATTGTAAGCTCCTCTCGATCTGATCCGTAAGGCGCAATCACATCTTCTTCATGCCGGTTTGTATCATACTCTTCATCTCTCCTTCACTCATTGCCGGCATGTCGGGGTGGTCCTTCTTCGCATGCTTTATCCCCTCCGCCATGATCTTGTCGATGGCTTCGTGCTCATCCTTTGCATCAACCTTTATCTCGTATTTGCAAGGGGCAGGACACGTGAAAGAATATTTCATTGCTGATCACCTCCTTTCCGTAGGGAATTGGACGATAGAGCCGAGACGCATGCTTCTATCGTCTCTGCTCTTAGTCTAAGATGAAAATAGTACATGTCAACAGCCACGTGAGCTTACCTGTCCACATCCGGCCTTCAGCACCCCTCTGACACCTTTCTGAGCAAGCCTTGACAAACTATAGACCGGGTAATATCATCGAAAGAAGGCTCGCATGGCGCTGAAGAAAGCTCCTTTGAAACAGAGGGTCGAAAGCAGGCGTTTATCCATTCCTATTGAGGGGAAAGGGCAGACTTCGGGAATTCTCTCCATGCCTGAAGGGCCACGCAAGAAAACGGCGATCATCGTCGCGCACGGCGCAGGGAATGACATGAACAATCCCTTGATCGCCGGCTTCGCTGAAGGGCTTGCAGCATCCGGCTATCCTACGCTGCGCTTCAACTTCTTGTATAAGGAGCATGGCCGCAAAGCACCTGATACTGAGGAAACATTAATAAAAGCGTGGCAGTCTGCATACCGGACGCTCGAGGAGGTTCCCGGTCTCGATGTCGATGTGCGGATAGCCGCGGGAAAATCGATGGGCGGGCGCATCGCATCACAGATGGTTGCCGATGGACTTTTGCGCGTGGACCGCCTTATTTTCCTCGGATACCCGCTTCATCCGGTGAACAACAAAGAAAAACTTCGGGATACGCATCTCTACCAGATCAAAATTCCCATGCTCTTCTTCGCAGGAACGCGCGACCCGCTCTGTGATCTGAGCCGGCTTGAAACGGTCTTGAAAAAGCTTCGCGCCACATGGGACCTCCACACCATAGAAGGAGGGGACCATTCCTTCCACGTGCCCAAATCCATCGGAACAAGGGACGAGGAGGTCTACCGGACTATCATCGAGAAAACCCTTGCCTGGCTCGCACAGGCCAGCGTATGAAGCGTTGCAACGCGGACAGTAGACCATAGGCATCAGACTGAAGTTACAGTAAAGCCTGAAGTGTAGGGTCGGGACCAGCCCTCGCCACCACGGCGTCTCGCCGGGTTGAATGTACATTTTCTTCGCTGCACCGATGCTGAGGAATCTGTCCAGCAGCACGGCGAGCCGGTTACCCGCTTGCGGGTGTGGTTTTGCCGCGGAGAGGGGCGGCGCGAACCCCCTAAATAGAAAGGCGAGGTACTGGTGAAGGGCGTTCGATACCAGTGACAACTGGTCCGGATACTGCCCGACCACCCAAAGTGTTGCGCCGAGTCCCGTTACGTAATGCGGGTCATACTCGCCCTGGTACAGGTCGCAGAGACCCTTTATGAGGAAGCGGCCGAGCAGCTTGCGCCCTTCAGCCGAAGCAACCAGGGGAATGACCATCTTGAGAACGGCCTGTGTGTCCAACGCTGAGAAGGCTTCATAAAAGAGGCCATAGCCGGGTATCAGTGCGTCGGTTCGGAGCCCCGGTGGAGACCTCGTGCGATTTCTTCTCCCCCATCCAGTCGAGCCACGATGCGACGAGGTGCGCGTACTCCGGCCTGCTGAAGAGATGGCGTGCACGCTCGATCGCGTATAGAGTGATCGTGTGATGGATGTCAATGAAAGAAGAGCCGGTCGTTGAGCGCAGGATGAAATCGGGCAAAGCCTCTTCAAGAGCCGGCGGCGGTTCACGAAGTGGAGGAGTCGTATCAAATCCTCCCTTGATGAAATAGTCTGCGAGAAGGAGAAGGGCGGGCCATAGGTCCTCGGTCCTGCCGCCCGAGCATCTCCTGGAGGATGAAGGCTGTGCAGGAGATAGAATGGCCCAGCGACTCATCCAGGTAGCCGCTGCCAAGAAGAAGGAGCCTGCGCGCAAATTCTCGCCCACCCTGTTGCCGCAGGAAAGCAGCGAATAGTGAGGCTGTGCCTTCCACGTCGCGAGACCTGATGGCCTGTTCTGCGTCGCTGAAAAGTACGGCTCCGTTGTCTGCCGTCCTACCGGCCCTTTGCTCAAGGGCCGGCTGGGGATGCTTCTCGAGCTTTGCCCTCCTCGCATATTCCATCGTTTCCATGAAAAGAAGCGCCGGGATATCGTCTGTTTCCATGTAGGGAAGGAGTTCCCGGCAGATGGCGTACATCTTGGGCAGGTGAGGATTAATGAAGGGTGGGTTCAGGACCCGCTGCACCGCGGGGAAAAGGCTGAGATGCACACTCCAGGCATCCTCTCCTTGGGCCCCTCCTGTTTAAGCCTGGAGACAGCGGTGACGTCCGATGCGTCGATTGCGTTGCGCAGATACTCGCCCCACTCGGTCATGACAGCCACGCTGCAGTCACCTTAATACCGGTAGGGGTGCGTGTCAACGTTTCAGCCTCTGATTTTTCAGCGTTGACATTACCCATCTTTTTCAGTTGTAAAGCGGCAGCGGACGTGGTAATGGATATAGCCTATGGTAATGACCTACCGCGATCATCGTTGGCTTATACCAATTTGCCTTCAAGTGTATACCTTCGTTGTCGCTGCGTCGCTCTCCTCGACGTACTTCTAGTACGCCTCGTCGGCTCCTCGCTGCCGCCTCGGTCTCCAACTTGAATGCAAATTGGTATTATTCATGACCTTCTTCGTGCTGTTCCCTTCCGGCAGTCATGCCGATATATTCATCGGTGGCGAGACCGATTACGCGATTCAACAGGGAGATTCTCTGATTCTCATCGGCTCAAAGCTAGGGGTTAACTGGCAGACCATCGCCAGAGAAAACCAGGTAGACCTCGGAAAGCCCCTCAAGATCGGCCGCACATTGAAGGTAAACACGAGAAAGATCGTTCCAAAGGTCACCGAAACGGGTATTATCGTGAATATACCGGACAGGATGCTTTACTACTTCAAGGAGGGGAAGCTTGCCTCGGCCTTCCCTGTGGGTCTCGGCAGGCCCGACTGGGAAACACCGACCGGCGTCTTCACCATAAAGGGGAGAGAGCGGAACCCGACCTGGCACGTGCCATTGTCAATCCGGGAAGAGATGGCAACAAAGGGAGAGCGCATAGAAACAACGGTTCTACCCGGTCCGGACAATCCTCTGGGCCGGTATGCGCTCCGGACATCCATCTCGGGGGTATTGCTCCACGAAACCATCTGGCCCACCAGCGTCTATCAGTTCAGAAGCCACGCCTGCATAAGGATCATGGCGGAGCATATGGAGAAGTTCTTTCAGGACGTACGGGTCGGTACCCAGGGGGAGATCATCTACGAGCCTGTGAAGGTTGCGTTGACGCCCGAAGGACGGCATATTTCTCGAAGTGCACCGGGACGTTTACAAGAAAGTGACATCACTGGACGACGAAGTGAGGAAGCTTCTGGATAGGCGCGGGCTTATCCGGAAGGGTGAACTGGGAAAAGATAAATAAGGTGCTCCAGGAAAAGCCAGACGTCGCCGAAGACGTCACGTCGTGATTTTGAAAATGGCTTCGTCAAGACAGGCAGCCATCACACCACGCCATCGATCAGCGATCTTGCCCCTTTTCTTTTGGCAAGAAAAGTTAGCACCGCGTCCAGTTCCTCGATTGGTAACTGGGTGTTTTTGCACGGTCCCTGAGGTCGCTTGTTCGGTATCGCAAGGACCGGTATCCTGTCGCCTATGTCTTTGAGACCGCTGATCAAGTCCCTTTCACACGCAATCGCCAGTATCAGCGACGGCCGGTTCTCCTGTATCGCCTTCCTCGCCTCCTCTCCTCCGGACGCCGTGACCATCTTTGCGGCTAGCCTCTCGATTCTATCAAGCGACCTGGCTCCTCGCTGCTCTTTCGAGGCACCGGGGCACTAGAATCAGGAGCCTCTCGACATTCAGCCGATTGGCGTAGGCCTTCAAGACGACGTTGTGCACCTTGATGAAAGAGTTGGAGACCCTGTCCCTGCTTATGCCAAACCGCCTTCCGAGCCAGACGCTTTTCGGAAGCAGGGCAAGCAGAAACTTCTCCGCCCAGACGTAGGGCAGTAAAGACTTTCCGAATCTGGCAACGGATATGGCCTCAGCTGCGACGATCAGCCAGGATAAGGATGGAGAACCCCTCGACGCACCACTCCAATGGAACGGATGCTGCGCGGCTAAGCTGCTCGATCCTTGGCTTCATCAGATACCAGCCCACATTGAGCAACGCAATAAGGAACAAAAGTATGGCGCCGGACAGCATGAGAAACGTGGTACTGCGCTCGTTTGCCTCGAGTTCGGCCGCGCTCGTCTCACCTTTCCAATCTGTCCACTCATCCCCCAGTTTCCTGTCCTTTGGCTTGGCCAGGTCGCCGTCGTGGGTGTCAGGCATCTCAACCTCCCGAAGATCGGTTTCTCACGTAACCTTTTCTATAGCACCAGTTGATTGATTTTTCCATTGCTTTTTTCTTTCCACATCAAGCTGTCCAAGATCAGGGGTATCACTCTCCGCTTTGATGAGGGCACAGGCTTGAACTCCCTTTTGTTGCAATGTCTTTGCCACCCGAAATACAGCGAAGCCCGTGGCACCGCTCACGAGGGCTTTCACTGCCCGCTCTTCTCACGATTAAAGAGTGACACATATATTCTTCAGGTGCCATGAGTTCCTGTAATTGTGTTAGTTTACCATGAAAGTGTATCTGTGAACAACGGTTGGCATCGGATTGGCAGCGTAGTAGAGTTGGCGGCGTAAGGAAGGAATGGGGACGAGTCTAAAGTCTCTCTTTCTGACCCTGGGTACTTTAAAAACCGCAGGATGATAGTATAATAAGTGTTTAGAGTGATCTTTGGTCGATAACTTAGAAAGGAGAGGTGCGTATTGTGAAAAAAGAAGATCATCTTGGTTTTGGCCTTGCTTGTCGCGGTTGCCTGGACCTCTTTCCCCAAGGTCGTTCAGGCAGATGTGGAGTGGAAGGTTTTCAGAAGCCTGGACCTGAAGGCTACCCCGCTCGATGTCGCTCCGTCGATGGATGGACAGCGGTTATTCGTCCTGACACCAGGAGAAATTCTCGTCTATTCGATTCCGGAGGGAAAGATCACCGACCACATTTCCGTAGACAAGGAGTTTGACCGCATTGTCTCGATACCGAGAGGAGATACACTCACGATTTCGAGCAGCACGAAGAAAACTGTTGCAGGTCATCATGCTCGAAACCATTTACAAGATCGACGTGAGTGGCCTCCCGTTTAAGGGGCCCAAGGACGCTCCCGTCACCATTGCCGTTTATGATGATTACCAGTGACCTTACTGTGCGGGGCTTGAGCCCCTCCTCCAGCAGGTGCTGGAGAAATTCCCGAAAGAGGTCAAACTTGTTATCAAACAGTATCCCCTTCCGATGCACCCTTATGCCAGGAAGGCAGCCATAGCAGCCCTCGCTGCCGGGAAACAGGGAAAGTTCTGGGAAATGCACCACGAACTATTCGCAAACCAGAAGGATCTCGGCGATGCCAAGGTGGAGGCGATCGCCAAGCAGCTCGGCCTGAAGATGGAAAAGTTTAACCAGGATCTCAAGGACCCGGCCATAGCGTCTCTCATCGACAGGGACGTTAGCAGTGCCGCTCAGGCAAACGTTCAAGGAACGCCCACAATTTTCGTAAACGGGAGGCTGCTCACTCAGCGAAGCCTTCCCGGGTTCCAGCAGGCGATTGAAGCGGAACTGAAGAAAGGGAAGAAGTAATTGCGGGCGCCGAAGGGCCTGTTTTGTACGGGCCCTTCGGCCTCAAACTTTTTGATTCATGAGGCTGTCATACCAGGCCAGATTTTTCTTGATCAGGTCAGGAATCGGTAATTGGTAAGGGCAGCGAGTCATACATTCTCCGCATTCGGAGCAGTTTCTTGCCTTCTCTATCATATCCTTCATCCATTTCAGCTCCTGTACCTGATTGCCAAACCGCTTGATGGTGCTTTTTAACCCTATCAGAAACTGGATGGAGATCTTTTCCGAGCAAGGCTGGCAGTAGTCGCATCGCCTGCAGAAAACACGGTCGAATTGCTTTCTGATGGCTTTGATCCGCTCCTTATCGTGCTCGGTGAGGGCACCGCCTTCGGTAAAGATTTTCCAATTTTCCCGGGCCCGCTCCAGGGTCTCGGAGCCCGGGATGGGCACTATGGCTTCTTCGGCGAATACGTATCTGAGTGCAGGCCCGGCCTCTTCGATGACTCCACCCGATAAAGCCTTCATCGTCAGTATCCCGATATCCTTCGCGCGGGCCAACGGAAAGACTTTCTTTGCGGCATCCGGCTCGAGGAAACTGTAACAGGCCATGATGACGTCAAAATGGCCCTCCCCGATAACCCTCTCCAGGACATCAAGGCTGTGGCTGGAGATGGCGATATGATCGATCAAACCTTCGTCTCGTGCCCGCTGCAGCCCTTCGTAACCGCCTCCCGGAGCCATCACCTGTTCGTACTCTTCATGTTTGGAAATGTTGTGAAGATGATAGATATGGACCTTCGTCACCTGCATCTGCCTCAGGCTTTCGTGCACATCATCATAGATTTTAGCTGTTCTTATCTGTGATTTTGAGGAAAGGATGACGGGCCTCTCTACCTCCCGCAGTGCCAGGCCGATCTTGTGCTCGCTGTCCGTGTACGCACGTGCCGTGTCCAGGAGGTCGACTCCCATCTCAACCACAGCCTTTATGACGGAGACCCCCTCCTGCTCGCCGACACGCTGTATGGGAATTCCACCCCACCCCATTCTTGTCACTATGAGGCCGGTCCTGCCGAGCCTTACTTTATCCATGGTTCTCTACTCCTCTTCCGTCAATATCTGGCATGTGATCTCATTATATATCACCTCCCCGCTACAATACACTTCGTTCACTCTGGGGCTCAACCTGCGGTCTAACGTCTATGGTCCAGCATCTGCGTTACCTCTTCGCACAGGGTATCTTGAATTGACCCGGTCCCAGACTTATGCTTATGATATTCTGCTCACCGCGCACCAGAGATCAAAGGAAGGTCAGAAACATGGCACAATTGCAGCCCTTGAATAACAGCATCCCGGAACCGGATGCCGACCAGCCGGCTGAGAGCGCTCCTCGCGTCGGCGTGATGGACTGGATGCTGCGAGGCGCCATTGTGCTGGGTCTTGCATTCGTCGTATACGTGACCGTTGCGGGCCGCTTATTCCATCCGATGCTGCGCGCCGCTGAAGCCGAGTCCTGGGCCCGGGTCATCATTCGCCCCAGCCTGCTCTGGGCCATGATGGGTTCGCTGCTCCTGATGTTTCGCACGGTGGTATGGCTCATGTACAAGCCCTTCCCTTCCGCGAGACTGGAAGATGCCCCGTCGATGAGCGTCATCATCCCGGCTTACAACGAAGGGGCTATGGTAAGAAAATCGATCGATTCGGTTGCATCCGCGCTTTATCCCCGTGATCGGCTGGAGATCCTTGTGGTCGACGATGGGAGCACGGATGACACCTGGGATCATATCCAGGCACGCGGCCGGCCGGCATCCCGGCTTGGTGACGACGGTTCGATTCCGGAAAAACCGCGGTAAGCGAGCGGCCCTTGAAACGGGCTTTCGGCGGGCGCGGGGGGATATAGTGGTAACGATCGACTCAGACAGCGTTATAGAGGCCAATACCCTGCTCGCCATGGCCGGCCCTTTCCGGGACCCGAGGGTAGGCGCAGTAGCTGGAAAAGTGGTTGTTTACAACCGCGCTCAAGGGACGATTCCAAAGATGCTGCAGGTGCGCTTTGTACTGTCCTTCGATTTTCTGCGTGCGACACAATCGGCTTATCGAACCGTTTACTGCTGTCCGGGGGCGCTTGCCGGGTATCGTACCTCAGTTGTTCGAGAGGTGCTGGACGAGTGGATGCATCAAACAATTCCTGAACGTACGCTGCACGTACGGAGAAGACCGGGCCCTGACGAACTTCATCCTGGAACTGGGATTCGATGCGGTCTATCAGCGTTCCGCGGTGGTCCGCACCATAGTCCCCTGGACCTATCAGATGCTATGCAGAATGTATCTTCGCTGGGATCGAAGCTACGTACGTGAGGAAATACGTTTCGCGCGGATCGTCTGGAAGAGGCCTTTTAAGGTTTGTCTCATTGCCCTCTTCGACAAGGTGGTAACAAACCTTCGGTTCCCCGTCGGTTACGCGAGCCTCGTCTTGCTGGTCGTTCACTCCGTGCAGGACCCGGCAACCATCATCCGGCTCCTGTTTGCGATGGGCCTGGTCTCATCCATAAATATGCTTTACTACCTGCACAGCGAACGATCCTGGGATTTTCTTTACGGAATCTTCTATTCATTTTTCTCTCTTTTCACCCTGTTCTGGATATTCCCCTATGCGGCGGCGACTGTCAGGTCCAAGGCCTGGATGACCCGCTAGCGCCGACTGTCCGCCAAATTAAAAAATCCGGTGAACCACCCGGCCGCCCCCGGCTCTAGCCGTAATACCCTTCCCGTCCTACCTTCCCCCTGAACACGGAGTAGCTGTAGAGAACGTAACCGGTCACTACAGGCAAGACAATGATCGCGCCCCACAGAATAAATAACAGGCTCTCGCGTTGCGCCGCAGCGTCCCAGATAGTGATGACGGGAGGTATGACATAGGGGTAAAGAGAGGTGATCAAACCGAAATAACCGGAAAGAAAGAGGCCGATGGCGTACATGAGAGGCGCGCACTTCGCGAGCCGCCTTCAGACTCCTCAGGAGCTTGTAGAGGGCGATCAGGCCCATGAGCGGAAAGCACCAGACAAAATAGATCCGGGGAGGGGCGAACCAGTTTTTCCAGACGAGCGGATAGTGAAACGGCGTCCAGACCGTAACGACGGCCATGAAAAAGAGCACGGCGAGTGCTGACCAGAAGGCGTACTTGTACGCCTGCTCCTGGATAGGCCCTGTCGTCTTGATGATGAGATAGCAGGATGCCAGCAGGATGTACCCGGGGATAAGCGCGATGGCCACCATCACGGAAAAGGGGTTGAGCCAGTCGATCGGACTTCCTGCGAATTCTCTGCCGGAAACATTAATCCCCGTGAGAATTCCTCCCAGCATGGTGCCTTGCGAGAGCACCGCAACGAGGCTGCCCCAGAAAAAGGCCCGGTCCCACGGCTTTTTCCGGGTGGCGTCAGCCCGGAACTCGAACGTCACGCCGCGGAAGATGAGCCCCATGATAAACGTCATCAGCGGGATGTACAGGGCACTGGCAAGCACGCCGAAGAGCACGGGAAAGGCAGCAAAAATGGCGGCTCCGCCGAAGACAAGCCAGGTCTGGTTGGCATCCCAGACCGGCGAGATGGTGGCCATCAACGTGGTGCGCTCGTTTTCGTCGGCCGCGGCCGGAAAGAGAAGGCCGACGCCAAGGCTGATGCCGTCAAGCAGCACGTAGAGAATCATCGCAAAGCCCACAAGCCCGGCCCATACGTCGATAAGCAGCATCACTCTTCCCTCCGGCCGCTCGGGAACGTGTTTCGAGAACCCGCATCCCAGCCGGCCTCTGGATGGGCGGGATCGGGCTCGTCAGGTCAGGACCGGCACGTAGCGCCTTGAACACATAGTGAAGATAGCTTCCGCCTATTGAGACAAAAATGATCACGAAGAGCGAGAGAGACCATACGACGTTGCCCGCCGGTATGGGCGACGTTCCTTGCGAGGTGCGAACAAGGTTATAAATAAGCCAGGGTTGGCGGCCTACCTCAGCGGTGACCCAGCCCATCTCGACGGCCAGCCAGCCGAGCGGCTGGACCGCAACCAGTGACCTGAGAAAAAGACGGTTCTGAAACAGCCGGCCACGCCACCACAGGAGAGCGGCCCACAGCATGACGAAGAAGAAATATGAACCCTATGCCCGCCATCACCCTGAATGCCCAGTAGACAACGAGGGAATTAGGGCGGTCCTGCTCGTGGAAACTCCTTGAGTCCGAGGACACGGCCGGTCAGCGTGTGCGTCACGAGCAGGCTCAGACCATTCGGAACCTCGATCTCGAAGAGGGTCTTCTCTTCCTTCATATCCGGGATTCCTATGAGTGATAAGGGAGCGCCGCCATCTCTGTTTGTCTCCCAGTGGCCCTCGATTGCCGCGAGCTTTGCCGGCTGGTGATGGAAGACCTCGCGGCCGCTTGTATCCCCGACGTAAACCTGAACGGGTGCGAAGATAGCAGCCATCAATAGCGCCACGCCCATGGAACGACGGTAAAAGGGAGTATCAACCCCTTTCAGGAGGAAGTAGGCGCTGATCCCCGCCACGGCAAAAACAGATGTCTCGAAGCAGGCCATCACCATGTGGCTCACCCGGATGACAAACGAGGGATTAAAGATGACAGAGGAAAAATCGGTCACCATGAATTTCCCGTCCGCAAGGTGAAAGCCGGTCGGGGTCTGCATCCAGGAGTTTGCCGCCATGATCCAGCCGACGAGAGGAGTGCTCCCCCGGCCACCAGGCACGTCGCGAGGAAATGAACCCCGGGACGCACCCGCTTCCAGCCAAAGAGCATGATGCCGAGAAAGCCCGCCTCTAGAAAAAAGGCCGTCAACACCTCAAAATAGAGAAACGGCGCAAAGACGTTCGCCGCGGCCATCACGAAGCGGGACCAGTTGGTGCCGAACTGGAACTCCATGACGACGCCCGTGACAACGCCCACCCCGAAGTTGATGGCAAAGATCTTTGCCCAGAAGCGGTACATCCGGTAGTAAAGCTCCTGCCTTGTCCAAAGCCAGAGCGCCTCCACGACCACCAGGTAGAGCCCGAGACCGATCGTGAGCGTCGGAAAGAGGATATGGAACCCTATGGTCAGGGCAAACTGGAGTCGTGAAAGAAATATCGGTTCGATCAATGTGTGCATCTATCCCCGGCAGTCAGGTTTTTCAGAGCGTATAGTTTACCCTTCGCCTTGGCCTTAACAACAAGATTAGGCCCCCATCTTCAAAAGTCAATGCGCTCCGGATTTCCCCTTTACATCGCTCCGGATTTGCCTGATACTGAAGATAAGGAAATACGTCGATGGCTTTGCCGCCCCCTTGCCGCACGCAACTGATTCTCGTCCTTATCTGCCTCATAGGCTCCTACGCTTCCGCGGAGACTCCGTTGGATACCGACACCCTTTTGAAGAAGATGGAAAGCAGCCTATGACAACGTGAACGATTACAGGGCGAGCGTGGAGGTCAGGACTTTTAAGAGGGACGGTTCAACTGAAACAGAAAAATTCTTCTACACCTTCAAGAAACCCAAATGGATCCGGCTTGATTTTGAGTCACCCCATGCGGGCATGATCCTGGTCTATCCTGACAAGAACGGAAAAGTGGCAGTGCGGCCGGCCGGATTGGCCCATTTCTTGAAGTTCCACCTGGAGCCGGACAGTCGCTTGTTGAAGGGCTCTTCAGGACAACGCATAGATCAGACGGATATCGGGCTTCTGATCAAGAATATCGCTCGTAGTCTCACGGATCAGCGCCGGGGCCCGGCAGAAATAGTGGAAGAAAACGGGCATGCCCGGATCCGGGTGTTAGCGGTCAACCATTTCCACGAGGATGTCGTTACCCTCTACCAGTTCTTCATCGATAAGAAGCTGTGGCTTCCTGCGAAGGTGGAAGAGTTTACGCCTGGTGGACAACCGGAAAGAAGCATCACCTTTAAAGGCCTCAGAACCAATAGCGGCGTCCCTGACAGTTTCTTCCAGTTGGATGAACCGACAAATCAGAGCAATGAGCAGAGCAATGAGAAATAATTCGGATGATAGGGCGTCCGAGTGGTTCGTGCCGAAATTCGGGCCCGCAAAATTCAGATCCTTCGTCGGGCTGCTTTTTTTACCATACACAGGCATGGTGCTCTCTTTTTCAGTCATCGGGTCAATGCTGGCGACGCCTCTCCATTGGGATAGAGTCATCGCCATTCTCCTTATCTTTTTCTTCGGGCTGGGGCTGGGGGCGCATGCCCTGGATGCGCTCGGAAGCAAGGAAGTGAAGCCATGGGGGGCCGTTTTAACAACGTTCCAATTGTGGCTCCTGGCAATTATTTCCTTGATAATCGCATACGCCATTGCCATCTATTACATGGTCCGCTACGTTCCCCTCCTCTGGTCGATGGCACTCTGCGAAGGCTTCTTCGTTTTCTCTTACAATCTGGAGTGGTTTCAGGGAAGGTTTCATACGGATGCATGGTTTGCCTTTTCGTGGGGCTTTCTGCCGGTTCTTTCCGGTTACATCATGCAGACTAACAGCATCTCTGTCGCGGCTCTGGCTCTGGCTGCGTCAATGGCATTCTTCAGCCTTATTGAGATAAAGGCGTCTCGCCCTTATAGAGCGCTCAAGCGACGTTCAGACGCGCTTCAGGAGGACGAGAACGCGCTGATGCTCAGGTTCGAAGTCATCCTCAAGAGTGTCAGCATCGGCGTTATTCTTTTAGGGACGGGCTTATTGATCTGGCGCATGGTCAATTGAACTGCTACAGCAATCATCTCGGTGTGACAGGAGCAGGTAGCATGCTTACGAGCTTTCAAGAGTATTGGCAAACACGAAAACCAATACTGGATGACGCCTTGAATAGGGCTTTGTCCGGTCTGCTGGGCGGTATCACCGTGAGTGATACCGCCTTTCTCATGGCTTCGCTCGAAGCGGGAAAGAAGATCAGAGGAGGCCTCACCTGCCTGGTCAGCGAAGCCCTGGGAGGTACAATTGAATCAGCCATTCCCAGGGCGGTTTCGGTAGAAATGATTCAGGTCGCCACGTTGATCCATGATGACTTCGTGGATCAGGACACCGTAAGGAGAGGCAGACCGGCTACATGGACGATTGAAGGGGCGCGACGGGCGGTTCTGATTGGTGACGTCATCTTTGCTTCGGCCATCAAAATGATGAGCGATCTAGGCAGGGAGGATGGAGCAACAGTCTCCGATGCGATTGCTCAGGTCTCCAGGGGGGCCTTGCATGAACCCCTCGACCCGTTAGTGCTGGCCGGGGAGATAGAGTCCGGCAGGGTAAATGGCCGGCTCTACCAGAAGGTTATTCGTCTAAAGACGGGCATCCTTTTTGGCGCTGCTTGCCGTCTCGGAGCTATTGCTGCCGGGGCCGACGACAAGTTGAAAGACGCATCTTTCCGGTACGGATTACGCATTGGCGAAGCTTATCAGATAGCCGACGACGTTCAGGAAGTGAGGGCACATCTTTCGAGCCGGACCGTCCATCCGCAACAGATGGTGGCTCTGGCGCCCGCGCTTCTCCACTTTGTCAGCGAGATGCGCCCATACATCCCGGACTTATTGAAGGGAAAAACTACGGACTTGAAGCATCCTGCATTGGAATTCTTCAATACTGCCGCGGAAATTATGGAACATGAGATAGAACACCGACTACGGTCTGTGGCATCCGAAATAGAAGAGCATTTCCCGGAGAACGGATACAACAGACTGTTGCGAAACGCTCCGCGGGACATAATCAGGATGTTCAATACCAATTCTTGAGGACTGACTGTTTATACCAATTTGCATTCAAGATGGAGACCGAGGCGGCAGCGAGGAGCCGACGAAGGCGTACTGGAAGTACGTCGAGGAGAGCGACGCAGCGACAACGAAGGTATACGCTTGAAGGCGAATTGGTATTAGGCCTTCCTCGCTGTGACAATCGCGGAAGTATGTAAGGTGAGGGACTCTTTAGCGATCTCCCGAAAGCCATTTTCCAGCAGGGGCTTCACCAGATCATCTGTCCATTTCGTCTCCCGCAGCAGTCCGGGCAGGCCATCAAAGACAGCCCTCCATTGCGGGTACTTCCACGCTCCGACCGTTTGCAGAAGTTTGAAATAGGTCTCCCACAGATAAGCGAATGCACGATTTGAGGGATAGGTAAAATCGTGCATAATAAGGGTACCCCCGGTTCGAAGCATCTCTTTTGCATTTCGAATCAGGCTCCCTAGCCTGGCATATTTGGCCAGATAGGACGACACGACACAGTCGAAGTCCTGATCGAGCAGGACATCCTCTGCTCTGCCCAGAACGAAATGGACATTGTTCAATTTCATCCGGCCGGCCTTCTCTTTGGCGATCGCAAGATACTCCTCCGTCACATCAACGCCTATTATCAGAGCATGGGGGAACTTCCGGGCAATCTTCGTTGTCAGTATCCCCGTGCCGCAGGCCTGATCTATGATCCGGGTTGACCCTTCCGGGATCTTCTCGAGTATCTTCTCTTTCCACCAGCGATCGAACCCGATGGTACAGAGATTCGCTATATGGTCATAGGTGGTACCCGTGCCGGGGAAAAAGTGATGAACAAGCGCTATGCCGTAGTCTTCATCATGACGTTTCTGCTGGTTTATTTGGTCTTTCTGGTCTATGTCTAGGTCATTTAGTCTTTCGTCTCGACGAAGACATAGCGCAGCTCTGAAGGTCGACTCCTGTGGAAGACGATGCTCAAGCATCCGTAGACTCCTGTGACCTGGACCCGTGACCCTGACCCTTCCTACCGCAGATGTTTCAACAACATTGCGGCTTCCTTTAGACCTACGTCCATCGCCATTCTTCTCGAATTCTTTCTCAGCACCCATGCATCGCTCAACCCGAACGCTTCCTGTCTTCTCAACTTGTCAATCACTCTTCGCTCACCTTGCATCCACCGGAATTCGTGCAGTATCGCTTTTGTGTACCCGGAGGGATCATTCCACCGATCCACCAGAATCTGCGCGCTTCTCATCCCCGGGATGATACCGTCTCCGGCAAGCGGCGCCACACAGCCAATCGCTTCCCCCACTCCCCAGATTTCAGGTCCCGCGCCGTCAGCAACAAACGGCTGCGAAGATTGCGGCCCTGCAAGGCGTATCGTGCCGGTGCATGCACAGACTATATTGCTTCGAGATGTGTCATTCCCCATCCAGCCGAGCTCCTTCAATATCTTGCGAGGATCCGAAAGCAGGCTGCCGCAGCCAACATGATATTCGCGATCCGAGAGGGGAAAACACCACGCGTAGCCTATCCCGCCCAGCTTGATCCGATTCTCAAGCGGCCCGTCCGTGTGCACGCGAAATTGGGTACATGGCAGGACGAAATCATCTGCAGGTGATGGCAGTAATGCCCTCGAAACCCCGGTAGCATCTATGACCCTGTCGTACTGGGTCGCATCCGGCTGAGAGTAATGTATCTCGACACCTTCCAGCAAGTCCTTAATAAGCATCCTCTTATCAATAGTCATGAGATCTGCGCCGATTTCTAATCCGTCTATAATCACGTGGTCGGGGTGTTTCAGGATATATTTTGACGGGTCGAGCCCGGAAGCTTTCACAAGGTCGGCAAAACCTCTCGTGGTGCCCCATGCACAGGGGGTTAACCCACATTTGGTTCCGGGACGCTTATCGAAAACATCGATGCGATGGCCTTTGGCGGCCAGGAGTCTATACAAATACGCGCCGGTCATGCCGGCACCGACGATCGCTATTCTCATCTGTCTACTCCCGAACCATAGGTATGATGTCAGGGCAGCTCACTATAAATAAGAATAATGATGATGCAGCCATTCTGTCAACATGAATGAGCATGGATGAAAATTGACAGCTTGGGACAGTTTATGTTACAAGGCTAGATCATGTTTCCAGGGAGTTCAATGAAAATCAGGGTATCGACCCTATTGCTCATCTTAGCGGTTGGCCTGTCGGCTCGCGCTGCAATGTGTAAAGAATTGGCCAGATGTTCAGGGCTTTCTGACCAGTCTGGTTAAGAAGGTCCCCCCCAGGCAAGATCGCGCAATGACCGGCTCGGCGTTTGCCGCGCGTGTTTCCGAGATGGACCGGGACGAGCGAGAACAGGCCATCGAGACCGAGTTGACCGAAGGCAACTTTCCGGAGTTCTCTGAAGAGATTGAAACCTGTCCAACTTACCCGCAGGTTCGAAGATGGCAAAACAAAGACTGCAACCATTTTCGCTATGCCCGACTATCTGTCGGTCGGCTCTGATCGGGACTACCTCCTCACACCGATGAACCTGCACACGGCAATTAAAACAGCCATAAGGCTCGGCTTCATCCTGCCGACAAAAAAGATAGTGGATGCCATTTACAGGCAGTCGGACGTCCGTTGCGCGCCGGAACCGATGCCTGCCGGTCCCGAGATGCGATCCACGACCTATTACGTTAAACATAATCAAAAGATCAAGAAGCAACTCGTGGCCTTGAGTTGCGTCCCGGGCGCACTGGTTTCAGGCCACAAGAAAGACGTTGTGCTTACCAACCGATTGATCACAAGCCACGGGAAAATCGCCATCTATGGCTGGCACCGCCCTTCGGGCATTCCCATTCAGCCTCTCAGTACAATTCACGGCGCGAACTACGCGGATTACAGCCACGGGATCAGGCTCGTAAGCGAAATCGTCCTGATCGATGACGAGCCCTGGTCTATGTATGATGTCCTGGAAGACCCGAAGCTCGCGAGTGTAGTGAGCGATGAAGGCACCATGCCGGGCGTCCGGCAGTTCATGAACTTGCAGCATGAACAGCCGGCTCAGCGCGCGCACCTTTCCGCCCGCCGGTAACGCACCGGGCAGCTTTCCAGGGCGTCAACTAAGTTTTGCAAAGAATAACACGTTACTCTTACGGCTGTAAGGAACAGATCCCCCCCTCCTCGTAGAGAACAGCCTCGGCAAAGTCCCTCGATTCAGACGGCTTTGGGGCCACAGGCCTTCGAGTCTTTATCTTTAACCCTTTCCCAGATCACGTTGGTGAGAAATTTGAGCGCCTCTTCCTTGTCTTTGTCCATAACTACGGCTGTCAGGAGTTGTATTTCCCTGTCGTCAAACATGATAGTTTTCATATCAACCCTCCTCTTTCCTCATGTCTTGCGTCCGGGGATTCGCCTACCTTGATTCTATCTCGCCCATGTCCATGGCTCAGCATGCTCATCGGGCAGTTCCTGCACGTCGATGTCTCCTTAGGGGCACGCCACACCCAGCAAAAGGACTGAACTGAAAAACAGACGCAAAAAAAATGACATGGTCCCGGTCTGCGAAGGGCACGGAACTGGCCGGTCAACCATCAAACGTGACGGCGATGATCAATCACGATGGCGATTAACCACCCCAACGCAGCACAGACAACGACAGAGGCTATGACCTCCCACATGGTGGGTACCTCCTGCCTACCAACACCTGCGATAAAGAATGGGGTTCTTGGTCCAGAAGGTGTTCTGCTTTTCTGGAATTCTCTCTCCATCGGTTGAAACGGCGGGTGTCTGTTGTGCGGACCAAGGGCGTAAGGAAGAATAGAACAGCCCTGGTTCCCGGATTGAGGACCACGATCACGCCAAGCATCGCGCGTACCTTTCCTCCCAGTCTAGCACATTTTCTTGAGATGGCAACTGTCAGGTGAATGACGCGACGTTATCATCCTCCAGACTATTAAACGATACAAACGGGCGCGTGAAAAAATGCACCTTGACAAGCTGAAAAAGTTTGCTAGGATTGGTTATACAGGTGGGTAACCCAAGCAGTAGGTGAGGAGAAGATCCGATCCCGAACAAACGGGAAGTTCCGAGAAAGGCGAAACTCCTCAGCCAATGCGATAGGCCCTCCAGAGTATAGGAGCCTCTGCAAAGCTTGGCGATCCCACCTTTTTTATGTCATTTCTACCAGGACACCCTAAGCCCCGACTGCCCAATGGTGGGTCTCAGCCTGCATGCAGCCCCTATGCCTCGGGCACAAACTGCCGATAGGCATACCGCAGCCTGCCTGCTATAATAGCGGTCAGGTTCTTCAATACGGCGAGTCCCTCGCCCGGATGCTCCTGTATGGCAGTCTCCACGGCATCGCGGGAGATTTTGATCACCCTCGTGTCCCGGACGCATTTGGCAGTTGCAGTATACGTGTAAGGTTCGACGAGGGCTGACCACCCGAAGACCTCACCGGGCCGGTTTATCGCCAGTGTCTCCTCCGTTGCGCCTATCTCGATATGGACGTCACCTGCAGCGAGGACATAAAAATGGGAGGCTCGTTCGCCTCTCTTGAAGATGACCGAGCTCGTCTTGTAGTTCTGCTCCTCTGCGCCGTTCGCGATCCTCGTGATGAACCGCTGGCTCACGCCTTTGAAAAGGTCTGACTCCATTATCGCCATGACTCCCCCTCCTTGCACCCCTTCCAAATAGAGATGCCTGATTCTGCGGTTACGATAGCGGTAGCGCAGCGTCCTGTAAGGATAGCGCAGCATCCTGGAAGGATGACCCGAACACCTGCCGCTATTGGCTCTTCATCCTCGGCATTCCCCAGCTCGCCGTGCACGTGCGACGAACCGCATAAAGAAGCAGCCTGCCCAAGTAAACCAAGAGGTGGGGCCGTTTCCTTACAGTGAATAACCGGCCCGGCTTCTGGAAACCCCATTCATAACCTGCCGCCAGGTGGACTGTCTAAAAAACTGACCCTCGAGGAAAGAAAAAGCCGAACTTACCAAAGGTTCATCCTTCGGCAGCTCGGCCATCTTCTCCACAAGACCCGCCGCTTTCCGCCCCCTTCTCACGGAGGGTTTGGCTTTTTCGGGTCAGCCTCTACGATAATTGTATATCAGTTAATACAATTGTCAAGTACAAAGCAAAACCGTGATCGTTCGTAAAATGGGGTGGCGGACTAGTCTCATCAGGCAATAAGACGGCCTGTTTAAGTTTCAGATTTGTCGTCCTCTCTCGCATCAGGCCAAAGACATACCCACCTTTGCGGGCTTTTCTCTGCGGCCTCTAACGACGACGTTAGTGTGCCGGAGTGAGCGTGAGACAAACACTCTTAGCAATGGACGTTTGAACTATAACCTTCCGTCTACTCTCCCTCTATCGTCTTGCAGCAGCGGAAACCGAGATGGTAGTTCTCGTGGCTGTGCGCATCCATCACCCGGCCCCCGTGCCAGAATGGCGCTCGCCAGCGGCACCAGTCCTGGTGGGCATAGTACGTGTCGAAAATGAACCAGCTGCCTTTCATTTCCGTATAGCCCAGTTCCGTGCTGCCGCGGCTCGCCATCTGGCTTTCGTTAAGAGGAAGGTTCATATGTTCCGCCGCATTTCCATGGAGATCGTAGACGCCCAGCGGGCTGTGGCACTCCGGAAAACTCCCCGCAGGAAACGTATTCGATCCGCAGCCTGTCCAGCTTCCTCCGGTGCAACCCGCGGTCTTAGTACTTGAAGCGGCGCATATCCCTTTCTCGTAGTGGTCGCCGTACGCCCAGACTTTATGGCTGCCATATTCTCTGTTGTGGGCTGCGGCCATCCGCGCGACTGCTGCGTTGGGGCTGACACCTTTCGCCAGATCGAAGCGGTAATCAGGCGGCACGAGAGCGCCCGCACAGGCCCCTTCCCATTCATGGGCGTCACAGATGCGTTTGCCCATCGGCCTTGCATATGAGGGCGGCTTCACGCGCGCGCACCCAGACGACAGGGTATGCGCAGGGGATATCAGGGAACTCGAACTGATCGATGCAGGCTTTGGCGTTCTCCGCCTTTTCAGTGGCCGGATTATAGAGTGGCGCCATGTACTTTGCCTTGCAAATCTTCTCAAATTGTTCGTTCTCATACTTGACGCCTATCTTGCTCAACTTTTCCTGACACCCTTGCGGGCTCATCGGGTGTCTCGTTATTGCCGGGTTTCCCTGACCGATGTAGCCGGAAGCTGGAAGATCGCACGGATCGAATCCATCTGCGCATCGGACAAGGCCGTGCACACGCTTGAGCTGTTCGAAGCAGGGCTTCATTCTGTTCCGTGAGAGACTGAGCAGTAGCCGAGGAGTGGAGAAGAAGGAGCAGACATACAATACCCGCGAGGCTCACTGAAAGAACCCTGTACGTTTTCATGGTGCCTCCTTTCGCGTAAGATAGAAAAAGTCTCTGTCATCCGGGAACCCGAGGAAACGCGGAATATACTGCCCTTTCACCGTCACGTCCGCTTCGCTCATTTTCTGGATCAGGTGCTGCACGTACAGGTTCGAACCCTGTCTTTTGTAGACCGCGAGATAGGTGTGCACCAGTGCATTCATATCCAGGAGCATGGCGTAGCGGCACTGGTAAGCCTGAAAAACACGGGCCATGGCCGATGGTGTTGCGCTCCAGAAAAAGGCGTAGATAAGAAACCGCCCCTTTTTGGACTCCTGCAGAGCAGCACCCGCGCGCATTGTTCGCAGCTTTTCGTCAGAAGAGCCGGACCAATTGCCTTCACCCCACCGGTTAACGGATGGGCCCGGGACGGACATGTTGCCGGTCGCGTCAAACTCTGAGATGATCGGAACGCCATTCTGCAGGGCATACCTGACTCTTTGAAGGAGATTATTCTCTTCGCCGGCCCAGGTCTTCATATCAGCCCGCCCGTCATTAAGCACATAAATCGTGGAAAGCTCAGGTTGAAGCGTGCTGAACAGGACGCCTTCCTCTAAGAAGCCATAATGGCTGCCGTGGTTCTTGCCGGCGAGAGGCCCGTACTTAAACGCCCCGTGATACCGCTTAAACCCCCCCGTAAAGGTAGCCACTGTTCGGGATGCGTCCATCGGGTTTATGAGGCCTGTCCTGACTAAGGGCGCAATGGTATCGATTCCATCCGGCCCAGGGAGGGACTTGTCCTTCATCTGGCCGGGAATATGGCCGGACCATCCGACTCCGGGATGCGCGGTTCCGACGGAATAGTGCAGGTTGAAGCTGGTTAAGATCAAAAGCAATCAGATAGACAAGCTGGCCTGATTCAACGCTGTCCAGGCCGCTCACCCTCTTCGGGTAACTGCGCAAAATTTCCGGCGCGATGCCGTCAGGCACAATCACGCTCACATAAATGCCCGGATTATCCTTGGCGGCATACCAGGCCCCGGGGCTCATGTTATTGGCGCCCGAGTCTTCGATTTCAATGCCGAGATCGATCGCTTTCACGACACGGCTGGCCTCGTTCTGGATTTACCAGGGCTGACGCCGGTCCCTTATCCGCCTTTCTCTGCGGCTGTCCCTCCGCGGGTTTCGACTCCACTTTCTCTTCCGCTTTCTTCTGGTAAAGACGCGCAAAGAACGTATCGCGCACAAAGGAAACGACTTCTTCTCCGCCTGGCACTTTTTCTCGCAGCAAGTCAGTAACCTTTTCAATAGGCGATTGGTGCCCTTTTGTAGGGTTGCGCAGATAGACTGCCTCCTCCGCAAAGAGGCGCGTAAGGCACGGCTGACTTCCTGGCATCCTTCAAGCCTTCGCGTGCTATCGGCGCCCCAGAGGTCGCACCGGGATCTCTCTTTGCCGCGGGCGATGACGAGGCCGTTCGGACTGGTCTCTTCAAGCAGCAGCGTCTGCGTCCGGGGTCTCGCATTCTGCAAGTGGTAAGCTTCTTCGGGCGCGCCGCCGCCCCAGTTGAGCCGCAGCAGGTACCATGAGTTGATAGCAGGGTTCAGATTGATCAACGTGGCAAGCCCCTCCTTGCCGCCGGCATCTTTAATCCGAATCGAGGTCGTCGTGCGAAAGGGCTGCAGGTCTATGATGGTTTTGGGACGGTCGGCTGCCCCGGAGAGAGAGGCCAACGACGCGCACGCCAGAAAAATCACGAACAGCGCAACTCACGCGTTGCGACCGGTCCCGTATAATCTTCAAAATACCGCTCATAAGCCCTTAACCTGTAACCTGTAACTTGTAACCTTGTAACCTGCGACCTGTAACCTGTAATCTTGCAACTTGTAACAGCTTTATTGACGCCACTCCTCACCTCGCCAGTGCCAGCACCAGCTGCCGCCAGTATCATTACGATTCGGCTCACCCAATCCCTGAGCGTGAATACCAGAGGATCATCATGCATTGCGCCCCGGTGCGCAATCAGCCAAACGTAACTGATCCAGTAAAGCAGGAGCGGACACAGCAGCCAGACAAGGTGGTACCGCAGGTAATGGATCTCGGCGGTTCCGCTCGATATGTAAATTGCAAGGACGAGCACAGCCACGTAACCGCTTCCGCACCCCATGGCGGCGAGGAGTTCCTTGTCCACGATCTGGTAGCCTCTCACCTGGGCAACGCTCGTTTCAGCGCCCATGATTACCAATTCGGCGTAGCGCTTGACCAGAGCGAGACTCAGAAACAGGAAGGTCGAGAAGGCCAGAAGCCACGAAGACGGCCAAATCGAGACAGCTGCCGAACCTGCCATGATTCGCATGGTGTAAAGCCCGGCAAGCACAATCACATCCAAAAGCACGATCCGTTTCAAGGTAAATGAATAGCCCAGATTCAGGAGATAGTACATGACCACCATTCCGACGAAAGGCCATGGCAGCAACAGGCCCACAACAATGCTGAGTCCGAGCAGCAGAGGAATCGCTCCCAGAAGGCCCAGCAGAGGTGAAAGTTCGCCCGCGGCAAAAGGTCGCTCGCGCTTTCGGGGGTGATGACGATCGGCCGAGAGATCCACCAGGTCATTTATGAGATATACGCTGGAAGCGCACAACCCGAAAGCCAGAAAGGCGAGCAAGGCCTGGACAAGCAAGCCCGGTTCAGAGAAGCCATAGGCCAGTACAAGCGGCACAAAAACCAGAATATTCTTTAGCCAATGATGGAGTCGGAGAGCCTGTACGTAAGGCCACACTCCTTTTCCACGGTGCTTGAAGACCCGTTCGATCTCACTTACACGGGCTGCCCTGAGAGACAAACCTTCTGTGGAATTAACAAGAATCGCTTTGCGCGCCACAGACCAGACTGCAAGATCCCGTCCGTGCATCTCCCGCATAATCGAATCCTTTTTCCCCGAACTCTGCCTTCAGGCGTTCCCGCTTCTGCGCACCGGAAAGATTGACGGATCCATCGCTGGCAAGGGTCATATCAAACAGTTGAAGGTGGTCAGCCACTTGCCGCGCCATCCGTTCATCAGCCCCTGCCGCCAAGATCAGCCGCCGGCCCTGGCTGCGCTGATCTCGCAGATACTGGAGGAGTTCGTGATTGTAAGGCAAGACGCTCACATCAAGAGTCACCCGCTGGCTGAGCTGCCGCTTCAAATAAGCCCTTCCTTTGATGAACCAGAAGGGAAGGAATAAGACGTAGAAAGAGTTTTGTTTGAGGAGAGCGAAAAGGGATTCCACCAGCAGGTCCGTCTTGACAAGCGTGCCATCCAGGTCAACAACCAGTGGAAGCGGCTTCACCGGTCCTTCCGACAATTGATCGTTAATCACGAGTATCGCCCTCTCCCGGAGAAATGGTTGCTGTGCCATCGGACCCGTAGCTGCTAGTCCAATCGCATATCATGACTGGTTCTGGGAGTACCCTGCAAAGAATCTACCCCATTCGGTGTTGGCTTCTATAGCCTGCATGCGACATTTTCCGACGAAAGGCCACCAGATCCAGTCATGATATATGTAGGAACCGGCAACAAAAAGATGCACGAGAGGTGTGCGGAAGAAAAGCTTCTGAAACCTTTTCAACGGGCCAAACCAGATGAGATCACCGGCACGGCTTGCCAGGTTGTCCCCGACCGAGAAGTGAAAATTCATCTCCGCTATGTCCTCGCCCAGCACCTCTATCTCTTCAATCCTGCCGACGCCAAGCCCATCTTCGTGGGCAAGCCGTATGAAGTCGATCTTCATAGGATCGAACCCCATGATCTTGGCCGCCACCGCATCTATAGCGACTGAATCAGAACCTGCGAGCATTAACCCTTTCTCTATCGGCATCATGGTCCGTGGCCCGGGCCCGTTGCCGCAGAAGGTCGCATCCATGACGGTAAAGACCCCTGCATGGATCTCCTTCTGGATGGCCAGAAGATCTACGAGGGTCTCGTGGATAGCGCTGTGCGTATAATGGCGCCGTGTGGTAAGAAGCCCACCAAAGGCATTTTTCATTGATCCGGTTATCGTGGTGTAAATGTGACATTTTGCGGTGGGCAGGTGCACGATGTTTGTATTCCGGAAGAAGGATGGCACCTGTATTCCTTTCGGATAAATCCGATCCAGCACCCTCATTCTTGACCTGGGATGAATCACCTCCCAGGTCATATGTTCCGGCAGAAAATTATATTTTTCCGGGATACTGTATTGACCATAGACCGGAGTCAGCTTATTTAAACGTCCGCCCTTGAAGGGATCGGTAACCACCGTGCTGTTGTGCACAGCTACGAGGTCGGAAAACCCGGCGGCTTTCAGTCCGCGAATCGTGCCTTCCAGTTGCCAGGGGGTCGTGTTGGCGGAGAGCATCGGAAAATGCCAGGATAGGTTGTCCTTCAGAATCGTCGTGGTCTCGCCCCTTAAGGCCTCTTTGACACCAGCCATTTCCAGGAGCCTGGAAATATCTTCAAAAACCTTTTCAGGTGTCGTTTTGAGAATCGCAACAACAGGTTTCTTCAATCCCTTTTACCCCTATGCTACGCGTATTCTTTCCATTATAAGAATGTATGCCTTTTCTGCTCTAAATCAAGGTGCTAACTAACCGTTGCTCATCGACTAAAAAAGCGTTACTATAGGTGAAACAAAGAAACTGCGCAATGACAAGACCGACCGGCAAAAAACTGAAAGAGTCAAACGATCGTGACAGCCGTTTCCGGGATATCCTGGAGGCCACCCGTCTGCTGGGCTCCAGCACGCTCCCTGAGAAGGTCCTCGAAACGGTGCTCGCCCATCTGTGCGAGCGGCTCGGCAAAAGGGCCCGCTGTGCCTTTCTGGAAGGGGACGACTTGAAGCTCCGATTTTGGGCCGGCGATCACACCGTTCCTCTGGGCGGACTTAAAATAAACAAGGAGAGCATCGTCTGGGAGGCTGTTAGAAAGGGTGTCGCCATCAATCTTACAGACCCGCACCAGACAAATGGCTATACCCACACGCTACGCGAACCGGTCAAGATCAAGGCCATTGTCCCTCTGGGCTATATCGACCCCCTGACTCAGCAGGAGAAAAAACTCGGGGTTCTCATTGTTGATTCGGGACAAAACGGTGTGCCCATTTCCGCGGAAGATTTCGAATACCTGCAAGTGATCGGAGAGCTCATAAGCGCTATCATCGGCAGGGCTGAGCTGGTTGAGCAGCTCATGACATCCTGCCGCAGACAAGAAACGATCTTGATGGAAACCGCCCACAACTTCCGAAACCGTATAGCGGTCATCGGGGGCTTCTCCCGCCGCATCGCAAACCTGGCAAAGGGCACGGAGCTGGCCGACAAGGCAAAGCACCTGCACGAGGAAGTGACGGCTCTCGAAGCCCACCTCGCCGAGTTCGAAAAGTACATGAGCCTCAAAACCTGAGGGAAGGCTATGAAACAGGAAGGGAGCCTTTCAGTCAGTGACGTAGTAGCCATCGTCGTCGGCATCGTGATCGGCGTGGGTATCTTTAGGACACCTTCCCTCGTGGCCGCGAACGCCGGCGGACCCGGCCTGCTCATCCTGATCTGGGTCCTTGGTGGCGTCATCTCTCTGAACGGGTCGCTCTGTTACGCTGAATTGGCAACGACCTACCCTCATCCCGGCGGTGACTACCATTACATGACCCGGGCTTTCGGCAAGAACGTAGCCTTTCTGTTCGCCTGGGCAAGGATGACGGTTATACAGACCGGCTCAATAGCGATGCTCGCCTTTATCTTCGGCGATTATCTTACCGGCCTGCTGCCGGTCCCGAGCTCAGCTTCTCCCTTCTTCGCGGCCATCGCCGTCTCATCTCTCACAGCGATCAGCCTGATCGGCATTCAGCAGGGAAAGACGGCTCAAACAGTCTTGACCATTGCCAAAGTGCTTGGCCTGCTTGCTGTCATCATACCGGGACTCCTGTACACACAACCCGTCCAACCTGCTCCTTCCGGCTCTCCGTCAGGCAATCTGTTCGGGCTCGCGATGATCTTCGTACTGCTCACGTATGGTGGTTGGAATGAGGCAGCCTACATCTCGGCGGACCTCAAGCATGTTCGGAAGGGCATGGTGCCGGCCCTCCTATGGAGTCTGGCCATAATTACAGCGGTGTATGTGCTTGCCAACCTGGCCTTCCTCAGAGTTCTCGGCCTGCCCGGAATGAGCGGCTCCGAGCACGTGGCCGCGGACCTTGCCGGGCGTCTGTTCGGCCAAAGCGGGGCAAGACTCCTGAGCCTTCTCATCTGCATCTCCGCACTCGGCTCCATCAACGGCTCAATCGTTACGGGTGCCCGCACGAATCTCGCACTGGGCATGGACCAGCCCATGTTTCGTGCCCTCGCCCGCTGGCGCGAGACCACTGCCACACCACCCAATGCGCTCCTCGTCCAGTGCGCTATATCCCTATTGCTCATCCTGTTCGGTGCATGCACACGACAGGGGTTCGTGTCTATGGTGGAGTATACTGCACCTGTCTTCTGGGGGTTTTTCTTCCTGGGAGCGCTCTCGCTCATTGTGCTCCGGGTAAGGGAGCCAGGTATCGAGCGCCCCTTCCCCGTGCCGCTCTACCCATTCACGCCGATCCTGTTCTGCGCTACCTGCCTTTACATGCTCCGGGCAAGCCTCGCCTACACGGGGAAGGGCGCGCTCGTCGGGTTGGCAGTTCTCTTTTCGGGTCTTATCTTTATTCTGTTTGATCATCTCAAACTTTCCCGGAAAAGCAGATGCGGATGAGCCTGACGAAAAGTGTTGGTTTCCTGGCGCTTGCGCTCTGTCTCGCTGCGCCGACCGGCTGTACCACCGTTACCCATGACCAGATCAGCGCCCCGGTCCCCTTCGTGACCACTCCTCCCAGCGTGGTAAGCGCGATGCTGAAGCTCGCCGAGGTCACGGGTAGCGACATCGTCTACGACCTCGGGAGCGGTGACGGCCGCATCGTCATAGCAGCTGCCCGCGATTTTGGAGCCCGGGCTGTTGGGGTGGAAATCGATCGGAATCTCATCCAGGAGAGCGAGCGGAACGCAGAGAGCGCCGGTGTAAGCAGCCGCGTCCGCTTCATACAGCAGGATCTCTTTCAGGCGGACATAACGGAAGCAACGGTGGTTACACTCTTCCTGCTGCCCGGCGTCAATGGTATACTTGCCCCAAAGTTACTGAAGGAGCTACGACCCGGGACCCGGATCGTATCGTATTGGTACGACATGGGAGAATGGCAGCCGGACAAAACCATCCGCATAGATACATTAGCGGTCTATTATTGGGTCGTGCCAGCAGACGTTGGTGGAATGTGGACTCTCCAGATCCCAACGGCTGAAGGCGTGAGCCCGCAAATCCTATCTCTCAGGCAGGCCTTTCAGAGAACTCTCCGGCTCAG
Source organism: uncultured delta proteobacterium (assembly GCA_963821605.1). GTDB lineage: Bacteria > Desulfobacterota > Syntrophorhabdia > Syntrophorhabdales > WCHB1-27 > JADGQN01. The sequence continues at coordinate 71,498 of CAWGEZ010000008.1, read as the reverse complement.
TGAGGCTGAACGGCAGAAAGCTCGATCTTCGCGATCCGCGGATCGACGGAGAGCACCTTTCCTTCACCGCCTCCGGGACCGTCGGAGGAGAGCCGGTACTCATGCGCTTCTCAGGGCAGCGTGCAGGGCGGAGCAAGCGGCCGGGGTAGTCGAAGTGAAGGGCGGAGCTTTTTCAGGCTCGCATCAGTGGGTTGCTCAACGCTCGCCGAAATGACGTTGATTCGTTATACGTTGATGAACGTGGAACCCTAGAGTGGCCGTATCAACGTATCAACGTCTGTGTCTTCACCGAGCGAAGGTATACATAGCGATAGCGATAGCGATAGCGCAGCATCCTGGAAGGAAGCATCCTGTAAGGAAGCATCCCTGTGGGATAGCGATAGCGCAGCATCCTGAAGGAAGCATCCTGAAGGAAGCTCCGGAGGTCGAGCACCTGAAGAGCATCCCTGTGGGATAGCGATAGCGCAGCATCCTGGAAGCGAAGCATCCTGGAAGGACTTGAAGGCGAATCGGTATTATGATTCTACTAAAAAGGAGGAATAATTATGCCATCACAGCAAGCCGCTCAATTGTCACAGCTTATCCGGCAGAAGATGGACGAGATGAAGAAGCTCTGCGAGGGGCTCGACGAGAAGACAGCCTCCCGCGCCCCTTCGAAACGGTGGTCCCCCAAGCAGATCCTCTCACACCTGTGCGGTCCTGATGGAGTCGGCCTTATACCGGCCATCCAGACCATCTTGCAGCAGGATACCCCTCGTCTGGACCTTCACCCAGGGAATCCTTTCTTCACCGAAAGGCGCTCAGGGATGTCGGTGGCGGAACTCCTCAAAGAGTTCGAGGGGGAATACACCCGGAGTGGCTGACCTTGTGGCCGGCCTGTCAGACGAGCAGCTCGCACGGAAGGCGCATGTTCCCGCGTTCAAGGAGGCGCCGATGGGTGAGATATCTAACCCTCGCTGTCTGGGTAACGACTCTGGCGGAGCGGCACGTGGGCTTTCACATCGACCATATGCGGGAGATCCTGCAGGAACTGGGCGCCACCAGCGCTAAGTCTGAGACCTAACCATCGAGCAGTGAGAGCAGGACGCATTGCAGCATTTTCTCGTCGCGCGCTCCGAGAACGTGTCATCTCGGCGACAAGTTCAGATGCTTGAACCGTGTCGAAATCGATAGAGCGAATCTCGGCACTGATAGCATACCGATTTGCATTCAAGATGGATACCGAGGCGAGCCGAGGCCTGGGCTACGCAGGCGTACCTAGGGGTACGTCGAGTAAGGAAGCAGGCCTGAAGGACAACGAAGGTAGGCGCTTGAAGGCAAACCGATATTAAGGCATGACGCCCAGCATGCTGACCAGCGCTATCATCACACCCACGAGGCTTTCTCCTGCGATCAGGCCGGAAGCAACCGGGATAATGTACGTGGATGCAAGTTCGCTGGCCCGCTTTGTCATGATCCAGGCGATAAGCGCACCTACGAAGATGGAGAGTATATTCCAAAAGGGAATTACGAACGCCAGACCGAGGCCCATGGCGGAAGGGACGAAAGGCCGCGCTTTGACCGGCAACAGGCGCTCCAGAACAGGAATGAGGATGCCTATCAGGCCGCCGATGGCCAGTGCCCAGCGCGCGGTGATATCGAGACTCGACAAACCGAGGGCCAGCAACTCCGCAACGCCCTTCCAGACCTGAGCTGCCGGGGCGGGAAACTTGTCACCACCGAGCACATCGGCAGTGGGGACGATCAGGTAGAAGGCGGGCACTATCACTATCGCACCTATGAAGATCCCCAGGAACTGGGCGATGAACTGCTTGCGAGGATTGGCTCCCAGCAGGTAGCCTGACTTGAGATCCGTCAGGAGGTCTGCCGAGGAGGCAGCTGCTCCGGCCGTGACGCATGCGGTCATAAGGTTGGTGGTGATATTCGCAGGTGCAATAACACCGTAAAAGAGCTGCGTGATCTTACCCATGGCCCCGATGGGAGTGATATCCGTTTCGCCGGTCGCCCGACAGGCCACAATAGCCAGGAAGAACGTCATCAGTACTGAAAAGATTCCCATCCACCAATGGATGGAGAAACTCACAACCTGTATAGAAACCACACCGATCCCTGCTACGGCTATACCTACGATGAACCAACTTCCCGGAACTTCAATCTTGTTCATGGCTTCAAGTCTTTCATCATGCATTTTCTCGCTCCTTGGGGATCAACATCCTGGCCATGCCCGAAAACGCGCGACCTATAGTCCGCCACTGGAACGCGAAGGAAAGCAAGCCGGAGGCCAGCATGATGGCCGTCCCTCCCCAAAGGCTCCACGACACAATGCCCTGATAGCCGAGCTGTTTGATGACGCCCTTCTCATAGATCATCGGGCTGAGATACGCATAGTTGAACAACCCGCCGAAGAACATGCTCCAGGCAACACGGATGCCGATAATGGCGCCTGCGCCGATCATGATCAGGCTCATTTCCCATGAGATCGTCCACTGGGCCAGTCTTTGCCCCAGGATCGTGCCGGGAATTTCCAGCATTTCAGGAATCCTCAATCTTCCCGGGTACCACGCGAAGGTATTGGCCCGGGCAAAGGTCACGATCGCTCCCAGCAAGCCGGCGATCCCCAGGCTCCTCGCCTGTTTCGTCGCCTCTTTTTCCGCCGCGTAGAGTGATCGCAGCGTCTGTGCCGCTGCGAGTCCGCTCGGAAATTTGAGCTGCTCCACATTGATCATCTGCCGTTTCATCGGGATGGCCACGAAGACCCCCAGCATGGCCAGAAACATCGTCCAGAGCAAGAGGGTCCAGAAATGCAGGTGTTCCCCGCGGATCATCAGCAGGGCAGCGATCCCGCCCACCATCGCACTGCCCGTGGAGTAGCCGGCCGAACTGGCAGTGGACTGCATGCAGTTATTTTCGAGGATGCTCAGGTTGGTCCGGAAAAGCCCGATCCTCGTGAAGCACAGCTCCGATGGAAAAGGACAGGATGCAGGCGGTGATGGCAACGCCCAAGCCCCATCCGGTTTTCAAACCGACGTAGAGATTGGAGAGGCTCATCACCCCGCCGAGTGCGGCTCCGGTCAGGACGGCCCTGATTGTGAGCTGCGGGATATCGCCGTGATAGTGGTTTTCGAACCACTCCAGCTCGATCTCATCCGGGCTCTTTCCCGCAGGATCGATTCCCAAGAATGGACGGTTCTCTTCTTCCATCTCTCCGTTCGCGCTCACCGTTCTGGCTTCTTTTTGAGTATATATTCTCACGAAAGCGTGTGAAAAACCATCGCGGGCTTGATTCCAACCCCTCTATTTCTGATAATTTTATACTCATGCCTTTGGTTCGGGTTTCCATTTAACCTTAACCTCAACCTTAACCTTGTGTTGTTAGCATTTTGGCTATCAATTGGGAGAAAAATGTGGTACAATAAGAAAACAAAGCACAAGCTCGGTACTCAGATCAGTATTTGCCGTTATGTGCTTGTCCTTCTTCCACCATGACTATTCCTCGCTATTAAGGCAAAAGAAGCCTATGAGTGTGTGGTAGTCGTACTTTCCCACCTGCTGATCGCGCTGGCTCCCATAATGGATCCTAACCAAGGTGGAGCGAGCTTGCGACACCAGGCATTGCGCTGAAATCGATTAGAAAGGAGAGCATATGGTAGAACCATCGCCGAGGAACCTGTTTGCGGAGGGGGACGTTTCTGCGGCCATTCTACGGAAGTGGTGGAAAGGGCTCCAGACCGACGGGGAGGAACGCGAGCCGGCATACGACGTTGTGGGGACCCGTCAAGCGTCATGCTCTCGCCCGAGTATCAGCATCTGCTAGATCTCTTGAAGGAACGCAGGCTACGATCTCGATGCGGGACATTCGTACGCGGTCGCGGCGGTCGTGGGTGTTGTGGCGCAGGTCACGTCAGACACGGGTCCGGGCGCGAGCTTCGCCCGTCAGATGGCTAAGCCGGCGCCGGGAAGTAAAAAAGCCAGGGTCAGCGGACTCAGGCTTGATCGCCTCGTCGCACAGCAGCAGCGGGAAATGGCCTACCTGCTCCTGATCGCCGGTAATGGAACTGCTGAGCGGCACTGTCAACCTGACCGACATGGCCCGCGGCCTTTACGGTGGGATGCAGCTGCGCGCCAGCGGTGGACAGACGATTATTACAAAGTCGCGGCAAAGAAGCACGAAATGATTACCTGAAAAATACCCGTTACGAGTTACGAGTTGCGAGTTACGAGTTGACAGCCTGTTGCCCAAACAATCCCTGACTGCCGGGCGAAAGCATTTGGGCAACAGGCTGTAAGATTCCTTCGCAAGTTTGAGAATTTGAAATTGTTTCCGGGTACCGGGTACCCACGAAGTGGGTGTGCGGGTGGTTCGTGTTTCCTTACAGGATGCTTCCTTATCCCACCGGGGATGCTCCCTTACAGGGTGCTCCGCTATCGCTATCGCTCTATGGAATTTTAGAATTTGTTCCGGTGCTTACGCGGCTGACTTTGCCCGGCGTCTTTCCAGGTCCGCCAGGATCTGCTTTCGCAGCCTGATCGAGACGGGCGTTATCTCGACCAGTTCATCGTCGTTTATGTATGAGATGCACTCTTCCAGACTCATCTTCACATGAGGAGTCAGTATTACGGCGTCATCGGAGCCGGCGGCCCGCATGTTCGTGAGCTTCTTCCCTTTGGCCGGGTTGACCACGAGATCGGTCTCCCGCGAGTGCTCCCCGATGATCTGCCCTTCATAGACCCTTTCTCCCGGCCCCAGAAAGAGCCGGCCACGCTCCTGCAGGTTGAAAAGGGCATAGGCAACGGTTGTGCATTCGTCCATAGCGACGAGAACACCCTTTGTCCTGTTCTTGATCTCGCCTGCAAAACGATCGAACCCGAGAAAGACGTAATTCATTACTCCCATCCCCCTCGTTTCGGTCAGGAACTCCGAGCGGAAGCCGAGCAGCCCCCTTGTCGGAATCTTATATCTGAGCCTGGCCATGCCGTTCTCCTGCTTCATCTCCAGGAGTTGGCCCTTTCTCGACCCGAGGTTCTCTATCACTCGCCCCATATAGTTCTCATCGACGTCAACGGTCAGATCTTCGTACGGCTCCAGCCTGACGCCGTCTTCCTCCCTGTAAAGCACCTGCGGCCTCGTGACCTGGAACTCGTACCCTTCCCTGCGCATCTTCTCGATGAGAATAGAGAGATGGAGTTCTCCTCTTCCTGAGACCCTGAAGCCTGACGATTCTTCCAGATCCTCCACAACAAGGGCCACGTCCGAGAGCGTCTCGCGCAGGAGTCTTTCCCGGAGGTGCCTGGAGGTGACGAAACGGCCTTCGCGCCCGTAAAAGGGAGAATCGTTCGGGACAAAATTCATCGCAACCGTGGGAGGGTCAACAGCTATGCCGGGAAGGGGAATAGGGTTCAACGGGTCGGTCAACGTTTCGTCTATGGTGACCATCTCCATGCCTGCGACCGCAACGATCTCGCCCACACTCGCGCTATCTGTCTCGACCTTTTCAGTACCTTTGAACCGGTAAATCTTGGTGATGCGGGCGGGGTATGGTGCTTTCCCCTCCTTTGCAACAACCACGTCCCGATCGAGCATCAGCGCTCCGGAAGTAATCTTTCCGATGGCGAGACGGCCGAGGAACGGAGAATAATCGAGCGAGCTGACGAGCATCTGAAGGGGTCCTTCCGGGTCTCCGGTGGGAGCCGGCACGGCATTCGACGATGAGATCAAACAGCGGTTCCATCGTCCCCTGCATGCATCCGTATGGTCAAATGTTGCATAGCCTTCTTTTGCTGAGGCGTAGATAACGGGAAAATCGAGTATATGGTCCGGCGCATCGAGCTTCACGAAAAGGTCGAAGACTTCGTTCACGACCCAGTCGCAGCGCGCCGCGGGCTTGTCTATCTTGTTTATCACCACAATAACGGGTAAGCGCCAGAGCCAGCGCCTTCTTCAAGACGAAATAGGTCTGGGGCATGGGGCCTTCGGCCGCGTCGACGAGCAGCAGCACTCCGTCCGCCATCTTGAGGACCCTCTCGACCTGCCCGCCGAAATCAGCGTGGCCGGGGGTGTCGATGATGTTGACAAGGAAGTCCTTGTACCGGAAAGAACCGTTCTTGGACGAGATGGTAATACCCCGCTCCCTCTCCAGGTCCATGGAATCCATGAGCCGTTCCTCCACAACCTGGTTGTCGCGGAACATGCCGCTCTGTGCGAAAAGCCGGTCGACAAGGGTCGTCTTCCCGTGATCGACATGCGCTATGATTGCAATATTACGTATCTTTTCCTGTTTCAACGTCGCCTCTTCTTAAATTGTAAAGCGATGAACAACGTGTGAAGTGATAGTATACCTGAGATCGGCAGCTAAATCAAGCGCGATCTGCGGGCAAACGTCACTCCCCACGCCCTTCCAGTGCTCATGGCCCACGAACAACATGTCGTCAAGGAGTGGCCCCGCACCTAATTCGTGCGGGCCGGCATTTCAGGAGATGCTTTTTCTGCGATAGTTCTCTTGACGAGGCGTCCCTGGACGTCTCCGAATAGAATCACATCTTTGATCGTGCCTTCCACCGGATAGAGGTCTCTGGACAACCAGCCTTCGATGATACCCTCTTTCGAATTGATGATGTCCGGATCGAACTTCAGATCGATGGCATACTCCTCACCCTCGCTTGCCCCTTCGGACCTCCTCCTCTGCTCTTCTTCTTCCTTTGTGGCTACCTTCACTTCGTAAATGCCGGTTCCCTTTCTGGGGAAGGTGGCAACGCTATACGTCTTTCCCCTTTCGACAGCGCCGAATATCCCGCATCGGAAGTTATAGGCCGCGGTGAGGAAGTCGTCGTAAGTCTTGCCTTCCGGGATCTCCTTCTCTATCGTCTCCATGGTGCCGTCCCTTCGGCTGCTCTGGTGAACCCATTTTCTCCTCTGATGATCGAAGGAATAAAGATTCTTTCTCACCCTGTCGCCGACCTTGACGTATTCGTCAAACGAGAGAGACCTGAGGCGCTTGCCTCCGTCTACTTCCTCCATCAAGGAATAGTACGTGTCGACCCGGTACCGCGCCAGAAAACCAAGATCCCCACCGTCTCTCCCTGAAGAGTAGCTAAGTAGCGCCCTTTTTGCTCCGCGCGATGGAAGCTTAATTTAGCGACGGCGACTCTCTTAATAATCCAGAATGAAATGTCGTAATCAAGCTCCTCACCGGCGAAGCGCTCCCCGATGCCAGGCGCTTTGGGATCATCCGTGAAACGATCCGCAGGCTGGGCAGGCAATCGACTGACGCGGAAGGGGAAGAAAGAGAGCAGGGGAAATCCCAGGAGCAACCGTACAAAATATCTTCGTGTGATCATCCAAATTCTTTGTCACCGTGACTCATCGCTCAGTCTTCTTGTGGCTTTCTCTCAACCTTAACTTTGAGCTTAACCGTGACGCTCCTACCACCTGTCGTCAATCTTTTCGCTTTCCGCCTGCAAGAACCAGTTGTCACAGTATGGACAATGGAGCTTTACATCCCTGTGTCTCAGGTCTCCGAAGTGCACTTCGAACTCCTTCTTGCACTTTGGACACATGATCGTGAAGATTCTGACCATGAGTTCCTCCTCCTTATCCTTCGTTCGACCCGCCAAGAACCGGTATGCGTTCGAAGACTGTCTGCGAAAGAAAATCGCCGAGACGGGTGCGCGCCAGCGCCTCGTCAGGCAGGTTGAGCCTCTTGGCAAACGGGCGGTCCACCGGTTTGGTCGCATCGATGATCATCTTGCTGCCTCTGACATCGTGCACAAGGGATGGGTCAAGCATGCTGCCCTTGATGTTCCTGATAATGTCTATGTCATTGTCGGGCTGGACCCGTGTTGCCACGGCCCACATCACTTCCTGCTCATTGAAGGGATCAATATCCGCGTCGACCACGATCGCATTCTTGACGAAGTCGCAATGCGCCATGGCCATGAGTGCCGCCTGCTTTGTCTCCCCCTCCACCTTCTTATCTATCGAGATGTAACAGTTGAACCGGCAGGCCCCGGAAACGGCGAAGTGCACGGCCTTCACCGTGGGGACAATACCCTTTATGGCGTTGAAGACGCTCCCCTCTTTGGGAATGCCGCCAAGGACCCATGTATCCCTGTGCCCAACAAAGATATCCTGATATATGGGGTTATTTCTGTAGGTGATTGCTTTAACGTTAATGACAGGCCTCCAGCGCTGCGGCCCGTACGTGCCCGGAAATTCGCCGAATGGCCCTTCAACTGCCCTCTCCTTCGGTGGGATCTCTCCCTCGATGACCAGTTCTGCGTCCGCCGGCACCAAAAACGCATCTCCCCATGTCTCGGAGGCGGTCAGCCGCAGCGCCTCATTCATGATCCCGCCGATCAACTCATAATCGTTGACACCAAACGGGGCCACATTCAGGGCGCCCAGATAAAAAGCAGGATGATGGCTCACAATGATAGCGACCGGGGTCGGAAGGTTTCTCTCCTCGTTCTTTCGGACAACGGTCCAGTTGTGGCGCGGCGAGAGGTGGATACCCAGCTTCTGCGGCTCCTTGTACTGAGTCCGGTGAAAAGAGGCGTTGTAGAAACCTTGATCAGGGTCTCTCATGGCCACCGTCATGTCAATATAAGGCCCCCCGTCCATTTCGTGATGGCGCACGATGGGGAGCTCCCTCAGGTCGACGTTGTTACCGCTTTTCACGTTTTGTTTAACCGGCGCCTCGCTCTTGCTGATGATCACCGGCTTGATCAGCTTGTCTTCACGCCGCGCGTATTCAAGACTCAGCCCAAGCTTCCAATCGGCCGGGTCGAGGTCCAGGGCCAGGGCACACCGCTGTCTGGTTGCATAAATGTTCGTTGCCAGGCGGAAAACCGATTTTTCTCCATGCAGGTTGAGGGGGTTCTCAAAAAGGAGAAGGGGGTATTTGCCCGCATTTTCCAGGTGCTGGAGTAGGGCGGTAACCTCGAACTGCGAGGGTTTCACCGGCTCGCTAATCGTCACCAGGTCCTGCGGCAGCGCCTCCCCGACCTGCCGAAGATAAGACTCGATCGTCCGCATCTCGTCAACTCCTCTACCCATTATTAGAGCCTTTACAGCCCTATTACATCTCACCAGTTATGACATATTTGTCAAGAGAAATATCGCACGACAGGTAGCCGCTCAGTTGCCTGCCTGCCTCTGGACTATTCAACCAGGGCCGAGGTATCTTATTGTCGAAAGGAAGGCGGATGATGACCACAGGATGTAAGGAGGGCAACAGGTGTATTTGACAGATGTGGAAAAAGGAATTTTGGACGGCAAGCAGGGCGAGATCGCCCAAAAATGCATGCAGTTCCTGGTTGCCTATGGCGAGGCAGCCGGCGCGGAAACGACTGGTCAACCTGGATGGAACTGTTGACCTGCACCCCGGACAAATGTGGGTGCCTGATTACGTCATCACACCGGAAGAAATCGAAGCCCTGGCTGCAAGAGGCGAGAAATTCAAAGTGCTGACGTTTGCCAATAAGTCCACGGTCCCGGGTTTTATTTTCGATGGATGGGAAAAGTGCGGCACTCAGCCCAACAGCGATCCGGAGTTTCATAGGAAGTGTCTGGAGCCGCTCAAGCCGTGGATTCAGATGGGCATGGTGCCCACCTTCTCCTGTAACAACTACCTGACAGCCTCGTATTGGCCTGCGAAGGGCCAGCATTGCGCATGGGTGGAAAGTTCCGCTATCCCATGGGTCAACGCCATCCTGGGTGCCAGAAGTAACTTTGATGGATGCTTCCAGACCGCGTATCTGGGCAAAGTTCCTGCGTACGACATGCATCTCGATGAGAACCGCGTTGCGACAATACTGGTAGAATGCGCCTGCGAACTCAAAACCGACATGGATTACGATCTGTTCGGCTGGGCGGTAGGAGAGGCTGTGGGCCTTGAGGTTCCCGCCCTTGTCGGCATTGGCAAGCCGACCACGAGTCAGCTCGTCAAAATGAATTCAGCGGTGAATACCGGCGGGCAGGTGCGTATGTACCATATTCCGGGCTTCACACCCGAGGCGCCCACGCTGGAAGCCGCTTTCAAAGGACGCCCGCCAAGAGAGACAATCACTATAGAGCGCAGTGATTTGAAAAGAGTCTATGAGATGATGACCTATGCTTCCAACGACAATGTCGATTTTGTCTATCTGGGCTGTCCCCATTACAACATGGTCGAAATCCAAAAAGCCGCCCGACTGCTGGATGGCAAGAAATGTAAGGCTCCTTTATGGGTGATGACCAATCCCTTGACCTATAAGGCTGCCCAGCTCATGGGGCTTGATGCCATTATCGAAAAGGCAGGAGGGACCCTTTTATCCGGTAGCTGTCCCGGGTTATTGATGGGTGAGATGCCGCCCAGTACCGTTATAGCCACGGATGCGGCCAAACAGGACTATTACATCACCGGAGTCGTTTACCCTAAGAAGCTCGAAGTCTGGTACGGCACCACAGAAGATTGCATCGAGGCGGCTATCACGGGAAAGTGGAGAGGCGAGTGGAGGTGATGAGTATGGCCGGGGAGACAAAGAAAATTATCCTTAAGGGCAGAAAGGTAATAGGCGGCGTGGCGGAAGGCGAAGCCTTGGTCTCGAAAATGCCTTTGATGGGTTGGGGCAATGTGAATGTAAAAGGCGGCTTTACCGTGGAGAGGAACCATCCCCTGTTCGAGGTGCCCTTCAAAGGTAAAGTGTTCGTCTTCACTGAACCGAGAGGCTCCGGAGGTTTTGCAGGATACGGCAGGACCAGGCAATTCGGCACTAATCCCGCTGCCTTTATTTACAGGAAAGGGAATAACCTGACGGTCTTTGCCGCGATGAACATGAAAGTGCCGACCGTGACTGACCTCGATCAGGACCCCACGGCGGTTATTGAAACAGGGGACTATGTCCGGGTCGACGGCGATAACGGGATCGTTGAAGTGTTCAAGAAATAGCGCCCGCTTGTATGCTGATCGGTATTAGTACCTTTGCACCGCCAGCACTGCCGCCCCAACCGCACCTGTCAATCCCACCACGGATATGAAGAGCAGCCCGGCTGTGTAGGAACCGGTAGCGGCGATCAGGAAGCCGATCACCGCGGGCGCCATAGCCGCGCCGAAGTTGGCCAGCCCGTTGTCGATGCCGATCCCCGTGGCCATGATGGGGGCAGGGATGATGTTTTGCATAATGGCGTAGTAGACTGGCGTACCCATTCCCCACAGGATCATCCCCAACACCATCAACAGGCCGCTCACAATCGGATCGGGCACCAGCGCCGCCGAGCCCGATGGAAATGGCGGATCCCGACAGGCTCAGGGTACAGAGAATGGCCCGACGGCCGATGCGGTCCGAGAGGAACCCGAATACCAGGGACGATAAGAAAGAGCCAAGGTACGGAAGGGACGCGAAAAGCACCATCCCCCGCAAGTCGAAGCCTCTCTCATCCCTCAGGTATTTGGGAAGCCAGGTGGTCAGCCCCGACAAGGTGGCCAGGACGGCGAAATGGTAGATTACCATCAACCAGAAGCGGTAGTTGCGCAAGAGGCTCGAAAGATGGCCACTCCCTCCCACACTCTTCCCCTTCTCAGACGCCCGACTCTCCATTATGTAATCCCGCTCCCTTATCCCGACTCCTGGCCATCTGCTCCGGCGCGTCGCCGGTCAGAAACCAGACACCCGGGAGGACCAGAATAAGGACGAGGGCAGCCTGCAGGAAAAAGACGGAGCGCCACCCCCACAAACCGATGGTCAGCGTCAATAGAGGCACGGCAAAGGTCATCCCTACGCGCTGCCCGCTGGTCCATATGGCATTGGCGCCTCCCCGTTCCGAGGGCGGGAACCAGTAACGGACATACCGGTTCGCAACCGGGAACAAGGGCCCCTCGGCGGTGCCCCGCATCACCCGTCCGACCAGCATCATGGCATAAGAGCTTATGAGCTCCCATCCAGATCGCGGCAACCGACCAGAGGCCGGTCATCACGGTCAGGACTCTCCTGGGGCCCCAGCGATCGGCAAACTGTCCGCAGAAGATATTCGAGAGGGCATAGGGCAGGAGAAGGAAGGTCATCAGCAGCCCCTGTCTTCCGGGGCTTCCTTCCAGACCCATATCCTTGAGGAATCCATGGTCCGCAAGCAAGAGGGAAATGGCTGTCCGGTCGAAGGCCCAGAAGAGGAAGGCTACCCAGATCACGGCGACGACCACGTAGCGATACCTGCCCATGCGGCTCCCTGCGTCACCTGACATGGTCGATGCCTCAGGCTGCCCTTTCACCAGGTCTACACCTCTTTCAATTCTATCGTTTCCACGCGGACCCTGGCAGTGCCTTTTCCATAAAAGCCCAATTTCTTTGCAGCACCCGCACTGACGTCGATGATGCGGTCGCCTGATTTCGGGTTGTAATCACTCGGGAACGGTCCCCGGTCATTCACCCGCAGGATGACCCAACGCTGGTTCTCCAGGTTCGTTACTTTTACGTGCGTCGGAAGGGGCAGGTATTTGTGGGCCGCTGTCAGCCCGTTCGGGTTGAATGCCTCGCCGTTGGCGGTCATTGCACCATGATTTTGTCGTACCGTTTCATAACCATACCAGGACGCAACGCCCGTTTCATCGTAATTTTCAGCCTCCTTCACGGACATGGGGTGGTAGGTTTTCCCTTTCACCGTATATGAAGCAGTCGTTACCCTGCCCTCGCGAATAGCCTGCTTAGGAGGAAGACCGTCTATCGTGTCAATGTCGCGGTTACCAAGCGGCCAGTCGAGAGGCGCCTTTACCACCTTGAAGGTGAATTTACCAACCTTGTAAAGCAGGTTCGTTGTACCGGCGGTGAAATTGTAAGTTCCCTGTACCACATAAACGGTACCCTTCACAGCGTTCTTTGTTATCTTGTATGGAGCGGTGATCACCGAGCACAATACGACAGACACAAAGAAAGCTCTGTTCTTCACATGCTATACCGAATTGTATTCAAGATGGAGACCGAGGCGCGCCGAGGCGTGGGCTTACGAAGGCGTACCTGGGGTACGTCGAGTAAGAACAGGCGAAGGCAACGAAGGATACGCTTGAACGGTATCACTTGCGCACGACCAGGACAGGGATCTTAGTATCCTTATGGATCACACCGAAGGTAACGCTGCCCAGAAGCGCTGCCTTGATGGCGCTCCTTCCATGAGAGCCGATCACGATAAGGTCAACCCTCGATCTTTCAGCTTCCTTGACGATCGCCTCCACCGGATGGCCGAGTCGTATGACTGTCTTTGAAGGGACATGGTTCTGGTCGCAGAGTTTTACGATCTCACCCATGTCGGCCCTGGCAACCTCCTTCAGGTAGTCCTCGATCGGCTCTATCAGGTGCTCGGGGTGTGTGGCGCCTGGCCGCGACGGACTCACAAAACCTGGCACGGTCGGGCTGATGAAAGGAGTGCGATCGACGACACTGAGCACGATGACCGTTGCACCGGACAACATGGCCAGATCCACCGCATACTTGGCCGCCTTGCGGGCCGTTTTCGAACCATCCGTAGGAACCAGAATCTTCGAAATCATTAGATCCTCCTCCTTGTTTCGTATTTCTGTGACTGCGGTTTTCATCTTAACCCTTGATCTTGCAAGGGAGCATCCTGTAAGGATCCTGTCCATAGATAGTCTAATAGCAAGTTGCATTCAAAAATAGAGCAAGGCGACCGGAGTAGCGACGGAGCGTACCATAGTACGCAGTCCGTGACCCCTGTGACGCGCTATCTGAATGCAACTTGCAACCACTTTACCACGGGAAGGATAAAGCGTCAAAGGATTGGGGGGCTGGGCGCGAAAGATACTGCCCTGTTATGCTCCGAAGCTATGAGTCGTGCCGAAGTCATATGTATACTCTATTTGACATATTCTTTATGTGAATATATATTAATCATCAGAACCTCGCAAGACCTCAATTTCTTTGGCGTCTGAGTGCGTGGCGTTTTTGGCGATGAAGGAACTGAAAGAGAAGAGTGTGGCTTTGGAACAGATGCCCGGGGAAATAGAGGCTCACACGGACCTACCCGCAGCAGTCGGTAGCTCCCAGACCGTCTGCGGCATATGCAGCGGTACGTGCGGCATCAGCCTGACCCTTGAAAATGGCACTGTTGTCGCCATTGAAGGCGATGAGGGACATCCCGTCAGCAAGGGTCACCTCTGTCCAAAGGGACACGCATTTCCGGAACTCTTGCGGGCTCCCGACCGCCTCAGGCAACCGCTTACGAAGAACAGGTCAGGACCGGTGGGAGACCATTTCCTGGGATCAGGCTCTTGACCAGCTCGCCTTGAAGCTCACGGCCATAAGGGCTGCCCATGGTGCAGAGTCGGTGGCAATTCACGTGGGGCAGGCAGGCGTGGGTAAAGAGTTCTTTCACTATGTAGAGCGTTTTTGCAACCTGTTCGGCAGCCCGAACTTTTCAACCTCTGGAAGCCACTGCCACGAATCGAAATCAATGGCCAACGTGCTGACATATGGTGCCTTGCCCATAGCCGATTACGAGCATAGCAAGTGCATTCTCCTGTGGGGCAAGAATCCCCTCACTTCAACTCCTTCCCTCGTGAGCGAGTTAAAGGAGTCTCGCGCGAGAGGCTGCAGGCTGTTGGTGGTCGACCCTCGAGAAACCCCTTTGGCCAGGCAGGCCGACCTTCATTTGCAGCTGAGACCGGGGACCGATGGCGCCCTGGCTCTCGGCTTACTTCACGTGGTGATAAAAGAAGGTCTCTACGACAGAGAATTCGTCCGGAGATGGGTCATAGGGTTTGATGAGCTGGCAGCGCACGTTGAGGCTTATACGCCTCAAAAGGTCGAAGAGATCACCTGGGTGCCCGCTGCCAAGGTGAGACTGGCAGCCCGCCTGTATGCGTCATCCCCTCCCGCGTGCATCTCACCCGGGGTGGCGCTCGAACTGCATGCCAACGGCTTTCAGGCTGCCCGTGCCATCGCGATTCTGCAGGCGATCACGGGGAACCTTGATGTGTCCGGCGGAGCACTCTTTCTGACGGAAGCTCAGCTCTCCGATATGTGCGTGCCCAGCGGAGGGATCGTCAACGAAACCAGCCGTCGGCCAGAGCGAATACCCTCTCTTCCATAAGTCAACGGGCCATGCGCAGGCGAATCTTTACTCGGACGCGATCCTGGAAGGCAGGCCTTACCCTATCAAGGCGCTTGTAATTGTAGGAAGCAATCCTGTCCTGACCTGGCCCAATGCAAAAAGAGTGCGCGAGGCATTCGCCAAGCTGGAATTCCTGGCGGTGATGGACCCCTTCATGACTCAGACTGCTAAACTCGCGCAACTCGTGCTCCCCTCCGCAACATTTCTGGGACGAAACGAACTCTGGGATAGCTCCCATCTATCCAGGGAGCCGAGACTCGGGCTTGCCCCGAAAATGTGTGATGAAGAAGGGCTGCTCACCAACTGGGAGGTATGGAAAGCACTGGCCACAAGGATGGGCTTCGCTCGCTACTTTCCCTGGAAGGACGAAGAGGAAGCGATCAACTTCAGGCTCAAGCCGCTGGGCCTCACCGTAGATGACCTCAGAAACATGCCGGGCGGCTACGTCTACCATCGATGGACCGAAAGGAAATACGAGCAGAGACGGCTTCAAGACAGCGTCGGGTAAAGTCGAAGCCTATTCGACGGAACTTGAGCGATACGGTTATGACCCCTTGCCGACGTACGTGGAGCCCGGCGAGAGCCCGTTATCCGCACCTGAGGTTGCCTCCACGTATCCACTCGTGCTCACGACCGGAGCCAGGACGCTCGAGTATATTCATTCGCGTTTTCGCAACGTGCCCTCGCTTCACAGTCGGGCCCCCGAGCCCCACGTGGAAGTGCATCCCGCCAAGGCTGAAGAACTAGGTATTGAAGAAGGAGAAATGGTGGCGGTCGAATCTCCACGAGGCAGGGTCGAGATGAAGGCAAGGTACACCGACGAGATCGACCCCCGCGTGATTTTCATCCCGCACGGCTGGAATGATGCCAACGCAAACGTCCTCACCGACGACAGGTTGCTCGATCCGGTCACCGGCTTTCCACCTGCCAGGTCTTTGCTCGCCCGCATCGTAAAGAAATAATACCGATTCGCCTTCAAGCGCCTACCTTCGTTGCCCGCAGCCTGTTCTTACTCGACGTACCTCCAGGTACGCCTGCGTAGCCCAGGCCTCGGCGCGCCTCGGTATGCATCTTGAATGCGAATCGGTATTCCAAGTAAGCTCATCTTATAGCGATTTGGATTCGAGTGGGGACCGAGGCGGCAGCAAGGAGCCTCACCCGCAAGCGGGTACCCGGGCGTACTTGGGGTACGGCGATGAGAGCGATAGCGTAGCATCCTGGAAGGACACAGCGACAACGAAGGTAGGCGCTTGAAGGCGAATCGCTATCAGATGCTGTAGGTTTCCGGGCCTAGTGTCCGCACCCAGTTCTGCTTGAGGATCTCTTCCGCTTCCTTCGTTCTATCTACGCCCAGTATTACGATAGCCTGGCCGCTTACCCTGCCCAGATGGGGATAGAGATAGTGGACGTTAATGCCTGCGCTTCTCAAGGGCTTGAGCACCGCGTTGAGCCCACCCGGATGGTCAGGCGTCTCGACCGCAAGCACGTCTGTCTCCTTCGTTGAAAAACCATTGGCCTTCAGGATGTTGAGTGCCTTTACCGGATCGTCCAGGACGAAGCGGACGGTGCTTAAGTCCGACGTGTCCGCAACTGATATCGCGCGTATGTTGACCCCTTCCCTGCCGAGCAGCTCGCTCACATGGGATAGCGCGCCGGGCACGTTGTCGAGGATGACCGAAATCTGCTTAATCACCATCGGGTACTCACTCCTTTACGTAGTCGAAGCCCATTTGGAGGGCTTCTCTGTTAATCTTCGTCAGCTTCGATTTTCCTTCGCCGAGTATCTCTGCCATGTGCTTCATCAGGAAATCAAACGAGACGATGTTGCTTGCCTTGATGAAGGCGCCCATCATGATCATGTTCGCCACTTTTATCGTGCCCAGCTTTTCAGCCAGCTCGCTCGTGGGCACGGCCACAACCTCGATGTCGCCGCGCGCACAGGACGTGTCCACGATCGATGAGTTGACGCATATGAGCCCGCCTGACTGAAGTATACTCTGAAACCGGAAAAAGGAAGGCTGATTCATCACGACGACGAACTCCGGGTCTGAAGCGACAGGCGATGCGATCTCCTCGTCCGACACCACGACGGTGCAGTTTGCCGTGCCGCCCCTCACTTCAACGCCATATGAAGGCAGGTAGGTCACGTACTTACCTTCCAGCATGGCCGTGTTGGCAACGGTATAGCCCATGGAAAGGACGCCCTGTCCGCCAAACCCGGAGAATATGGTCCGTATCAGCATTTTTTCGTCTCTTTGATCAGCCCGAGGGGAAAGACTTTCGTCATCACATCATCAACCCATTTGCAAGCATCCAAAGGGCTCATCTTCCAGTTCGTCGGGCAGGGTGAAAGGATCTCCACCAATGAAAAGCCCGTCTTCTGCAACTGATGCCGAAAGGCCTTCGCTATGGCTTTCTTCGTCTTTATGATGCCCGCAGGCTTATTCACGGCCACGCGCTCCAGGTAAGATGTGCCGTCGAGCGTCGCGTAAACTTCGCAAATTTTTACCGGGTGGCCCTGGATAATAGCGTCTCTGCCTGCCGGCGACGTCGTGGTTACCTGCTCGAGCATCGTGGTCGGGGCCATCTGTCCGCCCGTCATACCGTAAACACCGTTGTTCACAAAAATTATGGAGATGGGCTCTCCGCGATTTGCAGCGTGAAAACCTTCGGCGGTGCCGATAGCAGCGAGGTCTCCGTCGCCCTGGTACGAGAAAACAAGATTTTCCGGCCTCACGCGCTTGATGCCGGTTGCTACCGCTGCGCCGCGTCCGTGGGCCGATTCTATCGTATCGATATCGTAATAGTTATAGATGAGCATGCCGCAGCCTGCCGGTGCAACGCAGATCGTTTTGTCCCTGAGCTCCATCTCATCCACGACCTCTGCGATGAGGCGGGTTATAACGCCGTGTCCGCAGCCGGGACAATAGTGGAAGTGAGCCTCCTTCATACACTTAGGTCGGGCGTATACGGTCTTCATCGCTTCTTACCCCGCTGTGACTGGTAGTAATGACGCGCGATGATCCGGGAGACTTCGACAGGCGTGGGAATCACGCCCCCGGGTCTGCCATAAAAATGGATATGCCCCTTCCCCTCCAGGGCAAGCTGGACATCTTCGATCATCTGGCCGGTGCTCATTTCAAACACAAAAAAGTCACCAAGCTGTTTGGCTGTCTCCTGGATGATTTTCTTCGGAAAGGGCCAGAGCGTAATCGGGCGGATAAGCCCCACCTTCAAGCCCTCCTGCCTCAACCGTTTAATTGCCCCTTTTGCGATCCGGGCGGCAATGCCGTAAGCGAGCACAGCCATATCAGCATCATCAAGAAGAAATGTCTCGTACCGTACTTCGTTGTGCTCGATAAGCTGGTACTTCCTGAAGAGCTTCCAGTTATGCTCCTCCTCTTCTTTCGTGTCAAAAAGGAGAGAGCGGATCATCCTGGAGGGGCGCCCGGCGGCACCTGACAGCACATAGTCTTTCGGATACTCTTTCCTCGGGGCTGCACTCGTGAACGTCACCGGCTCCATCATCTGCCCGAGCATGCCGTCACCCAGTATGACTACAGGGTTCCTGTACATGTCGGCCAGGTCGAATGCAACATGGACCAGGTCGGTCGCCTCCTGCACGGATGCCGGGGCGAGGACGATCGTTCTGTAGTCGCCATGGCCGCCGCCCCGCGTAGCCTGCAGATAGTCGGATTGGGCTGGAGAGATATTGCCCATGCCGGGTCCACCGCGCATCATGTTCACGATAACGGCGGGCAGTTCATCTGCAGCCAGATAGGAGATGCCTTCCTGTTTCAGGCTGATGCCGGGTCCGCTGGAGGAGGTCATCGCACGCGCGCCGGCAGCGGACGCACCCAACACCATATTGATCGCGGCGATCTCACTTTCAGACTGGATAAAAACGCCGCCCGGAACCTCGGCAATACGCTTCGCCATATACTCGGTCAGCTCGTTCTGCGGCGTGATCGGATAGCCGAAATAACAGGTACAGCCTGCCAGAACCGCAGCCTCTCCTACGGCGCTATTGCCGCTCATCAGTTTTTTCAATTTGATACACCTCTATCGCCACTTCCGGGCACATCACGGCGCAGACCGCACAGCCCGTGCACTCTTTCTTGTCTTCAAAATCAGCGACGAAATATCCCTTGAGATTGAGCCGGTTCGTGAGATTGATAGCGTGACCGGGGCAGTATTCCATGCACAGGGAACAGCCCTTGCAGCGCTCCGGATCGATGCGGATAAAGCCTTTCATAGCTATGCAGCCTCTTCAGATTTTGCGAAACCGTTGCCGGCAAAAGACAAAGCTAGAGTAGCGCAGAGCAGCGCCCCTTGTCAAGCCGGTTTTAGAATCAACGTTGCGGTATACCGCGTGTTCGACAAAGGGCAGAAGAGGAGTGCCCGTGTCCGAACGCGGGTCTATGAACAAAGGTAACTTAGTATTAAGCTCCGGTAGCCGCTCTGGCAGGGTACCGCATGATCAGGGCCGGCAGCAGCGCCAGTGCAGGCATAAGCACTATCAATTTAATCACCCCGAGAATACCCCACGCATCTGCCATGACACCGAGTAGTCCCGCCCCCACCCCCCCGACGCCAATGACGAAGCCGAGCATCAAGCCGGATGCCATACCAAGACGATCGTGCAGTATCGCCTGCCCCATCACGACAGTCACTGAAAAGCTGGAGATCAGCACAGCGCCGATTACAAAGAGAAGCACAAAAACCCATATCCCTCCCGTATAGAGAAAGAGAAAGAGCAGTGGTACGGAACAGGCCAGCGAAAGGCAGAAATAGCGCTTGTGACCGATTCTGTCCGCGATAATGGCACCAATCATTGTGCCCAGCGCTCCCCCCAGCAGAAAAGCGAATACCAGTTTCCCAGCTGTAAGCGCGTCCCCTTTCAATACACTGATGTAATAGAAGGGCACGAATGTGATCAATCCCATGTGTGCAGTTGATCTAAGGGTAACCGCGGTGATGAGAAGCGACATGGAGATCCACGCGCCCTTCCTCCCTTCATCCCGAGAACCCATAGTGCGGCCCTGGTCCGTGCCCTTCCCGTTCTGCACGCCCAGGGCCAGCCGCTTCAATGAAAGTGCCAGAATCCCCACCATTGGGAGGCCAATGATGAGAAAGAGAAGTGTGCCGCGCAATCCCGCCATCTGCACGGCATACGTCATGAACAGCGGACCGAAAGCCAATCCCAGGTTTCCGCCCACCTGAAAGAAACCCACGCCGGTTGCCTTGCGAACGCCGCTCAGATAGTGCATCATCTTAAACGCTTCCGGGTGGTAAAAAGCCACGCCAATGCCACTGAACACAACAAAAAGCAGCAGGACAGGATAAGAGGGCGCAAGGCCTACCACAGAAAAACCGAGGTAGACTAACGCAGTGGAAGCCGGCAGCAACCACTTAAGCTCCGCTCTATCCGATAGGTAACCAAAACAGGGCTGGATGATGGAGGAGGTCAGGTTGGCCGTCATTATCACAGCGCCCACTTGCGTATAGTTCAGGGCAAGTGCGCTTTTGAGAAAGGGCAGAAGCGCGGGCAGGGCAGTCCCCGTGAGGTCCACCAGCACGTGGCTCACGCTCAGAATAATGATGGCCTTAGCGTTCAGACGTTGCACCTTCATTCGGTCAGTTCGGCCGCCAAGATGCCCAAGTCAGTATAAGCCACCCGGTTCAGCGGGAACATTATCGACGAACTGCCCGGGAGCTTGGTCCGCTTTAGCGGCAAGACTAAGTATTAGCACAAATCACGCGCGGCAGGCCAATAAAAAATGGCAAATGGACGAGCGCCGTCCGAACAGGAGAGCAGATCAACTTGCCCTTGATATTTTCCGAAAAAGATGCAAACTCTTGGAAAGAGCTACCGGGGCGAAAGGGTGAAGATCTGTACGAGAACAATAATTGTCGTCCTGTCGTTTGCGCTGTTTGTGGCGTTTTCAAGCAATTCTCTCTGCGCACAGCAAAGAGGAGGGAGAAGAGGTGGCCAGCCACGCACTGGCGCGGCAGGTCCGCGAGTCGGAGCCCCGAGAGCGATCTTGCCCCCTGAGTTTGACAACCGGCCTTTCAACATCACCCTTCAACAACTGCCTCCCCAGTATCTTGGGTACGATGCGGAACTGGCATACACCAGAATTAAGAACGGAAAGGAAAGCAGTGCAAAGGGGGAGCTTGAAGCCATCACCTATGCCTTTCGCTTTAACCCCGAAGAGCGTTTTTATAATGCGCATGACCGGATTTTGCAAATATATTGTCCACTATCCAGAGTGTTGGAGAATGGGAAAGAAGATGAAACAAGACGAGGGCTAAGGGTTAAATACCAACCACGGTTGGATAATAAGCATATCGGCACCAATGCCTACGGCGCAAAAGTTGAGTTTGAAGAGCTTAAGTTCCGGGAATATCTCATTGCGTTTGCAAACTTCAGGGAATTCCCGATCGACAAAATTACACTTCCGGGCGCAAGGCAGGCCAGTGAAAAGGAGTCTAAGAAGAAAACCTCCGGGGTCGGCTTAGACGAAAGCCCAAAGAGCGAGACTATCACCGGGAAGATCCACGTACTACCCGCAGAAGCGGCACAAGTCGAGGAAAGGATCGCGGTGCTGCTTGTTTGTAAGTTGGTGGATCCTTACATCGCGTCCGACTCGGTGCAGCAGAAACCCACGCCGGAAAAACCCCGCGACTATTTCGCTCAATATTACTATCTCAACGTTCACCTTCTGGAACTATGGTTCTATGACTTCGACACGGGCAAGGTGCTCATGAAAATGAAGGCAGGAGAAGCTTCTCAGTAACCATAGTAACGTAGCGTCAGCGCTTACATCAGGAACGGCACGCTATAGTGCAAGGTCAATCCTTCTTTCTTTTCACTGGTGATGCGTCTATCGTCCGAGCGCGACGCTGACAGGGCGACCTGATTGACTTGACTTCCCGACCATACTGTGCGATAATAATCATTGAAGTTGACGAAAGTTTTTGTCGTACATGTGCCGCAAAGACTTTGACTTTGCGGTTTTTTTGTCCCCAGGGACCTCGTAACTTCTAACGCTAATAAGAACAGAGGAGACGTATCGTATGGCACAAGGAACAGTAAAATGGTTTAACGAATCCAAGGGATTCGGGTTCATCGCAAGAGAAGACGGCGAAGATGTTTTCGTTCATCACACCGCGATCCAGGGCAACGGGTTCAAGACGTTGGCTGAGGGTCAGTCGGTCACTTTTGACGTAGACAAGGGTCCGAAAGGACTCCGCGCGATCAATGTCGTGACGCTCTAAGCTGAGCAACCAGCAAAAGAAGAGGCCTCGACTTTTCGAGGCCTTTTTGCTTTCTTAAGCGACCGTTTGGTCGCACTCTTTCAATTGTCTCACAGCAGCGTTGGGTCCCTTGTAGCCATTACCGTAGTATTGGATTGGCCCGACCTGGCAGCGTTGCTTTCCCAGAAATACCGACGGTAACAGAAAGAAGAGATTATTTCATAACCATGAGTGAATCAATCGCACAGAGAAAAAATAACCGGAGAAAGGAAGTGCTCCGGAAAGGGGATAAAACAATGATGGCAAGAGAAGCGATAGACAGGCAGCGCTTGTTGGCGCTGGTTATAGCGACAGTATCGAAGTTCCCTCCGCAGAAGGATAGCGATAACGCACGCTCTTTCAGATCGATAAGCGTGGACTATCTGGAGGGGAAAATAACACATCCGCAGTTTAACCTCCTCTATACGAAGGGAAAGACAGCAGGACAGATAACCGACGAGATACTCGACCTACTCAACGCGAGGCAGCCTCGGATGCCTCGTGACCTGGGACGAACCGGCGAGGCGCTCCCAAAGAAATGGCGCCTGCCACAGCAATACAGGGGAGTAAGACGATACTAAGTCGGGTCCCCTGACAGCTCTTCCTGTGCTCGCTGTCATCCGGCGAGCTACCTCGATAAAGTCTGGCGAATCCCGGGTTCCCACAGTCATCACTCTGTAGTCGCTTTCTACTTGTCATCAAGCGGGCCCACCTTCTCATTATCAAGGTTGTACTTCGCTTAATGATCTTCACTTTTTCCTCCTTAACCAGGTGTTTGATCACGGCCGATTGCCTCGTGAGGTTTTCGGCTACGAGCAAGATAGTATTGTCAATGGCCGTTTCCACCTGCTCAGCCTTTGGTTTTCCTTTCGCAGCTTTCTTCGCCTTTGCGACTGCCGCGGCGATGAGCGTCCAGCGTGTCATACAGAAAGCAAGACAGCAGCGAATCAGAGAAGGAACTTGACAGGTACACGGTCATGGGATAACATCCGTCATATAGGCCCTTCCATTACATACTTTTGAGCAGGAGAAAGCGAGATTGTCGGATATTCTTTTGAAATGGAGATGGGAGATTTCCAGTCAGCACCTTTTGGCAAAGGATCTCCTGACATCAGGGCTACAAGAAGCACCTAAATATTAAGGGGGGATATGATGAGAAAAAACATCTTTATTGGAAGTGTGGCAATGTGTGCCGTGCTCGCCTTACTTGTCGGGCCTCTATGCGCCCAAGAAAAACCGATCAAGCTGGGCGTTATGTTCGTGAGTTCAGGGCCCATGGGAGGCTACGGCAAGCACGGTTTTCAAGCAGTTCAGCTCGCCGCTGACGAGATCAACGCTACGGGAGGAATTCTGGGCCGAAAGCTGACTGTCCTGACCGCAGATTCAAAGATGCAGCCCCCCGTGGGTGTTGAGATCGCAAAGAAGTATATACTCCAGGACAAAGTCGACTTCATGATCGGTCCGACGTCGAGCGGGGTGGCTGCGGCGCTTTCACCCGTACTTACGGAGCATAAAATGATCCTCGTACTGACCCAGGCTGCTGCCGACTCACTGACCGGAGCCCAGTTCAACCCGTATATGTTCAGCACCTTGAGCAACGCCATGATGCACTCGAGGGCGGGAGCATACTTCGTGGCGGACAAGCCCTACAAGCGCTGGATGTGCATCGGACCGAATTATAATTACGGCTGGGATTCCTGGGCCTCGTTCAAAAGCAAACTGAAAGAGCTGCGGCCCGATGTGGAATTCGTGGGTGAGGTCTGGCCGAAGCTGACAGAGCCGGATTATACAGAGTTTATCAAGAAGATCGTTGATGCCAAGCCTGACGCAGTCTGGTCGCCGCTCTGGGGCATGGACGCGGTCAACTTCATCAAGCAGGCCCTACCCGACGAAGCTATTCGACAAAATAAAATTCGCCTTCCCTGACGGCGCAGCACTGGAAACGCTCGCTCCGCTCGGTAAAGACATGCCGGAAGGCATCTACGTGGCTACCCGCTATTTCTTTCTCACACCTGACTCTGAAGCCAACCGGAAATTTGTGAAAGCCTATCATGACAGGTTCAAAGAATGGCCGGATTACATGGCTGAGGAAACCTATGCCGGTGTGTACTTCATCAAAGCTGCTGTGGAGCGTGCCGGCACGACAGATGCGGAGAAAGTGATCAAGGCTGTGGAGAGGGAGCCGCTGGCCTGGGAAACACCTGAGGGCTGGAAGATCATGCGGGCACAGGACCACTCAGTAGTCGAAGACGTGGTGTGGGGTGAGACGACGTACAGTGATAAGTACGGCTTTTCGATATTGAAGAATATGCAGGCTATACAGGCTGAGCAGATCTGCCGCACACCGGAAGAACTGAAGGAGGTGCGGAGCAAACTACGAAAAAAGAGTGAAAGGCGGCAAATAAGACCGGGATTAGTGTCGGGATAGCCAGGCTAAATGCATGACCCTTGGACCTTATAGCGAAGGGTTTTTTGGAGAGATTAGGGGCCATACTCACCCCTCCCCTCATCAGGGGAAAACGAGACGCACACGTCGATGGCGAAGATCCACCAGTCATTTCCTTAACTATCCGGTTATCGAACGTTCCTCTACCCTTCAACTTTTGAATAGGTTATGCTGAGACATGAAGGTCAATGAACATCTAAGAAATGCCGTCTTTGAAGTGATAGACAACCAGATCAACGCAAACGATCCTCCCGAGACGGCACTGACGCTGGAACGTTTAATGAACGAGGGCTACTCCGACTTTCAGGCGAAACAGCTCATGGGTCAGGCGGTGGTGATAGAAGTGATCGATGTCCTCAAGAACAAGAAGCCCTACAACGAGCAACGGTATATAAAGAACTTGAAGAACCTCCCGAACGAACCCCTGGAGTAAGCTCTCTGCCGCAACACCGGGCGAATCATGCAAAAGACGATCTTCAGCATAGCAAAAATGGACTGTCCTTCGGAAGAACGATTGATACGAATGAAATGGGAGGGACGGACCTGGTGAGTATAGAGGAGGCTCACCGTCAGGAAAGCCGGGTTCTGTGGGAAGTTCTCGCCATCAACTTTTTCTTCTTTGCCCTTGAAGTGCTCACAGGTTTCATCGCCGGTTCGATGGGACTTGTTGCTGACAGTCTGGATATGCTGGCAGACAGCATTGTCTACGCTCTTTCGCTGTTTGCTGTGGGTGGAACAGTCTCACGGAAGAAAACAATCGCCGGAGCAGCCGGTTATTTCCAACTGGCGCTGGCCCTTTTGGGATTCGCAGAGGTTATCAGGCGTTTTTTGGGACGTGGAGAGACTCCGGACTTTCACCTGATGATTGTTATCTCTCTTCTCGCTCTTGCAGGTAATGCGATTTGCCTGTACCTGCTGCAGAAGTCGAAGAGCAAAGAGGCCCATATGCAAGCGAGTATGATTTTCACGTCTACCGACGTTATGGTGAACCTCGGCGTTATCGTAGCAGGCATACTTGTCTATCTGACGGCATCGAAGCTGCCTGACTTGACCATAGGAACAATCGTTTTCATACTTGTTGGCAGAGGTGCGTATAGAATTCTGCAACTGTCGAAATGATGTCCCCTCCTTCCTTCAGTAATCATCATCGGCGTATCACAGCGCGGGGCAAGGCACAACTTTTATACATTGATGGATAAAATATCTATTATCAATTTCTGCTTGACATGATGCGGAAGACTGCTAGAATAAAAATATTCCACTGGTACTTACGAGCACCTTACCCTGAAGTGCTTCTCTCGTGGGGAGAGAAGCTTCAGAAACCAGGGGCCTCTGCCACCGACCCCCAACCGAAAGGGGCGTCATCATGGCCTTGCAACAGCGACGGCATATCTTGTTTGTCGAGGACGACACGGATACCCTCAGCGTGACCGCCGCCATGCTCGATCGCCTGGGGTATAGCGTAAGAGCTGAGACGGAAGGTCTCAATGCGTTGCAAACGTTTTCAGAAGCACCCGATCGGTTTGACCTTGCCCTCATTGACCACGGAATGGCTGACCTGACAGGACTGGAGCTTGCCCAGCGATTCAGACGCATCCGCCCCGGTTTCCCGGTCGTCATCTACACGGGGTACCTTGATACACCCTCGGCCCAACAGATAGAGGCTGCCGGCATCGGCGGGAGGCTGATCATCAAACCGGCCACCATGAAAGAACTGGCAGACACCCTACAGGAGGTCCTGCACGAATGGGCAGGGAGCAAGACCGGGCCCTGAGACTGGCAAGGATCGCTGCGAAAAAATCCGACTAAGCCGCATGTATGAGTCGGAAAAATCCGATTGACAGCAGGTCCCCCGAACCCCACTCAGCATAATATTACGATAATAAAGCATGTTTGCTCAGCCGGTGTTCTGGCATACCAGATGAACAGCTCAGGTAATCAGGCGTTTTCCCATGAGAATGGCAAAAAAACCGACCAGAAGTAACAATGCGGCCGAAGGCTCCGGTACCGGAGTGGTCGGTTCTGAATATGGGGTGGGCACGGGGTTCAAAGGGTTCACAACCGCTCCACCTGGGCTTGGGCTTGGGCCTGGGCCCACTATGATAGGGGTGTCGTCGTCAGATCCCGAATAGAAAACAGGAAACGCCGCACCCGCCAGTGCCGGCAGAAAGCCCAGGGCGCCGGTTCCCCCTGAAGCGGTACCGACAGCCAGGGCGTCGGTAAGGGGAGACGCGGCAGCCGGAATGGGCATTGACGCCGGGATTATATCTTCGGTGCCAAGCGGGTCAGCGTTGACCAGTTCGGTGGAAGCGGGGACTACAGGCAGCGAAGTCATCGCAATCGGAGGGAGCGAGGCGCTTCCCTCTATGATGTCGTTTCCACATTTCATTGTCCAATGGACGCCGATCTCACTGCGCAAAACCATATTTCTTACGCTGAACGTGAAGCTGAGACCTTTGTCAGTCAGAATGACTTCCGCATCGTCGATGGCCTCCCCGTAGCCGCCTCGCCAGGCCTGTTGCGCCCGGTATTTGCTCACGTACGGCAGGGCCGACGTCATTACTATCTCCGAGAATTTCAGTTTGTAAACTTTCTTGTTCTCAAATGAAACCACGTAGTCCCATCCCTCGGAGGCCTCGAAAATATCCTTGTTGTAGGGGGGACGTGCCTGAGACCTTCCACCCTTGGGAGCTTATATAGAGGTCGCCGGGCGGCGCCTGCTGGGTACGTTTCAGTTGTGCACGTAGTTGAAGAAATAGGGGCCCGTGATCTTGACGGTCACGACGTCGTTGTCCATGACAACTTCCATCTGATCGACCGCTGCTTCTGCCAATGACATCGCCTGTAGCCGGACGGTTTTATGTTGACATACTTCCCTCCCCAGTACACGGCGCCGCCAGCGCGATCAGCGATCACGACCGCTTGTGCGGTGCCCATGGCGAGGAGTATGGCCATGAAAAAGCAGAGTGCGGAAAAGATCACATTTCTCTTTCTTTCCATCCATCTTTGTGAGGGCGCGCGACTGTTAGGGCTTGGCAGACCGGATTCGGCCATATCGATTAATCGAAAAGGGCTTTCGGCGGCCAGATAGGTCATCGTGGATAGCTTCTTTTGCATGAACCTGTTGTTAGTATACAGCCAAGGTGCTTAACGAACAATCGGCCGACAGTTTATTTTCTATAGGTCAAAGGACTTAATCCTCGAGGATACCAGAGGATCAGAAAACGTCGTGCTGCTGCTTCTTGGGTAATCGACGTGTTACACACTATTTTAAAGTGAGCACCTGCACTGATTGTCATCGTTTATCCTTGAAAGCCGTCAAGGAGATACGTGATGCATGAGGAGAAGCAGAGGAAAAGGAGCTAATACCGTAGCCGGTTTCGGCGTGACTTTACCTGAAAACCGGAGTTTCTCGGTTCTCGAAAAGGTTTGGTACTTCTGGATGGGATACGCACCACTTTATTTGCCGCGAACCAACGGACCCCCCTTGAAAAAGGTGTTCGGCAAATAGTCCGGCTTGGTGTGAGAACCGTCTCATATCTCTTTTAAACGGACATTTCCAGGTGATTTCTCGATGGTCTCGGAAATATCTTTCAGGTACCTGGCAATCTTCTCTGAGTCATCAGATCGATAATCGGGGATCTTCGTCACTCCGTATTTCTCATACTCATCGAGGGCGAATTTAAGCGTAATATCTTCAATTGTCCTTCCCGGTTGAAAGGCGACTTCACCTTTGACCCCCTTTGCTGTTTCAACCACCAGTCCCACCTCGCTCAGTTCCTGGAGAAGTGACTGTCCGCAAGACGTACGGGAATTTCCAAGGCATGGGCAACCTGCTTGACGCTCAATGGCTTCTCGCCCAGGGAGAATTTCTTTGTCAGAAGATGAAAAATCCTGAGCATGAGAAGTTTTTTCGACGAGACACTTATTCGGGAGTAGTCAGGATGAAAACCATAGGTTTCATAATGCTCGCTGGCATGAGCGATCTCTGCTCCAAAAAGAACGATCATCCAGCTGATTTGAACCCAAGCGAGGAATAAAGGGAGTGCGGCAAAACTGCCATAAATGGCTCCGTAGCTCGTTACCCCTATCTGGAATTTTATGTATGCCCACTGCACGATTTGGGCAATCGTTCCTGCGGTAATGCCACCCAGAATAGCCGACCTGGATGGAATTCTGCTGTTTGGCATAATCAGGTAGAGCACGGTTAAGAGGACCCAGATAGATACGTAGGGAAGCAGGTTAAGCAGAAAAAGGATGACGGTGCTGAAAACTCCCAGAAATGACATCTTGGCTAAGAATCACCGCCACTTGACTTGCCACAAGGACGGTCGCACTACCGGAAACGACAAGAAGGACAGGACCGACAGACCATCATGGCCATATAGTCGCTGAATTTTCTTATTAGTGTCCTCGATGTTCTTACCTCCCAGATATCGTTAAGAGATTCTTCAATCTTTCCCAGGATGGATATGACCGTCCACAAAAGCAGAATGATGCCAACTCCGGCGATCAATCCACCCTTCGCCTGGTCAAGGAGATTATGAGAAAACGTAAGGAGTTGATTGGTTACGTCCGACCTGCCAATTCGCCTTCTCGGCCATTTGCATGATCTGCTTTTCGATCAGTTTTTCAAGGCCGAAGCCTTTGGCGACGGCAAAGGCCACTGCCACAACCGGGACAACGTTGAGCAGAGAATAGTAGGTCAAAACAGAAGCGGTCTTCTGACAATGATCTGTGACGAATCTTCGGAATGCCAGAAGAAGAATGCGCAGGGCTCTAACGAAAAATGCTTTGACTTGAGGGCAGATCTTTCAATCGGATTTCCCAGATCCCTGTCTCAAAGAAATGGACGATGCGTGAGATCATGACAGCTCCCTCTTGGCATGAACGAATCGGATCAGTAAGTTATTTCTCATCACTTCAGCTTGAAGTCAACACGGCTCGCCTTGATCTTTTCTTTCTTTTCCGGTGCGAGGGATTTCGGTTCAAGGACAAACACCCTTTCAGGTTCTACTTTCCCGGATTTCAGGATAACATCTTCCACTTTCATGGCCCGCTGAGAGGCGAGGGC
This sequence comes from uncultured delta proteobacterium, assembly GCA_963821605.1. Classification (GTDB taxonomy): domain Bacteria; phylum Desulfobacterota; class Syntrophorhabdia; order Syntrophorhabdales; family WCHB1-27; genus JADGQN01. Next base: position 41,585 of record CAWGEZ010000008.1, on the reverse strand, counting down.
TCTCAAGTCCCCCTCTTTGACTTCGGTATGAGTCAGCATAAGCTTTTCCATTTCCGGAACAGGAATATCCTTTGCCATCCCGATAAAATTTTTCGGCTTGGGAAATTTCTCTGCTTTGTAAGCCATTTTCAGGTATTTCTCATATTCAGGAGGCTCAATTTTCACCTCATCAACCGGGACGGCAGGTTGTCCTTTCTTCACCATTTCATTCAGTTTCTGCACCTTTATTTTTCTATTGAACAGAAGCTGCTTCAATCCTTCCCTGTCATTTTCCATGTCCGCGTACCCTTCGATATCCAATTTGAGGGCGGGACGGTCCTCGAGGGCCTTCGAGACGGTATCGAGTTTCTTCATATTAGGTTCCGTAATGACCGTGCTTCCATAGTCGAACTCTATATAGCTCAGTTCTTCCCCGCCTCCTCCGAACACGGCCCCGAGGAGCGCAAAAGGCGAGGTGGCCGCTTTAGCGATCAGGTTGACGATGATGTGTACAATAATTTGCCACACGCTGAATTTCGGGTCATCGAGGCTTCCAGTCACAGGGAGATCCAGCTTGATCTCTCCCTTCCTGTCTTTCAAGAGGGCGACAGCCAGCTTGACAGGCAAATGGGTTGCCTGAGGGCTGTCAACCTTATCACCGAACGTGAATTGATCGATGAAGATATTGTTTTGAGAATCGAGTTTTCGCTTAACGATTGAATATTTGACATCGAGCGGAGAGCTTGCCTTTCTCGATGTTATAGCCTGCATATTTTCCGGAGTAAGGGCTTGTTGGGCTCAGGTCCATGTCTTTGATCCGGGCCTTTAAATCCACAAAGAGGTCATCTCTCAATGGGATTGATCTTGCCCGTGATCTCAAGAGGGGCGTAGTCATTCAGTTTGCCACGAAGCTCAACATCCGCCGTCGTGTTCTGGTCAGCAGAAAGCCCTGACACCCTTCCCCCGATCTCCGAGAGACGCGTCGAAAATTCCGGTTTGACCGATTTGTCTTTGAAGTCTATCCTCCCTCCCTGGAGGGTGACCTGATCGACCTTGATATTTTTCGAGGGCTCCTTTTCCTCCGGAGGGGCTGCTGCTGTCTGCTGACGGGCAGGGCCCGGTGTCTTCTCTGTTGCAGGGCCCGGCGTCGTCTCCGCTTTTGGTTCCTCGGCCGCCAGCACATCCTGGAGATTGATCGTTCCCTCAGGATTGACCACCACGAGAGCGTAGAAGTTGGTCAAAGAGACGCCTTTGATATCAACGGAAAGGGGCGCATATGCCACATTCAGATCGTTTAGCGAGAGGGATTCGAGTTTCAGAAGATCCGTTCCGCTCAGTTTATCGATTGAGGAAAAATTGGCTACGGAAGCCTCCCCCTTATAGGTGGCCTTTATCCCCTTCTCTTTTGTGGACGTGAGAGGAAACATTGCCATTTGTGGAAATGGCTCCTCCGGTCACCGTCAGCTTTACCTTATCCGTGAAATAGGGTTGGAAAGGAGCAATTTCAATGCCCTCTCAGCCCTACCTTTACAGTCTGCAGAAAGGGGCTCCACAGCGACGGTTCCCGCGGTAGAGACGGTTCCTTTCCCATTCAAGAGGAGGGAGAGGCCAAGCCTTGCTTTGCTGTTCTTCGCAGTTGAAATATTCTCTCCTTTTAACGTCAGATTCTGGGCAATCAGCGTGACCGGCTTTCTGGTCGTCTGATCCTCCATCCGAATCGTATACTTGTCAATCAACATCTGTTTCAAGGAGATAAGCCAGGGCTTTTCAGGCTCGACAGGTTTCTCGTCGGCCTTCAGTTTTTTGGGCGGCTCCTTGCGCCGAGCTGATGCAGGCGGGGTGAGTGTGAGGAGATTCAAATCGCCGTTGCTTAACCGTTTGACGAGAAGTTCACCTTTCTCCGTGGATAAGTTTCCAATTGTAAGTTCTCTCTTTGTGAGATCTACATCTGTTTCTTTGATCGGAGAAATTCGGAACCTTGACAAAGTCTTGATTCTCCCCGGTTTTCCTGAGACGAAGAGCCTTGAGCGTAACGGATGATCCCCGAAAGGTTGATCTCCGGTTCCTTTCCGCCTGTTGCATACCTGTAGCGCGTTGCAAGGTCAAGGCGGCCATCTTCGATGTCGAAGAGAACGGTATCCCTATAGTAAGGGCTGTACTTCTTCAGAGGAACGGATGCGACCTCCAGCGCTGCCTTCAGACCAGAGGGGCTCCACGGAAAACTCACCCTCGATCCTTGACGGTTTCTTTGGCTTCGGTTTTGATCGATAGCGCATAGGCTGATTTCCTATCTTTACCGTTGCTGAAATGGTCGACCTTCAGGTCGACCGGGTCCAACATCGTTTTGAAAGGTTTGCTTCCGGAAAGGTCAGAAAAAGAGATCTTTCCTCCTGACAGCACCATCGCGTCGATGTCCAGGAAGAAGGGTGCCTCCTCTCCCGCTTCCCTCGCGGCAATCCTTTCCTTGCCTTTTTCATACAGAAGAAACTGGGTGTTGAGAACCCCCTTTTCATCGCGCTCGATGTTATATTCCGGCGACTGGATCGACACCTTCGACAGGTGAACGATCTTCAAAAGGGGCTGCGACGGGGCAATGGAGACATCAAGCAGCGGAAGCCTCAGGAGGGGCTTGCCCTTTGCGTCGTCCACGGCTATGTTCTTCAAGGAGACATTTCCCGTGATCGTGAGAGAAGGTTTTTTTCTTTCGTTTCAATGAAGAATATTCTTGTCGCTGTATCCGCGTAAGCCGAAACAACCTTAAAATTGCATTTTCATGGGAACGTAAGCAAGGTAGTAAGGAATATTGAGATCCTTGATATCAACGTCAATAGAAGTCTCACGAGAATCGGCGAATGGCTTTGTTTTCCCCTCGATGGTGTAGAGAGCATCATTGATCTTGGCTGAGAAATGGGGCTGGACGAACGTTTCGACATGAGGAAGGGATATTCGACAGAAAGGGGATGCCGATCTTCAATTCCCTGACCGTATGTTTTGTCTCTTCGGGTCCGTCTACGAAATCGATGCTCCCGTTTATTATCCTGATGTTATTCAGGGAGAACCTCAGAGGCTTGCCGACTTCGCCTTCTCCGGGGGAGCCGGTTCCTTCTCCTCCAGCAAATCGGAGAAATTATAGGAGAGGTCCTTATTGCGGATGATCCTTACGTAGGGCTTGGTGATCCGGATCTCTTTGAGAACCAGCGCCATTCTGAGTGCGGAAAGGCTCCCGAGGTTCAAAAACAGCTCATCGCACGACACGAACGTCTCGGTACTCGACCGGTCCTTGATCAGTAGCCCTCGTACCGCCGTGGAAAGCGTATAGGGATTAAACTTGATCTGGCTTATGGTCACTTCCCGATGGAGATTCTTGAGAGAGCTCTTTAGTCAGGATGTATTTCAGTAAAGGAGGCAGACCAAAAAATCCCACGAGGGTAAAGAGGACAAAGAAGATAAGGAGTCCAATAAGAATCTTCTTTGCCCGGGGCCTTATCTTATTTTCGTAAATCCCCACTAGTTTCTTTACCATGCACTCACCCCCTCGTGGAAGATCACAGCGTGAGGCTTGCTTCTACTGGTATTCTAGCCATTCCATGCAAATAGTCAATAGAACTTACCCGGAACCCAGCTGGCCTGACAACAACGGAAAGCATCCTCCAACCCACGCACTATTGTCGTGAAACGGATTTTGAACAAAGGCAAAACTTTTCCGGCTACGGCGCTTCCGATAATCCGGATCCTCCTTTCTTTTATGCGGTAACGTGAATGCTTGTCCGCACCACGTATCCCGCCCTCAGGTTCCCGCATGACCGGCGTCTTGGCGGTCATTTTGGCCGGTCAGCCTTCCCTGTCACCCTGGCGAGTCTTATATTAAAGGAAGGAACGTTCGCGGGTGGCCTGCCCTGGAAGTCAAGCCATGCAGAAGATTTTTTGCATCAACAACTGCCCCAGGGTGAGGGGATGTGTCACGGAGGAAATCATGTACCTGAGAGATGTCTTGCTGTGTATTGATTGTGATGAAGTTTTTGTACAGAAGAGGATAGGCATGCTTCGGCCCACCAGGATCACCGTGTGTCCGGTTGGAGATTGCATATGGTCAACTCTATAGACTTAGGATTGATCGGTAATTGTCGCATCGGGGCGTTGATCGATGCCGAGGCGGAGATCGTCTGGTGTTGCCTGCCTCGCTTTGACGGAGACCCGGCGTTCTGCTCACTGCTGCGGGAACACGACACGGGTGAGGGGTTTGGTTATTGCGCCGTGGAACTCGTTGATCAGGTCGGGACCGAACAATGTTATCTCCCCAATTCGGCCGTGCTTCTCACCCGCCTCACCGACTCCAATGGAGCGATCGTTGAGGTTACGGACTTCGCCCCACGGTTTCGCCAATATGGCCGCATGTTCATCCCCATGATGCTGATTAGGCAGGTCCGGCGCGTGCAAGGGAGTCCTCGCGTCCGGCTGCGCGTACGACCAGCCTACGATTACGGTCACCAGCGATGCACCGTTACCCATGGCAGTCACCATGTACGCTACGTATCTCCGGACTGGGTCGTGCGCCTGACCACGGATGCCTCCCTCACCACGATCCTCGAGGAACTCCCTTTCTTCTTGGCGGATTCCGTGACACTTGTTTTCGGTTCCGACGAGACCGTCCCCGAGGCCGTCGACGAACTGGCGCGTCGTTTCCTTGATGAAACTCTTTCCTATTGGCACGAGTGGGTGCGTGATCTCGCAATTCCGTTTGAATGGCAGGAGGAGGTAATCCGCGCGGCTATCACGCTGAAGCTCAACGCCTTTGACGACACCGGCGCCATAGTCGCGGCCATGACCACCTCGATACCTGAGGCGCCCGCCGGGGGGCGCAATTGGGATTACCGTTACTGCTGGCTACGTGACGCCTATTACGTGGTCAACGCCCTGAACCGCCTCGGTACCACCCATACCATGGAGCGCTATCTCGACTACCTTGTCAATGTGGTCGCAGGGACTCCGGGAGGCCGTATCCAGCCCGTCTACGGCATCAACGGCCGGGCACGACTGGATGAGCGAGAAATCGATTCGCTTCCCGGTTACCGAGGTGTGGGGCCTGTGCGCATAGGCAACCAAGCCTATGAGCAGGTTCAGCACGATGTTTACGGATCGGCCATACTGGCGGTGGCCCATGTCTTCTTCGACCGGCGCCTGGTCCACCGGGGAGACGAGGGGCTCTTCCGACGCCTTGAGCCTCTGGGCGAGCTGGCCTACGCCGTTTATAACCGGGCCGATGCGGGTCTCTGGGAGTTACGGGGCGCGTTGCGCGTCCATACCTTTTCCAGTGTCATGTGCTGGGCGGCGTGCGACCGGTTGGCGCGGATCGCATCCGAACTCGGACTTGGGGAGCGGGCAAGCTACTGGAGAGAGCGTGCCGCCCGCATGCATGTCACAATATGTAACAACGCATGGAATAGAGATCGACAGGCATTCACTGCGGTATTTGACAGTCCCGCCCTGGATGCGAGCCTGCTGCTTTTGCATGACATCGGCTTTCTCACGGCTGACGATCCCCGCTTCGCGACGACCGTAGCAGCGATTGAGCGTGAACTCAAACACGGTAATTACGTATACCGGTACGCCGAGGCTGACGACTTCGGGGTTCCCGAAAACGCGTTTGTCGTCTGTACCTTCTGGTACATTTCTGCGCTGGTGGCTCTTGGCCGCGCCGAAGAGGCCCGTGCCCTGTTTGAAAACCTGCTTGCCAAACGTAACCGGCTCGGACTCCTTGCCGAACACATTGACCCGCGCACCGGCGAGCAGTGGGGCAACTTCGTCCAGACTTACAGCATGGTGGGGCTTATCAACTCGGCCATCCGTCTCAGCAGACCCTGGGATTACGCTTTTTAGGGAGGTCCCATGAATCCTTACCATACAACCAAGATGTCACTCCGCTCCCTGCGCCTGTCGCTCCGCTTTGTCCTGCCCCTTGTCGCTGCCCTGGCACTGCTCGCCTATGCAGTGGTGCCGATAGTGGACAAATTGACCTTGCGCTGGTTTGTGCGGGACCTTGATATTCGAGCCAAGTTCATTGCCAGCACGCTTCAAGAGCCGCTTGGCGATCTCCTGCAACAGGGGAACAAGGCCAAAATCAACAATCTTTTCACTCTTGCCATCAAAGACGACCGGCTTTTCGCGATTGGCTATTGCAACGAGGAAGGGAAACTGCTGTACCGCACGTGGACCTTCCCGAACGACCTCGGCTGTACCTTGCCTGACACCAGCGTCACTCGAGCCACAATCACTCTTCAGGCTACCTCGAGGATATGTCCACGTTGCAATAAACCCTATTGAATACGACGGCACCCGGCCGGCTCCCTGGTGCTCGTCCATGACATGAGCTTTGTCGAGCGCCGTAGCGCCGACACCCGCAATTACGTGATCGTGCTGTTCGTGGTGCTTGGCGTGGTCATATCCTTGATCACGGTGTTCGTCGCCCATCTCAGCTGGCGGGGTTGGCTAGAAGGGGTGCGGGCCATGCTGCGGGGCGAAGGGCTTATTCGCCCGTTCTCCCAGCCCGCCAGCTCGGAGCTGCAACCTCTGGTGGGTGACCTGCGCGCCATACTGCAAACACTTGACACCGAACGGCGTTCGCCGATGATGCCACGACTACCTGGACGCCCGAAGCCTTAAGGAACCTGCTCCATAACGCAACTTGACGGTGATCAAGTTATTGTCGTCTCCAACCGGGAACCTTATATCCACATGAGAGGGAAGGAAGGTATCGAGGTCAGGCGGCCAGCCAGCGGCCTCGTGACAGCGATGGAGCCGGTCATGCGAGCCTGCTCGGGGATATGGATTGCCCATGGGAGCGGCACGGCAGACCAGGAAATCGTGGACCGGCACGACCGGGTTCCGGTCCCTCCGGAACATCCCGATTACACGCTGCGGCGCATCTGGCTCAGCAAGGAGGAGGAGACTGGCTACTACTACGGGTTTGCCAATGAAGGCTTGTGGCCACTCTGCCACATTGCTCACGTACGTCCCATTTTCCGTTCCACCGATTGGGAGCACTATGTGGCGATCAATCAGCGCTTCGCTGATGCTGTTGTCAAAGAATCGAAGAGCGATGACCCGGTGGTGCTCGCTCAGGACTACCACTTTGCCCTCCTGCCGAAGATGATCCGCAAAGCCCTGCCTAAGGCGACGGTCATCACCTTCTGGCACATCCCCTGGCCCAATCCCGAATCTTTCGGCATCTGCCCCTGGCGCGACGAGCTACTCATGGGCATGCTTGGCAGCACGATCCTCGGCTTCCACACCCCGTTTCACCGCAAGAATTTCCTGGAGACCGTTGACCGCTACCTTGAAACCCGCACGGAGCATGAATCCTCGACCATTTATCATGGCGGCAAACTGACCCTGGTGGAAAATTATCCCATCTCCATTCAGTGGCCTCCCGCGTTACAGCAGACCCAGCCGTCGGTCGAGGCATGCCGCTCTGAAGTTCACCGCTCTCTCGACCTTGCCGGCGGAAATGCTGATCGGTATCGGGGTAGACCGGCTTGACTACACGAAGGGGATTCTCGAACGTCTGCGAGCAGTCGAACGGTTGCTTGAACTCCATCCGGAAATGATCGGCCGCTTCACGTTCATCCAGATTGCCGCCCCGTCTCGCTCCGCTCTTGAGGACTACCAGGCCTTGGACACCCAGGTTCGCGCTCTCACCGGCCGCATCAATCAGCGGTTCTCCGCTGATGTCGTATCAGCCCATCTGTCTCAAGATCGAACATCACGAACCCGCGGACGTAAATCGCTATTACCGTGCGGCAGATGTCTGTATGGTGACCAGCCTGCATGATGGAATGAACCTGGTGGCAAAAGAGTTCGTGGCAGCCCGAGACGATGAACGAGGGGTGCTCCTTCTCAGCCAGTTCACCGGTGCGGCGCACGAGCTGCACGAAGCATTGATCGTCAACCCGTATCACGTAGAACAGACGGCTGAGGCGTTGTACCGCGCCCTCACCATGCCCGACTACGAGCAGCGGGAGCGGATGCGCAGCATGCGGGCGATGGTGCGAGACTTTAACGTGTATCGCTGGGCAGGCCGGATGCTGCTTGACGCTGCGAGAATCCGGCAGCGGGAGAAACTGATGGGGCGCATTGGTAAAACATCATGAATGGTCAGCGGACCAACATGAGAGTGACAATGTTGTGAGTCATAACAGCTCGCGGCTTGCCAGGGATCAGGGCGCCAGAAATAAGGAACGCGGCGCGTCTCAGCTTCAAGGCGGCTGCCGCACTCGTCGTCGAAGCCTCCTTCGAGGACCTGGCGTGCTAACGATGGGGCGGAGCTGGTACCGTTCGGTTGGTCCAGAAATTGCACACCCGGATACAGGGTCCATTCGTTAATGAAGCATTTCCTTGCTGCATGGCCACGTGTCATCAGCTCACTGAAGGAATCACACATTCTGTTGTGCCTTGATTTCGACGGCACTTTGGCTCCTATCGTCCAGAAACCATCAGAGGCTCTTTTACCGCTCAGAATCAGAGGGGTGCTGAAGACGCTGAAGGGGAAGGACTGGTGCACCGTTGCTGTGATAAGCGGCAGGACTCTGCGCAGTCTCATCAGAAAAGTGAGGCTGGAGGGAATCATCTATGGGGGCAACCATGGGTCGCAGTTAAGGGGACCGAACATAGACTTTCAGGCTCCTATCGGCCCCGAAACATACCGTGCGTTTGAAACGATAAAGTCAAGTGTGCGGAGTCTGACAGCAGTTATGAACGGTGTTGTCATAGAAGACAAGACCCATAGTTTGAGTATACATTTCCGGGAAGTTGAGGAAACGGACGTGCCCCAGCTCACCAGGATTATAAGTCGTATAGTGCAACCGTTCATCGATGACGGGTACGTGAGAATAAGCACGGGGAAAAAGGTCTTTGATATAACGCCGAGCTCATGGAACAAGGGTAAGGCGGTGCAATGGCTCCTTCGCCACCTCTGCTTATCCACAATGTCACAAAGTGTCGTGCCCGTTTACATCGGAGACGACACAACGGATGAAGACGCTTTTGCAGCCATCGGACAGAACGGACTTACAGTTGTCGTGGGCAATGGTCACCGTTCCGCCGCCCAATACTATCTTAGAGATACAGATGAAGTCCTCAGGCTTCTGGAGAAGATGCTCCTCCTGAGGGATCAATGACATCAGGTCTATCCAGGACATTCCGCCAAGCGTTGCGACGACTCCCGGAACGCTCTTGAAACGTTAACATTCGGTCCGGCATTTGATGGTCCTCACGTGACCCCTGCCGCATCCGCCCGCGGGATAGCGCTAGCGATAGCGATAGCGAAGCATCCTGGAAGGAAGCGTCCTGGAAGGAAGCGTCCTGTAGGGAAGCACCCTGTAAGGAAGCATCCCCGTGGGATAAGGGAGCATCCTGTAGCGAAGCGTCCTGTAAGGAAGCATCCTGGAAGGGCCCTCTCTTTCTTACAGATACTTCTCCGCCAGAATTTCAGCGATCTGCACTGCGTTGAGGGCTGCGCCCTTCCTGATGTTGTCCGCAACGACCCACAGGTTGAGCCCGTACTTGATCGATTCATCCTTGCGTATACGGCCCACAAACGTGTCGTCTTTACCTGCGGCGTAAATAGCCAGCGGATACATGTTTTTCTTCGGATCGTCAACTACCTTGACACCAGGCGCTTTGGCGAGAAGTTTGCGCGCGACTTCCGGCGTCAATTCTCTTTCGAACTCAACGTTGACCGACTCCGAATGGCCGTAAAAGACGGGCACCCTGACCGTCGTCGCAGTCACCTGGATCGTCTGGTCCTCCATGATCTTCTTGGTCTCGTTGACCATCTTCATCTCTTCCTTGGTGTAACCATTCTCAAGGAAGACATCGATATGCGGGAGACAGTTAAAGGCTATCTGATGCGGGTAGACCTTTTTTTCAACTTCTTGGTTACTGAGCAGGGCGCGTACCTGCGTCTCCAGCTCGTATATGGCCTTTTTGCCTGTGCCTGAAACAGCCTGGTACGTCGAAACCACCACACGCTTGATCCGCGCAGCATCATGCAAAGGCTTCAGAACAACGACCATCTGGATCGTTGAACAGTTCGGGTTGGCGATAATCCCCCGTTTCTTATAATCTTTAATGGCATGCGCATTTACCTCCGGCACAACCAGGGGGATGTCGGGCTCCATCCTGAACGCGCTCGTGTTATCGATGACGACGCAGCCGTCTTTGGCCGCGATAGGCGCAAACTTCTGGCTTATAGAGCCGCCCGCCGAGAAAAGTCCGATCTGGACGCCCTTGAAGGAATCCTCGTTCAGGACCTCAACCGGCACGTCCTGACCCTTGTATGAAAGCGTCACACCGAGGCTTCTTTCCGATGCGAGAAGCTTCAGATTCTTTACGGGAAATTTTCTCTGCTGGAGCGTCTCGATCATCTCGTTTCCAACAGCCCCTGTGGCGCCGACAACCGCAACATTGAACTCTTTCATGCCCTTGCCTCCAATCTCCTCTTCAGATGATTCATCAATCCGCCTTCATTGATCAACTCGATCATGAAGGGTGGAATCGGTTTTGCGACCACGTCTATACCGCGTCCTGATATTTTGCCTGTGGACAGCTCTATCTCCAGCAGGTCCCCATCCTTCACCTTGTCGACGATGTCAGCCTCCAGCAGCGCAAGTCCCTTGTTAAATGAGTTTCTGTAAAATATGCGCGCAAAGCTCCGCGCGATCACCACCGGGATACCGACGGCCAGGATAGCTATCGGCGCATGCTCTCTGGAAGAGCCGCACCCGAAGTTAGAGCCCCCTACAATGAAATCCCCTTTCGTGACCTTTTCGTGGAAGTCGGGCACCAGGGGCTCCATGCAGTGGGAGCCGAGCACCTTGGGGTCTGTGTGCGCAAGGTAACGGGCCGGTATGATGATGTCCGTGTCGATATTGTCGCCGAATTTCCAGACTCTTCCTTTTAAGATCATAGGACCTCCTCGGGGTGGGCTATCTCGCCTTTGATTGCGCTGGCTGCGGCCACCGCTGCACCGGCCAGGTAGACCTCGCTCTCAGGATGTCCCATCCTTCCGACAAAGTTCCGGTTGGTGGTAGAAACAGCCCTTTCTCCGCGGGCCAGCACACCCATATGGCCACCCAGGCACGGGCCGCAGGTAGGCGGTGAAATGATGCAGCCGGCATCGAGGAAGACCTCGAAGTAGCCTCGGTCGAGCGCCTCCCGGTAAATCTTCGGCGTGGCCGGAATAACGATGCAGCGCACGTGTTTCGCAACCTTCTTTCCGCGCAGAATCTCAGCTGCTATAGCTAAGGTCTTCGAGCCTGCCGTTGGTGCAGGAGCCGATGACCGCCTGGTCGATCGCCACGTTCCTGACCTCACGAACGTCCTTCGCATTCGACGGAAGGAAAGGCAACGCAACCTGCAGTCCCAGCTTACCCACATCGATCTCGTGGACTTCGCGGTACTTCGCGTCTTTGTCGCTTTCAAAGACTGTGTAAGGCCTTTTCGCACGGCCGGAGACGAACTCTTCGGTCTTCTTATCCACGTGGAATATGCCGTTCTTACCACCTGCCTCGATGGCCATGTTGGCGATGGTAAAGCGGGAATCCATCGAAAGCGCGGAGATGGCTTCGCCGTGGAACTCCATCGCCGCATAGAGCGCACCTTCGACGCCGATACGGCCGATGATATGGAGGATCAGATCCTTGCCGGTGACCCACCTCTGCCATTTCCCGAGACAGAGAAATTTTATACTCTCCGGTACCTTGAGCCACAGGGTCCCGGTCACCATACCGTACGTCAGGTCTGTGCTTCCGACGCCTGTCGCAAAAGCCCCGACCGCACCGTAGGTGCAGGTGTGGCTATCCGCGCCGATCACCACGTCTCCGGGGAGAACAAGCCCTTCTTCGGGCAGGAGCGCATGCTCGATGCCGCAGGCGCCACCCTCGTAAAAGTTGGTGATCCCGTATTTGTGCGCAAACTCCCTGATCGTCTTGCAGTTCTCCGCGGAGATGATGTCCTTGTTGGGCGTGAAATGGTCGAGCACAAGGACCACCTTCTCAGGATCAAACACGCCTTTTGCGCCGACCTTATCGAACTCCTCGAGGGAGAGCGGGGCCGTGATGTCATTCGCCAGTGCCAGGTCGAGCTTCACGTCGAGGATTTCACCCGGCTCCACTGAAGACTTGCCTGCATGCGCTGCCAGTATCTTTTCTGTGATAGTCATACCCATGTTAGCGCGCCTCTGTCCTTTTTCGTTTCTTTACGAACTCAAGCTTGTTGAGTGCGTTTACGTACGCCTTACCCGATGCCACGACAATATCGGTGTCCACCCCTTTGCCGATCACGGAGACCCCTTTCTCCTCGAGCTTTACAAAGGCCTCCCCCTGCGCATCCGTGCCGCCCGTGATGGCGTTGATATAGAATTTAGCCACTTTGCTCTCCGTCTTGATGATGCGCCGTATTGCCTTGAACGTGGCATCGACCGGTCCGTCCCCGAACCCCGCATCCTGATGCACGGCGCCGTCAATCTCCACCCGCACGGTCGCTGTCGGTATCGTCATATTCCCGCAGACGACGGTAACGTAAGAGAGCTTGTACTTCTCCGGGATCTTGTAAATCTCGTCCATGATGATCATTTCGATGTCTTCATCGTACACGTACTTTTTTACGTCACAGAGCGCCTTGAAACGCTTGAACGCAAGGTTCAGCTCCTCGTCAGTCAAGACATAGCCCAGATCCGCGATCCGGTCCCTGAACGCATGACGCCCCGAATGCTTACCGAGCACGATGTTGCTTTTCGGGATGCCGACCGACTGCGGCGTCATGATCTCATAGGTAAGCTTGTCCTTGAGAAGGCCGTCCTGGTGGATGCCTGACTCGTGGGCAAAAGCATTTGCCCCGACGATCGCCTTGTTCGGCTGGCAGTTGATGCCGGTGATCTTGGAGACGAGCCGGCTCGCGGGATAGAGCTGCTCTGTCGCGACCCCTGTACTGCAGCCAAAGGCCTCTTTCCGCGTCTTGATCGCCATGACGACTTCTTCCAGTGACGCATTGCCCGCACGCTCGCCTAAGCCGTTGATGGTGCACTCCACCTGGCGGGCGCCCTCTTTCACGGCGGCGAGCGAATTGGCAACTGCAAGACCGAGATCGTTGTGACAGTGGACGCTGATGATCACGTTCTCGATGCCGTCTACCTTCTCCATCAGGGTCCGGATGAGCTGGCCGAACTCGAAAGGCATGATGTAGCCCACGGTATCGGGGATGTTCACAATCTTCGCCCCTGCCTTCACCACCGCCTGGATCACTTTAACGAGGTAGTCGGTATCGCTTCGGGTGGCGTCCATGGCCGAGAACTCCACGTTATCGACATAAGAGCGGGCAAGCTTCACCGCGGCTACCGCATCCTCCAGCACCTCTTTCTTGGTCTTCTTCAACTGGTACTTCAGATGAATATCGGACGTCGAGATGAAGGTATGTATCCGTGGATATTTCGCCACTTTTACTGCTTCCCACGCCCTGTCTATGTCAAGCTTATTGGCACGGCAGAGGCCTGCCACCTCGCAGTTCTTGATCGTTTTGGCGATCATGGAGACTGCGTTAAAATCATCATCCGATGAAATGGGGAAACCGGCCTCAATCACATCCACTCCCAGCTTTTCCAGCTGCTTGGCGACAAGGAGTTTCTCCTGAGTGTTCATGGTGGCGCCGGGTGACTGCTCTCCATCCCTCAAGGTCGTGTCAAATATGAGGATCTTTGTGGACATCTCTCCCCCTTAAGCGTTTTACAATGAACCCGATGAGCTCGTCTTCCCGCTCCACCGATGCCTCCACGGCAAGATAGAAAAGGTTCTCCGGTTTTTCCGAGCTGATCCAGTTTAATCGCATCCTTTTCCGTAGTGACGAGAATCTCCGCATCCTGCAATGAACTGAGCCGCTCCATATCGCCTGCACTGTACGCGTAATGATCGGGAAACTCGACTTCGTGTACCAGCTCCGCTCCAAGTTCCTTCAGGAGCTCAAAGAAAGAACGGTTATCACCGAGACCCGCGAATGCGACCACCCTTCTCCCCTTCAGAAAAGTGTGCGAACCTATGAGATTGCGGCCGATGTTATACAACAACGTAGGCTGATACTTCACACGAAATGAAGGGATGCCCGCGGCGCGCACCTTTGCCTCTTTGCCCAACTCGCCCTTGTTTATTAAAATAACGTCCGCTTTCCCGATCATGGTGAGCGGCTCCCGATATGGTCCGAGGGGAAAAAGGTCTCCGTTCTCCTCACCTTTTTTTCCACTGAGTACGAGGATCTCCAAATCTTTCCTCAGGTCCCTCACCTGATAACCATCATCAAGCAAGGCGAGATCGATTCCAAATTCCTTGACCCCCAACTCTACAGCTTGTATCCTCTTCTTCCCCACAATCACGGGCAAGCCTGTTCTCCTGGCCAGCATCAGGGCTTCATCGCCCACGCTGGCTGCATCGTCTTTCTTTGCATTGACGCCAAACACACCTTCTCGCTTTCGCTTATAGCCCAAGGTCACAATGCCGGGGCGGAAGCCTTGTTCCCTCAGTCTCCTGGAGAGAAGCTCCACCACAGGGGTCTTGCCCGTGCCGCCAACCGTAATGTTTCCCACGCTGACCACAGGAATCGCAGCCTCTTGAACCTTCAGTAATCCCGCCATGAATAAGGATTCTCTCACCACAAGGCAGATCCTGTAGATCCAGGAGAAGAATCCGAGCGGGAGGAAAAGGACGGCCTTCAAGAATTTAGCCTCCCCTCTCCATACCCTGAGAATGATATTGCCCATCAGTGTGGAAACGTTAATTTACTGCAAAAGCGTAGGAAAGTCAACGGGATTGGGCATCTAGGAGCTTTGTCAGATTAGTCTTGACAACCTGCGGTTTTTCTTTTAGAACAAGAGACAGGTAACGCTAAACCTAGGGGGGTAATATGAGAACCGTATCCGTGATCTTCTTTTCTTTACTCTTACTTTCATTCGTAAGCGTGGCAAGTGCGCAGCAGACTATCACGCTGGGTATTCCGACGTCGCTGAATCTCATCGAAGGCAAAGAGGCGAACCTTGCAGCTCGGCTCGCCATCGAAGAGATCAATGCCAAAGGCGGTGTCAAGGTAGGTAACGAGAAGAGACTCTTCAAGGTCGAGTCGATCGACATCAGGGACGGCGAACCGGGCGTGCCCGTTTCTGAGGCCCTTCTCGGCATCGAGAAGCTGATACTCGACAAGAAGACGTATGCCACTGTCGTCGGCAATTTCAGATCGGAAGCACTTGCTCGCCGCTATGGACATTTACTCAAAGTACAAGGTGGTCAATATAGGAACCATCGCTATGGTGCCCAAATTCGAGGAACTGGTAGCGACCGAAAAGGCGAAGTACAAATACTCCTACAGGATGTGTCTCGACTCCAGGTTACCTGGCCGCGACACATCCAGGGGTTGATGAAGTACATCAATAAGGATTTCGGTTACAACAAAGTCTTCATCGCTACTCAGGACGTGCTCTGGGCAGCAGGAACGGGAGCCCTCATGGAGAAGTGGTTCAAAGAGAACGGCTGGACGGTGGTCGGTTTTGAGAAGTATCCTACCGGCGCCCAGGACTTCTCGGCAGGCCTCATGAAGGCACGATCGGGCGGCGCGCAGGTGATTCTGCCCATCTTTGATATGCCGACAAGCGGCACCCTGCTCAAACAATGGAAAGCCATGAAAATACCTGCTCTCATGGCCGGATTCATCTCGCCGCTCATCGGCACCAAGGCATGGGAGGCCTTCGGAGAGGACATTGACGGCTGCATGAACGTAGTCTTCGAGCTTGGCAATGTCCCTGTCAAGGCCTATCCTCCATCAACGAAGTTCTATGAGGATTACAAGAAGAGATACAAGGAGGAAGTCCAGTCGGGTCACGGTGTCTCAGGCGCCTACGACGCGGTCTACGTTCTTGCGAATGCAATAGAAAAGGCGGGGACCTTGGATTCTGACAAGGTCGCGCAGGTCCTGGAGACAACTGACGCGGTTGGGTCGGTGGGCCGGATCAAGTTCAGCGCAGGCCATCAGCTCCAGTTCGGCAACGATCCGAAGACAGCGGCCGTCTCCCCGGTCTTTCAATGGAGGAAGGGAAAGAGGGTAGAGATCTATCCGGAATCGATAGCCGACGGCAAGATCGAAAAGCCCGCATGGATGAAATAGCGGATGGGGCCCACCCTCATATACGGACTTATCAATAGCGCTGTCCTTATGCTCATGGCCCTGGGCTTCAACCTTACCTTCGGCATCAGCGGGGTTGCCAATTTCGCCTACGGCGCGATCTACGTAGTTGCCGGTTTCTTTGCGTGGAGCCTGATCAATACGTTCCACCTGCCCTTTGTGCTCTCCGCGCTGATCGCGATAGTGGTCATCGGTTTCGCCGGTGTGTACCTTTACAGGTTTATTCTCACGAGGATACGGGGCCTCGTCATATCAGAGGTGATCGCGACCTTCGCCGTTTCTCTCGTACTGCTCGAATTGCTCCGCTATTTCGGCTTCATCGGGTCCAAGTACACCCTTCCTGTTTTTGTGAACGGATCGGTTGAGCTCCTTGATACCTACGTAGACATCCAGAGGCTGCTCATTATCGGTATTGGTATACTCGTTCTTTTCGCGCTCTACCTTTTTACACACCACACGAGAATGGGTCTGGCATTCCGGGGGATCGCGCAGGAAGAGCACACCTCGCTCTCGCTTGGGATCAACCCGGAAAGGATTGCAAGCTGGAGCATGGGCATTGGCGCTGCCTTGAGCGCTCTTGCGGCAATAGTCATTCTGCCCCTCGGCACTGTTACCGTCGACGGCGGATACGACGTGCTCATCACGGCCCTTTCCGTCTGTATTGTGGGCGGGCTCGGAAGCACCTTCGGTGTCGTCATCGCAAGCCTCATCATCGGTTTCGCCCAACAACTGACGGCAACCTACCTCTCTTCGCACTGGACTATGATCGTAAGCCTTGTCGCCCTCCTCGTGGTACTCGCGATCAAGCCGTCCGGGTTGCTCGGCCATCAGAAAGAACTGGAGGAGAGGGTGTAAAGTCAAATTCGTGATTTCGCAACCCAAAGCGTGTAGCCATGGCATGAGGTCAGTTAGGGGCAGTGACGAGAGGTATGTGGAGAAAAGATGAACAGAAAAGGAAATCAGCGCAAAGAGCGTATTGCAAGGGGCATAAAGGCGCGTTCCGACGATATCTATGCCCTCGCTTCATACAAAGAGATGTGGTATCTACTCTTTCCCAGACTTGTTCCGATCTTGGGCATAGCGATCATCACCTTCTTTCTGCCCGCCTTACTGGAAAAAGGTGATGCTGAGTACATGCACGTTTGCGATGCTCGCCGTCTCCTGGGACTTTCTGTCGAGCTGCGGAATGCTGTCGCTCGGGCAGGCCCTTTTCTTCGGCTTCGGTTCCTTCGCCGCAGGGTCTCTCAATCATTATTTCGGTCTTCCTGTGTACGTCACAATTCCCGCCGCAACGTTGATAGGGGCCGCGCTTTCTACCCTCATTCTTCTCCCGGTCATCAGGCTCCGAGGGGTTTACTTCGCCATGGTTACCCTGATTCTTCCTCTCATGTTCATGCGCCTTATCGAGGCAACGAAGATACTCGGCGGCACTGAGGGGATAACACGGCTCAGTCCTTTGCCGAACGTATGGGTAGAGATCACCTTGATACTCGCAGCCATGTGGGTAGCCCTCTTCGCCCTCAGGCGATTCATTTCCTCCGATTACGGTCTCATATTCGTGAGCATACGTGATAACGACAGGGCAGTCATGGCGTCGGGCATCAACATATACGCGTTCAAGGCGCAGGCCCTCTTCATAGGGAGCGCCATCTGTGCCTTCGCCGGGGCTTTCATGGCCCATGCCTACCAGTTCACCGGAATGCCGGTCTTCGCAATGGACTATTCAATTCTTCCCATAGCGGCATCGGCTATCGGCGGCATAGGAACACTTGCAGGACCGATCCTTGGCGCTTTCATACTCGTCCCTCTGTCCGAGTTCCTCCGCGAGTTCGGTCCCCTGCGCATAGTCTTCTACGGGGTGATCCTGGTGGTCTGCGTCGTTGCCCTACCGGAAGGCATATTTCACTACCTTTCACGAAAGTATAGTGAGATGGAACGATGGGTAAAGCTGGAGTAAGGGGCGCGGTTGAACATGAGTGTTCTTGAGGTGAAGGGAATAACGAAGCGTTTCGGAGGGGTGACGGCCCTGGACAACGTGAGTGTCAATGTCGAGGAGAATACGCTCCTAGGAATAATAGGCCCGAACGGGTCGGGAAAGACGACCTTCGTCAACATTATCAGTGGTTTTGTCGGCCCGAACGAGGGGAGCGTGCTTTTTAGGGGGAAAAATCTGATAGGGTTGCCGCCTTACAAGATCACGAACCTGGGGATCGGCCGCGCCTTTCAAATGGTCAAGCCTTTCTTTCATCTGCCTGCGTACAAGAATATAGTGGTTCCTCTCTTTGCCCCAAGGGTGCTGGCTTCCTCCGGTGGCGGCTACGGGGACAAAGACGCGGTTGCCCTTGACATACTGGAAGAGGTCGGCTTCGAGAGGGATTCCTCAGTGCCGTACAAGCCGGCAAGCGTTCTCCCACACGGCTATCTGAAGAGACTCGAGCTCGCGAGGCTCATCGCCCTGAAGAGTGAGGTATTTATCCTCGACGAGCTCTTCTCCGGCCTTTCCATTGCAGAGGTGACGAGCATCATCCCCATCATCGAAAAGCTTCTTTTGGAAGGAAAAACAATCATCATGGTGGAACACCGGCTGAAGGAGCTTTTCCGCATTGCCGACAAGGTAATCGTGCTCAACTACGGGAAAAAGATAAAAGAAGGACCGCCCAAAGAGATCCTCGAAGACGACGAGGTGAAAAAGGCGTATTTGGGGGTGGAAGTATAAGACAGTAATCGTGAACGGTGAGCAGTGATCAGTGAACAGAAAGAACAGGTTGCGGGTTACGGGTTTCGAGTTCTGATTCTAACGCGCAACTTGTAACCACGCCTGGGCGTGATAACTCGTAACGGGTGAGGATATGCTGACGGTTGACAAACTGATGGTCTTTTATGAGAATGCCATCGCCATCAACGAGCTCTCGATAGAGATCAACGAGGGGGAGATCGTCGGTGTCATCGGCTCAAACAGTGCCGGCAAGACGACCCTCATGAACACCGTCTCCGGCCTCCTCCTTGATACCAAGTTGAAGGAGCAGCGCAAAGGAGGCGAAAGGATAAACATATTCGGCCAGATCTCTTTCCTCGGTCGGAATATCACTACGGTCTGGGCGGACGAGCGGGTGAAAATGGGCCTTGTGCTCTCCAGGGAGCGCCACCCGGTTTTTGCCGAGAGCGACGTGGAAGAGAACCTGAAGATTGCCTCCTATCTTCTCCCCAAGAAAGAAAAGAAGGGGATGATGTCGTACGTCTATCAGGTATTTCCTGCCCTTGTCCCGCTGAGGCGGCGAAAGGCCGGTTTCCTGAGTGGCGGCGAACAGCAGATGCTCGCCATCGGCATGTCCCTCATGGCAAAGCCGAAGCTCATGCTCCTTGACGAGCCCCTTCTCGGCCTGGCACCGGCCATACAGGTGAAGCTCATCGAATCGATCGTGACAATCCGGAAGGAAGCAGGCGTCACCATTCTGATATGCGAGCAATTTGCACGGCCGGTACTGCCGATCATCAACAGGGGCTATGTCCTTGAAAACGGGATGCTCACTCTCCACGGGACCGGCGAGGAGCTTTACAACAATCCGGAGATAAAAGCGGCCTATTTCGGAGTCTGATCTTTAATGAACGTGTATCAGTCTTTTGTTGAAGTCGCAAACCGTTACAGGGGAATGCCCGCCGTTATATATCTCGGTGAGGTGCTCACCTACGGCGACCTTATTGCCGGAGTCGACTGCCTCTCGACGGGGTTGCGGTCGCTTGGTCTCAAAGAGCGGGACAAAATAATAATTTATATGCCCAACACGCCGCAGTGGATTATCAGCTGGCTCTCCATCCAGAAGATAGGGGCGACAGCAGTGCCCATTGCGCCTATCTACACATCCCGCGACCTGAGATATATAGCAACGGATTCCGGGGCACGCACCGTCATCTGCGCGGACACGAACTTCGGGTACGCAAAGGAGCTCAAGGAGGAAGGCACCCTCGATCACCTCATAGTGAGCGGCATGGCCGATCTCCTGCCCCTTTATAAACGTCTGGTCGGAAAGGCCTTTGATCGCATACCGGAAGGCAAGATCGAGAAAGGTCCGGGCATAGCGAGGCTCACTGACCTCATGAAGAAAAGGGACATGACGAGCGGGGCAGCCATCGATGAGGAAGAGCCCCTTGAGATGCTCTACACCGGGGGCACCACCAAAAGTCCGAAGGGCGTGCCCATCAACCACGCGCTCTTTCTCGATTCGGTCACAGCGCAGCTCGAAATAAGCTATCCTCTCATCCCGCCTTCACAAAATGTAATCCTCCAGGGCGGACCGCTTTTCCACATCCTTGGGCAGGTCTTCGGCGTCGGCCCCTTTTGTGTGACCGGCGATTGCGTCATAATCATGCCGAAGGTCAACATCGATGCTCTCCTCCATTCCATTGAACGGTACCAGGCGAAGACATTCTTTGGTGTTCCCGCGCTTTACCGCATGATCCTGGAGCACGACCGCGTCGATTTCTACGACCTCTCTTCTCTGGTTTACTGCTTCAGCGGCGGGGATGTGCTGCCCCAGGAGACGGCGCGCCGCTGGAAGGAGAAGTTCGGCAAAGACATCTACGAGGGTTACGGGGCAACCGAGACGTGCGGTGGTGTCACGATGCCGCCGGTGAAGGAAGTACGACCACCGGGTACCATCGGTAAGGTCCTGCGCACGAAGAAGGTACGCATCATCGACGAGACCACCCTCGAGGAAGTACGACAAGGAGAGGCGGGGGAACTGATCGTCTCCTCGCCCCATATGGTGAGCGCGTACTGGAAAAAGGAAGAGGAGACGAAGGAGGCCTTTCTCGAGATCGACGGCGCTCGTTGGTACAGGACCGGCGATGTCGTAAGAAAGGATGAGAATGAGTTCTTCTATTTCGTAGATCGGACTGCCGATACCATCAAGCACAAGGGATACCGGGTCTCATCGTCCGAGATAGAGGCAGCGCTGCAGGAACACCCGGCCGTGCTCGCCGCATGCGCGGTCGGCGTACCGGATGAGAAGGTGGGTGAGCGTATCAAGGCCTTCGTGGTGCTGAAGGGCGACGTGAAAGGGGTCACCGGCTACGACCTGATCCATTGGTGCAGGGAGCACCTCGCGTCGTACAAGATTCCCAACTACATAGAATTCAGGGACATGCTGCCGAAATCGAAGGTGGGAAAGCTGCTGAGGCGAGAGTTACGCCAGGAAGAGCGCAAGCGCTTCGAAGAGTACTAGGGCGGCAAGTCAAGCGTTCATCTGCTTTGTCCTTACAGGATGCTCCGCTTCGCCCTTCGCCGTCCCTCGTTCCGACGTACCGCGAGGTACGCCTCCACTCCTCGTGGCTTGAGCTTCGCCGGGTACCCGTGGTGTTCTTCCACGGGTGTTGAAACGTTTTATGCCGCCTGGTCCTACGCCCATGGTCCTAATACCTGTATTCCAAAAAAATAGCCATAGTTCCTATTGATTTCTTTTTGCGCTGTCTGTAACTTGAAGCAGGGGGCGCAAAAGGGGCATGCCGACAGATTTTGACGCCCGATTTATGTTGATCCTGAAGAGGGCCAAGCCATTATCCCACAACCGACTCAGCTTCTATACCATCCTCTTTGCGGCTGTAATCCTCTCGGCGTGCACTGCTAACGAGGAATTAAGAAAATCTCAGGATCTCTTCAACAAGGGAGAATATCAGGCGGCTTTGCGGTCTGTGCACGAGGCACAAATGGCAGATCCGAACAATACACAACTGGCTGCATTCAGGAAACAGGTCAACGAGGCCATCTACGCCAAAGAGTTTACGAGCATTCAGCAGCAATACAGGTCTCTTCCGAAGGAAGATTTAGACAGACGGGGCGATACATTGAAACGTTTGATCAAGACGACGGAAGCGCTCTGTTTGTTCAACTCCTATTATAGCCACACAAAAACACAACTTACCCATGAACTCCAACACGTGCTTTCGGAAAAGGAGAAACTCGGGTTCGTGTGCAGGAGGATCTCAGACGATTTTGTGAACGACAGGCCCGAACAGGCGCTGCGTGAGCTGGCAACTCTCAAGCCTTACAAACCGTACCTTAAAGAAGTTTCCGATCAGTTCGACCTGGCCACGACGGTCTATTGGGCAAGGGTCGAAACCTACCTCGATACCCTGCACAGGCAGAGAGACTTCAGCGGGCTTAAGCAGGCGCTGAATCTTGTTGATTCTGTTTTTTCCTCCGATGTCTCAATGGACTACAGAGGCAAACTCTGCCAGTTCTATCAGGACAAGGGCAAGCTATTCCTTGCGCATGGAAGAATCGCAACGGCGATACTCTGCTACTCTTTTGCTAATCTCTTTAAACCGGCAGCCGTTGATGAAGCCCTCATGACCGCGCTCTTCGCGCGTCTCAAAGATTACAATGAAACGATTTACGTGGGGCTCAATAGCTCATCACAGGAATCGCAAGGGCTGGAATCATACAGGGAGGACATCTTTCGCGGGATTAACGAGAGCTTCAACGGTGTGTTCGAACAGGCTGCCTCCCCCGCTGATGCCACACTTCAAGTCATGGTATCCGTTGAACGCCTCGAGAACAATCTCATCATTGCAGAGCCGCAGGTGAAATACTCGAGATTTGTCTCCGGGCACAAGAAGGTCCCGAACCAAACGTATTACAATGCAAAGGAGGCTGTCGAAAGGGCACGCTCCCAGTTGACAAGGCTTGCATCAGAATCGAGGGACAGAACCCTGGCGACTTCGGTGGTGAGGAGCGACGCAGGAGGAGACTGGCAAGGGATATTGAAGCAGATCGATGCGATGAACAGTCCCGAAGCCTTTGATGAGGTGCCAATTTACATAGACTATTCCTATCTGCAGACGGACATTCGCATGACCAGCCTGATGCGGATATCTTATAAGGTTCATGATTTGAAAAACAAGGAAATGGTCAAAGAAGGCACCTTGAGCGAACAATCAGAGAGACTCGTTTCGGTCCTGGAAGGAGTGCATCCACGTGATGCAAATGGGATGCAAAACTCGGAAAAGTTTGATCGGGAGACGCAGAAAACAGCCCTCCGATTATTCGGCGACAAGGTTGTACAGGCTCTGGCCGTCAAAATCGCACTGGATGTCGCAGGCCTCTATGAGTCGAGGGGAAAAAGCTACCAGGAGTCAGGTGACACAGCCGAAGCCGTAGACAGCTATCTCATGGGTTACCTGCTCAAGAACAAGACCGTCACAGAATCGATTGCACTGGCCCTGCCTGCCGAGCTCTCGGATAAATTGCAGTCACTGACACCTGAGGCAAGACAGGTAAAGAGGTTGGAGAACCAAACGTTTGCCTCCGCCCCATCTCAAACGATGGATACGGAGGGCGGGCCGAAACCGGAAAGACAGAGTAGCCCATCCGAAAAGAAGAAATACGCTGAAATCGATCTTCCAAAATTGGTCAAGGAAGCAATGAGAAAGGTGGTCCTGATACGAGGCGTGCCGCGGGCGAAAAATATGCGGGGGAAGGATCTTCCTTTCATCAGCGACACGAGTGAGGACGGGACCCTGCAAGGGAGCGGTTTCATGGTCTCCCCTAATGGACATGTTATCACCAATTTTCATGTGGTGAGAGACTGTGGTTCAGTATTCGTCAAAATGCATGACGGAAGCGAGTACAGCGCAAAAATCCTTGCTTCTGACAGCTCTGCCGACGTTGCCCTGCTCAAAATCCCGGTCAAGAATACGCCGTTCTTTGCTTTGGGCAGTTATAAGAAATTGACCGCGGGAGAGACGGTGATTGCCATCGGCTCTCCTCTCGGGCTCGAACAGACAGTATCCAGAGGAATCGTGAGCGCAAAACGTCTCGGGTCGATTGAGAAGGGTAGTGAAAAACTTCTGCTCATACAGACGGACGCCCAAATGACTCAGGGGAACAGCGGGGGGCCGCTCATAAACCTTTCCGGCGAGGCCATCGGTATCAACACCTTGAGAGGTCCGGGTCCTTTCGGCTTTGCAATTTCTACAGATGAAGTCCGAAAGAGGTTCCCCAGGTACTGACATCCGCACAAACCAACCCCTTGACGCGTCGGCAAAGTGCGCTAACTTCGAAGACGTAGCCTTGCAGGCCGGGTGCATATACCAGGTTGCATTCAAAAATAGAGCAATTCGACCAGGAGGATAGCGATACCCCAGCATCCTGTAAGGACGGAGGCGTACTCATAGTACGTCGGAGTCGTGCCTCCGCAGGCAACGAAGCTATATGAATGAAGGCAACCTGGTATAAGCAGCAGCCCTCTATGGCAGACGGAGGGATTACATGGACGTGCTGTTTCTATCAAGGCTCCAGTTTGCTGTGGCCACCTATTTTCATTTTCTCTTTGTTCCCCTTACATTAGGTCTCTCGCTGCTCATTGCCATTATGCAGAGTCTCCATCTCAGGACAGGCAATGAGGAATACAGGGCAATGGCTAGGTTCTGGGGAAAGCTTTTTCTCATAAATTTTGTCATTGGTGTGGTTACGGGCATCACGCTGGAGTTTCAGTTCGGGACAAACTGGTCGCGCTATTCCAGATACGTAGGCGACATTTTTGGTCCACTCCTTGCGATCGAGGCAACCGTCGCCTTCTTCCTCGAATTCACTTTCATTGCCGTTTGGGCGTTCGGCTGGCAAAAGCTCTCGCCCAAGCTCCACACGCTCTCCATCTGGCTTGTGGCCATCGCATCCAACATCTCCGCCCTCTGGATACTCATCGCAAACGCCTGGATGCAGAACCCGGTCGGCTTCGTCATGAGGAAGGGGCGTCCTGTGCTGAGCGATTTCGTGGCTGTCATTACCCAGCCTTATGCCATCCTTACCATCCTCCATACCCTGGCGGCAGCCTACGTTGTCACCGCATTTTTCGTGATGGGCATAAGTGCATACCACATCCTGCGCAGGCAACACTCCGGCTTTTTCCTCCGCTCTTTCCGGATGGGGCTCGTTCTTGGATTGATCTCATCCCTCTTTGTCGTTGTCGAGGGACACATGCATGGTGCCGATCTCGCCCTGAAGCAGCCCGCAAAGCTGGCAGCGCTTGAAACGCACTGGGAGACGGGTACCTATGCACCGGTCTATATCTTCGCGCTCCCTGACCAGAAGAACGCCAGAAACAGCATCCAGATAGGGCCCATTCCCGGTGCGTTGAGCGTCCTGGCATTTCATACACCTTCGGCCGAAGTAAAAGGTCTCCGGGAGATCCCCGCATCGGAACGCCCGCCCGTGGCAGCGGTCTTCTTCTCATTCAGGCTCATGGTCACGCTCGGTCTCTCTGTTTGCGCTCCTTACGATCGTTGCCTGGTTCAGAAGAAACAAACTTGAGTCGAGCCCGCTGTTGCTGCGCATCATGCTCTATGCCATCCCGTTTCCGTATATTACCTGCGCACTTGGCTGGACCGTAACAGAGCTGGGCAGGCAACCGTGGATCGTGTATGGCCTCATGAAAACGACCGATGCAGTATCCCCGGTGGCGGCAAGTCAGGTCGGTATTTCCCTGGTCGCCTTTGTTCTCGTTTACTCACTCCTCGGCATTGCCGCGTTCACCCTTATGGCCCGCAGCGCGCGGCAAGGTCCGCAGTATAGTTGTCGCACAAGCACGTTCAGGAAAGGAGGCGTGAGACCATGCTCGAAACGATCTGGTTCCTGCTCTGGTCCATTCTCTGGGCTCGTCTATTTTATGCTTGATGGTTTTGACCTCGGCCTGGGGACGCTCATGCCGTTCCTCGGGAAGAATGACACGGAAAGACGCATCATTTACAATGCCATGGGACCGTTCTGGGACGGGAATGAAGTGTGGCTTATCACTGCAGGCGGCGTGACATTTGCTGCCTTTCCCGGAACCTATGCCGTGCTTTTCAGTGCCTTTTATTCCCCCCTGATGTTCATCCTGTTCGCCCTCATCATCCGGGCCGCGGCGTTTGAATTCAGGGCGAAACTCCCGGGCAAGGCCTGGCGTTCCTTGTGGGATGTCTGCATGGCCCTGGGAAGTTTCGTGCCGGCGCTTTTGCTCGGAGTAGCCTTCGCGAACATCTTTCGCGGCATACCGATAGATGGCGAAGGGGTTTACCACGGAGAACATTCTCGCGCCTCCTCAACCTCTTACGGCCTTCTCGGCGGCTTGCTCTTTCTGTTTCTCTTTCTCGTCCACGGCGCTCTCTGGCTCGCCGTAAAATCAGAGGGGATCCTTCAGCAACGGGCAATACGGTACGCAAAGTCACTCTGGATACCGCTGGTCATCGTGGCCGTGCTGTTCCTGGCGCACACCTGGTTCGAGACAGGGCTATACTACAATTACACGCTCATCCCGGCATTATTCCTCGTTCCCTTTAATTGCGGTCCTCGCGCTTTTGCTCGTTCGCGTTTATCTCGCTGCGAAGGCATGCGGGAAGGCATGGCTTGCGTCCTCCCTGACCATTATCTTTGTCACGCTTTTTGGCGTGATAGGGCTTTATCCGAACATGCTCATTTCAAGCGTGCACCCCGCGTACAGTCTGACGGTCTTCAACGCGGCATCGAGCCCCGGAACGCTCACGATCATGCTCGTTGTAGCGGTCATCTTCGTACCCCATCGTTATCCTCTACCAAGGATGGGTCTACTGGCTCTTCAGGGGCAAAGTTCGCGCTGAAGACGTTCACACGCGATGAAGCCTATTGATCATGTGGATTGGTGGCGCCTCGTGAAGATATAACAATGGTCTATACCAATTCGTATTCAAGATGCACGACCCAGCCTTCGGCTGAGGTACCCCGGGCGCGCCGAGGCCCGGACTGCGCAGGCGTACCTGGTGGTACGTCGAGTAAGGACGGGCTGACGGGCAACGAAGGTATGCACTTGAAGACGGATTGGTATTAGTCGCCGAGTTTCTTGCGGAGCGTCTCGTTTACTCTCAAGACTTCTTGCGGGTCCTTACCCTGTATCTCCCAGCTGTAGCTACCTTTTCCATCTTTCTTCAATTTGATCTTCACCTCTGACTTGATCGATTTCCTCAGCTCGTCCATCTCCTTCTGATACGTTGCATCCTTCTGCGCTTCATCGACTTTCTTCACGGGGGTGACATCCGCTGCACCCGTGCAACCTGCGAGGAGGATGACAATCGCTATCGTTGCAAAAAACCGCATACTATCATACTATTATGCGCATCCAGCCTTTTCAACATATTTATGGGGGAGGAGCCATGGAGTTGCACGTGGAGCGGTATGGTACGGGAAAGCCGGCGGTCTTCATACATGGCGCCAGTGGAAGCTCTTTATCATGGTATTTCCAAAAGGAGTATCTGAAACAGTTCATGGAGGTGATCCTTCTCGATCTGCCCGGCCACGGAAAATCTTCGGGAGACGGCTGCGACCGGCTCGAGGAGTGCAGAGACGCGGTGCATAGTGCCCTGACGAGCCTGGGGCTTGATAAGTGCTACATGGTGGGCCACTCGATGGGTGGGGCGATCGCCATGCTTTTTGCACTCACCTATCCTGAGCTTCTGGAAGGATTGATTCTCGTGGCCACAGGCGCCAAGCTGCGCGTCTTCCCCGAGATATTGCAGGGCATCCTCAGAGACAAGGAAGGAACGGTTCGCAAAATAGCGGAGTTGGCTTTTTCCAAGAAAGCACCCGCCTCCCTCATAGAGTCCGGCTTCAAGGAGATGATGAAGTGCAGGAAAGAGGTGATTCACAGAGACTTTTCCAGTTGCGAACAGTTCAACGTCATGGACAGGGTCAGGAGAATCACAGTACCTACCTTGATTCTCTGTGGAGGGGACGATCTTCTCACTCCGCTCAAGTATTCAGAATTCCTTCACGCGGAGATACCGGACTCAAAACTTGTGCGGGTTCCTGATGCGGGCCACCTTCTCATGATCGAGAAACCGGAACCGGTGAATAGTGCGATCGAGGCGTTTGTGAACAAGACTGTGGACGGTTAGCGGTGAGCCGTGAGCGGTAGTAAGGCACAAGGGCGTTACTCATGGGCAATTACGGAGGTTTGACATGACGGAACCAGTGGAGAAACAGAGCATAGAAACCATCGAGTCCGACGTGCTCTGTGTGGGCGGAGGAATTGCCGGCTTGATGGCGGCAATCAGCGCGAGAGAAGGCGGCGCAACGGTTGTTGTGGCTGAAAAAGGTAATGCACTTTATAGCGGTCGGGGTCGCGCCGGCAATGACCATTTCTGGTGCTACATACCCGAGGTGCATGGCTCGGATATGGACTCATTCCTGAAAGAATGTCTCAAGGGGCCGAAGCTCCGCATCATGCAAGCCGGGACGAGCATGAAGGTCCTGAGAACCTTTCTTGAAAATTCTTTCGAGGTCGTCAAGCTCTGGGACAGCTGGGGTATCCCGATGAAGCATGACGGAAAATGGGAGTTTTCCGGCCACTCTTTCCCGGGAGACATCTTTACTCATCTGAAGTACAAAGGGCACCAGCAGAAACGCGTATTGACGAACAAGGCTTTGGAAAAAGGGGCAAGGATAGTCAACAGGGTGATGATTTTCGACCTCCTGCGCGATCAGAGCGGTGTGTGCGGAGCCCTGGGCGTGGATACCCGTCAAAACAGGATGTTCATCTTCAAGGCAAAGAGTGTCATTGTCGGCACAGGGGTGGTCGAGCGACTCTATCCCTCCCCGGTGCCGGGCTGGATGGCAAGCACTCCCGGCTGCCTTTCACTTACGGGCGATGGCCGAGCTATGATATACAGGGCCGGAGCCACTATAGTGGGCCCTGAAAGCCCCAAACGCCATATGGGACCCCGTTATTTCGGCCGGTACGGACAGGCCACCTGGGTCGGGGTCTTAAGGGACCCGCAGGGAAAACCGATTGGACCTTACGTGACAAAACCTGACAGAAGGTATGGCGACATGACCATGGAGGCGAGGAGTACCATCCTCGAAGATTACCTCAAATCAGGCAGAGGGCCGGTCTACATGGACTGCCGCGGTATATCCGAGGAGGATTACGCGTATATGATGGAAGCCTTTGTCCATGAGGGACTTACGGCAATGATAAACTATCTGAAAGACGAGAAGGTCGACCTGCGGAAGCATCCTGTTGAATTCGGCACGTATCACATCTATCCTGAGGCGAAAGTATGGATTAACGAGAAGGCAGAGACATCGGTAAGAGGTCTCTACGCCGCCGGTGACGAGTCGATTGTGAGTATAGGGCCGGCGGCCACATACGGCTGGATTGCCGGTCATAGCGCCGCGACATTTGCACGGGGCGCCGACGCTGTCGGCAGGATCCCAGGGGCGTATATCGAGGAAAAGGGCAGCATGATCCAGGGTATGCTCAACCGTGAGCAAGGTCCGGACTGGAAGGAAACAAACATTGCGCTGCAGCAGATCATGCAGGATTATGTCGGGCTCGTCCGGACCGAGACACTGATGTCAGCCGGCCTGAGTTACGTAAAGCGGCTCAAAGAGAAAGCAACGTCATCGATGGTTGCGAGAAACCGCTGGGAACTGACCAGGGCCCTCGAGACGCTGAACCTGCTTGACCTGGGAGAGCTTGTCTTTCTGGCAGCGAGGGAGCGGAAAGAAACGCGAGCGCTCCACAACAGGCCTGACTACCCTCTGACCGATCCGGTGCTCGACGGTAAGGCAATTTTTGTTAAGCAGGTAGACGGCAAACCCGTGATGGAATGGAAAAGAGTAGAGTGAAACCAAGGAGAGCCAAATGCCACCTGTCATAGATAATACGAAATGCATTCAGTGCGGGACATGCGGTGAGGTTTGCGCGGAGGATGTCTACTTCGGCTCGGAGGCAGGGAAGCTGCCCGTGGTCACGTATCCCGAATTCTGTTTTCATTGCAACTGCTGTGTTGAGGAATGCCCGGTTGACGCCATCACCTTGCGGATCCCTTTGCCCGAAATGCTGCTGTACAAGAGAGAAGAAGAGAGTGTGTAGTGACCGGTGTCTCACGTGTCAATCGCTACGCTGTTAGAGGCGCTTTCGTTGCGCCGAGTGAAAGCTCGAAAACAGAGATGATATTCTTGCCTGATGTTGAGAGGACCATCAGGCAAACCGAGCTGACTACGAGTGCAACAGCGTTACAGATAAATTCCGTGTAACCGACACTTGTTCTTAGCATGTGAGCAGCTTCATATTCTCGACGTAACTCGCGTCCTCTGTCTTTCCTCTGCGACCTGCGGCCTCGTAACGGCGTGTGAACAGTTCTCGCGCGTAAGCTGTAACGAGTTCTGATCCGTGATCACGGGGTCGCGTGCAGTTCTTCGATCACACCCAGCATCTCCCCGATGGATCGTGCCTGTAGGGCTTTGGTACGCAACGGTCTCGCCTTGGCAAAACCGTGGCTATACCAGACAAAGAACTTGCGGAAGGTCAGAACCCCTAACGTTTCCCCGAGAAGAGTCATTGACAGATTAAGATGGTCCCTCATCGTGGAGATGACTTCATCCTTGCTTGGCCTCGCCGGCACGGTTCCATGACACAGTAACTCGGTTATCTCTCTGAAAATCCAGGGGTTGCCCATAGAACCCCTCGCCACTGCCACCCCGTCGCAATCTGTCTCACCAAACATTTTCATGGCGAGTTCACCTGAGAATACGTCGCCGCTGCCTATGACCGGGATAGCCACGGCTTCCTTCACTCTTCTGATAATTCCATAATCGACCGCCCCGTCATAGCCCTGAACTCTGGTCCGTCCGTGAACGCAAACTGCAGCTACGCCCGCGTCCTCAGCCATCCTTGCTATTTCTGCGGCATTGATGGAAGCAGCATCCCAACCGGCCCGGATTTTCAACGTGACCGGTTTTCCGGATCTCTGAACCAGAAGGCTGACGAGTTCCTGCAGACGTTGAGGATCTTTGAGAAGGCCCGCCCCTTCCCCTCTGCGGACTATCTTCGACACGGGACAGGCGGCATTAAAGTCGATCACATCAAAAGGGCGCTGTTCAAGCACTTCCAGGCCGGCAAGTATGCTTTCCTGGTCTCCGGCAACCAATTGGACTCCGAGCGGCCGGTCCGCATCCACGCTCGTCAACATGTCCTGGCACCTCTTATTGCCATACTTCAAGGCACGGGCGCTGATCATTTCCGTGAACGCAAGGGTAACACCAAAAGAGCGACTGATGAGCCTGTACGCCAGATCACTCACCCCCGCCATGGGTGCAAGAGTGAACGGGAAAGGCAGGCGAAGTTCGCCTATAGAAAGAGCGCGGGAGACTGTGGCCTGTTCGACACGTTCATAAGTATAACATAAGGTGCATGTTACACGTTGCAGGTTAGCGCGCCCATGGCGCGGTTGCACGATCCGTTTACACCTTGGCTGGCCTTTAGCCTTGAACCTTCCGTGCCTGCCCGTGCTATACTACTCGTAAGGATTATCTATGTACGCTGTGAGCCCCGAGAAAGAAAAAGCACTTCAAGAAAAGATGGCGGAGCTTGGGATCCGCGAAGAGGACGTCATCGAACGGTTCATTCGTTCCCGTGGGCACGGCGGCCAGAATGTTAATAAGGTGTCCACCTGCGTTTACCTGAAACACGTGCCAACGGGGATTGAGGTCAAATGCCAGCAAGAGCGCTCTCAGGCTTTAAACCGGTTTTTCGCCCGGCGCATCCTGGCTGAGAAGATCGAGACCATGATCCTCGGAAAAGAGAGTGAGCAACAACAGCGCATTCAGAAGATCAAGCGTCAGAAGAGACGCCGCTCGCGTCGCGCGAAGGAGAAGGTGCTGGAGTTTAAGCACATCACGTCGCAAAAAAAGCGATCCCGCGCAACAAAGCCGGATCTGTCGGAATATTAGCTTAAGCGAACTCAACTACTCAACCATTCAACTAATAACTGCATTTATCGGAACAGACTGACCACCAGTTTATCGACCCCCAGCAACTGCACGCCGCTGAGGAAGAGCACTCCGTAAACCACGCGGTCAAACCATTTCTGAGAGAACCGGCCGTTCAGGTAGAGACCTAGTCTTACCCCGACATACGTCATGGGGGAAAGCAGTGCGATGGTGGTGATGTTGCCCACCTTGAGCATGCCGAGACTCCAGTAAGGGATCAACTTGAGTGCGTTTGTAACAGCAAAAAATATCACCGAGGTACCGACATAAAGTGCCGGGGTCAGCTTTTGTGGCAGAAGGTAAACAGCAAGGGGCGGCCCACCGGCATGGGCAAGCGTGGAGGTGAAACCGGAGATAGCTCCCATAAGCACGCCTTCTGCTGCATGAGGGCGGTGCTCTTTCAAGGCTCCGACGATGTATGCACGGGCGGCTTGGAAGGCAACAAACAAAATGGCCAGCACGCCGATGCCGACCCGCATTACATGGTCCATCCCGATAAAGTACCCGAAGAAGAATCCTCCTGCGGCAATCCCGATTATTGCCCCGGGTAAGAGAAGCTTGATGCTTCGCCGATGGAAGCCCATCCCGTAACTGTACACAGCCACAATGTCGCAGAGGACGAGCAGCGGGAGCAGCAAAGCTGCTGCGTCGGCCACAGGGATCGTCAAGGCCATGAGCGGCGTGGAGACCACACCCACACCAGCACCAAAGCCCGCTTTAGAAATGCCGACCAGTGTCACGGCGCAGATAGCGGAGATCCAGAATAGCATAGAATGATCAGGCAGCAGGTGAGCCACGACTTACGTCCTCCCGCAATGATATAGCCACATTTTCCCTCGTGAGTCCAATATTATTTCATGCGGGCAATAAGAAAAGGGGTGCGCGTTGCACCCCTTTTGTGCCGGTTCAAGCTGAATAAAATCTAAGCGCTCATTCTCCTCTTCGTGACCACCAGCCCTGCGAGGCCACAGGCAAGCATGTAAAAAATGGCGGGTTCGGGGACGGTGGAGCCGCCTTCAGCTGTGCCGACGGTGAACCCGTAGAAGTTCTCAAACGTGCTGGTCCAGGTCAATTGAGGAGATCGATCCGGTGAACTGCACGACACCGTTCCCCTCGCTCCCAGAAACGACATTGCCCACAACTGTAATGGGTCCACCGCCGAACTGCGAGTTCGGACCGCCTGCCTCAAGAGTGGGGGTCAGACTGAAGGTGAACGATGCTGGAGCGGAGGGAGCCCCTAGACTCCAGATCGCGAAGACCGGATTTACGATCGGCGAGGCAAACGTGATCGTATCGGTACCTGTGAAATTCCCATTCAAGAAGATGATATCGCCGACAGTGCTGGGTGAGGTCGTCACCGTGCCGCCGATAAAAGAGCTGTTCGGAGCCCAGTCGGGAGAGCTTCCATTCGTCACGGCCGAGTCGACCTCGCCGCCGTAAGTCACAGTCACGCCATTCAGCGTTCCCGCAGCGGATCCGGGAGCGCCAGCCGTCGCGCTGGTCCAGTCAGTCCATACCGTGGCAGCAAAGGCTGGTGCGGCGACTGAGACGGCGAGTAGCATAAAGATGAAGCTAAAGGGCACGAACGAGCGACCAATTAATCGAACAACGTACGAAAACAAACTATCTGAACTTTTCATCTTAATAGATGCAATGAGTGTCTTCACGATTCTACCCCCCACGGGCCGACTTTTTGCTGCACGTAGCCAATCACGTGCAAGAGACCCAGCGAGCAAAAATAATGCCTGCTTCAAAATACATACGTGCCGGCATGCTCACCCTCTCCTAACATTATGATCTTGTTCCATAATTTGTCAAGAGAATAAAAGAAAATTTCGCAAAATCGAATTGTACGATCGCCGCCCATAGAGCAAAAACGTAAACTCAGCCGACAGCTCAAAGGTGCTAAGACGAAGTGCTTAAGCCAGAAGAGCTACGGAAACAAGGGTTTAGGAAATATAGGTCGGTTACATCACATTTGTAAAAAAAAGTGACACTTGTCTGGAAATTTTACATACCCTGGAAGGCCCGCCAGGTCACATTTTTTTATTTAAGTATTTTTTTGCTACGGGCAGAACCAGAGGCTTGCCCGAGAGAGGATTCGTCCGGACTAC
The DNA here is from genome assembly GCA_963821605.1 of uncultured delta proteobacterium. GTDB lineage: Bacteria > Desulfobacterota > Syntrophorhabdia > Syntrophorhabdales > WCHB1-27 > JADGQN01. Next base: position 7,499 of record CAWGEZ010000008.1, on the reverse strand, counting down.
AACAACTGTGCCGTAGGCCTCTTCTATGTGTTGGTAGGTGAGGGTAGCCTCAGGGGCCCCATCCGCGTAAATCTTCCCCTGCGAAAGAAGGAGGATCCTCGAGCAGAACTCTGACGCAAGGTTCAGGTCATGAAGAATCATGAGGATAGTCAGGCCCTTCTCGTTGAGGGATGCAAGAAGTTCCAGGGTTTGCATCTGATGTCTGATATCGAGGTGACTGACCGGCTCATCCAGAAGGAGCACCCTTGGATTCTGGGCTATGCATTGGGCAAGGTAAACCTTCTGCCGTTCGCCTTCCGAAAGCGTGTTTACGATGCGTCCGCTCAGTTGGCCTATTCCCATACGCTGCATCACTTCACGGACGACCTCTGTCTCCCCGCGACCATAGCCGAGCCGTTTGTCAAAATGGGGATACCTTCCCATGAGAATGAACTCCTCGGTCGTGTACGGAAAAATGGTCGCTATCGTTTGCGGCAGCGTGGCCACAAGCTGTGCGAGCATCCTCTTCTCGTACGTGCGCAGGTCTTTACCGAAAAGCTCTATGGTGCCGCTCTCCGGAATCAGGTAGCCGGAAAGAAGGCGCAAAAGGGTTGTTTTGCCCGCCCCGTTCGGACCGATAATACCAACCATCTCACCTGATTCCACGTCCGTATTTACGCCGTGCAGCACCTTGACGGAGTCGTAAGCAAAGGAGATATCCCTGGCGGAAAAGACACGTTCAGTCATGGTCGTCTCAGAAGAAGGACAAGGAGTATCACGCCGCCCGTTATGCCCGTGACCACCCCCACGGGCAGCTCCACCGGATAAAGAAGGTATCGGCAAAGAACATCCGAAATGATCAGAAAGAAGGCGCCACCGAGGAAGGATGAGACGAGGAGAAAGGAGTGGCCGGCGCCAGCGATATTACGTAATACGTGGGGCACTACGAGTCCCACAAATCCAATAATGCCCGCTGCAGACACACAGAGTCCGGTAAGGAGAGAAGTTATAAGAAAGAGGAACTTGTATGCCCGCGGTGGATTAAGTCCCAGGTAATGCGCCTTTTCGCTCCCCAGTGAAAGGAGGTCGAGCTCTTTCCCGAAAAAACAGAGTATGAGAGCCGGCAGAACAAACATCGGGGCGTAGAAAGGAACGATGGAGACATCGAGGGTGAGCAGGTCCCCCATGATCCACATCAGGGTGATCTGCATTTTGTCCGGATCCATGATGGAAAAAACGAAGAAGACCAGGGAGGAAAATACCAGGTTGGTGACGATCCCGAAAAGCACCATATTCGTCGGGTTAAAGAATCTCCTCTTAGACAACGCATAGACAATCAGGACTGAAGCCGCGGCCCCCGCGAACCCCATGAGCGGGCTCGCATAGATGCCGAGATAGACCTGCATGCCCAGAAGTGCCGACAGCGTTATTCCCAGACATGCTCCCCCGGATATGCCGAGCGTGTATGGATCGGCCAGCGGATTCTGAAGGATCGACTGAAGAACGACCCCGCACATCCCGAGCGAGCCTCCAACCAGGAACGCGATGAGGGTTCTGGGAAGACGTATCTTTTTCAGAATAAGACCAAAACCATCCGTTTCAAAAAATCCTCTCCACACAGCGGTAAGGCTCCTGCCGTACGACAGGGAGAGGATCGCGCTCAATATAACAAGACAGATAAGGATGCCCAGCAAGGCGGCCTTCTTATTTCTCACGGGTCGCCTCAAGCTCCTGCACTGCTTTCAAGAAAGTAACCGGGTTAGGGCTACCGGTAATATATGAATCCAGTCACAATAAACCTCGAATCACGCAGGTACTCTCGCCATCGCTTCATCTCAGCCTCAACGCTGTAACCCATATTCATAAGCACGATCACGTCCGGCGCCTTGAGAATTACTTCTTCTCTGTTGATCCGCGGGTAAGGAAGCTCCGAATCTATGATATTTGTTCCACCCGCGAGCCGTATGATGTCATTGGCAAAACTGGCCGTCGAAGCCGCCATCAAGGGCTCGGCATCCACTTCCCAGAGCACTTTGTAGGGAGCACCCCGCTCCTGCCTTGAGAGGGCTTCTCTCACCCTGGCCACAGTTTCTTTTCCCTGATCGGAGGCGTCGACAAGACCGGAGAGCTGCAGGAAATTCTGGAGCAGTCCTTCAAGATAGTGCGGCCTGTCAAAATAGACCACCCGCAGGCCGAGACGTCGCAGGCGCTCGATGATCCACGGCGGATTCCCTTCCCTTGACCCCAGCACCAGGTCAGGCCGTAACGAAACGAGTTTCTCTATGTCGGGTCGCAACGGCGAACCTATCTTCTCCTTGAGAGCAGCTTCTTTGGGTCTTTTGCAGTACGTCGTGACTGCTAGAAGCTGTCTTTCCGCTTTCAAGAGGTAGAGAGATTCCGTGATCTGCGGCGACAGGGAAATGATTCGTTCGTACGCGCTCGATACGCCCTGGAATCCCGGGACCGCCAGGAATGAGATCAGGAGTATCAGAAAGAGCTTCTGCTTCTTGAGCCTGCCGACTAAGCCATTGACATACATATGGGTTTATATTATAACAAATGCGGTGCGGGAATAACTCAGCGGTAGAGTGCAACCTTGCCAAGGTTGAAGTCGCGGGTTCAAATCCCGTTTCCCGCTCCAAATACGAAATACAGCGGGTAAAGTCCTCACCCGCTCCTTGTGGCGGCATAGCCAAGTGGTAAGGCAGCGGTCTGCAAAACCGTTATTCTCCGGTTCAAATCCGGATGCCGCCTCCAAAATCATTTCAAGCACTTACAAGCCATGGTCCGTTCTGCTCTATGTTCTTATTTGCGCCTGGTTTGCGTTTCTTTGCTTCATCTTCGCCGTCAAGCTCGTCGATGTTTGAGTGACTCTCTTTGGGCAGCCATTTGAAATATGTTCGGAAAGTGATCTCGACGGAGGCATGCCCCATTTCCTTTGACACCTCAGGCAGGCTGTGGCCCCGAAGCAATCTCAAGGTCGCATAGGTGTGACGCATGTCGTGAGGCGTCCTCCTGCGCAATTCAGTTTTCTCTTGGGCCTTATTCCACACTCGGTCCATAAAATTACCGTAGTTGAGCCGCCGTCCAAGCTTGTTGGGAAATACCCAGGAAGGCAGTTTCTCTTCTTTCGCCGCCGCTTCTTTTTCAAGGGCCTCCCGGTGTTCTTTAAGGACCTCAAGTAATAGCGATGTCATCCTGACATCGCGGATGCTTGATCTGCTTTTCGGCGTCGTCCGTCTTCCTCTTGATATATTCCTTCTTACGCTGATGAGCCTGGAATCAAAGCTGACGTTGGGCCACTGTAACGCCAGCAGTTCTCCTATTCGCAGGCCCGTTCTGAAGCCGGCGAGAACCAATGGATAAAAGCGGGGAAAGTGCTCTTTAAAGACTTGTTCAACTACAGCCCTTTCTGCCCACGTATAGGGATCCGGTTCTACCCCTTCTTCCATTGCCCGCAGTTTTTCCTTCTCTGATATTGGGACGGCTACTCCCCGGCAGGGGTTCGACGAAATATGGCCATCGGGTACATAGGCGTGCTGAAGGATGGCGCTCAGGCAATGCTTAATGTTTTTCACGGTCTGACTTCTGTGCCCATCGAGCTTGCTGCTCACGTAGTCGCCGACCATTCGTGATGTGATTTCGTCGAGGCGCGTGGCCCCGAATTTTGGGATCAGATGGCTGTTGATTATTGACTCATATCCGCTATAGGTAGAATATTTTTTGGATTTCTTCGCATACTTATCGAGCCAGCCGATTTGGTATTGCTCATTTTCGTCTCGCCACCCATACACGTATTCTTTGAGCGTAGGTACCCTCGGGCAGTCACTGGGCTTCAGAAAATCAATCCCTTCAAGAACAAGCCTGGCCTCGATTTTTTGCTTTGCTTCGCTTGCGAGTTTCTTGTTGGTACCGATCTTGATTGTTTTCCTAAAGCCCTTATAGTTTACCCTGAGATAATAAATCGCGCTCTCTTTCGGGATCTCAACTATCTTTACGCCCATTGCAACCTCTTTTGTAGGCAGACAATATTATAATAAAAATCCTTCTCAGTGGTATGCACTAATGCCCACCTAACCGCTACGACTCAGAACCGTGACCATTGGAGACGAATGCCGCTTTCTTCTCTTTCTAAAATCGTTCACGACTTCACGAACAATCCTGTCGGCCGGATTTTTCCCCTCGGTGGCGCTCACATAGTATACCCTTATCCAGGTATCGAAGTCTGTTCTTTTTATTCTGATTATCTTTCTGCCTATACGGATATGTGGCAGGGGATTAGCGGCATCTTTCAGGAATGACCATATGGTACGCGCCCCAAGCCCGGAATACTGGCTCAGCTCTTTGACATTAAGATATTCCCTTTCAATAGTCTTCTATTTTCTAAATTTGCCATATTCCCTGTCCGCCCTATTCTGGGGTATCCCTTTTCGTTCATTAAGATCCCTCTGCGTGGAGCGATTTCCAAAGGCCTGGCCACAAATGTGTCCGGGCTATTGCTCCTTCCAGCCATTTGCCGCCTCGTAGCGTTATCCGTCGCGTAAGTGTACGCTCTTTGCTTCTAACAATCCACCCCTCTTAGCGCAGCTAGTCTGCCATGAGGTTCCAGGTGACCCACAACAAAGATCACAGTGCTCCGCCAAAGTCCTGATCGAAGGTGCCTCGAAAGGAGATGCCTTCCGCACCTACTACGTTCCTTTTCTCACCGAGCAATCCGTTAGCCTTGGCGTAATGTTCCAGGGCCTGCCTGATGTAGCTTCCTCTTCTGGATTTCGGCATGCCATCGAGCAGCCTATAGAGTTCCTCGTTGTTCAGTTTGTGGATGTGCACTTTGTAAATAACAAAGTCCTTTGCCATGTTGACCTCCTTGCCGTTACGGTGCTGCTGCTATCCGTCAGCATGAAACCTCACTTGCGTGTGCCCATGAGACAAAAGGGGACAGGCTACCGCCCTTTGGACCGGAAGGTCTACAGATAGGGTCCCTTATGGCGTTCTCCCTTTCCGGCACACGCGTTCCGCCAGGAATCTTTACGACGCACTGCACCGACGGGGTGCAAAAGGTGCGTCACCCCTCCCGCACGCGGAGGACGGAAATACCGCTTCCGCCCTTGGTGCAGGGCTACCCCCGGGTTGGACAAACCGCGATTGCAACAAAATCACTGTCTCCGGAAGAATGAAGTTACTGAGATTAGACGCGCTTACACGTGTCTAATAAGGGGCCCCTCATCGGGGCATTTGGTCTCTCCCCTTTACGGGAGGTTTCTGGAAATACTTCTTCTCGTTATTGTCCTTGACTGCCGGACATTTTTTTTCTTGCCGTCGTGCTTGGAAGCTCCAAGAGCCGCCAAAGGGTCACGCTAATCAATATTATGCTCTCTTAATATGCTCTCAATGTTCTGTCTGTTAAGGCCCCCGGAGTAGATGCCTTAACATTTTCGGCCGGCAGTAACGCCGACTATTTTTTGGATAACCCAAGATACTTTTTAAACTGCATATACCTCCTCAAATTGCATAATACTGCCATCTTTATAGGGAAGTCAAGAGTTTTTTCAAGGTTTTTTCAAGGCGCCCTTTTCAACGCGTTTTTGCTCTTTTCAGCGCAACACGGTCGGTCAACAGAACGCGCGGTTCACAGTCAGTCCGCTGCAGCCAATTTATGTATTTGCGACACCTAACCCGAGCAGCTCTGGATAGGCAGGTGGAAGGATCACCTTGACACGTGGTTAAACCAACCTCCTTTTTGTTGAAATCGAGCTCATGGATAATAGTGTATTACATAAACAATCAAACGTAATACAGAGAATTTTTTTTTGTTAGGAGCGCCAGCCAGTCCGCCGACTATGTGTTTTTCCCACATTTCACCTCCTCCTAAGCAACTCCCTGCTGCTGTAAGGGTTGTAGTATTGCTTCATATCCGAACACGTGCTCGCTCGGTGATATTGCGGAGCACCCGCTCCTTGTAACGATCTCATAGTAGTCAGCGCCTAGGTCTTTATAAGACTGTCCGGTGGTCCACATGCGGTAGAATATGCGGGCGAGCTTATGTGCGGTGGCGGTAATCGCCTTGGGGGCTCCAAGGCGGGCGCACCAGACGCCGGTAAAACCCTCCGAGGCCGCTCAGTTGCTGTTGGCAAGGGACTGTATGTGCTGCTATGCGGAAGGCGGCAGCCGCCCGGTTATTGGTCTTTCCCGTTTTGGTACTGATGACCTTTCCCCCCGGTGCTGCGGTTATTGGGGCAGAGGCCGAGCCAGGAGACAAAGTGCTTTTCCGTCGGGAACTTTGCCGGGTCGAGGCCGACCTCGGAGACGATCTTCTGCACGGTAAGGGCGTGAAAGCCGGGTATCTGGGTGAAGTCGATACCGCTCACCCGGTCGAGCTCCGTTCTGAGGTCAACGAAAGACTGGTTCTTGACCAGCTTTTTCCCCTTCCGTTTCGGACGGGGAAGAGGGTTTGTGATAAGGTCGACCTTCGAGTCAAACGTGTGGAGGTAGCGTTCTATTTCCAGGTCACAGGCTTCTATCTGCCTATGGTAGAAGTCATAAAGCTCAACCGCCTGCTTGAGGGCGAAGCAATGTTCTTCCCGGTAGTCGCCTTCGAGAGCCTTGGCAATCTCATCAGGCGTGCTCCTTACCCCTGGTGCCCTCATAAGGGCAAGCTTCTCACGGTCACGCTCCCCTGCGATGATGGCGCGGATGATCCGCATGCCCGTTACACTGTTAATGTCGGCGAGCACCTCTCCGCAGCTGGATATTCATCTGCGTCAGCGCTTTCTGCATATGCTGGATATGGGCAGCGGCGTAACGAATGAGGTTCTCCCTGTGCCGCCACGGATCAGGAACGCAGAACGCACATCTGGTCAGAGGGACGAAAGGAACCGGAGAGGAGGCCGTAGGTGTGCAGACGCTGGACCCACTGGCAGTCGTCCACGTCGCTCTTGCGTCCCGGCACGTTCTTCACATGGCGGGCATTCACCGGAGATACCTGAACCCGTACTGCTCGAATATGGTGGGCAGGTATCCAGTAGACGCCCGTTGACTCCATGGCGACCGTGGTGATACCGCACGTTTTGAGCCATTGGGCCATGGCGTGGAGATCGGCCGTGAAGCAGCCGAAGGGGCGTACCGGCTCCTCATCCCGGTCCTCCGGTACGGCGACCCAGTGCTCCTCCGAGCCGATATCGATGCCGGCTGCGTCCTTGTTGATGATCGGGAATGAACTGAAGCCAGACTTCTTCCGTGATGCACCCTTGTTCTTTTTTTTATGCTGCATTGTTCAACTCCTTGGATCGTTTAGTACGTCCTGGCCCAGGTCGGTCTAATTCGAGAGTCCTCCTAAACGGGATCGCATCACCAATGGGACAACCGAAAACGCCTGGAACCATGCTGAAGGACGGGTACTCTGACACCAGTGTGAATGAGGTCTTAGCTGCCAGAACGTACTGCATACTATCCTATGGAGGAGGCCTCTGCAAGATGGTTGCTTTCATTGGACGAGCCAGGGGCGTAGCCACCGGGCTCAA
>CAWGEZ010000007.1:0-19064 GCA_963821605.1 uncultured delta proteobacterium | reverse complement strand
AAGTGTTGTTTTTGCTATTGCCGCTGCTTTTGCGACATTACGAATGCTAATGAAAAAGCTCTACGTTCCCTGGATATTGCAGAAAAACTTCTGTATATCCCATCCGGGGCTAGGGATTTTTCAAAAGAGTTTCTTGTAATTTGGAGACTGATATTCGCCGTCATCGTAACCCAAATTGCCATACTCTTCTGAGTCGGAGTAGAAATACTCGGCTTTTATATGTTTGACGTATTCCTTGTCGTACTTTTTGTCTGGAGCGCTCTCGGCGCTGGAGTTTATGAATCTCTGGAGGTTGTCTGTGGAGGCCCAACCTCGGTCAGTAAGGACGAGCACCCATATAATGGCGTAATCACCCAGTTGGCCACCCGGTGTCGTCGCCGGTATCATCGTCGATAGGGAATTGCTTTTTCTGGCGGCCCTAAACTGGAGGATCAGCGTCTGGAGCTGCTCAGACGTCGTGTTTCGTGGAACAACAATGGACAGCGTCGTCTTATCTCGGCCAACAACTTCAAACTTCGGAAGGCTTGAAGCTGCGATGGCTGAACCTCCCAGCAACATGCATGTCAAGTACGATAAGGTAATTAAAAGGGCGATCTTCGGGTGGCTCCTCCAAGAATCATTCTTCGTCATCAGGTGCTGCCTCTCTTATCCTTACAAAAGTGTAGCTGCTGACCTGCCGTATGGCAAGTGGTCTTTAAAGTGCTTATATTTAAAGAAGGCGTCAGGCTATGAAAGGGGATAAAACGAAGCTGTTAAAGAAGTCATTCCGCTATCTCGCTCTCTTGGAGCAGCCAGACTCGCCAAGGAACGCCCAGATCCACTATCCGCTCGCGTCTAGGCAAAGACTGTCTCCCGAAGAACTGCAAGAACAAAAGAAGCGGCATCGACACTTCCTTCTCTTGCAGACCCTGCGAAGCTAAACCACTTCTCACCCTCATCCATCTTGAGCTGGCATCTCAGTCCGCCGTTGAGTTCCCTCTGCCCAATTACGCCCCTGGTGCAAGCTCTGGAGTTTCCGTGGGACATGTTCCTCCTCCACCAAGGGGTAAGGGGGGGGTAGCCCCCCTCTATTTGATTCTCTAAAATCGTCCGTAGAGGCAGATACTTGGTCAGTTAGTTTGATACGTGCTGGTGGTCAACCTTGTTGAGTGCTGTTCGCACAGCGTCAAACAGTTCCGCTTTCACGAAGGGTTTCGGCAGTGCACGGTGGATGAGAGGGCGTATATCGTCGGGGATGTGTTCGTTAGCATAGCCGGTGATGAGGATTATCGGGAGTTTGGGATTGATTGGGAGCGCACGCCTGATGAGGTCGGGACCGGACAATTTGGGCATGGTGAGGTCAGTAATCATCAGCGTGATTTTCTGACTATTCTCTATATAGTATTGTAGTGCCTCTACGGAATTGTTAAAAGATACAGTCCGGCATCCACGGCGTTCCACCGTCTGTTGGATCACCTTTTCGATCATTTCTTCATCATCCACAACAAGAACAACGTCTTTGTCGTCGCAGAGCGTCTCTACCATAGAAGGAGCGTACCATAGTATGCGAAGATTGAAAAGGATTGATAGTAGGCCGCTGATAAATTTCCTCGTGAACTCCCTTGACATTGGTTTGAACGGACCCATCATTTAGTAGACGTTTGCCTCTCGCATCGAGCCACCGCCACGGCGCCAGTAATGCGTGTGTGGCAGCGGATGACCAAGAAAGGGCGGTTCGCTCCATCGAAACACCGTTCTTGAAAGGAGATTGCGTGTGACAGGACCCGGTTTAAAGAACAGCGCCGGGAAAAAGTCAGCGGCAACGACTCTCGGTGCCATACTGCTGGTCGCAATCGGCTACTTCGTCGCGGCCAGACTCTCCCTTCTGCTAGCCGCCGAGCATACCAACGCGAGTCCGGTCTGGCCGGCTACGGGCATAGCGCTTGCGGCCGTTCTGGTTCTGGGATACCGCATTGGGCCGGCAATTTTTGCCGGAGCCTTCTTTGCCAATCTTCTTCTGTTGACGGGCGCTGGCTTCTCCGCACCCGACTCCGCCATCGGCAGTCTCGTCACCGCATCGGGCAATACTTTAGAGGCCTTCGTCGGCAGCGCGCTCATCCGTCGCTTTTCCGGGACCGCCTATCCTTTTGACAGTGTACGGGGCGTCTTTGCCTTCGTGGTCTTCGGCGCCCTCGTGAGCACCATGATCAGCTCAACGGTTGGTGTGGCAACCTTTTGCCTGGAACAGGGGGACTGGACGCTCTTCCGTCGGCTCTGGCTCACCTGGTGGCTGGGAGACGCCACAGGGGCGATTGTTGTTGTCCCCGTCTGTCTAGCATGGACCAGACTGAATGCCTCTGAATGGAAGCCCGGCCATATTGCCGAGGGGGTGATCCTCTGCGTAGTTCTGTCGGTTGTCTCCGGCATCGTCTTTGCGGGAGATAGTCCCCTGAAGTATCTCACCTTGCCTGTCCTGCTGTGGGTCGTCCTTCGCTTTGGCCTTTTCGAAGTCTCCCTGTCCGTGGCTCTTCTGTCAGCCGTCGCCGTCTGGGCCACGGTAAGCAGTGTGAGTGGCCTCAATGCCAAAAGCCTGCGTGATTCGCTTCTGTTCCTGCAATCGTACATTTGCGTCGTGGCGCTGACTGCGCTGTTCTTGTCGGCTGTGGTCAGGGGGCAGAAACGCACGGAGAACGCATTGCGTTCAGAGAAGGCTTTCGCCGATACGGTCATAGACAGCGTGCCGGGAGCATTCTATGTGCTCGACAGCCGAGGCCGATTAGTCCGCTGGAATCATTTTCTGGAGGAAATTAACAAATCGCAGCCGGAGGACCTTGCGAAAATGGACAGCCTTCGTAACATTCACGAGGAGGACAGAGAGCTGCTATCGGCAAAGATCGCCGAAGCCTTCGAAAGGGGCCAGTCGGAGGCCGAAGGCCGCATCCGTACTGAATCCGGCGTGCGCCATTTTCTTTTCACGGGCAGGCGAGCCGACATCGATGGCGTTGCCTATGTTGTGGGAAGCGGCATCGATATTACCGACCGCAAACTCGCGGAGCTGAAGTTGGCGCAACACCAACAGGACCTCGAGGGCGCAATAAAGAATCGGACAGCCCAATTGACCGAGGTAAACGCGGCTCTCGACGCTCAGATCAGGGAGTGCATGGAGATCGAACAAACGCTCGCCGAGAGCGAGAAGAAATACCGCGACCTCGTTCAAGGCGCAAACAGCGTGATCCTGCGCTGGACAAAGGAAGGCACGATCACTTTTGCCAACAGGTTTGCGCAACAGTTTTTCGGTTATTCTGAGGAAGAGATCGTCGGTCGCAACATCATTGGAAGCATCGTGCCACCCGTCGAATCATCCGGAAGGAACCTTGCTTCCCTGGTCGAAGATGTTCTCAGAAACCCAGAGGCATACGTGTTCAACGAGAACGAGAATATCTGTAAGAACGGCGAGCGGGTGTGGGTCTCCTGGACGAACAAACCGATCCTTGATGATGAGGGGCACATCGTCGAGGTGCTGTCTGTTGGAAACGACATTACCCTCCGCAAGCTCGCCGAAGTCCAGCTCAAGAGGACGCTCGATGAACTTGAAGCTGCCAAAGAGCGTGCCGAAGCTGCCGACCGTCTGAAATCTGCGTTCCTCGCAACCATGTCGCACGAACTGCGCACGCCGTTGAATTCGATTATCGGATTTACGGGTATTATGCTGAAGGGTTACGTCGGCCCCCTGAACGATGAACAGGCCAAGCAGTTGTCCATGGTGCGCAACAGCGCGAACCATCTGCTGTCTCTTATCAACGATGTGCTGGACATATCGAAGATAGAGGCCGGACAACTGCAGGTCTCCTTTGATTCTATGAATCTTCGGGCCGCGGTTGAGCAGACGGTGCAGTCCGTGCGTCCCACGGCCGAAAAGAAAGGGCTGTTTCTTTCGGTGCGCGTCTCGTCCGACGTCGACACCATAGTCAGCGACCGGCGGCGCGTGGAGCAGGTCCTCCTCAACCTCCTGAGCAATGCGATCAAGTTCACGGAGCAGGGAGGAGTCCAGGTGGAATGCAAAAAAGAGGCGGAAGGATCGGTGACCGTTTCCGTGGCAGACACCGGCATCGGCATCAGGGAAGAGGACATGAACAGGCTCTTCAAGGCGTTCCAGCAGGTCGATTCGGGTATCACCAGGAAATACGAAGGTACGGGACTGGGCTTGTATATTTGCCAAAGGCTCGTGGAACTGCTGGGCGGACGCATATGGGTCACGAGCAAATGGCGTGAAGGCACGACCTTTTCCTTCAACCTGCCTGACGGGAACAGACCATGAAAAAGACCATCCTGATAATTGAAGATAACGAACAGAACCTCTATCTCGTCACGTTCATACTCCAGAAACACGGCTATCACGTCGAAGCCGCGCAAGACGGTCAGGAGGGCATCACCCTGGCGATGCGCGTGAGACCCGATCTGATCCTGCTTGACGTGCAACTGCCGGTCATGGACGGATATGCGGTGGCGCGCCATTTGAGAAGCAACCCGGACCTCAAAGAAACGCCGATCGTGGCGGTGACCTCGTACGCGATGGCCGGAGACCGCGAGAAGGCGCTTGAATCGGGCTGCACCGGTTACATCGAAAAGCCCATCAACCCGGACACATTCATGGCGGAGGTTGAAAGTTACCTGGGTTCTAAATCCAGCAAAGAAGGGGACGATCATGCCGTTGATACTGATAGTGGATGATAACAATGAAAGCCGGTATTTGCTCGATGTGCTTTTGGAGCGGAATGGCTTCGAGACGGTGACGGCGACCAACGGCAGGGAAGCCCTTGAAATAGCACACGCCCGTCGGCCGGACCTCATTATTTCCGACATACTCATGCCGGTCATGGACGGATTCGCGCTCTGCAAAGAATGGATGACGGACGATGAGCTGAAGCGGATACCGTTTGTCTTCTATACGGCAACCTATACGGAGCCTAAAGACGTCGAATTCGGGTTGAGCCTCGGCGCAGTCAGGTTTCTCATCAAGCCTCAGGAAGTCGAGGTACTTCTGCAGGTTTTTCGCGAAGTCCTCTCCGAGAGTGGCACAGAGACACAGGTCGTCCCTGAACGTTCCCTCGAAGAGGAGATGGAAATCCTGAGACATCACAACGAGGCCCTCTTCCGCAAGCTCGAAAAAAAGATGGCCGATCTCGAGGCGGCTAACCGGTCATTGCAACGGGAGGTCGATAAACGGCACCTGACCGAAAGGAGCCTCCGGGAAAGCGAAAGGAAACTCCAGACGCTTCTTGATACACTGCAAAAGGCACACGACGAACTGGAGCAGCGCGTTGCGGAGAGGACGGCCGAGTTGGCCCAGGCGTATAAGAGGCTGGAAGCAGAGATGGCTGAGCGGGCAAAAGTCGAAGAGCAGCGGCGCGAGGCCCACAAGATGGAGGCGCTCGGTACCCTCGCGGCCGGCATCGCCCATGACTTCAACAACATCCTCGCATCCATCCTGGGATTTACAGAGATGGCAGTGGAAGATGTTTCGGACCGCCCCGATGTAGAGAAGAGCCTTCGATATGTACTGAAATCGACCCTGAGGGCGCGGGACCTCGTACAGCAGATTCTCGCGTTCAGTAGAAAGACCAGTTATGCGAGGAGCCCCGTATCCCTGTCTCCCCTCATCAAAGAGACTGTCCAGCTCCTGAGGGCATCCATCCCCGCCACCGTCGAGATCGTGCTGAACATAGCAGCCACATCAGATACGGTCCTTGCAGCTCCCGTGGAGGTTCAACAGCTGGTGATGAACTTGGGTTCAAACGCCAGCCTTGCCCTGCAGGAGGGGGGAGGAACCATCGAAATCAGTCTCAATGATATCGATGTCCAGCCTGACTCCCCTATGTTCGGGCAAGACGTGGCGCCAGGGGAGTACCTCCAGCTTGTGGTAAAAGATACCGGCATCGGTATGACTGCCGACGTGATGAAACGGGTCTTTGATCCTTTCTTTACGACACGGAGTGTGGGTAAGGGCATGGGTATGGGCCTTGCTGTTGTGTACGGGATTGTAAAGAGCCTCAACGGTACCATCACCGTGGAGAGTGAGCCGGGAGTCGGCTCCACCTTTCGTATATTCCTTCCAAAGGTGAAGGCCGAGGTGAAAGCAGGGCCGGTGAAGACAACTGCAACCGGAGGCCATGAGAGAATACTCTTTGTTGATGATGAGGAGCTGCTGACTCAACTGAACGATAAGAGACTGAAGGGGCTTGGCTATGAGGTCATCGCGACGACGAGCAGCCGGGAAGCGCTTGATCTCTTCAAGGCAGAGCCGGAAAGATTCGACCTTGTGATCACCGATTACACGATGCCCCACCTGACCGGCATCGACCTTGCCAACCAACTCTTGACTATAAGAGGGGACATCCCGATCATTCTTTGCACAGGCCATAACGATGCCGTTTCGCCGGAGATCGCAAAGGAAAAGGGGATCAGAGCGTTTCTTATGAAGCCTCTGTCGAAGCAACGAATGGCAGAGGCGATCCGTCGTGTGCTGGATAGCAAGGCAGGGGCATGACGGGCCTATTCGGAAGCTTCTCGTCACCCAATATTGACATAAACCAGACAGGCCCCCGGCGGGGACTTGATACCTTGTTTCGATGGGTAATGTGCAATCCTCTTGGTTACTCCTGAACACCGCATTCGTAGGTGCAATGCTCGCCACCCGTCTTCACTTCGCCGGCTCACAAAAACACCTACAAAGTGGTGGCGTCAGTTGGTGACGAAAGATGAAGATTTACAGTTGAAAGTGGTAACTCGAAAGCTAAGGGGCGCGAGCGATAGCGAGTGTTTCTCTTGAACCGATTGTTAGGCGGCTAATCTCCCCTACTTGCTATCGTGGCGCCTAAGAAAACCACGCCGAATAAACCGACAAACGCCATAATTGAAACGCAGTATGTAGCACTAAAGCCTACATTGCTGCCAACCTTGAAAAACCAATAAATCTCTGAGAGAACCGGAAAGATCACGGTAAGGACCGCTGCAAACAAGCCTGATACCAAGAAAGCGATTACGATTGTCCAAACATGGATAATCAAACCGAGAATAGATCCTACTATCGCCATCAGGGTCATGATTCCTGCGGCAAGATCCTCGTTTACCATCGTTTAATTCTTCCCAACAAAGAGTTCACCAAGCGCCGGGTTTATCGGCGACCCGGTGGAGCCGGTTGTATCCCTCGCCTTTCATTCCATATAGGCCCTAAGAAAATGTAAGTACAGCACTGTGCGCCTGCCACAGGCCCAAAGTACACACCAATTCTAAGAATAATGGCAGTCACGAGTAACCCTGGATCAGGGGATAAGACCTCTTCGACCTTGAAGCGTTTGGCGATCTTTGGGATAAGAGTTGTTCTGACGAAGCGGCCACAAATATACCCGCTTAATGCCCTCGAGCCAGAGCCCGTCGCGCGGGCCATTGGCCCGAACGCCTTGTTCGGCATCTTACGTAGTGATCGAGCGGAAGAATGCCCGATTGTCAATTTTGCGATGCTCAATGCATCCCTTGTCCTCAAGGATGCGAGCCAGTATCGCGAGAAGCCATCCTTTCTCGCCGTATTGCTTATTGTTTTTGGGCACGCAATCAAAATTCAATTCAAGGGCCTTTTTGATATCTACCGAAGGCACCCACCTGTGTTTGTAAGATGTCTCTATCTCTTTGATGTATTCAAGCACTTCATCTGACATCTTTGCAAGAAGCTCATGTATTTTTTGCTTTCGGTCCATGCCTGAACCTCCTAATTGATTTCGGCGCCGAAGGAGCCCAATATCCGTGAACATAGGCCATTTCCGCTTTCACCAAGTGGGTTGAGGGGTGTAGCCTAACAGCGGAGGGTGACTGAAAATTCCAGTTCTGGAGTGAATGTGAGCAGATAGCTTCCTTCCGCGTGATGCCATTGGAAGGGATGAACATAAGGAATGGGGTCAGGAAACGAAACAACTATGGGATGGGACGTGTGGATGTTTGAGGAATCCACGGGGTTTTGGGATATGCTAAAAACGTCTAACCATTCGTCGGGATAAAGGTCTTCGCATTCAACGTATGACGGTGAAGTGAAAGATAAAGCTGCACATAGCGTACACAATAATAATAAACCTGTAGGAAACCTATTTTTTGTCTTCACCTGGTTTCATTCCAGACTGGCGTTTTATTGCACGCACATCTGTATATATAGCCTCTTTAACGATTGAATCAGGAATGAAGATACGTGTCAAGGAAAGAAATCACAAGCTATGAAGAACGGATTCAGACCAGTATCCGCACAACGATTATCAAGTGCAACCTTGCATCAAGGTCAAAAGCTGTCGGGCACCGAATACAGCAGCAGTCCACACTTTGTTCCACCTACAAGTCCCCGCTCTGAGTCAATCCTGGAGGTCAACAATTACGGGTGAAACAGGAATTCCAGTTGAATGTTGAAAATCACGTCGAAACGTTTTCGATAAATTGAAAAGGGAAGACCTGTAATGGCTATTGAAATCCCTTCGGGGAGACCACCTGTCTTCTTTTGAATCATCGATTGCCAGTCCCCGGGCCGTAGAGTAATTCTCAGCCAATGGGCAAAACAAGCGCTCAAGCGGGAGTTGGAGTCGATATATCCGTTCGCAACGTAGGCGTGCCGGATCCGACCAGCTTCAGTTTAGGTTCTTGCGTCGATGGCCGCATAGATCTCACGCATAACCCGATCGTCGATGTCCGCAGCATTCTGCAGCCCTACCGGAAAGCGCACCGTTACCTCAATCCCTGACGCTGTGATATGCAGACGTGTCCTTGGCCTCAGTTCAATCGAAGAGATTGAATTGAGTGTCTGTTCCATATGGCGCATCTGCCGTTCCATCTCCTCGCGATGATCTTTCAGGGCAGTATCAACTGCGGTTGTGATCCGTTCCTGGATCATGCGGTAATTACCCTCGGGCGAAAACGTGAGGCTGATCTCATGCCAGACGAAGCTTGTACCCGGAATTTGCTTGAAGACGGTAGATGTGGGCTGAAACACAACGGAGTTCGAGAAAGCCACCACCCGGCCGCTGGGTTGTGCATCCGTCCCGCCACTCCCGAGTTCGAGCAGATGGAGTCGGACGAGTCCTATGTCGACCACTTCTCCGGTCACGCCGGCGATCTGTACCCGATCCCCGACTCGAATTCCGTATTTTCCGATCAGAAAGAAATAGCCTGCCACGGACAGGATCACGTTCTGCATCGCAACCGCCACTCCGGCCGTGAGGAGACCCGCGAACGTGGCCACTGATCCCAACTCGGTGGCGAACGTGAACGCGATGATCACACCGACCGTGATCCAGATCACGATCTTGCGAAGCAACAGAAATTGGTATCGGCGGCGTGTCTCGTGTACGTAGCGGAAGATGGCCCTGCGCCAGGCCGCTCCCACAGCGAAAACCGCGGCGATGATGAGGACGAGCAAACCCAGCCGTATCAGGAAACTTCTCAACACATCGCGGTACTCGTTGCGCACTGCGTCACGCCAGTTTGTGAGCGTCGTTTTGTAAAGATTGAGCAGGATGCTTTGTTTACGGAGCGGCAACAGCCCGGATGAGGTCTCCTTAAACTGGGCCGTGAGCGCATCCAGTTGCTTTTTCTGCTGCGCGACAGCAGCGGGATCGCTGGATGGTGGTTGGTCCGCAAGCTGATCTCCGCTCTGAATCAGGTTTCTAAGGTTTGCCACCAGGGGTCCGCGCAATTGCTTTGCAACTTGCATGAGATGATCGGTGGATTGAATCTGCTGATCCAGCGTGCTTCCTTTGCGGGACAACCGAAACAAGTCGGCCACGAGTCCCCAAATCCCGGAGGCCTGTTGCCTGTTCGCTGAAGGAGGTACTCCTCCAGAGGTCTGTTCCGTCAGGTGCTGTTCCGGCGAAGTCTCATCCGCGCCGCTCAGGGCGGCAGGCACCGAGCGCGCCAGTTCCTCGATCTGGGTCCGCAGGTCGGCGCCCTCCCGGTACTGGTCCCGGCGGTAAACTGGAGGATCTCGCGCAGGGCTTCGCGACGAGCCTGGCGAAACGCCAGTTCGCTTTGCGTCTCTCGCGATCAGAGATTCAAGAGCCGGGCGCTCTCTCTTAGGAGTGGTCGCCATTTTTTGTCGAAGCGACTGGAGTTCGTTCTGCGACTGTTCAACTTGTTGATCGGCTTTGGCCACCGCCTGGATCAAACGTTGATTTTGGGAAGGCGCACTCGCCTGTTCCTGCGTCTGGTTGCCCTTGGGCTGCTTGGATTCGTTCCGTTCTACCAGACGTGCGAAGTCGAATGCGAGCCGCACGATCTCGCTGGAAATCCGGCGGTTTTCATTCGAGAAACGTGACGTCGCTCGGTTCATTTGCAATCTGCTGCTCGACGGCCGTTCCTCGATACCAGCTAATCGTTTCCGTCAAATACTCAACGATGTTGGGAGCCTTGGGGGCACTTTCGGGTGGATTCTGTGGGAATGCTTGACTACTGCCCAGATATACCACGAGAAAGGTTGCGAACACCACTAATCTTCGGTTAGAAGCTAGATCCATAGCACAAATCGGAGACTTCCCATCTTGAAGCTTCTTATTGGCACCTTCCAGAAAACCCATTCTCATGAAGTCCTACAGAAGGCAAGAGGCCAGCTTGTGAGCCAATTAGCGTCCGGTGGGAAGATATATTGAACTAATACCATCCACATGGCTTAATCGTCAAGGGAAGCATTTCGGGGGGCAAACAGTGCGGGAGAATGTAACCCGGCGCAACGGCGCCCCGTTGAAGTTCTGCGGCCATCACCTCCATGTTCTGAAAAAGTCTCCGGTAAAGGTCGCAATAAGGGTCTTTCCTGAAGATGTCGCCATAGACGGTGTAAGCCCGCACCGGGCACCCTCCGTGACACAGGGTCAGGTAGTCACAGTCCAGGCAGTTTTCCTTCTGGATCAGCACACCCGGTCTGGTCTGAAGACGCCGGCGGGCTTCGCTATTCTGCAGCAGCTCCGAAAGGCTGCCTTCATCAAGCATGTTGCCGAACCAGAATTCAGGGTAGCTGGTCACCCAGCAGTCACATTGAGCCACCTGACCCAGGGGATCAACACAAACAAAATCATTGACGCAGTTGTCTCGCCAGATGCACAGAAGGTCCTTGCTGTCATGGACGAAATAATCCATCAGCTTGTTAAAAGGACCGACCCGCACCCCGCGGTGGAAACCCCGGTCTATCCAGATCGTGGCGAGGTACGCAAGAAACCGGCTTAGCCGCTCGGTATCCAGTGGATAGCCCATTTTTACGTCGTTGACGGAGCCGCCTGGGAAAGGCGTGTTGATCTGAAAATCCTTGATTCCCAGTTCATCCACAAAATGGGAGTAGAATTGCTCAACGCCCAACTCCAGCGTCCGTTCGTTGGGGATCGCGATGACCCCGACTTCAACGCCCGCTTCGGCGGCCTCCCGAACGTTCCGGGCCAGCCCGAAGGTCGGCCGGGGAGGGTCCGGTTGAACGAGATGTTAGGCGGCTTCGCGATCACCTTTTGGGGTCTGACCAACCCCCGGCGAGCGGCGGTAGATTCTTCCCACGCGACACCACGCGCGAGAGCCAACCCGCGAGCACGGCGCCGGCGATCGGTGCCGTCCAGAAGAGCCACAGCTGCTGGAGCGCCCAGCCGCCTACGAAGAGTGCCGGTCCGGTGCTCCGCGCCGGATTCACAGACGTGTTCGTCACCGGGATGCTGACGAGGTGAATGAGCGTGAGAGACAGGCCGATCGCGAGCCCCGCGAAGTCGGTCGGTGCCCGCCCGTTCGTCGCACCCAGGATGACAACGAGAAACATGAATGTCATCACGACCTCGCAGACAAGCGCGGAACCGAGGCCGTACTTTCCTGGCGAGTGTTCGCCGTAGCCGTTCGAGGCGAAGCCGGCTTGCAGATCGAAGCCAGCCTTTCCGCTCGCGATCAGGTAGAGCACGCCGGCGGCGAGGACTGCACCCAGCAACTGCGAGATGACGTAGGGCAGTACCCGCGCCCCGGGAAAGCGCCCGCCGGCCCAAAGGCCGACCGATACCGCCGGATTGAAGTGACCGCCCGAGATCGGTCCGAGCGCGTAGGCTCCGGTCAGCACCGTGAGGCCGAACGCGAGCGCGACGCCCGTGAAACCAATGCCCGACTCGGGAAACGCTGCGGCAATTACCGCACTTCCGCAACCGCCGAGAACAAGCCAGAAAGTACCGAGAAATTCCGCTGCGAGTGGTGCCATAGCTCACTCTCCCTAAGTCGGGACGGAGGATATGCTCGCGAGGCGCGCCGGGACCACGGCGTGTTGGACCAGCCGCCCACCGCCACGCAACCTTAATAGCACTGCTGGCGCGCGCCGACAAACGCACGATGCTAACCTATAAGTCTTCTGCATGGCTATCCTCCTTTTGTTGATTTAATGGTGGATTCCAGCCACTATCACCACTCAAATCCGCGCAAGAGCAGAGCCGCTTCTGACTCTACCCTTGCCCGAGGTGCCACCGCACACTGCGAAGTCACTCCTGTGTGTCGAAAAGCTTCTTCTCTAGGGTCTTTCCACCTTAATCGCGAAAGCCTCAGTCACACGTAACACCACTTCGTCACCCACCTTCACTTCGTTCAATCTCTTCACACGCTTATCCACCGGGTACGTGTTGACGTTGCCCTCAGGCCCTTTAAGGGTAACCGTCCGCTTCTTGTAGTCAATGCCTTCCACCGTGGCCGTTATCTCGGTCGTCTTTGTTACTGTGGCATGAGGCATGTCTCCCTTCGGCGCTACTTTAACCGTCTCTACCGTTGCGGCAGCAGGTTTCTCAGTCGCCTTTCTCACCCAGATGGCGACCGATTCAGCGTAGGTAGTCTTTACCAAGTCCCCTACCTTCATCTGGTCGAAGTTCCTTACCTCCGGCCCGCAGGTGATGGTCTGCATCTTGCCGTCAGGGTATTTGAGAGTCACTTTGCGCGTCGCAGCGTCAATCGCGTCTATGGTGGCTGTTACTGTGGCCGTCCCTGCCACAACCGCTCCTGGCCTACCTGCGGCCTCCTTCGGCGCTGCCTTCATCTCCTTGCTTACTGTAGCCGCGTGCTCCTGCGCTGCCGCAACCTGCGCAAAGGCAACCATGAGCATCACTGCCAGAACCACTGATAGTACTCTTTTCATATGCTATCCCCTCCTGATTTGGATTCAATGGCCTTTATGGATGTTACACCTGTTCATGCGAAACCTATGTATCAGGCCATTCATTGTCAAGCGAGAAGCGGGGACCTTTCAAGATGTCTTTTCAAGGACAGCTAGAGACCCGAGCCGATTAGACCCTGCACCGAGAGTAATGCAACATTGCCAGTTCTACTCATGCATGAATTGCAACTATCGCGATATACATGTTTCAGGAAGTTCTAGATTCCTCCTTCTCTCCCGCGGACCACTACATTACAACATGAGGCCCCGCATAATCATGACAGGAGGTGTCTATGACATTACATGAGGCAATTGCGCTGTTTAGAGAACATCAGAAGAACAGTGCTCGCGACAAGACCCGGGAGAGCTATAGTCATCTGCTTAAAAACCTCGAAACCCTACTCGGCGATCATGCCCTTGAGTGTATAGGATCACAGGACCTCTACCAATTCCTGATCCTGCTGACTGAAGGTCGTGCCAAAAACACCGCGCGTCTCCGCTACGCCCAGCTGAAGGCATTCTTTACCTTCTTCATCGAGAGAACCCATGCCTCGCTGAAGAACCCGTGCGACGATCCCCTTCTTGCGAAGACCTTCCGGGCTCCGAGAATGAAACAACGGGAGATCATAGGCCGGGAAGTGATCGACGAAATCATCTACCGCTGCCACTCGCCGAGAGACCGGCTCATCCTCGAACTCCAGGCACGCTGCGGCATGAGAATAGGGGAAGTGCTGGGTCTGAAAGCATCGGATGTGAATGGAAGAAGGCTGACGATACGGCGTCCGAAATCGGGCCGTGATGAAGAGAGCGCCTTCATGCCCGAAACACTGGCCGAGAGGGTACGGGCATACCTTGAAGCCCAGAACCTCCACGGGGACGAGAGGCTATTCCCGATTTCTTACTCGACCGCCCGTTCCTGTATCAAGAAACTGGGGGAGGACCTGCACCTCAAGGTACGGCCTCACGACCTGAGGCGACACTCGGCTACCTACGCGAGCCGGAACGGTGTTCCTCTCGAGGTCATCTCGAAAGTGCTGCTGCGGCACCAGGATCTCAAGACCACCCAGATGTACCTGGGCAAGATAAGCGAGGCTGAAGCCTTGCGCTGGATGGATGTACTGCACGGAAAATAACTGAAACCAACTCGGGGCCTCATTGATTTGCGTTCGCACCAGTACGGTTGGCAATCTTCACAAATCCGATCACCCTGCGGCGCACCATTTCTAGCAGTTGAGCCCGGTGGCTACGCCCCTGGCTCGTCCAATGAAAGCAACCATCTTGCAGAGGCCCTCCTCGATAGGATAGTATGCAGTACGTTCTGGCAGCTAAGACCTCATTCACACTGGTGTCAGAGTACCCGTCTTCTAGCATGGTTCCAGGCGTTTTCGGTTGTCCCATTGGTGATGCGATCCCGTTTAGGAGGACTCTCGAATTAGACCGACCTGGGCCAGGACGTACTAACCATCCAAGGAGTTGAACAATGCAGCATAAAAAAAAGAACAAGGGTGCATCACGGAAGAAGTCTGGCTTCAGTTCATTCCCGATCATCAACAAGGACGCAGCCGGCATCGATATCGGCTCGGAGGAGCACTGGGTCGCCGTACCGGAGGACCGGGATGAGGAGCCGGTACGCCCCTTCGGCTGCTTCACGGCCGATCTCCACGCCATGGCCCAATGGCTCAAAACGTGCGGTATCACCACGGTCGCCATGGAGTCAACGGGCGTCTACTGGATACCTGCCCACCAGATCCTCGAGCAGTACGGGTTCGAGGTATTCCTGGTGAATGCCCGCCATGTGAAGAACGTGCCGGGACGCAAGAGCGACGTGGACGACTGCCAGTGGGTCCAGCGTCTGCACACCTACGGCCTCCTCTCCGGTTCCTTTCGTCCCTCTGACCAGATGTGCGTTCTGCGTTCCTACTGGCGGCACAGGGAGAACCTCATTCGTTACGCCGCTGCCCATATCCAGCATATGCAGAAAGCGCTGACGCAGATGAATATCCAGCTGCAGAAGGTGCTCGCCGACATTAACAGTGTAACGGGCATGCGGATCATCCGCGCCATCATCGCAGGGGAGCGTGACCGTGAGAAGCTTGCCCTTATGAGGGCACCAGGGGTAAGGAGCACGCCTGATGAGATTGCCAAGGCTCTCGAAGGCGACTACCGGGAAGAACATTGCTTCGCCCTCAAGCAGGCGGTTGAGCTTTATGACTTCTACCATAGGCAGATAGAAGCCTGTGACCTGGAAATAGAACGCTACCTCCACACGTTTGACTCGAAGGTCGACCTTATCACAAACCCTCTTCCCCGTCCGAAACGGAAGGGGAAAAAGCTGGTCAAGAACCAGTCTTTCGTTGACCTCAGAACGGAGCTCTACCGGGTGAGCGGTATCGACTTCACCCAGATACCCGGCTTTGACGCCCTTACCGTGCAGAAGATCGTCTCCGAGGTCGGCCTCGACCCGGCAAAGTTCCCGACGGAAAAGCACTTTGTCTCCTGGCTCGGCCTCTGCCCCAATAACCGCAGCACCGGGGGAAAGGTCATCAGTACCAAAACGAGAAAGACCAATAACCGGGCGGCTGCCGCCTTCCGCATAGCAGCACAGTCCCTTGCCAACAGCACGAGCGGCCTCGGAGGGTTTTACCGGCGTATCCGCGCCCGCCTTGGAGCCCCCAAGGCGATTACCGCCACCGCACATAAGCTCGCCCGCATATTCTACCGCATGTGGACCACCGGACAGTCTTATAAAGACCTAGGCGCTGACTACTATGAGAATCGTTACAAGGAGCGGGTGCTCCGCAATATCACCAAGAGAGCACGCGATCTCGGATATGAAGCAATACTACAACCCTTACAGCAGCAGGGAGTTGCTTAGGAGGAGGTGAAATGTGGGAAAAACACATAGTCGGCGGACTGGCTGGCGCTCCTAACAAAAAAACTCTGTATTACGTTTGATTGTTTATGTAATACACTATTATCCATGACCTCGATTTCAACAAAAAGGAGGTCGTTTTAACCACGTGTCAAGGTGATCCTTCCACCTGCCTATCCAGAGCTGCTCGGGTTAGGTGTCGCAAATACATAAATTGGCTGCAGCGGACTGACTGTGAACCGCGCATTCTTGACCGACTGTGTTGCGCTGAAAAGAGCAAAAACGCGTTGATTGAAAAGGGCGCCTTGAAAAAACCTTGAAAAAACTCTTGACTTCCCTATAAAGATGGCAGTATTATGAAATTTGAGGAGGTATACGGAGTTTAAAAAGTATCTTCATTGGGGACCGAAAATAGTCGGCGTTAGTGCTGGCGGAAAATGTTAAGGCATCTACTCCGGGGGCCTTAACAGAAGAACATTGAGACCATATTAGAGAGCATATAACCATATGACCCTTTGGCGGCTCTTCGGAGCTTCCAAGCACGACGGCAAGAAAAAAAATGTCCGGCAGTCAAGGACAATAACGAGAAAGAAGTATTCCCACAAACCTCCCGTAAAGGGAGAGACCAAATGCCCCGATGAGGGGCCCCTTTTTAGACACGTGTAAGCGTGTCTAATTCTCCAGTAACTTGATTCTTCCGAAGCAGCGTTTTTGTGCCCGCGGCTTGTCCAACCCGGGGGTAGCCCTGCACCAAGGGAGGAAGCGGTATTTCCGTCCTCCACGTGTGGGAGGGGTGACGCACCTTATGCACCCCGTCGGTGCAGTGCGTCGTAACGATTCCTGGCGGAACGCGTGTGCCGGAAAGGGAGAACGCCATAAGGGATCCGACCCATAGACCTTCCGGTCCAAAGGGCGGTAGCCTGTCCCCTTTTGTCTCATGGGCACACGCAAGTGAGGTGCCATGCTGACGGATAGCAGCAGCACCGTAACGGCAAGGAGGTCAACATGGCAAAGGACTTTGTTATTTACAAAGTGCACATCCACAAACTGAACAACGAGGAACTCTATAGGCTGCTCGATGGCATGCCGAAATCCATAAGAGGAAGCTACATCAGGCAGGCCCTGGAACATTACGCCAAGGCTAACGGATTGCTCGGTGAGAAAAGGAACGTAGTAGGTGCGGAAGGCATCTCCTTTCGAAGGCACCTTCGATCAGGACTTTGGCGGAGCACTGTGATCTTTGTTGTGGGTCACCTGAAACCTCATGGCAGACTAGCTGCGCTAAGAGGGGGTATTGTTAGAAGCAAAGAGCGTACACTTACGCGACGGATAACGCTACGAGGCGGCAAATGGCTGGAAGGAGCAATAGCCCGGACACATTTGTGGCCAGGCCTTTGGAAATCGCTCCACGCAGAGGGATCTTAATGAACGAAAAGGGATACCCCAGAATAGGGCGGACAGGGAATATGGCAAATTTAGAAAATAGAAAAATAGTGGAAAGGGAATATTTCAATGTCAAAGAACTGAGCGATTATTCCGGGCTTGGGGTGCGTACCATATGGTCGTTCCTAAAAGACCTTACTAATCCCCTACCACATATCCGTATAGGCAGAAAAATCGTCAGGATAAAAAGAACTGACTTCGATGTCTGGATAAGCGTATATTACGTCAGCGACACTGAAAGGAAGAATACGGCCGATAGGATTGTCCGTGAAGTCATGAATGATTTTAGAAAGAAAAGAAAACCCCGTTCCTCTCCAATTATTGCAGTTGCGAATAGCAGCGGGTAGGCTTTTTTATGTACGTTGGAGAAATTTCTATTATAATATGCCTAGCTGCAAGAGAGGTTACAATGGGTGTTAAGATAATTGAAATCCCGAAAGAGAGCGCGATCTATTACCTCAGAGTGAACTATAAAGGCTTCAGGAAAACGATCAAAATCGGTACCAACAAGAAACTGGCAGGTGAAGTAAAGCAAAAGATCGAAGCAAGGCTTATTCTTGAAGGAGCTGATTTTCTGAAGCCTTGTGAGGCCCCGAAGATACCTACGCTCAAAGAATACGTTTATGGATGGCGAGACGAAAATGAGCAGTACCAAATCGGCTGGTTCGATAAGTGTGCAAAGAAATCAAAAAAATACTCCACCTATAGTGGATATGAATTAATAATCAACGGTCATTTGATCCCAAAATTCGGGGACCACGCGGCTAAACGAAATCACATCGCGAATGATCGGCACGACGTTAGCAGCAAGCTCGATGGGCACAAAAGTCAGACTGTGAAAAACATTAAGAATTGCCTGAGCGCTATCCTTCAGTACGCGTATATACCCGATGGGCATATTTCTTCGAATCCCTGCCGGGGAGTGGTTGTCCCAAAACCGGAAAAGGAGAAGCTGCAGGCAATGGAAGAAGGAGTAGAACCGGACCCCTACACATGGGAAAAGAGAGGGCCGCAGTTGAACAAGTATTTAAAAATCACTTCCCTCGCTTCTATCCATTGGTTTTGGCCGGCTTCAGAACTGGCCTGCGAATAGGGGAACTGCTGGCTTTGCAATGGCCGGTCGTTAGTTTTGACACTAAGCTTATCAGCGTAAAAAAGAATATATCAAGGGGGAGACGGACAACACCGAAGAGTAGGTCAAGCATCCGCGACGTTAGGATGACATCGCTATTAGTCCAGGTTCTTGAAGCGCACCGAGAGACCCTTGAAAAAGAAGCAGTATCGAAAAAAGGGGAAACTGCCTTTATGGGTATTTCCCAACAGGCTTGGACGGCGGCTCAACTACGGTAATTTCATGGACCGCGTGTGGAATAAGGCCATGGAGAAAACGGAATTGCGAAGGAGGACTCCACACGACATGCGCCATACGTATGCGACTTTGCGATTGCTTCGGGGCCACAGCCTGTCTGAGGTATCAAAAGAAATGGGGCATGGGTCGGTAGAAATTACCTTCCGAACGTACTTCAAGTGGCTGCCCAAAGAGAGTCACTCGAACATTGATGAGCTTGATGGCGAAGGCGAAGCAAAAAAACG
>CAWGEZ010000006.1:0-36475 GCA_963821605.1 uncultured delta proteobacterium | reverse complement strand
CACACGCCCATCTCTTTAAGATACTTCTGCGCGCCCGGGTGAAAGGGGCATCCGCCACTCCCCTGTTATAATCTTTCAGGTTGAGCGCCTTTGCGTCGGCGTGGACCGCGAAGTAATCTTCCTTATGATCAAACAGATTCTTGAGCCACCTGTAAACCAGCTCATCCCCTACACCTTCATGGTGATCCGGGATTGGCGCCGGTTCCATCCGATGATGCGGGTAAATCCTGGTCGAGCCCTTTGCTACGACTTTGCTTTGACGATCGTCGTGTAATAGCCTGGTTGGTCACGCCATAATCTTGTCTGGCAACCTGTTCCATCCACGGGTATCATACGAACGTTATTCCTTGTGGAGAGCTCAAGGTATGAGGGCATAGGCCATAGCCGCCCGCGGAAAACGCGCCGTCAAGTGAGCCGTCCTGTAGTCCTTCGATGCTCTCCTTGTATACGAAATAGTACGGCTTGAAATCCTCCTTCTTGACGCCATACTGCTCGAGGGTGAGAAGTCCTGTGTTGGCAACTGAACTTCCAGGGCCGCCCATTCCGATACGTTTGCCCTTGACGTCGGCATACGTCTTGATGGGAGAGTTCACGGGGACGGCGAGGTAGAGATCGACCAGCTGGTTATAGATGACTGCCCTGAGACCGGGGAAGGGTTTGCTGCTGTATTCGAACCTGCCTTTGTAGGCATTGTATCCGTCAGTTGAACCGAAGGATCCGAGAGCGTCCTTTTTCTGGCTTTCTGCTGCTGCTAAGCGCCTGATAATTTCCAGTGTGCCCGTGGTCTGTTCATGCACAAACTTCACCCCGCCTCCCATAAACCTGTTTGAGACGGTGACGAGGCCTGCTACAAGGGTGAGAGCTTCCGCCGCCTGCCGGCGGGCTGCAGAAAGCGACGAGCCTTGCTTGAGCCGCCGCATCGGAGGAGATCGAAACGGACGCCAACAACAGACACGTGCCTGGAATGCTAGTGGCAAACTTTCTTCACGTTTCATGTCCTGTCCCCCTTCAGATGTATTTATGGTTCAGGAGCCCAGGTGCGTCAGCCCCGAAACATATTCTACCATCGGTTGCCTGAGTTCCAAAGGCCAGTTCCTCACGGTGCGGAGCAAGTGAACATTATCCTTACAGGATGCTACGCTATCCTTACAGGATGCCGCGCCACTGGATCCGTACAGTATGCGCTAACCGGACTAATCCTATAAAAACGGCGTCTGGGCGCCACTCGATCGAAGAGTCACCTGACAGTGACTCTTGTCAGAGACGGCGCATTGAGCACCTTTTCGGAGCCGCCGGTGACTCGGAGGCGAAGGGTTGAGATAGAGCGAAAAAACTTCTTATCCTTGACCTGTTCTTTTCTTCTAGCCTTACTTGATTACTGCTTCCACACGCCCATCTCCTTGAAGTACTTTTCCGCGCCCGGATGAAAGGGAACAGCGATCCCCTTGTTATAGTCCTGCAGTTTCAGCGCCTTTGCATCGGCGTGGACCGCAAAGTAATCCTCCTTGTGATCGAAAAGATTCTTGATCCACCTGTAGACCAATTCATCACTCACGCCAGCATGGGTCCACACGGCGCCTGTCCATCCCATAATACGGGTATCCTGGTCGAGCCCTTTATACGATTTCGCTTTTACGATGGAGCCGTGTAATAACCCGGTTGCTCTGCGATAATCTTGTTGGCAATCTTTTCATCCACCGGGATTATGCGAACGTTATTTCTTGTGGTGAGTTCCAGATAGGAGGGCATAGGATACCCGCCCGCAAGAAAGCCGCCGTCAAGACTGCCATCCTGTATCCCTTCCATGGTCTCCTTGTAGACGAAATAGAAAGGCTTGAAATCTCCTTCTTGACGCCATACTGCTGCGAGAATGAGAAGCCCTGTGTTGGCGACTGAACTGCCCGGGCCTGCCCATCCCGATACGTTTCCCCTTGACGTCAGCATACGTTTTGATGGGGGAGTTCGCGGGAACGGCGAGATAGAGGTCGACTACCTGGTTGTAGGCAATTGACCGGAGGCCGGGAAATGGTTTGCCGCTGTACTCGGCCCTGCCCTTGTAAGCATTGTATCCATCGGTCGAACCGAAGTCTCCAAAGGCATCTTTCTTCTGACTTTGCGCTATCATGAGGCGCCTGATCATTTCCAGCGTGCCGGTGGTCTGTTCATGGACAAACTTATACCCCCCTCCCATGAACCTGTTTGTGACCGTGACCTGGCCTGCTACAAGGGTAAAAGCTCCCCCGCCCGCCGGAGGGCTATAGTAGGCAACAAGCTTTTCTTGAGCCGCCACATCCGAGGCAATCCAGAGGGATGCCAACAGCAGACACGTGACTGCGATACCAATGAGAACTCTTCTTTGCTTTCATTCTTCCTGCCTCCTTTTAGATCCTTTGCATTAGTCAACACAGCACGTGCTTTAGCCTGATCCATATTTAACTACAGT
The DNA here is from genome assembly GCA_963821605.1 of uncultured delta proteobacterium. GTDB lineage: Bacteria > Desulfobacterota > Syntrophorhabdia > Syntrophorhabdales > WCHB1-27 > JADGQN01. Next base: position 34,032 of record CAWGEZ010000006.1, on the reverse strand, counting down.
TACCTGAGTCTCAAAAGTTTTCTTGCGTTCCCTTCGTATATCGCTTTCCGGTCTGCAGCGCTGATATCCAGGCTGTCTATGATCTCGATGGTCGAACGGATGTAAGCCTGAGCCTTTTTCAGGATCAAGGGGGAATCGGAAGCAAAGAGCGTTTTCTCTACCCCAAAGAATTTCAGGCCGCAAATGGTCGCTTCCCGTGCGCCAAAGACTGCTGTATCCGCGTAGAACATGTGGAAATAGTCGAGCGGTCTCTTTTTCAGCTTCTTGAGAAGCAGGCTGTAATCCTCATCTGATGTCCTTGTGCCCAACTGGTCCCAGCCCGGGCCGACTCTACCCTCAAAATAAGGGATCATGGCGCCCAGATGATGGGTGATGATCTTGATGTTGGGATGACGGTCAAAGAGACCCGCGAAGACAAGATGGGCCATGGCCACGCTGGTCTCATAAGGCCAGCCGAAGGTCCACCAGATCTCGTAATGGCTCTTTGGTTCACTCTTGTAGTCGGCGAAATCGGCCGTGCGGTAAGGGTGCAGCCAGATGGGCCTGTCAAGTTCGGCCATGAGATCGAAGAGCGGCATGGTCTCGGGTTTATCAAGGGGCCTTCCGAGCACGTTGCTGAATACGAGCACGCCCACAGCGCCAAGATCGTTAATCGCTCGCCTTGCTTCCTTCAGGAGTCCTTCCGGGTCGTTCATGGGTAGAGATGCGACAAAGCCCGGAAAACGATCCGGATACTTGCTCACCAATTCCGCCATTGAATCGTTTGCCAGTTTCGCCAGGTCTGTCGAAACAGGAGGGGAGCCAAAAACCTCCAGTGGAGAAGAAAGGCATATGATCTGCACATAGTCGTCAAAGAGGTCCATGATCCTGAAACGTTCGTCCAGGTCAACAAGGCAGGGGATGTTCCTGATGCGCTTGTGTATATCTTTTGCGTTGGGAGCTATGCTGAGCATCTTATCGTAGAATCTTTTTGGAGAGATGTGGTTAAAAATGTCAATCTTCATTGGTGCCTCCTTGGCACGCTTGCGCCCGGATTTTCAGGAAGGGTTTTTTCTCTGGGGAATGAGCATCGGGTAATGGGACTATTTTCAGAAAGGGTGTATCTCAAAGCCGCCCGATTGTCAAGGTCAAACTACGGCACGGAAACTGTTGACAAAATGGATGCATGCGCAAAAAATAGAGACGAAGACATGTCCCATAGCGAATTTTGTATTTTCAAAGTAGAGAGGGCGGCTTGCTGTATTATTGCGACATTTGACATTTAGTATTGTTTCGGATTTCGATATTCGAACTTAGATGCCGATTCAACGCGGAGGTCTGCATGATGGATGAACTTGTCAAAAAAAGAATTGTTGCTCAACTGAAGCCCGGCAAGACAGCCCTGGTCGTGGTCGATGTCCAGAACGACTTCTGTCATGTTGAAGGGGTTTTCGGAAAACGGCATTTCGATCTGTCACACGTGGAGAAGTCGGTGGACCGCCTTCTCCCCTTTATTGCCCAATGCCGGCAATGGGGCATGCCCATCGTTTTCGTTCGGACCATTCATAGCAACTGGACCGATTCGGATGCGTGGGTGGGCCGGTTAGCAGGGGCCGGGAAGGAGATGCCGATATGCCGTCCGGATACGTGGGGGGCTGAATTCTACAAGGTAGAACCTCAGGCGAGCGATTTCATCACGACGAAGCATCGCTTCAGCGGGTTCGTGGGGACGGATCTGAACCTCGTGCTCAGGGCCAGAGGAATAGAGACGCTGCTCATGACCGGTGTTGCCTCGAACGTGTGCGTTGAGACAACAGCACGGGATGGTTACAATCTGGACTTTCGCATCATCTTCGTTGAGGATTGCTGCGGTGCTTTTTCCGCCGAGGAACACGCATCGTCCATAGTTAATATGAACAAGTACTTCGGGGTTGCGACCGATTCAAAGGCACTTGTCGGAAATCATGAAGGGACTCGGGTAGACCGTTCCGGAAATAAGTGGAAGAAGCAAAGGCTTGTGATCACGCCAAACACAAAAAAGGAAGGAGGTTACAACAATGGCTTTTGAAGAGTACAAAGGAGCAATGTTCAGCACCACATGGAAGACCTCGGCAAGGAAGTATGGCGTTGTGGCCGCACGGGACGTGAAGATCCCCATGAGCGACGGCATAAAGCTCAGCTGTGACACTGTGGAGACCTGACGGCAAGGGAAAGTTTCCCGCGGTCTTGAGCTTTCACAATTATCATTCGGCCGGACAGACGGGCCCCATAAAGCCTGCCGCGCTGTCGACCGCACAGTGGCGTCACCCCGGGCAGGAGAGGACCAATGCTTCGTTGGAAGCCGGTGACCCTATCTTTTTTGCGCGCCGCGGTTATGCGCACGTGGTCTGCAATGCGCGAGGTACGGGGAACTCTGAAGGGAAATGGGATTTCTACCGGGACCGCAAGAGGTGAAAGACTGTTATGAGGTCATTGAGTGGATGGCGAAGCAGCCCTGGTGCGACGGCAACGTCGTCATGTTCGGCGTCTCTTACTTTGCCTGGATTCAGTTGTTTGTCGCACAGCTCAACCCGCCCCATCTGAAGACCATTTTCTGTCCGTGGGGCTCCACCGATTTTTACCGGGACATCGCCTATCGCGGCGGCATATTTGCCTGGAAATGGCCCTTTGGCTGGAGCCAGACCTCGCTCACCTACGGCAAGGTGCGACCGGACTGCGCCGCGCTGAGGGAAATGGGCGAGAAAGGATTCAAGCAGGCCATCGCGAAGATGCTGGAAGATGAGGACATACGCTCAATACCCGAGCTGGTCGCTGTGTTGAAAAATCCTCTGGAAGGGATAAATCCCTTTATCGTGGACCTGGCGCTTCACCCGACGTACGACAAGTACTGGAAGGACCGCACGGTCGACTACAACAAAATCAAGATACCGGCTTATATCGGCGCTGATTGGGACTGTTTCGGCATCCACCTGCCGGCAGCGTTCCGCAGCTGGGAATACCTGAAGGTCCCGAAGAAGATGATCATAGGTCCTCCTGTCTATCTGGACCGGCCGCTCTATCAGTTGCAGCACGAAGCGATCAGATGGTTCGATCACTGGGTCAAGGGGGTCAACACCGGCATCATGGATGAGCCGCCCGTACGATGCTTCATCATGAACACCGGTGAGTGGAAGGCGAGCAATGACTGGCCCCTACCCGAGACCAAATTCACGCCGTTCTATCTGCATGAGTACGGTCTTCTGAACGAGCATGAGCACTGGAGCTACGAAGGGAGCGACTCGTTCGAGGAGTCGCCCTGGATGCGCGGCTACCGTCAAATATGCCACGCCTCCGCTCGTCGAGAACACGGAAGTGCTGGGACCCATCATGCTGAAGCTCTATGCGGCGACCACCGACATCGACGTGCACTGGATCATCTCGCTTCTGGAGATCGATGCGGACGGGAAAGAGCGGCTGCTTACCAAGGGCTGGCTCAAGGGATCACACAGGGAACTGGATATGAAGAAGTCGAAGCCGTGGGAGCCGATCCATACCCACGCGAAATCTGAGCCGCTTGACACCGGGGACAATCTACGAGTTCGACATCAAACTCGTGCCCACCGGCAACCTCTTCAAGGCGGGCTCCAGGATCGCCGTCAAGATAAGCTGCGTGGATGATGAACCGACCAATCCACTCGAACTCATCGGCACGGGGAGCCTTAAGAGGACCGCTGTGGCCAGAGTCACCGTCTTCCACAACGAGGATTACCCGTCCTACCTGCTCCTGCCCATCACCAAAGGCAATATCGTGAATACGTACTTCTCCGGAGGCAAGTGGCCCGGACAATAAGGACAGGTAAAGACAGGTAAGGACAGAAGAACGAAGGTTGAGGTAGAGATAGAGGTTGAGACAAGAACAGAGAGAGGTTGAGGAAAGAGCAAGAGCGAGTACTGTCTGAACCTTCGCTTTAGTCCTTACCTTAACCTGCTTTATCTTTTACCTGTTTTACTCTGTTCTCAGTAGGGGGTTGTATGACCTTAACGGAAGACGAAGTTATCCAGATACTCAAGCTGGTAGAGCAATCGACTTTTGACGAATTGCACCTCGAAACAGGCGAACTGAAGCTGGTGGTCAGGAAGCAAGGGTGCGGGACCGCTTTCGTGGAGAACAATACGGCACCCGTGAGCCCGGCACCTTCTCGCGCTCCTGGCGTGTCGCGGGGACAGACAGACCAGGAAGTCCCGAATCCGGCGCGGGCAAGGGTAAGAAGGCAGCAACGGCAGCAGAGCGGGAAGGGCTGGTTCCTATCAAAGCACCCCTGCTGGGTACGGTCTACAGGCGGCCGGCGCCTGAATCCCCTCCTTATGTGGAACTGGGTTCCTTATGTGAAGGAAGACGACACGGTCTGCCTGATCGAGGTCATGAAAGTCTTCACCGCCGTGAAGGCGGGGGTTCGCGGACGTATCACAGACGTGCTGATCGAGACCAACGAGATGGTTGAGTACGGACAGCCGCTCTTCATGGTGAAACCTGAAGCAGGGCCTGCGTGAAGGGGACGCTGTGGCCGGCATTTCTCGAATTCTCATCGCGAACCGGGGTGAAATTGCCGTTCGCATCATCAAAGCGTGCAAGGCGTTAGGTATTGAGTCGGTGCTTGCTGTTTCCGAGGCAGACCGGGAAAGCATGGCAGCGCAGATGGCCGATCGCGTTGTCTGCATCGGACCCGCCCGCGCCCAGGAGAGCTACCTGAAAGTCAACACCATCGTCTGTGCGGCTCGCGGCACGGGATCGCAGGCGATCCATCCGGGCTATGGTTTTCTGGCGGAGCATCCGGATCTGCCGAGAATCTGTGCCGAGCAAGGCGTGGTGTTCATCGGGCCTCCTGAACATTGCATCAGGGAGATGGGCAACAAACTTCTTGGCCCGCAAGCTGGTTAAAGGGTATGGAATTCCTGTAATACCGGGTTCGGAAAAAGTCAGAGACGTCAAAGAAGCTGTGAAACTGGCGCAAGAGATCGGCTTCCCGGTTATTCTCAAAGCGGCGGCCGGTGGCGGGGGGCGAGGGATCAAGATTGTCACGGAGCCCTCCCAGCTGGCGACTCGTTTGAAACCGCTGCGGCAGAGGCCAGAGCCGCGTTTGGGGATGAAGTGCTTTATCTGGAGAAGTATATTCCGCGTGCCCGCCACATCGAGGTGCAGATTCTCGGTGACTCGCAAGGAAACGTGATCCATTTGGGCGAACGGGACTGCTCATTACAGAGACGTTACCAAAAAGTCATTGAGGAGGCTCCTGCACCTTCCCTTTCCGATGCAGCTGCGAGAAGAGATACGCGCGGCAGGCGTAACCATTGCCCGTAACATAGGGTACCAGAGCGCCGGCACGGTGGAGTTCATCCTCGATAAGGAGACGCAGAAGTTCTACTTCCTGGAGATGAACACGAGGGTCCAGGTCGAGCATCCGGTGACTGAAATGATCAGCGGGGTAGACATCGTACAAGAGCAGATCCGGGTGGCCGAGGGCGCGCCACTCAGTCTATCTCAATCCATGGTAACTCTCTCCGGCCATGCGATAGAATGCCGGCTGACGGCCGAGGCGCCGGAAAGGGATTTCGCTCCGTCGCCGGGAAAGCTGGTAGAGTGGGGGGCACCGCGCGGTCCGGGCATACGCATCGATACCCACTGCTATCCCGGGTATTTTGTTCCCCCTTACTACGATTCTCTGCTCGCCAAGGTGATCACCCACGGGAGAGACCGCGTGGAGGCGATCGAACGGATGAGATATGCCCTCGAGAACTTTGTCGTCAAAGGCATCGACACGGTTATCCCCTTTCTTCTCTTTATCTTGAACAGAGAGGAATACAAGAAAGGGGATGTCCACACGAAGTGGCTGGAGGAAGTGCTGGAAGAGTACCACCAGGAGTAGACGTTACAGGTTACAAGTTACAAGTTAAATACAAAGCATGTTACAGGTTGCTTGAAAACAGTTGGACGTTAAAACACGAACATGTTACGGGTCACGGGATCCAGCCGATTCTTAAGCCTTTAACGTGTAACTTGTAACGTGTAACGGGACCTTGGTTGGTAACCGGTAACAGCGATTTAAATTAACGGGAGCATATGATGGATCGGATTGATTTTGTCGATACCACCTTTCGTGATGGCCACGCAAGCCTGTGGGCGGAAGGCATGACAACGGGCATGATGCTTCCTGTTGCAGAGAAGATGGATGCTGCAGGCTTTAAATCGATGGAGATTATTGCAACCAGTCATTTTAAGAAGTGTGTACGGGAACTGCGCGAAGACCCCTGGGAAAGGATAAGGCTCATTTCAAAAAAGGTGACCAGGACCCCCCTCGTGCTCATGATGGGTCACAACATCACGGCATTCGACCTCACCCCCCTTTCGCTGCTCAGGCTCTTCATGGAGCGAATCGCCGCTGCAGGCATCACGCAGGTAGAGCTCATGGACGCAGCCAATGACATGACCTTCTTCAGAGTGCCCGAATGCGTCCGGTTTGCGAAGGAGGCGGGGCTTAAGGTATCGATGGCCCTCATCTACTCCTATTCACCCAAGCACTCGGATGCATACTTCGCCCAGAGGACGCATGACGCAGCGAAGCTCAAGCCCGACATCATCTATCTGAAAGACTCGGGCGGTTTGCTGACGCCCGATAGGGCCCGCACCGTCATCCCGGCGATGCTGGCTCAGACGGGAGGTATACCACTCGAATTGCACTCCCACTGCACGACCGGGCTTGCCCCCCTTTGCTATCTCGAAGCAGTGAAGGTAGGTTGCCGTACCCTCCACACAGCCATTCCGCCCCTTGCCAACGGCTCCTCCCAGCCCTCCATCTTCAACGTGATGAAGAACCTCCGCATGCTCGGCTACGAGTCGTCAGTGAACGAGCAGATGCTATCTCCCGTCTCTCAACACTTTACATACATCGCAAAAAGAGAAGGCTTACCCATCGGTGTCCCGTTGGAATATGACGAATACCAGTACATCCACCAGGTGCCCGGAGGGGTCATCTCCAATCTGAAACACCAGCTTGCCCAGATGCGCATGGAAGACCGTTTGAACACCGTCCTCGAAGAGATCGTAAAGGTCAAGGAAGACCTCGGCTATCCCATCATGGTTACCCCTTTCTCCCAGTTCGTCGCGAGCCAGGCTGCGATAAACATCATGACCGGCGAACGCTACAAGCAGGTGACGGACGAGATCATCATGTACTGCCTCGGGTTGTGGGGGAAAGAGGCGAGCGCAGAAGTAAACCCCAACATCAAGGACCGGATACTAAATCTGCCCCGGGCAAAGGAGCTTGCTGCTTTTGAGCCTCCCCAGCCTTCCATTGAAGAGGTGCGTCAGAATCTCGGAGGGCCTTCCGTTTCTGATGATGAGCTGATTCTCCGGTACATCATACAGGAAGAAAAGGAGATACGCACCATGCGGGCCGCCGGTCCGCCCAGAGCATACTTCACCTCCACAAATCCGCTGGTCATGGTCATACATGAACTGCTCAAACAGGGAGAGATCGGCTACGTGCACGTCGAGAAAGGCGACTTTTCATTGACGCTTCAGAAACGGGGGAAACAGGGAAAGCTGGCAGAAAACAGTTGACACTGTAAGCGGGGAAATCTATCATCTTCGTATTCGGAAGAAGGGGGTAGGTATGAAGAGAGTAATTGTTTTGTCCGGCATGGTTCTGGCCGGTGCTGCATCGTCATTGTGTGTCTTATTGTGTCTCCTGGGTCCCTCCGCAGCAGTCGCTCAGACATATCCGAATCAATCGATTCAGATGGTCGTTCCCATGACGCCCGGGGACACGACAGACCTATCCGGCAGGACCATCGCAGCCGAGCTTTCCAAACTACTGAAGACGCCCGTTATTGTCGTCAACAAGCCGGGCGGGGGCGCCACCGTGGGCGCAGACTTTGTGGCGAAAGGCAAAAAAGACGGCTATACACTCCTTTTCGCCAACTCGAATATCTATTACGCCCACGCAATGAATCCGAAAGACGTGCCGTATAACCCGCTGACGGATCTTGAGCCACTCTGTCTTGCGGTCTCTGTGCCCATAATAGTTTCGGTGAGCGCTGACTCACCATGGAAAACGTTTCAGGAGCTTGTCGATTACATGAAAAAAAATCCCGGCAAGATCCGCGCGAGCACGACCGGAGTGGGAGGGGTAGGTCATTTCAACGTCGAGGTAATCACACATGAGACGGGCGCGCAAATCAACATGATCCCTTATAAAGGCGCGTCACCCGCCATGACTGCGCTTTTGGGCGGCCACGTCGATATGTCACTCAACTCTTTAGGCGTCACCCAGCCGCACATCCAGGCAGGAAAAGTTCGACCGCTTCTGATGTCGAGGAAGACTTCCGAGTTCTCAAACGTCCCTACGTTGAAGCAGTTGGGCTACAAGAACGACATCTCGTCTGTTCTGAATGCATGTTACGCGCCCCTCGGCCTATCCGACGCAGTAAAAAGAACGCTTGCTTCTGCGCTCGAAAAATCGATCAAAGCGCCGGAAGTTGCAAAAGCGCTGGAAAAAATCGGAGCTTTTGAAGATTATATGCCGGGAGCGGAATTCAAGAAAGTAATGACCGCCGAATATGAGATGGTACAGAAACTGCTCAAAAACGGCACTGGCGCGCCACCGGCGAAGTAAAGTCGGTTTTTCTTTACCGCGGCGCTCGACATGAAGAACGAACGGCAAGAAGATTGTCTCACACGGAGCGCACAGAGGTCAGGAGAAATCAGAAACAGGAGAGTAGAATCATTTACTCTCCGTGCTCCCTGCGACCTTTAACGACCGCAGGGAGTGGGTGTGAAACTGGATGTTCGGCATTTTTGACAGTACGATTTTGAAAAAGGGGGGAGTGAGCATGAAAGAGAACAAAGGGAGGAGGATGTTGGCCAATCCTTGCTCAACAAGCGGGATGTACGTATTTGTTTCTATGTGGGTTTGTGTCCTGATCTGCGCGCTGGTTTTTATGGTGGCCGCCTCAAGCCTGCAGGCCGCCGAGAAGCCGCCAATCAAAGTGGGCCTGCTTCTTCCCTATACCGGTACCATGCCTTTTCAGGCAAAAGGGGTAAATGACAGCGTTGAGCTCTATTTTGGTGAGATCGGCATGAAAGCAGGGGGGCGTGCGATACAGATCATAAAGGAAGATACGGAAATGAACCCGACCGTGGGGTTAACCAAAGTACGGCGCCTCGTAGAGCAGCAGAAGGTCAATTTCATAGTAGGTCCGGTGAGCAGTGCTGTCGGCATCGCCATTCAGGACTATGTCCGTAAGCAGAACGTGATCCTGTTGAACCCTGTTGCCAATACCCGCGAGCTGACAGGGCCCGACAGATGGGCCGAGAATATTTTCCGCACGGTTGAGACCTCAGATCAGTGTAATTATCCCATGGGGGCGTGGATCATCAAGAATACATCCTACCGCAATATGGCCATAACAGGCTCCGACTTTGCCGGTGGACACCATAATGTAGAGGCCTTCAAGGCGGGTTTTGAAGCGGCTGGCGGAAAGGTGGTCAAAGAGATTTTCCCAAAATTGGGCACGATGGATTTTGCTCCTTTTATGAGCGGCATGGATAAAGGTATAGACGCCGTTTACGCTATGTATGTCGGAACGGACGCTGTCAGATTCGTTCAGCAGTACCAGGAATTTGGGTTGAAGAAGCGACTTCCTCTGTATGGATATGTGACGATAGCCGATGATCCCTATCTGCCGGGCGTAGGGGATGCTGCCATCGGTCTCATCACGAGCAGCCATTATCCCGTCAATCTTGACACGCCTAAGAACCGTGCTTTTGTTAAATCTTATACAGCGAAGTATGGTCATCCGCCTTATCGTTACAGCGAATATGGGTATACGGCCGCAAGTATGGTCGGGGCGACAATAGAGGCGTTGAAGGGTGATGTGGAGGACATTCCACGAACCGCCAGGGAGATGAAGAGGATAGCCAACACACTGGAAATGCCCTCCGGTCCTCTTGCGTTCGATCAGTATAACCAGAGGATTGTTAACATGTATGTGGTGAAGACAGAAAAGCAGGATGGTAAGCTGGTTAACGTTGTCATCGATAAGCTCGGCAGGGTGGCCCAGACAGACGTCTGGAAATGGTGGGTGAAATAGGAAAACCGGACAGGCCGGTACGCGTTTCCTTACAGAATGCTTCCTTCCAGGATGCAGCGCTATCCTTACAGGATGCTCCGCTATCGCTACCGGGTTAGGCGTTGCGAGTTAGACATCGTTTTCATGATTCGATAGTATGCGTGAGGCGTGATGCTTCCATGGAGCCGAAAATTGCAGGAAAGGAGTGCAAAGATGCCAGGTAAGAAAGGGAAATGGTCTTTGATTTGTCTAAGTGCGTTGATCACTCTTTTTGTTGTAACGGGTTCAGGTTTGTTCGCAGCTGAAAAACCTCCCATCAAGGTGGGCTTACTCCTATCCTATACAGGTATTGCTCCCCTTCAGGCAAAAGGCTCCTCCGACGGGGCTGAATTCGCTTTCGACGAGGTCCACCGGAAGGCAGGCGGACGGGCCATACAGGTATTTAAGGAAGATTCCGAACTTAACCCCACCGTGGCGCTCACCAAAGTGCGGCGCTTGATCGAAGAGCAGAAAGTGAATTTCATAGTAGGTCCGGTGAGCAGCGCGGAGGCTTTAGCCATTTACGATTATGTACTTAAGAGCAATGTCATCTGGATCATTCCCTGCGCCTTCACACGGGAATTGACATCGCCGGAGAAGGCCAACGAAAAAATGTTCAGGACCACTGAGACCTCGGATCAGGGCAACTATCCCATGGGCAAATGGGTCATGAAAAATACGAATTGGCGCAACGTAGTGGTGACCGGGCAAGATTATAAAGCCGGGCACGATTCGGTAGACGCCTTTAAAGCGGGCTTTACTGAGGCCGGCGGAAAGATACTGAAAGACGTCTTTCCCAAAATGGGCACCATGGATTTCGCGCCTTTCCTGAGCACGATAGATGTGAAAGGAGCAGATGCCGTGATGGCGTGGACCACCGGGACCGACGCTATTCGCTTCGTCCAGCAGTATGAGGAGTTTGGTCTGAAGAAGAGGCTGCCTCTGTTCGGCGGTCAAGTGGCGCTGGTCGATGATCCGTACCTTTCCCAGATAGGGGATGCTGCCCTCGGCATAATCTCTCAGAGCCATTACCCCCCGACTCTGGACACACCCAGGAACCGGGCATTCGTCAAGGCGTATACCGCGAAATACGGCGAAACACCTTCACGATACAGTGAGTATGGCTATACCGCCGCGAAGATGATTATCGCGGGTATCGAGGGCATGAAGGGAAACGTTGAGGACGTCTCACGGCTGGCCAAAGAGATAAAGCGGGCATCCTCTTCGGGCAAGATAGAGACGCCTGCGGGAACGCTCGCGATCGATCAGTACAACCAGAGGATCATCGATGTCTACATCGTAAAAGTTGAGAAAAAGGAAGGGAAACTGGTAAATGCAGTCATCGACAAGTTAGGCAAGGTCTCCCAGGCGGATACCTGGAAATGGTGGAATAAGTAATGCCGGGAAACAGGTTCCTTATCCTTACAGGATGCTACGCTATCCAGTAAAAACAACATTCGTGACGCGAAGATGGCGCGCAAGGCGATATAGTTACTGCTGTGAAAAGAATACAAAAAAGGGGGGAGTAAAGATGAAGAGCGAAAAAGGGAGATGGCTTTCGGTTTGTCTGAGCTTGCTGATTGGCATTTTTGTTCTAACGACCTCGAGTCTGCTTGCGGCAGAGAAGCCCCCTATCAAGGTGGGTATACTCGTTCCTTATACGGGTATCGCTCCGCTTCAGGCGAAAGGGGTTTCCGACGGAGTGGAGTTCGCTATTGCCGAGGTTGGCCAGAAGGCAGGTGGGCGGGCGATCCAGGTAGTCAAAGAGGATGACGAGTTCAACCCTACGGTTGGGCTGACCAAAGTTCGACGGCTGGTTGAAGAGCAGAAGGTGAATTTCGTAGTAGGGCCGGTCAGCAGCGCTGTGGCGCTGGCCATTTACGATTACATTGTCAAGAACAAGGTCATCCTGATTATCCCCTGTGCCTTTACGCGGGAATTGACATCGCCGGAAAAAGCGAGGGAAAACATCTTCAGGACCGTTGAGACCACTGATCAGGCCAATTACCCCATGGGTAAGTGGATCATGAAAAACACACCTGCCCGCAACATCGCGCTTATTGGACAGGACTACAAAGCGGGACATGATTCCCTGGATGCCTTCAAGGCGGGCTTTCAGGATGCCGGCGGAAAAATAGTCAAAGAGGTTTATACCGCTCTCAACACGATGGATTACGCTTCGTTTTTATCCTCCATCGACGTGAAAGGGGTAGATGCTGTTTACCCGTGGTACAGTGGGACCGACGCCGTCCGCTTTGTCCAGCAGTACCAGGAATTTGGCTTAAAGAAACGGATTCCTTTGTATAGTCAGGTTACTATAGTTGACGACCCTTATCTGTCCAGCATGGGGGACGCTGCTATCGGCATCATCGCCAGCACACATTATCCCGTGAACGCGGACACGCCTCAGAACCGCGCCTTCGTGAAGGCATATACTGCCAAATGGGGTGATCATCCTTCCCGCTATAGCGAGTATGGCTATACCGCCGGCAAAATGATAGTGGCCACGATTGAGGCTTTGAAGGGAGAGGTTGGGGACAGTTCACGGGTAGCCAAGGAGATGAAGGCGGTATCGAGCAAGATTGAGACACCCTCGGGACCTCTCGCCTTTGATCAATATAACCAGAGAACCGTTAATATGTATGTCGTGAAAACGGAAAAACGGGACGGGAAGCTGGTTAATGTTGTTGTAGATCAGCTTGGCAAGGTGGCCCAGGCAGATGTCTGGAAATGGTGGAATAAGTAGTTAGCAGACTGGCATAGAGTTTTTGGTTCAGGCAGGTCCGGAAAGGCACATTTTCCTCCGCTTTGACCGGGCCTGCCCGGCGAGATTTGTTTCGCAATAACCGGATCTTTTCATCCGCAGTGATCACCTTTCTTCCTTTGCCGGGATGGCGTCTTCAATCCGACTTCGTGAAGTCGGGTAATGGCGGGTAATGGGTTTTTATTGACAAAATTGGCGGAGGCGTGGTACTACACAGAGTCAAAAAACCTCAGACAACTCAGTAGGTAGCGTAAACTTGGCCTTCGTCCTGACCCAGACCATAAATGGTGTCGTCTTCGGCATGCTGCTCTTTCTGCTTGCGGCAGGACTCACCCTTATGCTGGGCACCATGAGAATCGTCAACCTCGCCCACGGCTCCTTCTATTTGCTGGGAGGTTACGTCGGCTACAGTGTAGCTCAATATACACACAGTTTTTTCCTGGCGTGTCTGGCCGGGCTTCTCAGCATCGGCATCCTCGGTGTGTTCACGTATAAGACAGTACTCGAAAAGCGCTTCGCCAGCGAGACCTTGGCCCAGGTCCTGCTCACGTTCGGCATGCTTTTGATCATCGGCGATGTATGCCGATGGATCTGGGGCGGGAACCCGCTAGCTATACCGAAGCCGGAGATGCTCCAGGGTACGATCTATCTGGGCAGCATCGTTGTCCCAGTTTATCGACTTGCGGTCATCATCATCGGCGGTGTGATATTACTCTTTCTCTGGTGGTTCCAGGAAAAAACAAAATACGGGGCCATCGTTCGAGCGGGAGTGGATGATGCAGAGATGGCCCAGGGCATCGGTATTAATATCTCCCTGGTCAAAACGTTGGTATTCAGCATAGGGGCTTTGCTGGCGGGTCTTGCCGGCGTCGTTGGCGGGCCGTTTGTCGGCTTAAGCGTCGGGTTGGACATCGAAATATTGCTCTTAGCGATCGTGGTTGTGATCATAGGGGGAGCGGGAAGCCTGAGAGGGGCATTAGTAGGGGCACTTCTCATAGGTCTCATCGATTCTTTTGGCAAAAGTCTTCTTCCGGAATTGTCAATATTCACCCTCTTTGCTGCGATGGTTGTTGTGCTGGCAATCAGACCCAGTGGGCTTTTTGGAACAAAATGAAAGACCTTAAATCGATCGTCCGCGTTGTAATAGTACTCGCCCTGTTATGCGCGGTGCCGCTCTTCATTCCCTCGTATTACACCGGCCTCCTTACGTTGATCCTCATCTATGCTATCTTTGCCATGAGCCTCGATATTCTCCAAGGCTATACCGGACTGGCCTCACTGGGTCACGCTGCTTTTTTGGGAACCGGGGCTTACATCGTGGCCATCATCAACGTCAAGATATTCCACGGCCCGCACTTCGCCATAGAGTTGGTGGCAGGGGTGCTTGCGGCAGCCGTTGTCGCCGCGCTCATCGGTCTGATCGTGTTAAGAAACACGGGGACTTATCTGCTGATGATTCTCCTGGCTTCATCCATGATGCTATGGGGCATCGCCTTCAAGTGGCGCTCGTTGACCGGTGGCGATGATGGTCTTCCGGGCATCGCGCGACCCGACCTCGCCTTCATGCACTGGAATTTGCACAATACCACGGATTTCTATTATTTTGTGCTGCTGTTTTTTGTTATCTCATCGGTTTTGATGTATCTGGTGGTGCGTTCTTCTTTCGGCCACACGTTGCTGGGCATTCGAGAAAGCGAAACGCGCATGACGGCCCTGGGGTACAATGTCTGGCTTCAGAAGTATATAGCGTTTGTCGTGTCAGGAGTTTTTGCGGGCCTTGCCGGTGTACTGCTTGTCTATTACAACGGCTTTGTGAGTCCTTCCGAACTCCACTTGGTTACGTCTGCAGAGGTATTGATAATGGTGATTCTGGGAGGAGTGGGAACCCTGTTTGGCCCTGCCATAGGAGCAGGCATTATCATCCTGGTTAAGAATTTTGTGAGCGGCTATACCGAACACTGGATGATTATCCTGGGAGCGCTCTATATGGCGACCGTCATGCTCGCCCCCCAGGGCGTGTACAGGCTGTTCAAACGATCCCAGAAGTGAGGCTGAATTGGAAGCGCTCGTAGTAGAAAACCTTACCAAAGATTTCGGAGGGGTTCGTGCGGTAAATGGAGTCTCCTTTAGCGTAGAGTCAGGGGAGAGATTGGCCATTATCGGCCCCAACGGAGCAGGTAAGACTACACTTTTTCAATTACTCAGCGGGATGCTGACACCGACGACCGGCAGGATATTCGTCTTCGGCAAGGATATCACGAAACTGCCCGCCCATCAGCGCGCTGCCCTGGGTATAGGCCGCACCTTTCAGATTACGAACCTCTTTCTCAACCTGACGGTCTTGGACAATGTGCTGCTGGCGTTGGAAGCCTCGGGCATGACAAGATATAACCTGGTTCGCCCTGTATCGTCTTATAAGCGGTTACTCGCTCAAGCAGAAGAGATACTCAGCCAGTGGGGTATGCGGGATAGGCGAGATTTTCCCGTGCGTAGCCTGTCGTACGGAGAACAGCGTCAACTGGAAATTTTATTGACGCTGTCGCAGAATCGGTCGTTTCTCTTACTGGATGAGCCGACGTGTGGCTTATCCCCGGAAGAGGCTCAAAGTTTTGTTTCGATCATACGCGCCTTTTCCCGGGACTTTACCGTTTTGCTCATCGATCACGATATGGATGTGACCTTTGGGATCGCCGAAAAAGTGATGGTACTTCACTACGGCACGGTCGTGGCATTCGGCTCTCCGGAGGACGTGAAAAACAATCCGCAAGTGCAGGAAATATACATGGGTGTCGATTAATGAGCTTGCTTGAAGTCCGCGATATCCACACCTATTATGGAGATTCCCACGTGCTTCAGGGCGTTACCATAAACGCGGAGAAGGGCAAGGTGGTAGCCATACTGGGCAGGAACGGAGCCGGCAAGACCACGCTGCTTCGCTCCATCATAGGATTCACGCCGCCGCGTCAAGGCAGCATATTCTTCAAAGGGCAGGATATCACTCGACTCAATATTTACCGCATCGTCCGGTTGGGGATCGGGCTGGTCCCTCAAGGTCGGCGCACCTTTTCTTCCCTCACCGTTA
Organism: uncultured delta proteobacterium; assembly: GCA_963821605.1. Classification (GTDB taxonomy): domain Bacteria; phylum Desulfobacterota; class Syntrophorhabdia; order Syntrophorhabdales; family WCHB1-27; genus JADGQN01. The sequence continues at coordinate 18,061 of CAWGEZ010000006.1, read as the reverse complement.
AAGAAAACCTGGAGATCGCCGAGCGGTCGGGAACCGGTTCGCGGTGGTCCGTCGACAAAATATTTTCAACGTTTACTGCTTTGCGAGAGCGTGCTTCTTCCAGGGCGAGAACATTGAGCGGCGGCGAGCAGCAGATGCTGGCCTGCGGCCGTGCTCTGGTCGGCAATCCTGATCTTCTCCTTATGGATGAACCGACCGAGGGGCTTTCGCCTCTATTGGTTCGTGAGGTGCACCGCATCATCAAAGAAATCAAGGCCCAGGAACTTTCTCTGCTCTTGGTAGATCAAGACTCTGCCTTCGCCCTAAAAATAGCCGATTATGTGTACATAATGAGCAGGGGCGCTATCGTGTACGAATCTGAACCGGAAAAACTGAAAGAAAATCCCGAAATACGTTCCCGCTATCTTGGCGTCTAATCCCGATTTGCCTTCAAGTCCCACGGGGATGCTTCGCTACGTATACCTTCGTTGTCGCTGCGTCGCTTACCGGATGCTTCCTTACAGGATGCTTCGCTACCGCAGCTCCTCGCTGCCGCCTCGGTCTCCATCTTGAATCCAAATCGGCATAGCACTCATCTAAAATTCAGGCTAAGGTTAAGTTTAAAAGAGCAACAAGCCAGGAGCTAATTCCTCACCTCAACTGCTTTATTTACAAGGAGGATAAATCGGATGGATCGAGTCAAAGGCAAAGTTGCAATCGTAACCGGAGCGGCAGGGCCGCTGGGTAAGGCTCAGGCTTTGCTGTTGGCGAAGGAGGGGGCTCAGGTCGTGCTGTGCGACATCGTTGAGCCCGAGCCTAAAAAGACGGTCGAAGAAATACGGCGCGCGGGCGCGGAAGCGATTTTTGTGAGACATGATGTTACCAGCGAACAAGAGTGGGCAGAGGTCATGAGACAGACGTTGTCTGCATTTGGCAAACTCGATGTCCTCGTGAATAACGCCGGCATCTTAATAAACAAACCTATCGAAGAGATGACCTTGGAAGATTGGCGCCGGGTCATGGCCGTCAATCTGGACGGGGTCTTCCTCGGAACAAAACATGCGATAGGGGCGATGAAAAGAAGCGGAGGGGGTTCCATCGTCAATATATCGTCGGTAGCGGGCTTAGTGGGCATGGGGGGTGGTTCGTCGGCCTACAGCGCCAGTAAAGGGGGCGTGAGGCTGTTTACAAAAGCAGCTGCACTCCAGTGTTCCAAGGCAGGTCACGGGTACGGCATCAGAGTCAACTCTGTTCATCCTGCTTTCATTCTGACGCCGATGATGGACGGACTCTTCCGGACGGAAGCTGAAAGGACGGGTCGTAGCTACGAAGACGACGAAGAAGCTCCGCGAGGATTGGACCATGGTTGGGCGTCTGGGCAAGCCGGAGGATGTTGCTTATGCTGTGCTCTATCTCGCGTCCGATGAATCGAGTTTCGTGACCGGTGCCGAGCTTGTGGTAGATGGTGGCTTTACAGCCCGTTAATGACCCGGTCTATCTAGTCTATGAAGTCTATCTGGTCTCTCTAGTCTAGGGACCAAATGGACCGGATAGACCAGATAGACCAAATTCATATTGACAGCTTCATGGATTTAAACTACATTGGGAACGTAGCTCTACAAGGGACAATTCAAAAGAAATGTCAGAGAGGAGGTCGCAAACATGACGGACGTAAAGAGCAAATGGGTATGGGTTGGTCTATGTCTATTCATCGCTGCTTTTTTTCTAACGGGATCCGGTGCGCTGGCAGCGGAGCAGCCACCTATTAAGGTAGGTATACTCCTTCCCTACACCGGGGTAAATGCGCTGGCCGCAAAGCTGACCAACGACGGAGTGGAGTTGTATTTTAATGAGATTGGCCTGAAGGCAGGGGGGCGAGCTATTCAACTCATCAAGGAGGATGACCGAGCTGAACCCGACCGTGGGCTTGACCAAGATACGCCGGTTGGTAGAGGAGCATAAGGTGAATTTCGTAATAGGTCCGCTGAGCAGCGCCGTGGGTCTCGCCATCCACGATTATATCCGTAAACAGAAAGATCATCCAGGTCAATCCTGTTGCAACCACCCGGGAATTGACTTCACCGGAAAAGGCGAGCGAGAACATCTTCCGGGTTTGCGATACAAGCGATCAGACTAACTATACTATGGGCAAATGGGTATACAAGAACACCCCTTATCGCAATGTCGTTCTTTCGTCCGCCGATTGGGCAGCGGGGCACCACTCGATGGATGGCTTTAAAGCTGCCTTCGAAGAGTCCGGGGGAAAGGTCATCAAGGAGGTCTACCCCAAAATGGGCACCATGGATTTTGCTCCCTTCTTAAGTGTAATCGACGCCAAAGGGGCAGATTTGGTCTACACCTTTTACACCGGTACGGATGCTGTCCGCTTTGTTCAACAATTTCAGGAATTCGGTTTGAAGAAGCGACTTCCTCTGTATGGGCACAACGTTTTGACAGACGATCCCTATCTGCCGAGCATAGGAGACGCTGCACTCGGCATTGTCAGCGTCGGTCATTATTCGGCCACGCTGGACACCCCCAAGAATCGCGCATTTGTAAAGGCGTACAGCGCGAAGTACAATGACATGCCTAATCGGTACACCGAGTTCGGTTATACCGCAGCAAGCGTTGTGGGGTCAGCAATTACGGCCATGAAAGGCGATGTCCAGGATCCCTCGCGGGTAGCTAAGGAGATCATGAAGATAGCACCCAAGATCGAAACCCCTGCCGGTCCTCTTGCCTTCGATCAGTATCACCAGAGGATCATGACTATGTACATAATGAAAGTAGAAAAAAAGGATGGAAAGCTGGTAAATGCCGTTATCGACAGAATACCAAACGTGGCTCAGGGAGACGTCTGGAAGTATTGGCAGCATAAGTAATCTGTCCTGACGTGCAGTTATTGATTTAGTAGGCGATTAAGGTTAACGCTACACGAAGACTGCTCAGATTAAGATGCGGTCTCCGTGTAGCGTTTTTTCTGCAGACTCATTTCTTGACTGGTGTATGCAGTGTGGTAAGATAAATGGCCAGCTTTTTCATGAAAGGAATCCTTCAGAAAAAGCATGCGTGCCGTGTTGTAATCTTTCCTGCCGCCGAAGGGGGATATCAGTCTCATGGGTGCACCAGAACATTCTCACAACAACAAAAAGCATATCGGGCTTACCGTAAACGGGAGAAACCTTGAAGCTGACGTTGATGCCCGGGTGACGCTGGCGGAGTTCCTGCGGGAGAGTCTGGATCTGACCGGGACGAAGGTCGGCTGCAACCGCGGCGAATGCGGGAGTTGTACGGTGATCCTGGACGGCATCGCCGTTTATTCCTGTACGATGCTGGCTGTCGAGGCCGACGGCAAGGAGGTCCTGACCATCGAAGGGCTGGGAGACGGGGAGGAGCTTCATCCGCTCCAGCAGGCTTTCATCGAGCATGACGCTCTCCAGTGCGGATACTGTACACCGGGGATGCTGCTCTCTATTAAAGCCCTTCTGCAGCAAAATCCCCAACCGACCTATGATGACGTTCGACGCGCCGTCGACGGCAACCTTTGCAGGTGCGGCTCCTATCTCAACATAATAGACGCGGCATTGGACGCTTCAGTTAAAATGGCCCGCAGGATGGCCGCCAATAAAGCCCCCAAGAAGTCCCGGAAGACGGTTCGCAAGGGAAGGAGTTAACCGTGGCTGAGGGCAAATTACTGGTGAAGGGCACTGTGCCTCCTCCACTGGACAGGGATTTAACCGTGGTCGGCAAATCTCTGGATCGAAGAGGTGCCAAGGAGAAGGTTACCGGACAGGCAAAGTATGCGGGAGACATCAAGCTTCCCGGCATGCTGTATGGCAAGACCCTCCACTGCCCGCATCCACGGGCCAGGATCAAGAAGATCGATGCGAGCAAGGCAGAAGCGCTTCCCGGCGTCAGAGCCGTGCTGACAAAAGAGAACACGCCGAAAGGCTGGCGCACCACATGGTACAGGGTCCCGCAACTTGCGTTCCCCGAGTGTATCACGTATGAGGGTATGGAAGTGGCTGCTGTGGCGGCAGACGACGTCACTATCGCCCGGAAGGCGTTGGAGCTCATAGATGTGGAATATGAAGTACTCAAGCCCATGCTCGACGCGGAGGAGGTGCTGAAGAATCCGCCCCCTCCGCTGGTTGCCGACGAGGAATATCCCGGCAGGGAGATGTTTGATAGAAAGCCGTACATCATCAAACGGGGTGACGTAGAGAAAGGCTTTGCTGAGGCCGATGTGATAGTGGAAGAGACTTACACCACCCAGGTCTCGCATCACGGGACCATCCAAACGCGGGCATGCATCGCCGATTGGGATGGGCACAACCTCACTGTCTGGGATGCGGTGCAAGGGGTCTGGAATGCGAAACTGGCCCTCGCCGATTCTCTGGGCCTCCCTCCGGACAACGTCAGAGTCATCGTTAAATATCTTGGCGGCGGGTTCGGCTCAAAGGCCTGGTCTCAGAGGATTACTTACTTTGCAGCAAAGCTTTCAATGGTAACGGGAAGGCCCGTAAGAATGGAGCGCACACGGGGCGAAGAATTTGTGAACCACTCCCGCCGGTATGATATCAAGATGTACCTCAAGATGGGGGCAAAAAAGGACGGCACGCTGACAGCGATTCAGCAAAGGGCGGTGGTCAACGCAGGGGCTGCCGCGGACAAGGATAATTATTACATCATGCAGGTGATCTGGCACACGTCAAACCTTCATGCGTGTCCCAATGTCTATCTTGAGCAGATCGGCGTCTATACGAATAAGCAGGTTACCGGTCCGACACGGTCCCCCATGAATATGCAGGCGATTTTTGCACTCGAATCGCACATGGACAGGTTGGCAGCGGAACTGGGCATGGACCCTCTCGAATTCAGGATGAAGAATTATGCCACGTATCAGACCGTCGGCGCCGACGCGGCACGGGACCTTAGCGAGCAGGTGAAGAGCTATGCCAAGCAGATCCCATACTCAAGCAAGATACTTGACCAGTGCATGAAGCTGGCCACTGACGCTATCGGGTGGGAAAAGAGAAAGGGCTTGAAGCAGATCCCTGAAACGACAAAGAAGCGCGGGATCGGCATGGCCTCCTATCTGGTGATGCAGGGGGTCGGCCTGAATCCTTATGCGGCTGAAGCGAAGGTGGCCATAAGAAAAGACGGTACGATCGACTTATTCGTGGGCGTTGTCGATATCGGGGGCGGGCAGCAGACCATACTCCCGATGATAGCAGCAGAGGAACTGGGGGTAGGTGCTGATGATGTGAATGTGATCATCGGGGATACGAAGGATACGCCGTACGGGCCCTCCTGCCACGCTTCGAGATGCACTCCGGAGATGGGACCGCCCATTGTCCAGGCGGCAGCCGAGCGAGGCAACAGCTCTTCGAGCTGGCTGCCCCGATGATGGGCGCAAAGGTCGAAGAGATCCGATCCCGAAACGGAAAGATCTATGTGAAATCAGATCCCTCCAAGACCCTTCCTTTCAAGACGGCTTGCGCCGGTATTGATGTTGAAAGGCCGCTCATTGGCAAAGGGAGCAGGGCGCCCAATCCCGCTGAACCGATGATGGCCACATTCGGTGCGCAAGCGGTGGAGCTGGAAGTCGATACAGAGACCGGCCAGGTAGAAATTTTGAAGCTCACGGCGGCCCAGGATTTTGGCAGAGCCATAAACCCGAAGCTCTGTGTCTCTCAGGTTTACGGAGGCATAGAATTTGGGGTAGGCTATGCGCTCATGGAAGAAGGCCTCTACGACGCGAAGACGGGGAAACTGCTCACCAATAATCTGCACCAATACCGGATGCCGACAGCGCTTGATTACCCTCGCTCTGACGTCTATCTTACGGAAGTTGAAGACCCCTACTTCGCCTATTCTGCGAAAGGGGCCGGGGAAAATACGAATGCACCCACTCCGGCTGCCATACGAAACGCTTTATACGATGCCATCGGCATCTGGTTTAATGACCTGCCGATCACGCCGGACAGGATCCTCATGGCCATTAACGCGAGAAGAAAGGGGTGAGGTAGATGCTCTTCGAGCTCCCTGCTTTTGAGCACATAGATGCGAAGGATGTCAAGGAGGCGGTCACCTGTCTCAAGGCCTACGATGGCAGGGCGAGCGTGATTGCGGGTGCGACCGATCTGCTTGCACTGATGAAAGACCGCATTGAGGGCCCGAAGCTGAAAGTGCCGGCGGCCCTTGTCAACATCAAGAGCATACCCGGCATCGGACGGATCACCCGTGAGAAAGAGACGGGACTACGCATGGGCGCTGCAGTCACTCTGAGCCGGATAGCGGCCTCTGATGAGATAACGCCGAAGTTCGGCGTTCTCGCGCAAGCGGCGCGAATGGTTGGTACGACCCAGATCAGGAATATGGGCACTCTGGGAGGGAATCTCTGTCAGAGGCCGCGGTGTGTCTACTTCAGGCACCCCCACTTCGTCTGCTTCAAGAAAGGCGGCGCCAGGTGCTATGCGGCTGCCGGTGAACACCGATTCTATCACTCGATCTTGAAGAATGGAAAGTGCGCAATGGCCCATCCCTCGGACATGGCTCCGGCACTGCTCGCTCTGAAGGCCGGAGCGGTCATAGCCGGTGTCGAGGGCGAGAGGATTGTTCCGTTGCGGGATTTTTTTCTGGGACCCGATAACGTCGGGGAGACCATCCTCAAGCCTGATGAATTTGTACTGGCAGTCGAGGTGCCGGATCAACCGGCAGGAACCCGCCAGGTCTTTCTCAAACAGCGCGTGCGGCATGCCGCGGATTTTGCCCTTGCGAGCGTTGCCGCGGTTGCCCGCATGTCGGATGGGATCTGTCACGATATAAGTATCGTACTGGGTGGTGTCGCTCCATTTCCTTACGTGGCGAAGACGGCCGGAGAGATGCTTGAGGGCCATGCCTTGACAGAACGGCTCATTTGGGACGCAGCTGAAGCAGCATTAGAAGGGGCGCGGCCGCTGTCTATGAATCAGTATAAAGTCGACCTGGCTAAAGCAATAGTTAAGCGCGCGTTGACGTCAATCATGGAGACTAGTACATAACAGGTCTGTATAGTCTATTTCGTCCATTTGGTCTATCTCGTCCGGAGCATAGAATGACCAGATAGACCAGACGGACCAGACGACCAGATAGACCAATACATTAGGAGGCTTTTATGCGACCAGTAGCCAAAAGGTTTCTTTCCATCATGCTTCTCTGCCTCATTACATGGCCTGTTATCTGGCCCGGAGCCGCCTCGGCGGCAAGCGACTACCCCAACCGGGCGATCACGTTGATCGTGCCCTACCCTGCAGGCGGAGTGACAGACCTTGGTGCAAGAGCGGTTGCCGATTCCCTTGAAAAACATCTCAAGCAGCCGGTCGTCGTTGTTAACAAAACGGGCGGTGGCACGACCATCGGCGGATACGCCGTTGCCTCCGCCAAGCCCGACGGCTACACGTTGGGGTTCTTTCCCGTGGCCGCGGCTATCCCTGAGGCCTATGCCTACTTCCAGGATGCGCCGTACTCGAGCAAGGACTTGAGAAGGGTCTGCAGTGCCGTAGCAACCGCGTACACGATCACGCTGAAAGAGGATGCACCGTGGAAGACTTTGAAAGAGTTGATTGAGTATGCCAAGAAGAACCCGGGCATGAAGACGGGCACAGGGGGCAAGCAGACCCTGCAAAGCATGCTCTTGACGACCATAAACAAGACGGAGAAGACAGGTTTTGTGGCTGTCCCGTTTGCCGGCGATCCACAGAACCTTGCGGCACTCCTCGGCGGTCATACGCAGGTAGGCCTCTTTGACTTCTCCGTGGCGAAATCCCTCTGGGACGCGAAGAAACTCAGGGTACTGGCCATTGTCACGGAAAAGAGGGCCGAGTTCGCTCCCAACGTACCTACGGTCGTTGAGCTCGGCTACCCTATTCTCTACGTTTCCATACTGGGGATAAACGGACCCAAGGGTATTCCCGATGAGGTAGTGCAGAAGATTGACGATGCGGTCGCGAAGATCTCCAAGGAGCCGGACTTCCAGACCAAGATCCACAATACCTCCTTGCAGATTAATTACCAGAACGCGACCATGTATGAGAAATCTCTCGCCACATACAGAACCAACGTGTCTAACTTCTTCAAGGAAGAGGGGCTTATCAAGTAAACGGACGAGGCGATGGGGAACGGACAGATACGAAAGAATGAGGCAATTTTCTGGGTTGCACTGGGGGCCTTTGTCTGTTTCCTCGGCTGGAGGATCAAGATCGGCACGTTCGGGGCGCCCGGCCCCGGCTTCTTTGCCTTGGTCGCCGGGCTTGCCCTTGTGATCATCGGTACTTTTATGCTCTTTTCGAAAACCGCGTCAAAAGCGAAAGGTCAGGCTAGACCAGCAGGTCGCGTCAGTCTGATAGGTGGTCTTCTCAAATGGCGGCTCATCGCGACCATGGGTCTCCTCGTTGCTTACGCTGTTTTCCTCAACGCTGTGGGCTACCTTCTTTGCACGTTTCTCGTAATGTGCGGGCTCTTCTACGACTGGGGAAAGAATCGTCTTTTCAACGCCTTTTTCGCATCACTGGCAACAACGGCCGTAACCTATCTCATTTTTGAGACCTGGCTCCGCACTCAACTGCCGCGAGGTATCTTTCCATGGTGGTGAAGCGTTAATGAGTCTCCTCCATGACCTTTTCTTCGGTTTCGGCATCGCGTTTCAGCCGATAAACCTCCTGACCTGTTTTATAGGCGTCTTTATTGGAACGCTGATAGGCGTGCTCCCGGGTATCGGCCCGGTGGGCGCGATGTCGCTCCTTTTGCCGGTTACCTTCGGTATGTCGCCGGTGGCCGGGGTGATCATGCTGGCCGGCATATTCTACGGATCCATGTATGGAGGGTCTACCACGTCGATTCTGGTCAATATTCCCGGTGAAGCCGCGTCTGTCGTGACCTGTCTCGATGGTTACCAGATGGCCTTGAAGGGGCGCGCAGGGCCGGCGCTCGGCATTGCCGCCTTCGGTTCCTTCATCGCCGGAACGCTAGGCATCGTGGGACTGATGCTCGTCGCAAACCCGCTCGCGGAGTTTGCACTCAAGTTCGGGCCGCCCGAGTACTTTTCCCTCATGCTGCTGGGTCTCTCCATTCTTATCTACCTTACCCAAGGCTCACTGCTCCGTGGCTTTGCCATGGCGGCACTGGGGGTTTTCCTGAGCCTTATCGGGCAGGACATTAACGAGGGCATACCTCGATTCACGTTCGGCCTGCGGGGACTCATCGACGGCGTGGGACTCGTGCCGCTGGTCATGGGGCTGTTCGGCATATCGGAAGTCCTTTTGAACCTGGAGACCGTGGCGGAAAGGATCGTCGTAAAGACAGGGGTGAAGCATCTTCTTCCTACGAAGGAGGACTGGAAGCGGTCTGCCAAGCCGATAGGCAGGGGAACGCTTCTCGGCTTTTTCCTCGGCGTGCTTCCCGGCGGAGGCTCCATCATCTCCACGTTCATTTCATATGCTCTCGAGAAGAAATTTTCCAAGCACCCTGAGGAATTCGGCAAGGGTGCAATCGAAGGCGTAGCAGGACCCGAGTCTGCCAACAACGCCGCGTCAAGCAGCGGTTTTATTCCCCTCTTTTCTCTGGGCATCCCGTCAAATGTCATAACAGCGCTTCTCCTCGGGGCCCTGATGATTCACGGCCTGCGGCCGGGACCACTGATGATTACCGAACATCCCGAGGTATTCTGGGGTACGGTGGCGAGCATGTACCTGGGCAATATCATGCTGCTCGTCCTGAATCTGCCCCTCATCGGCATCTGGGTAAAGGTATTAGAAATCCCTTATAGGACGCTCTTCCCGCTTATTCTGCTTTTCTGTCTTCTCGGTTCGTATAGCCTTGGCGCAAACGTCTTTGACATCTATGTGATGCTTGCCTTTGGGCTTATCGGATACATCCTGCGTAAAATGGGCTACGAAGCCGCACCCTTGGTGATGGCTTTCGTGTTGAGCCCGTTAATGGAGCAGAGCCTCTTCCAGGCGCTTCTCCTTTCCGACGGAAGCCCCGCGGTGTTTGTCACGCGCCCCATCTCTCTGGCGTCTTTGCTGATTGCCTTGGCCCTGATACTCTCCGCCATCGTTCCTTCTTTCGGCAAGAGGCGAAAGGAGATAGTGACTGAGGAGTAACGCGACAGATACGGTCACAGGGTCCATGGGTCCAGGTCCGAGATCGAGCAGGTCCGGAGAAACGAGAGAAACTAGAAAAGCTAGAAAAACCAAATAACGGAGGTAGTTATATGTCACTTGTGTTGAAGGATATGCTGGTAGCTAACATCACGCCCTTTACGGAAAAGCTGGAGATCGACGAGGACGGCTTGAGGGGCCTTATCCGCTATCTGATGACCGTAGATGGACTGGGCGGGATCGTCTGTAATGCCCACGCCGGTGAAGGGGCAACAATGACGAGAGAAGAAAGGATCAGGTGTATAAAAATCATCAGGGGAGAGACGAAGGGCCGGGTGCCGCTTGTGTCGGGTGTTAGTTCTGCCTCCACAAAAGAGGCCATTGAAATCGCCCTCGACGCCAAGGAGAATGGCTGTGATGCCATCATGCCTTGCCCGCCGACTATCTACGCGTGGTTTGCGGCGAAAAATCCCGAATTCGCGGTAGCGTATCATAAGGAGCTGGATAAAGGCGCCAATATGCCCATCGTGGTTTTCCAGTATGCCGCAAGTCTCCCGGACGGCTATACGAGCGAGACCCTTCTCACCCTGTGCCGCGAGATCGAGAACGTCGTAGCCATAAAGCACACCCAGTTCTCGTCCGGATTGTTCAGGTACGTTGAGGATACCGCGGGAGCGAAGAGCATCAGGCCGTCCATATCCAACTTCGTAGCGACGACCGCATTGCTCTTTTATGCGGGCATCATGGGCGGGCTCGACGGCACCCTCACTGGTTTCGGTAATGTAGCACCCGTAGAGATCGCGACAATGCTGAAATTAATCAAGTCGGGAGACGTGGCCGCCGCAAGAAAGATTCACGAGAAGATGTATCCCGTGGCGCGGCTCGTTTATGCCGACCCGTTTGTCTACCTCCATACCAGATACAAAGAGGCTTCCGCTCTGGCAGGCTATATACGCGGCCCGTGGGTGAGGTCGCCCCAGCTTCCGATGAATCCGGCGGAGAGGGAGCGTTTGAAAAAAGCCATGGAGCAGCAGGGATTCCTGCACGCATATAGGTTCTAGTGAAGTAGAAAAAAGATAAAACAGGTAGAGGTAAAGACTAACGCAAAGGTAGAGGTAAAGACTAGAGCAAAGGTTAAGGTGACAACCAAGGGCAAGATTTTGAGGCCTTCCTTAACCTTTCTCTCGCTCTTTCCTTAACCTTCCTTTGTTTTTTCCTGAATTTTCGTCTTTACCTATTTTTTCACCAATCCTTCCTCTTTGAAGAACGCCAGCACGTTCTCCTTGTAGCCGGCGAGATGCGTCTGGTAGGCGGCGCTGTTCAGATAGTGTATCTGCAGCGTCGTATTGCGGATCTTGGTCTGAAAGTCCGGCTCTTTACAGATAGTGGCCACCAGGCTGTCGATTTTTGTCGCCATATCGTCGGACAATCCCTTGGGCGCAACTATGCCCAGCACCGATACGAACTTCACAGGATAGCCCAGTTCTGCCACGGTTGGGACAGAGGGAAGAAAGTCCGCCCGCTTTTCGCTAATCACAGCCAGGACCTTGATCTTCTTTGCATCCGCCAAGGATTTTATGGGCGAATAGTCCATCATGCTGACCGATATGTGGCCGCCCAGCAAGGCCGATACGTTCTGGGGATCCCCGGTGAAAGGGATGCCCACGAAGCCTGTTTTATCCGTTCTATTGGTGGTAGCCATGAACATATACTGCAGAGTTTGCTTGCCGCCTGTACCCACCTTTAAGCCGGGGTTTTTCTTAGCATATTCGTCAGTTCTTTAAAGCTATTCCACGGCGCATCTTCTCTTACCGCGACTGCGAAGACCGGTGCTGTGACCCCGCATATTGGTCTCAAATCCTTGCTCGTGTAAGGAGCATCCTGGAAATACTCGAATGCTTCGGGGATGGTGGGCGCAACGGGGAAAAAGCCGAGCGTGTAACCATCGGGCTTGGCAGTCGCCAGGGCATAACCACCCATCGTTGTTGCTCCGCCCACTTTGTTCATCACGACCACGGGCTGCTTGAGACGTTTTTCCATGGCGTCGGCCAGACGCGCGTGCTGCGATATCGGTCACCCCGCCGGCCGGGTAAGGAACTATCACGGTGACGGGACGATTCGGATAATCAGAGGCCGCAGCGCACATCGTCAGTCAAGTAGAGCCCTGTCAGGAAGAAACCTGCGAATAGGTAAATGACTACTTTGCAATGAAGAGCCTTCATCTTCCCCTCCATGTAAGACCGGTGTTTATGTCATGTGACCGCATCCGCCAGCCAAATCGACCGTCCCTGGTTTTTCCTATTCACTATCCGCCGATTTTATAACTGCATAAAACCTGTCTACTTGCAGTGTTCGTCCATGAGAAATTCTTCAACGCTGTTTGCGTAAACGTTCGCCCACTGGCCGACCTTGTCGTACCTTTTAGTTGTGCCGTCCCAATAGGTCACGCTAAGCTCCAGTGCGCGATACCGGGGTCCCCGGCAGTCCATCTCGTCGAACGTCACAATCTCCTTTTGCGCCGCTCCGGCAGGGAAAACCCTTTTTCTCCAGACCTGGAAGAGGTCTTTGGAAGGTTTCACGAGCGCCTCTTTATCGTAGAAATACTCGACGCCCAACTCCCTATCCCTCATGTAACTGGTCCATTTCCTTTCGGGCTCCTCCGCTGCTCTGGAATAAAGCGCACTCGTGCAGATGATACAATGCACGAGAAACAGGATCACGAGTCTCTTGGATAGCTTCATCATTATGTCGGGACCTCCCTGCGGATCATCTTCTCTCTCTATGTTACCACAAGTCCAATCGAAAGTAGGAGAGCTTCAGGAACTATTTTCCTGTGGCGCCTGGCCCGTCCGTCAATGGCGCCCCCGTGAAATTATCGGATCGAAGTCTTACTATTATAGATAAGACAGAATATTTTCAGAAAAGGGAGGTCTCACTATGTTAATGTCCCGGCTCTTAAGCCTTCGTGCAGCTGTACTGTTTTTTATTATCATCGTCCTCATGGGAGGCCCGGCTGTCATAGTGGCGCCTCCTCCTGCACAGGCTGCTGCCTCCGTTGATCTTAGTACAGCCATCGTGGAGATCGCAAAGAAGACTATCCCCGCCGTTGCCCACATCGAAGTGACGGAGCGTCAGGAAGTGGCCAACCCTTTCCTTCCCTTCGAGGGAGACCCCTTCTTCCGTCGCTTTTTCGGCAATCCTAAGATGCCCAAAAAGTTCAAGCGGGAGGTAAAGGGACTGGGAACGGGCATGATCATCGATGCTCGCGGCCACATCCTAACCAACTATCACGTGGCCGGCGGTGCAACAAAGATTGAGGTAGTTCTTGCCAATGGGAAACATTACGAGGCGAAGCTCGTCGGAGGAGACCCTAAGACAGACCTGGCGGTCATAGAGATCCCCACCAAGGAGCAACTGCCCTACGTGACCTTCGGAGATTCGGACAAGGTGGAGGTCGGCGAATGGGTCGTGGCCATCGGTCATCCACGCGGGTTGGATCAGACGGTTACGCAAGGCATAATCAGTGCCAAGCACCGGAGAGGCATTTCTGATCCCACGAGTTATCAGGATTTTCTCCAGACGGACGCCCCCATTAACCCGGGGAATAGCGGCGGCCCTCTTCTCAATCTCAGGGGTGAGGTGATCGGCGTCAATGCTGCGATCGCATCTGAGTCGGGTGGCTCTGAGGGAATCGGCTTTGCCATACCGAGCAACATAGCTCAGCACATCAGCAAATTGCTGATTGCCCACGGAAAGATAGAGCGGGGTTGGCTGGGGGTAGGCGTGCAGGATCTCACGCAAGAACTTGCCAAATCAGCAGGCGTTGCGACTCTGAAGGGCGCCTATGTTGCTGAGGTGGTGAAAGGGGGACCGGCAGAAAAAGCGGGTATGAAGAAAGGGGATGTTGTGGTCACTTATCAGGGCAAAGAGGTCGTTGATGGAAGCGGTCTGCGCAATGAAGCAGCCAACACGCCCATAGGCAGCGATGCGCGTGTCACTATCCTGCGCGGCGGCAAGAAGCAGGATCTTGTGGTCCGTGTCGGGAGCCTCCAGGATGCGACCAGGATTATGGCTTTGTCGCTCAAGGAGCGTTTGGGCGCTGAGTTTCGTGTCCTTACGTCTCAAGAAGTTAGTAAGTACGGCCTCGATGCCGACCGCGGCGTTGCGATCACGCGAGTGGACGCCAAGGGGCCGCTGGGAGAAGTCGGCTTCGAACCCGGGGACCTCATCCTGCAGATTGAAGGGCAGACAATCACAGGCCTGGAGAATTTCATCGAGCTCGTCAGCTCATTAAAAGCAGGCGCACGCATTACCCTGGTTGCCGTTGACCATAGGAGCGGTAACGCGGGTCAGGTGCAGGTAACGGTTCGCTGAGGTCGCATTGAGATGAAAGCAGACCATACGAGATATAAAGACCACAAAGGCCGTGCAGGCCGTGCGGAACATGCGGGCCATGGGTGCACACGCAGGGAATTCTTGAAGGGTACTGGAGGGGCCCTGGGCATCATTGCAGCGGCTGCACACCTACCGCCGGGCATTGCTGTTGCTGCGGACGGCTCCCCCCAGCCGCCCGTACGCGATCCAGCGCAGCTCAAGCGGTTGCTGAACGATATGGAGGAGAGAGGATCTCAGGCGTGGAGCGTACCCCGCAAGGATGGTGAGTTTCTGTATCTGATGATCAAGGCAACCCGGGCCAAGAATGTGCTTGAGCTGGGCACGTCCCAAGGGTTTTCGGCGATCTGGATAGGGCTTGCCCTGGAGGAAACAGGCGGGCGCCTCACCACGATAGAAATCGACGCAGATAGATACAACGAGGCGCGCAAGAACGTAGACCAGGCGGGGTTGTCGCAGCGTATAACCTTGATCAAGGGCGATGCACACAGGGAGGTCACGAAGCTCGAAGGGCCTTTTGATTTCGTCTTCATGGACGCCGACAAGGAAGGGCAGGTGGACTATTTCAAAAAACTCTATCCGAAGAAAGTGCCTCCGGGCGGCATGATTGCGGTGCACAACGCCATCCGGCAGGCCAACGCCATGAGTGATTACCTGAGTGTGATGCGTAAGCACCCAGACTTCGACTCGGTCACGGTGAGCGCGACGATGGACGACGGTTTCTGCCTAAGTTACAGACACCGAGGGGCCTGACGAGCAAGGCGTGATTGATTATACGTTGACGCGTTGACTTGTATATATCGCGCTCACGGAGAATCTCCCCGTATCAGCGCATCTTCGTATCGCGGGTCTTTCGAGCCGTGACGAATCAACGTATCAACGCCTCAACTCATAACGGCTACATATCTGCAACTCGTAACCCGGAACTCGGAACGGTGGTTGATCTCCCTGACCCTGCTTTTTATGTTGCATTCGCAGCCAGCGTGTGAGAAAAGTTAAGTGAGGTACAGGTGGACGTCTTCAAAAAAATATTCTCGTGCCTGAACAGGAAGTCAGTGCAATACCTGGTCGCAGGTGGTGTAGCCGTTAACCTGTACGGCATTGAAAGGGCGACAGCCGACCTCGACCTCGTTGTGCTAATGGAGAAGCGCAATCTCGAAAAATTCGTTGAGGCGATGGGGGAATTGGGTCTAAAGCCCAAGATGCCCGTTATACTCGATGACTTTGTTGATGCTGAGAAACGGAAAAGCTGGGTGACCCACAAGAACATGAAGGTCTTCTCTTTGTACGATCCTGAGAATTCCCGATGTGCTTATTGACATGCCTTTTGACGTTGCCGCACTATATGTTCGCAGGAAGGAACTCCATTTCGAAGACACAGTCATTCCCCTTGTGGATATTCGAGACCTGATCAGTATGAAGGAAACCGTTGACCGGCCACAGGACAGAGCTGATGTGTTTCACCTTTAAAAAGATCATGGAGGAGTGGAGGGATGAGTAGCGACGAAGCGGAGAAGGATAGAGAGGCCCCCCTACTCTATTACAGGACAAGAGCCGAGATCGAGGAGTATGCGAAGAAGCCGGTGGAGCAGAAGCTCCAATGGCTTCAGGCACAGATGGAGTTTTTTCACAACGCTATGCCCGAGAAAGCAAAGAGAATCAGAGACCGCCTGTTTCAGCGGAAATAGACACCTCACACCGCCTTCGGACTTTCTGTAACCAATAACCACGCCTCTGCCGTGGCAGGTCGGCAACTGCAAAAGGTTCCCTGCCCCTGGATAGCGAAAGCATCCTGTAAGGATAGCGATAGCGGAGCATCCCCGTGGGATAGCGCTAGCGATAGCATCCTGGAAGGACCAGTGACCCTGCTTTTTATGCTTTTTATGTTGCATTCGCAGCCTCCTTGTGAAAAAGTTATAATGAGGGAGGTAAAATCGAGCGCCGCACGTCGGGAAACTCAAGTATTTCTTTTGAGCCGCCGTCTTGCAGTTGACTGAAGGGCTCAACGCGAATGGGGATTCGATGAGACAAAGGATAGCGCTAGCAGCGAATCGGCCACAAGTCGGCCTCTCGCTGATGTTCGTGTTTTGAATAAGGGATAGCAACGAATGACGAAAGAAGCGAAAGCGCGAATCCTGATCAACGACCTTCTCCAAAGGTCGGGCTGGCGGTTCTTTGACGACGAGAACGGCCCCGCCAACATCGCGCTTGAAGCAAACGTCAAACTCAAGAAGAAAGCCCTCGACGCCCTCGGGGACGACTTCGAGAAAACCGCCAACGGCTTTGTTGATTACCTCCTGCTGGACGAACGCGGCTTCCCCATTGCCGTCTTGGAGGCGAAGTCCGAGAAGTTGCGACCCTCTTGTCGGCAAGGAACAGGCCCGGAAGTACGCCCATTCGCAGAATGTCCGGTTCGTCATCCTGTCCAACGGGAACCTGCATTACTTCTGGGACTTGGAGCACGGCAACCCGGTCCTGATCACCGAGTTTCCGAAGCCCGAATCCTTCGAGCATTTCCACGCCTTCAAGCCGAATCCCGACTCTCTGGTCGGCGAAAAAGTCGAGAGCCGACTACGTTGCGGTCACTCAGAATCCGAACTACCAGCAACGATCCCCGCTGGAACGACGCCGGCCGAGCGTGACGCTTTCATCAAGGACGCGGAACTGAAGTTCCTCCGTCCGTACCAACTCCGGGCGGTTGCCGCGCTTCAAGATGCCGTGCGCAAGGGCCAGACGCGTTTTCTGTTTGAAATGGCGACCGGCACCGGCAAGACCTTGACCGCCGCCGCCGTCATCAAGCTCTTCATGCGAACCGGCAACGCAAAGCGGGTCCTATTCCTTGTCGACCGTCTGGAACTCGAACCCAGGCATGGAAAGCCTTTGTCCGAGCTTTTAAAAAACGACTTCCGCACGGTCATCTACAAGGAAAACCGCGACGACTGGCGCAAGGCCGAGATCGTGGTTTCCACCGTCCAAAGCCTCCAGTTCAACAACAAATACCGGCGGCTTTTCTCGCCGACCGATTTTGACCTCCTGATTTCCGACGAAGCGCACCGCTCCATCGGCGGCAACAGCCGGGCGGTGTTCGAGTATTTCATCGGCTACAAACTCGGCCTGACCGCGACGCCGCAAGGACTACCTCAAGAATATTGACCCGGCCAGAATCAGCGAGCGCGATCCGCGCGAGTGGGAACGCCGCCAATTGCTGGACACCTACAAGACCTTCGGTTGCGAATCGGGCGTGCCGACCTTCCGCTACAGCCTCATTGACGGCGTGCGCGAAGGTTACCTGCTCAATCCGGTGGTCGTGGACGCGCGGACGGAAATCACCACGGAACTGCTCTCCGAACAGGGCTATTGCCGTCATGCAGGAGAACGAAGACGGCGAATTGGTCGAGCAAACCTTCTTCGGCAAGGACTTCGAGAAGAAGTTCTTCTCGGACGAGACGAACCGCGTCTTCTGCGAAACCTTCCTCAAGAGCGCCCTTCGCGATCCGTTGAGCGGCGAGATCGGCAAGAGCATTATGTTCTGCGTGCGTCAGGACCAC
>CAWGEZ010000005.1:0-67257 GCA_963821605.1 uncultured delta proteobacterium | reverse complement strand
TTTTCATCGACCTCAAGCTGAGCAACGGGTTCTTCCACGACGATGGCTGACACGCCCACCGTTTTTCTGAATATAGTCAGGAAATCTGCCTTGAGGCCAAGCTTTTTTACACTTGCCACAACCTTGCCGTCTCCCAGTAACTGGACGCCCTCCGCTTCTACGCACCCCAGGAGAGCCCGATACGTGCAACTCTGAAATTCTCCCCCAAGGCCTTTTCAAGCTCGGCTTTGAGGATCCTGTTTGCTATGCCCGACGAGAACACCGAAGGCAACCGCCAGAACGACCAGGATTGCAAGAGCGATGCTTATTTTCTTGCGAGTGCTCATATCAATAGAATAAGCATAACGGTGAAAGGGTCAAGGGTCAGCCCGGATTCGGCACGGCGCTCATTCCCCGCTGCAATCAATCTGCTTGACAAACTGCAGGTAAACTTTCTATGGTAGACCCATCAGGAAGAGGTCCTGTGAAATGTTCCGGTACCCTGGTCACGAGTCTCTGTTCGAGTGATACTATGCATTTGGAGGGATTATGAGATTCCGGTCTATCGGCCTGGTGGTGCTCGCCCACGCAGCAACCGACCTCAACCAGGGGGCGATCCCCGCTCTTCTCCCGTTCTTCATTGCAGAACATCACATGAGCTACGCCGCTGCGGCAACGATCGTGTTTGCGACGAACCTTGTTTCGACGGCCACGCAACCGATCTATGGATACATCGCCGATCGTCGACCAATACCGTGGCTGATACCCATGGCGCTCCTCTGCGCGGGACTCGGCGTTTCTCTCACCGGCGTCGTGCCGAACTTTCAAGCAGGAGTTATCGTCGTAGGGTTGAGCGGTCTAGGCGTTGCGGCGTTCCATCCCGAAGGGGCCCGGTTGATAAACTACCTGGCCGGCGAACGAAAGGCAACGGCGATGAGCGTCTTCGCCATCGGCGGCCAGCTCGGATATGCGATTGGTCCTTTGATGGGTACTGCCGCCTTGCTCCTCTGGGGATTGAAGGGCAGCCTGTCTCTGTTCGTGGTGCCCACCATAGTGGCTGGACTACTGATGGTGAGCCTGCCGGGGATCACCGCGGGGTATGAAAATAAGGGAAGCGGACAACGTCGCCAAGCTGGGAGTCAAGGACGAGATGCCTGGGTCCCGTTTGTCTTACTGGCAATCGCTCTGCTCTGTCGTTCCGTTATTTTTTACGGGATGAACACGTTCATCCCTCTTTTCTGGATCGATGTGCTCCACCAGTCGAAGGCAGCCGGGGGCACCGCTGACGGTCCTCATGGTATCGAGTATGGGGGGGAACCTCGTGGGTGGAAGAATGGCTGATCATTTTGGCTACCGCATCGTGTCGATAGTCGGCTTCCTTGTCTTGACGATTGTTCTTCCGCTCTTTGCTCTTGCCGAAAGCCCGACACAGGCGATGCTGCTATTGGTGCCGGTTGGCCTGGTGTTCTCTGCGCCGACCGGCCCGCTGGTCGTGCTCGGGCAGAGCTATTTGCCGAACCGGGTGGGACTGGCTTCCGGAGTAACTCTGGGGCTTGCTTTTTCATTCGGGGGGATCATGATGCCGTTACTGGGAACCGTCGCGGATCATCACGGACTTCGTACTGCGATCTGGGTAGTAGCCCTGATGCCTATACTCTGTACAGCCCTTGTGCTCACGCTGCCCGGAATAGAAAGTGCTACGCACCAAGCTAAACAGCGTGATGTTAGAGCAGATATCTTTCGTAAGTCCTCCACCAGTATTTCTTGCCTTTCTGAATTACTTTGTGGCCTTCTGATTCCAGATGTTTCTCTTGCCCTCACACGTGGATCAGCCGCACCCTGGATAAGAGGAAGATTAGCAAAAAGGAGATGGCTATGCAGGCGACCCCCAGCAGTTCCAGGGCAAAGGGTGCGCTGCTCCGTTCGGCTATTGCCCCGAATAGTAAGCTTCCAGCGGGTCCGACGCCATTCGCTATTTCTCTCAGACTCATGACGCGCCCGCGCATGACATCGGAGACGTGGCTTTGAATCAGCGCTGTATTTATCGTCATGAAGGAGGTGATCATCGCGCCCGCAACGAGCAGCAGCATCATGGACAAAGGCGGCCAGGTAGAAACCGCGAAGAGAAAAAGGGCGATGCCCAGAATACCGCTCGTGGCGAGCAGCAGTGACCCGTTGACACGATAGAAGGGCATAGCAGCCAGAGCGATGAGACTGACGAACGCACCTAACCCCGGTGCTGCCTGGAGATAGCCATATCCGGAGGCGCCGATATTGAGGATATCACGGGCAAAAATAGGGAGGAAGTTATTCGAAGTATTCTGCGCAATCCAGGGAATGAGATAAAGGGGGATGAGGCTCAACAGAAGCACGTCCCCGCGCACATATTTCAAGCCATCGATCACGTTGCGAAATCCTGTTCTGCTTGCGGCTGGAGGTGGTTGGAGGTCGATCTTGACGAACATCAACCAGCAGAGAGCCAAGAGATTGCCTACCGCTCGTGCGCCGAAGACGGGAACGACCCCGTAACCCGCTATGAGATATCCCGCAATGGGTGTGGCGATGATGCGTGAGGCCTGAACTGACGCGCTGTCCAGTGAGATGGCGTTCAGAAGATGTTCCTTCTTTACCAGGTTGGGCACCATAGACTGTCGCGCGGGATGATTGAAACTCGTGGCTACTCCGCCCAGTAAGGAAAGGATAATGATATGCCATATGGCCACAATGCCTGTCTTTACCAGGATAGCCAGAACGATGGAGAGAAATGCCGCCAACAGTAAAGCGCCCATCAGCAGTCGGCGCCGATCCATTTTGTCGGCCACCATGCCACCGAGAACGGGAAAGAATATCATGGGAATAAAACGGCAAGAGCCCACGACGGTGAGCATCAAAGGAGAGTGGGTAAGGTCATTGACCAGCCACAAGAGAGCAGCCAATTCCATCCATTCCCCCAGGTGTTCGGTAACGGAGCCCAGCCAAACAAAGCGATAGTCCCGATACCGTAGGGATGCAAAAGTTCGAGATATCAGGGATTCTGGCTTAGCCATTGCGCCTATTCCAAAAAAGTTTTGCATCGTATCACGTGTTCGGAAGCTTTTTCACTAAATGCCAATTTGCATTCGTGCGGACGACCCAGCCTTCGGCCGGGTACCCCGGGCGGCAGCGAGGAGCCCCACCCGCAAGCGGGTACCCGCGTACTATGAGACGTCGAGGAGCATCCTGAAGGACGCAGCGACAACGAAGGTATACACATGAAGGCGAATTGGCATCATAGTGATATGTTAAACCCGCCGTCGACGGGAAGCAGCGCACCCACAATATATTTGGCCTTATCTGATACCAGAAACGCCACGGCTTCTGCCACGTCCTCCGGTTCGCCGATATGGCCGATGGGGATCCTCTGGTTCTTAAAAGGCCTGTCCACATACTCTCTATAGCCGACCGGGGTTCCAACGAGCCCTGAGCCTACCGCGTTTACCCTGATGTCAAAAGGGGCAAGATCTATTGCGGCAGACATGGTCAGAGAATTTATGCCACCCTTGGATACCGAGTACGAGAATTTGTCCTTTACGCCTCTCGTGCTCGACACGGTAATATTCACGACGGAGCCTCCACCGTGCTCTTTCATGATTTCGGAGGCGAACTTCGTGCAGAGATAATAGCTTCTGAGATTTGTATTTATGGTGTATTCCCACGTGGTCAGGTCGCAATCCGAGATGGACTCATTTTTCGTGTACGCAACATTGTTGACGAGGACATCCAGCCTCTGAAACTTGTCCCTTATGAAGTCAAACAGGCTTTTGACGGCGCTCACGTCTGAAAAATCCACCGCGAACGAGGAACCTTTCCTGGACAGACTTTCCGAGACTCTCTTTGCCTCTTCCCCGTGACGAGACGTAACAATCACATGAAATCCCTGTCCTGCTAACACCTCCGCTATGGCCTTTCCAATGTTGTTGGTCGAGCCGGTTACAAGAGCTACTTTTTCCATGTTGTCCTCCTCTAATGCCAGTTCGCCTTTCTCATTCATATAGCTTCCGGGTACCCACGTCAGTGGGTAGTGTCGTCCTTACAGGATGCTACACTATCGCTATCCTCCTGGTCGCCTTGCTCTATTTTTGAATGCAAACTGGTATAAGCCATTTTCATTAGAATGTTGTGGATGACTTCTAAGCCCTATCGCCTTCGTTTATCCCCTTGGGAGAATGGGTGCTACGATCTCCTTGATCTCCATAGCCAGAATGCGGTGTGCTTCGGGGTCCTAGATGTACCCCATCGATCTTGCTCGGCTTAACATACTTCGAGGCATCGAGAAAATGATGCCCGGATGAATCGGCTACCGTCTTGTAAGCCTTCGGGAGCGCCCTTACAGTCTTCTCGCTGCCTTTGTAGAAGAGTCCCGTCGTTCCGGACAGCGTGCCCAGCAAGGGGGGAGCGATCAAAAGAATCTCCGGAGCCGAACCTGTGGGACCCGCCTGACTCTTTCAATGGCCCAAATAAGGCCAGAACATCCGCATGCCACGTCCGACGCAGAAAGGCGGTAACCGGAGGCGGCATCATTTGTCCCGAGCACTAGGATACACAGGTCGATCGGGGCGTGCGACTCGAGCAAGGGCTCAAGCATCTTCAGCCCGCTCCTATTCGAGAGCAACGGGCTGTCCGCAACGGTCGTCCTGCCGCTGAGTGCTTCTTCGATGACACGGAAGCCGCTGCCGAGCTCTTGTCGAGCGCGCCCGGCCAGCGCTGATCAAATGGGTAACGGGTCCCGTCCCGCGGGTCATAGCCCCACGTCAGCGAGTCCCCATAGCAGAGAATTGTTTTCATCACTGACCCCTGCACTTCGTTCAATAATCAGGATCTTCGGCACTGCTTCATTTCAAGATCCATTGGTGTACAAATGCCGCGCAGAGCCAGACTCCAAAGCTCGCAACGAGAACAATGGGAAGGGAAAGGTTCCTCCTGAAACAGAAGAACGCAACGAGATAAAAGAGGATGCTGGGCAGAATTCCCCAAAGCGCCCCTTTGGTAAAGCTCTGCATGACCTTGGGATTGCCCTCGTTCTCCAGATACATCCAAATGAGCACCAGAGCTCCTGCAAGCGGCATGACGCCGATGAGACCCGCTGTTGATGGCAGTTTCTTTCCGACTGCTGTGGCGGCAAGGATGATAACCACGCTCAAAACCGCCTTAATCAGAATCTGCATCTTTGTCTTTTGACCTGTAACCTGTAATCGCTTCTTCTTATCTAACTTGTCAACAGCCGGCTTCATGGCCTCGCGGCGATTCTCGGATCGCCGCGTCGAAGCCGCTTTTGACACAATCGCCGATGCCGATGCCCCTGTAACTGCAGCCGATGAGGTGGAGGCCGGGATGGCGGACCTTCAGCTCGTCAACCTTTGCCAGAGCGTTCGAGATGGCCAACCGTGTATTTGGGCATGCCTTTGACCCACCGGTAGACCTTGGAGAAGATGGGCTTCGCATCGATGCCCGCGATCTGGCGCAGTTCCTGGAGCACGATGCTGACCAGCCTCGCGTCATCTTCAAACACAAGCTCTTCATGATGACCGCCGCCCACGAATGAGCGGAGCAGCAAACAATCATCAGGCGCGCGGAAAGACCACTTGATGGAACTCCAGCTTGTTGCGTTGATGCGCCTGTCCTCGACCTTGGGCACGATAAAACCGAAGCCGGGCAGCTTCGCCTGATATCGTCCTTCTTGAATGCAATGGAGATGATGGCGGTTGAAGACCACTCCATGGCGAGGAGCCTCTCCGAAAGCTCCGGATCCATGTCGCGCACGAGCTCCGAGGTGACATAGGCGGGAGTGGTGAGCACGACCTCATCGAAAAGTTCCCCCTGTTTATCGAAAAGTTCCACCTGGCCGCTCCGCCATTGACCACGAGCCGGTAGCCGTTCTGGGCCTTCAGCACTCTTATTGATCTCCGTCTCCGTCCTTATTCTCTCTTTTCCGATAACGGCGATGCACGTGTCCGTGAGCTGCTGCATGCCTCCCTTCAGGCTCATGAAGTAGGTCATCTTTTTCTTCGACGGGTCGGGCGGCGGGACTTTCTTCAGGGCCGCCAGCATCCCTTTTATGAGGCTGCCGTACTTCCTCTCCATGTCGACGAAGCGCGGGAATATGGCGAGGATGCTCATATTGTCCGGGTTCGACGTGTGGATGCCTGCGACAAGCGGCTCAGCGATCTTTTCGAGACATTCCTTGCCCGAGACGTCGCGTCACGAACTGGGCGAGGCTCTCGTCAGTAGCATCTTTCTTTGGCGGGCAGGAAGAACTCAAGCCCCATGCGGATTTTTCCCGGCCAGGAGATCAGGCTCGATTTGAGAAGGGGCATGATCATGGTGGGTACCATGAGCATAACGCCCTCGGGCAGACGGTGGAGCCGCCCGCCCGAATATATGTAGGTGCCCTTAAACTCGTCATTCGTGCAGAGAAGCTCGTCTTCGAGCCCGACTTTCTTTATCAGATCAACGGTCCAGTACTTCTCCGGCAGGAAGCTGTCGGGACCGCCTTCTACGAGGAAGCCGTCCAGTTTTTCCGTGAGGAGTTTCCCGCCCGGGGAAGCCTCTTTCTCGAAGATCGTGAAGTCGATACCTTTTTCTTTGAGCGCCACCCCGCACGCGCAGGCTGAAACGCCGCTTCCGATGATCGCGACCCGCTTCACGACCGGTCCTTCAGGCTGTGCAACAGGATGATCACAGTGCCTCGTTCCTGGTGCTTCGTATTTCGTTGAGGATCATGGCGCTTCCTGCAAGGCATGAGAGACTATTCGTCTCAGTGTTTCGATGAACAGCGGATCTGTGTTGAGGCAGGTTACACGGTGGTGGCTGAGGCCTTTCGCCACGGCGTACTTTTTGTGGACGATGTCGATGTCATATAAGGGTTTCCATGTGGTCTGTCACGAAGCCGATAGGCACCTGCACGACCGTCCGGAATTGCTTGCCCGCCACCTCATCGAGCACAGTTTCGACCGTCGGCTCGATCCACGGCTCCGTTGCATTGGCCGGCACGCTCTGCCATCCGAGCCCGTAATGGGAAAGGCGAAGCTCGCGGGCGACCGTCTCCACGGTCTCTTCGATCTGGGCCTTGTACGGCTCATCCGTCAGAGCCTTCGGCAGGCTGTGAGCGGAAAAAAGGTAAAAGGCATCGGGAAGAGGAGGCCTCCGCCTTTATCTTTCTCGTCCAGCACTCGATGAAGAGGGGTTCCTTGTACCAGCTATGGATGAAGAGCACGTCCGGATGATAGGAAAGTGATCCGAGGTGGCTTTCGGCGCTTACGATGTAGTTGCCCACTGTCTTGCTCGTGTAGAACGGGGTCATGATGAGGAGGAGAATACGCTCCACTTTTTCGCTGCGACACTCGTCAATGCTCTCTTCGATGGAGGGATGAGAATACTTGAAGGCGGGCCTGACAGGGAACTGCTCGCCCATTGCCGCGGCCAATAGTCTCGCGTGCTCCTCGGCCATGGCGGGCAGAGGTGAGCATCCGCCTATGAGCCGGTAGCGCTCAATAGCCTGTTGTTCCACGGCCGGAGGCAACTGGCGGCCTGTGAGGCTGCGCATGAATTGCGGGACCTCGCCGATCGAACGCGGCCCGCCGAAATTAACGAGCAACACCACGGTCTTTTTCACGGCCGTCTGCTTCCGCTGTGCACTAATTCGATGAGTAAAGAGACGTTATCAATCGGTGTGGCGGGGAAGATGCCGTGGCCAAGGTTGAATATATGACCGTTGCGATTTCCGGCACGTTTCAGGACATCGTGCACGTTCGCTGCCAGACACTCTGAAGAGCCGAAGAGCAGGGCAGGATCGAGATTGCCCTGGACAGCCTTCTTGAGACCCAGTTTCTTCCACGCCTCGTCCAACGGGGTACGCCAGTCTATGCCTACCACGTCTGCGCCGGCGGAACCCACCAGTTTGAGCATGTGCGAAGCACCGAGAGCGAAATGAATGTGCGGCGCGCTCGAATCGAGGGACGCAAGAAGTCTCTTCATATGGGGCAGGACGAATGTTTTGTAATCGGTCGAGGATAGGGTGCCCACCCAGCTGTCGAACACCTGGACAGCCTGGGCGCCGTGTCTGATCTGGGCGTTCAGGTACGAGATGACCATGTCTGTCAGCTTTTGCATCAAGAGGCCGAACGATGCGGGCTCCGTGTACATCATTTTTTTTGTTTCGATGTAGTTGCGGGACCCTTCGCCCTCGATCGCATAGCTGGCAAGGGTGAAGGGTGCCCCGGCAAACCCGATGAGGGGCGCAATGCCACTAAGTTCGCTGCGAGCCATCTCCAGAGCTCTGAGCACGTAGCCCAGGTCCTTCTCAGGGTCTATCGCCCTCATCCTCTCAACATCTTCCGCTGTCCTGAGTGGATTACACAGTACCGGTCCTTCGCCATCGGAGAACTCCAGGCCGATGCCCATGCATTCGAGTGGAAGAAGGATGTCCGAGAAGATAATGGCGGCATCGAGGTCAAAGCGCCATATGGGCTGCAGAGTGACCTCGACAGCAAGTTCCGGTGTCTTACACATTTCCAGAAAGCTGTGCAATCGTCTGACGTCCCGATATTCCTGCAGATACCTTCCGGCCTGTCTCATCAGCCAGATAGGCGTGCAGTCCACATCCTGTTTGCGGCATGCCTTCAAGAAGCGGTCTTGTCTCGACACTTGTTCTCCTTATACCGATTTGCCTTCAAGCGTATACCTTCGTTGTCGCTGCGTCCTTACAGGATGCTGCGCTATCGCTCTCCTCGACGTACCTGCAGTACGCCCGGGTACCCGCTTGCGGGTGGGGCTCCTCGCTGTCGCCCGGGGTACCCAGCCGAAGGCTGGGTCGTCCATCTTGAATGCAAATCGGCATCAAGCACTGGCGGAGCGAGATTTAGTATAGCGGAAAAACGGTTGGAAGGGTAGGGCAAAGTGTGGTGTTTGACAAGAAGGGGGCTTTCTGAGTAGAAATGTAAATGCCGAAGGCGGGACTTGAACCCGCACAGGCTATCGCCTACTAGACCCTGAACCTAGCGCGTCTGCCACTTCCGCCACTTCGGCACTATATTGTAGGTTATAGGGAAACGATCATCCTGTCAAGAGGTGATTATGCAAGTCTTTGAATCTCTCGATTTTTCGTCGAAGTTCACCAACCCAGTGCTCACGATAGGGAACTATGACGGTGTCCACATCGGGCACAGGACCATCATTGAAATAGTTAAGGGGAAGGCCCGGCAGATTGGCGGAACGTCAATGCTCATGACCTTTCACCCCCATCCTCTTCACGTCTTAAGACCCGACAAAGAGCTTCCTTCCATCACCCCCGAGGAGGAAAAGATAAGGCTGATCGAGGAGGCCGGCATAGAAGTACTTGTCATAGTCCCCTTCACGCAGGAATTCAGCCAGGTCACGCCTGAAGCGTACGTCAAAGATATCCTCATGGGCAAGCTGGGCATCAGAGGCCTCGTGGTCGGGTACGACTTCAGGTTCGGTAAAGGGGGGCGAGGGGACATGGAGGGGATGAAGAAATACGCGGAGACTTACGGTTTTTTCCTGGAGGTGGTGAACGCTGTGACTATAGGCGGGGAAAAGGTAGGAAGCAATAAGATCAGAAAGCTTTTGCAGAGCGGCGAAGTCGACAAAGCGAACCTGCTTCTCGGCCGGCCATACATGATCAGCGGTGCAGTGGTGCATGGGGAGGGTAGGGGACGGGCGTTTGGTTTCCCCACGATCAACATGAAGACAGACTTCGACCTCGTGCCTCCGAATGGCGTATACATCAGCGAGGTAATGATTGGGGAGGAGAGATTGCAGTCGGTGACGAATATAGGCTACAACCCCACGTTTGGCGGGCAAAAACGCTCGATCGAGACATTCATACTTGACTACGGTCGCGACCTATACGGGGAAAATGTGCGCCTCTTTTTTCACGTCAAGTTGCGAGAAGAAGTACGGTTTGAGAACGTGGAGGGGCTGAGAAACCAGATAGAAAGCGATGTGAACTCAGCCCGCGACTATTTCGCGAAGCAGACCGTGTAACAAGGGTCTACGAGTTCGCCTGGAAGAGCCTGTCAAACTCGACCCCGCCATCACTCGAGAAGACGGCCCAGCACCTGTATGTATCCGAATAGAGCACGCCGTGGCCTGAAGACCACTCAACGAAGCCCATCCCATCGGCGACAGATGCCAAGAGAAGACCGAGGAACCGAAGCAGTGTGGAGCCGTCGAGGAGGCCAAAACATTTATTGCTTACGAAGTGGACTCTTTCACCCACGGAACAGCTTCCGTCTCCCAGCGAGACGCTGCCGTCCTCGTGAAACATAATCTCAACGCCGTACCCGGCACTGACTGTTACCCCGGAGGTGTCCACGGTCACGCTCCCTCTACCTTCCTCGACCGACTTGAGGACCTCGAAGAGCTCTTCGAGGTGCAGGCTACTCCATTCCTTGTAGGGCGCCACCTGCGATGCCTTTTCTCTTACAGAACGCCACGCAGACAAATCATAAACCATAATACGGCCTCCTCATCTCTGGGTTCTGATAAGTATATCGGCCGAAGCGGGCGAGACTTAACGTTAGGTCGTTAAGAACAGGCAAAAACAAGATTAGGCTAGGTAAGACCGAGAACGAAAGGTTAAGGTCGAGGTGTGAGCTGAGAAGCCCCGCTAAAGCCAGTTCGCATTCAAAAATAGAGCGAGGCGACCAGGAGGATAGCGACGGAGGCGTACATTAGTACGTCGGAGTCGTGCTGACGCAGGCAACGAAGCTATATGAATGAAGGCGAACTGGCTTTAGAAGGAGGGGTCTCTGTAGACGACCTTGCCATCGACCATGGTGAGACGGTTTTTGCCCTCTCAGCTTCCAGCCATGGAATGGCGTATTTCTTCCCTTCGATGCAAACTGGGTCTTGTCAACAACCCACTCTGCATCAGGGTCGAAGATGATGAGATCGGCAATCGACCCATCACGAAGGCTTCCGTAAGGAAGTTTGAGCAGGCGCGCGGGATTCTCCGTGAACTTCCGCAGCAGCTCCTTGAGCGTAAGCACTCCATCATGGACGAGCGCGAGCGACAGGGCGAAGCCCGTCTCCAGGCCGACGATGCCAAAAGAGGCAAGGTTGAACTCCACATCTTTGGAGGGGAGATCGTGAGGCGCGTGGTCGGTAGCGATTATGTCTATAGCGCCATCCCTCAATCCCTCTCTGACAGCCTTCACATCCTCGCCAGACCTGAGAGGCGGGTTCACCTTTGTGTTTGTGTCGTACGTCAGCGTAGCATCGTCTGAAAGCGTGAAGTAGTGGGGGCAGGTGTCCGCGGTCAGCCTGCCGTATCTCGTTTTCTCATCCCGTACGATCCCCACCGTGCCACCTGAAGAGATATGGGTGATGTGGATCGGTGCGCTCACATATTTGGCGAGCATGATGTCACGGCGCGCGATTGTCTCCTCCGCGAGGGCAGGTGTCGCATCCAGACCCGAAAGCAGCGATGCATGTCCCTCATGGACAACTCCCTGTGCCAGATTTTCGTCCTCACAATGAGATACGATGGGCAACTCGAAACGTTTCGCGTATTCCATGGCCTTGAGCAGGAGCCCCGCATTCCTGACCGATTTGCCGTCGTCGGAGAGCGCCACTATTCCTGCTTCAAACATCTCGCCGATCTGAGAAAGCTCTTCCCCTTTCAGTCCTTTGGTGATAGCCCCGCAGGGAAACACGCGACAGAACCCTTCCGTCTGGCCTTTCCGCACGATGAACTCGGACACGCTCCGGTTGTCATTCACCGGGTCGGTGTTTGCCATGCAGACAACAGTCGTGAAACCGCCCCGAACCGCTGCCTGGGTACCTGTCCTGATGGTCTCCTTGTATTCGTATCCCGGTTCCCTGAGGTGCGTGTGCACGTCGATCAGACCCGGAGCGATAACCAGACCGGTCGCATCTATAACCTCGAGCGCCTTCGTCCGTTTGTCGAATTTCCCTGTCGATCTTTTCGACGTGATTGTCGTTGATGAGGATATCAACTCTTTCATCGCGGTCGCTTGCCGGATCGATGAGACGGCCGTTCTTGATGAGGATTTTCAACTCTCGCCCCCGAGGAGAAGGAACAGGATAGCCATTCTCACAGCCACACCGTTTTCCACCTGATCCAGGATCACCGAGTACGGACCGTCCGCCACAGCATCGCTGATCTCGATGCCCCGGTTCATGGGACCGGGATGCATGACGATCACATCGTTCTTTGCCTTTTGGAGATGTTCTTCCTTCAGGGAGTAAAACATCGCATACTCCTTGACGGACGGGATGACCGAGATGCCGCCCCGTTCTTTCTGGATGCGGAGCACCATGATGACGTCCTTGTCAGCCAGGGCTTTATCGAGCTTGTATTCTACCTTCACCCCAAGGTCCTCAAGAAAGGGAGGGATCATTGTTGGCGGCCCGCAGCAGGTGACCTCCATATCGAACTTCTTCATGGCAAAGATATTTGACCGGGCTACTCTGCTGTGCGCGATGTCGCCCACGATCGCGACGTTGAGTCCATCGAGAGTGCCCTTTTTTTCCCGAATCGTGAAGAGATCGAGGAGCGCCTGCGTAGGATGTTCGTGTGCACCGTCGCCGCCGTTTATGATGCTGGATGCAAGCGCCTGCGCAAGGATGTGGGGCGCGCCCGGCATGCTATGCCTGATGACGATGACGTCCGGTCTCATCGATTCGAGATTCTTGCCCGTGTCCTTCAGCGTCTCGCCTTTGACGGCGCTGCTCGTCGTCCCCGAAATCGAGATAGTGTCGGCGCTCAGCGCTTTTGGCCGCAATCTCGAAGGAGACGCGTGTCCTCGTGCTCGGTTCGTAGAAGGCAGTGATGACTGTCTTTCCGCGGAGCGTCGGGACCTTTCTTGATATCGCGGCGCGATATCTCTTTGAAAGACTCTGCCGTATTAAGGATGAGAAGAATCTCTTCCCTCGATAGTTCCTTGGTGCCCAGCAGGTCTTTGTATGGCCAGCTCATGCTGATCGGGTTAGTATTACCTCGTCTGATCCATCCACCTCACGAAGCTTCACGAATATCTCCTGATCAGCGGTCGCGGGGTGAAATATCCCACGGTAATCGGGATGTATGGGCATCTCCCGCGAGCCCCGGTCGACAAGCACCGCAAGCTGTATCCTCTTGGGCCGCCCCAGGTCCATGATCGCATCGATTGCCGCCCGTGTCGTTCTTCCCGTATGCATCACGTCATCGACGAGGACGACGTGGTGTTATTCACGTCGAAAGGGATTTCCGTCCTTTTTACCTCCGGGGTCTTCAGCTTGAAGATATCATCCCGGTACATGGTGATGTCAAGTATTCCGACCGGTATCTCCTTTTTCTCGATAGCCTTTATCTGTTCCTGGATCCTTCTGGCGAGGTAGACGCCGCGGGTCCTGATGCCGATGAGGCTCAGGTTCGCCGACCCATTGTTTTTTTCCAGGATCTGGTGAGTAATCCTGAGGATGCTCCGTTCTATCGCCTTCTCGTCGAGCAAGACAATGGTCGTCCATCAGTTGTCCATGGCGATGGCCTTTTGAGGACAGGTCTCAATACAGGCCGTGCACTCGATGCACTCCTGCGGGTTTACGACGGCAACGACTCCTTCTAGGTCGCCGAAGACATCGTAAGGGCAGGTGTCGATGCATTCACCACAATTCTCGCAAAGGTCCTCTGAGATCGCAGGTCGCATTCGTGTAAGCATAATGGGTTTACCAAAAAAAATCAATTTGAAAAATTGGCGCGCACGTTAAATGCCTTCACGGGCAGTTTTCGTATTTCATTGACCGTCGCAAACCCGCGTTACGCTTGTGACAAATTTCTCTTGACAAAGGAATGCTGCAGAGTTATATGGTTGATGGATTTCGGAAGCCAACAATCGCAGTAATAGGCGGATGTTCTTAATTTAAGCGGAGGTGTCCGATGGATAAGTGGACGTTCGGTCTGACGATGCTCGTCGTCGGCATGGGAGGCACGATTGTGACGCTCATGATTTTCAGCTTGCTCATGAGTCTTCTCAAGAAGGTGTTCCCGTACAAGAAAGAAGAAGAAGAGTAACAAGAGAGAGCGTGAAGGATGACAAGGAGGAATAGATTATGATTGAAGCAATTATGGGCGGGTTGTCGGGACTTGTTGCAGGTTTTGCTAACCTCCAATGGTCCAACGTGGTGATGATGGCCATCGGCTGTGTACTCCTCTACCTTGGAATTAAGAAGGACTTTGAGCCGCTGCTTCTGGTTCCGATAGGATTTGGCTGCATCATGGTCAACATTCCCCTCTCCGGGCTGATGGAGAAAGATGGATTCCTAAGAGTTATTTATGACATGGGCGTTATAACGGAAATCTTTCCCCTTCTGATCTTTGTAGGCATAGGTGCAATGACCGATTTTGGCCCTGTTCTGGAGAATCCATATACCTTCCTCCTCGGTGCAGCCGGCCAATTCGGCATCTTCCTGACGCTCCTTCTGGCCCTGGCCCTCAATTTTCCGTACAAGGAAGCAGTCACAATCGGCATTATCGGGGCATGCGATGGTCCAACGGTTATTTACGTTGCGTCTCAGTACGCGCAAAACCTGCTCGGGCCTGTATCCGTTGCAGCGTACTCGTACATGTCGCTCGTGCCCGTGCTCCAGCCCCCCATCATGAGGGCGCTTACGTCCGAAAAAGAGCGCACCGATCGTGATGAAGACGCACAAGAAGACCGTCTCCAAGACGACCAAGATACTTTTCCCGATCGTGATTACCATCGTCGGCGGCCTCATCGCCCCCAAAGGTCTTCCCCTTCTCGCTACGATCATGCTCGGAAACCTGATGAAGGAGTCCGGAGCAGTGGCCAGACTTACGAAGGCGGCGGAAAACGAGATCTCAAACATTGTCACTCTGCTGCTCGGCATATCGATCGGCGCAACCATGGACGGGCCTCTATTCGTACAGCCGACCACGCTCATCATTCTTGCGCTTGGCTTGGTTGCCATATGCCTCGACACCGTCTGCGGCGTGCTTTTCGGTAAAATACTCTATGTGGTGACAGGCGGCAAGGTCAATCCGCTGATCGGAGCAGCGGGTATCTCCGCATTCCCCATGTCTGCGCGTGTTGTTCAGAAGGAAGGTCAGAAATATAACAGGAAAAACTACCTTCTCATGCACGCCATGGGCGCCAATGCAGGTGGGCAGGTCGGGTCCGTCATGGCTGCAGCAGTCATGCTCTCGGTCCTAAAGGGAATGGGTCTGATTTAGCGTGACGCGGGTATCACACGATCGGATGAATTTCGCAGGAGCGGGGTGTACCCCCGCTCCTGTCGTTTTATATTTCCAATCTAAAGCATGCGCCGGGGGGTTAATCAATGGAATTCACTCAAATAGCAGCGGCCGTCATTTTCCTCGCAAGCATTATCCTTGTCATCACAGGATGGATCGACAGCGTCATCGCTGCCATGGGAGGCATCCTGCTGATGATTTTCTGCGGCGTCATGACAGATGTTCAGGCTTTCCAGATCGTAGACTGGAACGTCATCCTGATTCTGCTCAGCATATGGATTATCTCGGGCTATTTCGGGAAGTCGGGCGTGCCGGACTTCCTGGCAGCAGTCATCCTGAAGCTGTCAAAAGGTAATGTGGCACTGTTTGTGACCTTGATCGGGATGCTCGCCGGTTTTGTGTCGATGCTCATCGATAACGTGGTTGTTGTTCTCATGTTTGCGCCCGTTATCTTTCACGCGTGCCGGAGATTCAAATTTCCCGCCTTCGGCCCGGTTCTGTTCGTCGGTCTATGCGCAAACTTCATGGGCACCGCGATGCTGCTTGGTGATCTCCCTCCGCAGATGCTTCATAGTGTGTCGGGGATTGAATTCGGCGGATTCATCTGGTTTATGGGTCGGCCGTCGTCGTTCTTCATCCTGAGTATCTCGTACGTAATCACGTGTGCCTTCTTTTACTGGAAATTCTCCAAGTCATACAAAGGGCTGACCATGGATGTTGCTTCCATGTCCGAGAAACCTCTCGACCACATTAAGGACAAGCCGTTTGCCGTTGTTGTCTGTAGCGTGTTTGCGCTGACCATCGTTGCCATGGCGCTCCGCCCCATATTCGGTTACCATCTGGGATTTATCGCGCTGTGGGGTGCGATAGCCCTGATACTGATTTTCGAGGTTTTTGGAAAGGCGTTTACGCTGGAGATTCCGAATGTGGAGCAGGTACTCTCCGAACTTGACTGGCGGGCTATCTTTTTTTACGTTTCCCTCTTCGCGCTTGTTGGGGGACTGGAGCACGCAAAGGTAATCCAGGCTGTTTCGGATGCCATTACTCCGCTCATACAAAGGAGTCTCGTGGCCGGAAGCACGCTTCTGTACTGGGTTACGGCGCCCATAGTCGGCATTGTTGAGCATGACGCCTATATTCTTACCATGCTTTATGTCATCAGGGATCTGGGCAAGGAACATGGGTTGAACCCCTGGCCTTTGTACTGGATGCTCCTTTGGGCGGGTACGCTGGGTAGTAATATGACCATCGCAGGCGCCCCTGCACTCTTTGTCGCCAAAAATATGGGCGAGAAAGAAGACCAGAGAAAGGTTGGCTTAAAAGAGTTTCTCAGTATGAGCGCACCGTACGTTATCATTTCGCTTATTTTCTGTTACATCCCGGCTATGCTTATCTGGGTGTTGCCGTTTGCCAAGTGAGAGGGCAGGTTGTGCGGACCTTCGCAATGTCGCAGTTCGTGGATAGCGATCAAGCGGGCTCCTATGATTACGAAGGCTAGAGCCGGCCGAGTAAGACCCTGGGGAGGGGCTGTATGGCAGTGCTTAACCATATCGAGGGAGTTTGGGAGTGGCGGCAAAGATATCGGGCATGCTGTTGCCAAACTGTCAGGCTACGATTATGTAGACAGGAAAAGAATCCTTGACGACATGCACAAGGCAGGTAAACAATGGGAGGAACGGGCAGTGCAGTTTCGATGAGAGCTATCCGGGCATACCGGAACGGTATGCCTGGGCGTTCAGGGGATTCGTGGCGTTGGACCAGAGCAACATACTTGAGCATGCCCTGAGAGACAATGTGGTGATCATGGGTCGTGGGGGTAGTTTCGTTCTCAAAGGCATCCCTTATGTACTTCGCGCTTCGTGTGAAAGCGCCCCTGGAGCAGCGGATAAACAGGGTGATGGAATGGGAAGGGGTCAATAACGAAACCGCGCGCTGGCTCGTGGAAAAAGTGGATAATGACATGAAACGGGCAGTCTATCTTATATATGGCAAGGATTTGGCTGATCCGTCAGAGTATGACATGGTTCTCGACACGGGTGTGCAGGCCACCGGGCAGATAGCAGCCTTGTTGAAGGATGCACTTCTCGAGCGAGACAAGTTGAAGACAGATAAAGCCAAAGCGGTTTTGCAGTTGAGGGCACTTGCGGCGCGAGTCAAAGCAGCGATCGCAACGGAGCCCACGTTCTCCATTTCCGTTCTCGACGTGGAACCGAAGGAAGAAGGTCTGCCGCAATACGGTATCGTTGTCCGCGGTATTGTTCACAGCCAGGAGGATATCAAACGGATAGAGGAACTTGCCCGGAGTGTAGCTGGAACCAATCCGGTGGAGTGTCAGCTCCACTACCGCTGGCACAGCCGCTTAGGCCGCCAGGAATTCAAGTGATCTCGTGATTGATGATCCGCCGGCGCCCTTGCCGGAAGCGGTTGCCTGAGAATTCTCTTGACAATTAGGCTCGATGATTATAACTTTCTTACACTTTTGCGCGCTTCCGCGTAACTTCGTTAACTGAGGTAACAGGTGCTCAAGTCACTTAAATTTCGTGCTATTCTCGTATTGATATTTCTTGTTATTTTCGCCGTCTTTCTTGTGCCCAACTTTATCGACTTAAAAGGGGCCTCGAAGCGCTACCTTCCGAGCGACAAGATACGCCTGGGCCTTGACCTGAAGGGCGGCATGCACCTGCTACTGGCCATGGACACAACCAAGATGATGGAGAACATGACCGACCGGAAATTCAACGGGCTCAAAGACGGCATGATCCGCGACGGCGTGCGATTCCTGAATCTTGAGAGAAAGGGCGAGGTGATATCCGTCTCGATAAAGGCTGACCAGAAGGAGAAGCTCTACAATCTTCTTGGCAAGGAATATCCCGACCTGAAGGTGGCTGCAAGCAGAACGGAGGGGGATGTACTCTCTATTGACCTGACCATGGTCGAAAAAGAGACTGCTCAGCTCAAGGAAAATGCGGTCCACCAGGCCCTGGAGACGATCCGGAACAGGATCGATCAGTTCGGTGTTTCGGAACCGGTCATCGCCCAGCAGGGGCAGGATCAGATCCTTGTCCAGCTCCCCGGCGTGAAGGACCCGGAGAGGGCGCTGGAGTTGATAGGCAGGACCGCGCAGCTCGAATTTAAACTTGTGGACGAGGATAATGCAGCTAAATTTTCCGCTACGGGCGTCGTGCCCGAGGGAGATGAAGTATTGCCGATGAAGTCGAGGAACAGGGAGACAGGGGTTACCTCCACGTCGCAAATCCTTGTCAAGAAGCAGAGCCTGCTCACCGGAGATCTGCTCACTGATGCGAGGGTCAGGATAGGGGGAGAGGTCGGCGGTGAACCTTACGTGGCAATTGAATTCAGCAGCGAGGGGGCCCGGCTTTTTGACCAGATAACCGGTGCGAACGTAAGCAAGCGACTGGCCATCGTTCTCGACAATACCGTCTACTCAGCTCCGGCCATCAGGGAGCGTATTTCGGGTGGGAAGGCGTCCATTACCGGTAGCTTCAGCATGGACGAAGCTTCAGACCTGGCCATTGTGCTGAGGGCTGGCGCTCTGCCCGCGCCCGTGAAGGTCATACAGAATATCACCATAGGTCCTGCCCTGGGTCAGGATTCGATTCGGCGGGGCGTTTACGCGGCTATTCTCGGCGCCTTACTGATTATTGTTTTCATGGTTGTCTACTATAAGGCCTCCGGGGATCGTGGCTGATATCGCTCTCTTCGTGAATATGATCTACCTCCTTGGGGCATTTGCCGCCTTGAAGGCAACGATGACCCTCCCGGGCATCGCCGGCATCATACTCACCATGGGAATAGGCGTTGACACGAACGTGCTTATCTTTGAGAGGATACGGGAAGAACTGCGGCTTGGCAAGACCGTGAGGGCAGCTATCGATGGGGGCTATTCGAAGGCGTGGGTCACGATTTTCGATGCCCATATAACGACCCTCATAACCACCTTCATTTTGTTCATGTTCGGCACCGGGCCTATAAAGGGTTTTGCCGTCACGTTGAGCATAGGTATTGTGATCAACCTTTTCACCGCTGTTTTCGGGTCTAAAGTAAT
This sequence comes from uncultured delta proteobacterium, assembly GCA_963821605.1. GTDB lineage: Bacteria > Desulfobacterota > Syntrophorhabdia > Syntrophorhabdales > WCHB1-27 > JADGQN01. The sequence goes on along the minus strand of CAWGEZ010000005.1, from coordinate 47,938 downwards.
CTTTGACTGGATTCTGCAGAAATATAAGCCGAGGAGTTTAAGCATCTGATGGCATTCATCGAGATCGTTAAAAAGACGAATATAGATTTCATCGGGTTCAGAAAAAAGGCCTTCATCCTTTCCTTCGTGCTCGTCGGGCTCGGGCTTCTCGCTTTCGTCATGGTGCTTCTCGGAAGGGCAAATGAGAGCGTTGACTTCACCGGCGGCACGGCCCTGCAGATCAGGTTCAGTGCCCAGGTGCCGATACACGATCTGCGCGTAGCTTTGCTGCAGGGCGGCATCGGTGATGTCCAGATACAGGAAGTGACGGGAACGAGAGATTTTCTCATAAAAACGAAGTTGTCTGATACGGCCCAGGAGAAGACAACGGATAAGGTGAGCAAGATACTCTCTGCTTCCTTCAAAGATAAGAAGTTCGAGATTTTGTCGGCTAACATGGTGGGAGCCAGCGTCGGCAAGGAACTGAAGAAGGACGCGGTTATCGCCATCATTCTTGCCATGTTCTGCATCGTCGCCTATATCTGGTGGCGCTTCACCTTTATATTCGGTATTGCTGCAACCATTGCGACTTTCCATGATGTTCTCGCTATGCTCGGTATCTTCTATGTGCTCAACCTCGAGATGAATATCCTTTTCATCACGGCGCTGCTGACCGTCGCGGGTTATTCCCTCACGGATACGGTTGTTGTTTTTGACAGGATAAGAGAAAACATGGGTAAGATGAAGTCGAGAGATGAATTTGGCGGCGTGATCAACAGGAGCATTAACGAGGTGCTGAGCAGAACGTTGATTACGTCTTTGACGGTTTTGCTCGTGCTCGCAGCGCTTGCTCGCGATGGGCGGAGAGGTGCTCTTCGAGTTCTCCCTCGCCCTTTTCATCGGTGTCTTGGTCGGTACGTACTCCTCGATCTTTGTTGCAAGTCCGCTCGTCTACATCTGGAGAAAAAGGGCAGCGTGATCTCCCGATAATTCAAATCCGAATGTCCTTACAGGATCCGCATTCGAATATCCGAATATCTTACATAAATCCTAAACAAATTTGCAAATATCAAATGTTCCAAACAAGGAGAGAGTCTGGTGCCGTTTGGGATTTTGGTCATTGAGGAGCATTGCGTAGGATTTAGTATTGGAATTTAGATATTAGGATTCAGCTTCGCCCTAGTTTCACAGCACTTCGTACAGTTCCAGGTCCTGTCCCCACCTGCGCGTCGACTCTTCGGCGACACGGATCAACTCTGTCGGGAGGGCATCGGCTATCCAGGCTTCAGCCATAGCGCGAGCCTGCCCCATAATGTCCCCATTTCGCACAATATCGCCTATCCTGAACCTCGGGATGCCGGCTTGCCGAACGCCTAACATATCTCCCGGACCCCGTATCTCCATGTCTTCTTCCGCAATCCTGAAGCCATCCTGGGTCTCCTCCATGATCCGGAGCCTCTGTTTCGCTTTTGTTGTCTGCTTGGCAGCAGCAATCAGCAAGCATTTCGATGGATGGGGCCCCCTGCCGATACGCCCTCTCAGTTGGTGGAGTTGCGAGAGCCCGAAACGCTCAGCATGCTCAACAAGCATCACGCTTGCATTCGGTATATCGATCCCCACCTCTACCACGGTTGTACAGACGAGAATATCGATGCCGCCCCGCCTGAAGGAGAGCATGATCTCTTCCTTCTCCTCAGCCTTCATCCTGCCATGCAACAGGCCGATCCGGTGCTGCGGGAAAGTCGTTTGCTTCAGCTGAGAGGCCATTTTCGTTGCAGCCAGCAGTTCGGATTTGTCCGACTCATCGACCAGCGGGTAGACAAAGAAAGCTTGTCGGCCCGCGCGCAGTTCTTCCGCCACCAGCTTGTAGGCCTTTTCTCTTCCTGCTTCATTGAACACTTTTGTGACAATCTTCTGCCTGCCCTCCGGCATCCCATCGATAACGCTCACGTCCAGGTCTCCGAAAACCACCATAGAGAGCGACCGTGGGATCGGGGTGGCAGTCATAACGAGCATGTCAGGACTGAGCCCCTTCTCCATCAGCGCCTTGCGCTGCAATACTCCAAAACGGTGTTGCTCGTCTATGATCGCAAATCCGAGGTTCTTGAATTTCACGTTCTCCTGGAGCAAGGCATGGGTGCCCACTACGATGGGAATCGTTCCCTCCTTAATCCCTTTAAGCAGAGGCTCTCTGTCCCGCCGGCTGATAGCCCCCCGCAGGAGCACCGGCTGCATGCCCAAAGCCTCGAAGCTTCTGTGGATGCTGAGATACTGCTGTTCTGCGAGGATTTCTGTGGGCGCCAGGAATGCAACCTGAAACCCGCTGTCGAGTGCAATGCATGCGGCTGCGACTGCACAGACCGTTTTGCCGCAGCCGACGTCCCCTTGAAGGAGGCGGTTCATCGACTCAGGCTTTTCCATATCTGACGTGATTTCTTCCAGTACTTTTTTCTGGGCCGGCGTCAACGGGAAGGGAAGGCCGGCTTTGAATGAATTGTGCAAAGGACCCCCGCTTTTGAGACTCATGCCTTTATCCTGCTTTATCTGGCGGCCCTTCAGCAGTAGCGCAACCTGTAAGAGAAAGAACTCTTCAAGGATGAGCCGCTTCCGGTACCGCTCCCGCGAGCTTTCGCTGAGGATGCTCTCATCCGGAACATGGAGGTGTATGAGGGCCTCACTCAGGCCGGGAAGAGCCTGAGTCTTCTCGACAGCAGCGGGAATAAAACTCCGAATATTATTACCATACCCGTCAAAAGCCCCTTTGATGATGCGTCTCAGCGTTCCCTGTTTGAGCCCTTCAATCTCAGGGTAAATGGGCAGTACCCCCTGGCGTTCGCTCACATCATGCTCATCCTCTACAAGAAAGACGTCGGGGTGCACCATCTCAAGTCCGTCGCCGAAGCGTTTGACCTCCCCGGTGACCAGGAGAAGACTACCCTTCCTGCAGATTGTCCGAAGGTACTGCCGGACAAAGCGGAACCATTTCAAGACGATGCTGCCGGTCCCATCGTCCAGGACTGCGGTGCGGAATCTCCTCCGGGAAGCCCTGGAATAATGCTCCCTGGAGGTCACCACTTTCCCGAGGAACGTTGCGCGCTCACCCTCGTGTATTGTGCCGATGGCGCGGATAACCCTTCTGTCCTCGTAGCGCGTCGGGCAGAAGTAGAAGAGATCTTCCACGGTCTGTATCCCCCGATTCTGAAGAATCTCAACGATCCTGGGCCCCACGCCTTTAAGTGTACCGACTGAGGTTAAGGTAGGTGACAAACTGCCTATTTCCATTGTGCCGATTTTATATTACAATATCTGTGCGAGCAACGCACGCGACCAGGACACAGACCAAGACCTGGCAGGGCATAGACTTCCATAGACCATGAACCAAGCAGCCGAACAGACCATGCAAATCCTCAAAGAGGTGACGATCAAAGGGGTTCGCCTGCGTATCTTGCGAGGGGACCTTACTGAAGCTCGTACCGACGCTATTGTCAATGCCGCCAATTCACACCTTCAGCACGGAGGCGGGGTGGCCGGTGCCATCGTGAGAAAAGGGGGCAGGATCATACAGGAAGAGAGCAACAGAATAGGCTTTGTGCCTGTCGGCAAAGCAGCGATAACAGGTGCCGGTGCGCTGAAGGCCCGCTTCGTCATCCATACCGTGGGCCCTATGTGGGGTGAGGGCGACGAAGCAGGTGAAGCTCGGGTCTGCCGTGCGCAGCACGCTGAAATTGGCCACGGAGCGGGGCTTCGTAAGCCTTGCCATGCCGGCCATCAGCGCAGGCATTTTTGGTTTCCCGAAGGCGGACTGTGCCCGGATCATTGTCGATGAGATCAGATCATTCGTTGGGTCCGAGAATAACGTCACTCAAAGAGATCGATATCTGTCTGATGGATACGGAGATCATCGGCTTTTTTGAAAAGGAGCTCGATAAAGTGGGATTGGAACCATAACATGTGCGGCATCTTCGGCATATTCAACCATAGTGAAGCATCTAATATCGCATATCTCGGGCTCCACTCGCTCCAGCACAGAGGCCAGGAGAGCGCCGGAATGGTCAGCACAGACGGCTACAGCGTTTACTCACACAGAGAGATGGGTCTTGTGTCCGATATTTTTGATGAGCCGACGCTGGAGAAGCTGAGCGGGAAACGCGGCTATAGGCCACGTCAGGTATTCGACCGCGGGTTCGAGCGACATCAAGAACGCACAGCCGTTTGTCGTAGAGTACGCAAAGGGTCCGCTTGCCGTCGCCCACAACGGCAACCTCACGAATGCGAAAATCATCCGGGATGAACTTCAAAATTACGGCTCCATCTTCCAGTCGAACATGGATACCGAGGTGATCGTCCACCTCATAGCGCTGTCTCACGAGAACTCAACACTGGAGCGGCTTATCAGTGCCCTCCGGCGTGTCGAGGGTTCTTACTCGCTGCTGCTCCTTACCGACAAGGAGATGATCGCCGTGCGGGACCCGTATGGGTTTCGGCCGCTCGTGCTCGGAAAGCTGAAGGATTCCTTCGTCGTAGCCAGCGAAACATGCGCCTTTGATCTTGTGGAAGCCAGTTATGTGCGGGAAATAGAGCCCGGCGAAATACTGCATATCAGTAAAGACGGCGCCCGGTCATTCAAGCCGTTCAAGAAGGCGGCGCACCGCTTCTGCATTTTCGAATACATCTACTTTGCGAGACCCGACAGTGATGTATTCGGAAGGACCGTGTACGGCGTGAGAAAAGCCTTTGGCAGGGAGCTGGCAAAAGAAAACCCCATTGATGCCGACCTCGTCATACCGATACCCGATTCCGGGATCAGCGCGGCCATAGGATATGCTCAGGCTACCGGCATACCCTTTGAGATGGGGCTGATCAGGAACCACTACGTTGGCAGGACCTTCATCGAACCCAAAGAGTCGATCAGACACTTCGGGGTGAAGCTAAAGCTGAACGCTGATCATGAGACGGTGAGGGGAAAGAAGATCATCGTCGTAGACGACTCGATCGTCCGGGCAACCACGGGTCGCAAGATCATCAAAATGTTGCGCCAGCAAGGGGCCAAAGAGATACATTTCAGGGTTACGTCCCCGCCGACACAGTTTCCCTGTTTTTACGGCATTGACACCCCGAGCCGCAGCGAACTGATAGCGTCCTCCCACGAGGTGGAGGAGATCAACACCTACATGACCTCTGATACGCTGACGTATCTGAGCATCGACGGCATGAAGCGGGCCATAGGGAACGGCGCTGATTCGTTCAGCTATAACTTTTGCGACGCCTGTTTCTCGGGCCACTACCCCCTGCGCTTTCCATGGGGGATGGAACTCGAGCAGATGGAACTGTTTGTACAGGATAAAAAATAGGTTAAGGTTAAGAAAAGTGAAGGTTGAGGCTAAGGAGAAAAAGCAGGTTGAGGTTGAGAAGAGGTAGGTCTCTTATCGTTCCATATAGTATCATAGATTCTCATATTGTTTCATGGTATCAATCTTAACCTTAACCTTCGCTCTAGTCTTTACCTGTACTTTCTTAGGGGGTGTGACATGGAGGAAGAGAAGAAGAGACTACTGAGAATCCTGAAAAACCTGTCCTACGAAGAAGGAGACTTTACACTCACCAGCGGTAAGAAAAGCACCTTTTATATCGATTGCAAAGAGACAACCCTCAATCCCGAAGGCATGTATCTTGTCGGCCACGTCATGTACAACAAAGTACGTGAAATAGCGGGCGCAGAGGCGGTTGGAGGCGTCAGCATAGGCGGGGACCCTCTGGTCTGTTCCACGGTCATGGTATCCTACGCGGCGAGCGATCCCATACCCGGCTTTTTCATTCGCAAGGAACCGAAAGGGCACGGAACAAACCTCTGGATCGAGGGCGGCAAGAACCTCCGAAAGGGCATGAATGTAGTCATTTTGGAGGATGTGGTTACGACGGGAGGTTCCTCCCTCAAAGCGATAGATATCGCTGAAAAAGAAGGGTTCCTTGTCAAGGGGCTCGTTGTCCTCCTTGATCGCCTTGAAGGAGGAAGAGAGGTAATAGAATCGAAAGGTTACACCTATAAGCATATCTTTACTCTTAATGATTTAAGACAATCACAGTAAAACATAGGCTTTATAAGTCCTATTAATACCTATTCGCCCGGTTCCTGTCAGCTACTCAGCCGCAGCGAGAGGCCATTTTCGGTTGATGGCTGACCGCTGATGGCGCCTATCCCTGGTCGGGCCGGACACTTAACCGAGAGCGGGATTCGCCCGATAAACTTAGACGGAGTAAATCACGGAGCTATATCTTCTTTGAAGGAGGCTTTAGTATGCAGCAGGTCATGAAAGATTGTCCTTATTGTGCGGAAACGATCCGGGGGGACGCTCGCATCTGTAAACACTGCCATTCAAACCTCGCCGGTCCTCCCGAGGGCACAGTTCGTCAAGGTTCGCCTGAAGGGACGGGATAAGATCTACAGGGGAAACCTTTTCGTCCCTCTCCACCTGAAGCGGGTGAGTGATGCCATCAATGACGAGCGGCAGTTCATCATCCTCTCTGATGCACAAGAAGAGGCGAAACTGGCCGATATTCACGTGGGATTCATCGCGCTGAATAAGAATTCGGTGGAGTGGTTAAGATTGGTGGAAGAGATAGCTGATAAGGACGAGCAGGGTCACTCTGCGTATCAGCTTTACTGAAAGGATCAATGGCTCAGGTCGGACGCATCACCTAAAGTCTTGAGCAAGCATTGAAGCGGGTCGTTCGATAGGGAAGGGGTGGCTGCTACGGTTGGTCGCGCTGCTTCAAGCGCGATCTCAGGTTCAGGAGCGCCTGAGAGTGGATCTGCGAGACTCTTGACTCCGTAATGCTGAGAAGTTCGGCTATTTCCTTCATGTTCATATCTTCATAATAGTAAAAAGTCAGTACCTGCTGCTGTCGTTCGGAGAGCTTTTCTATCTCTCTACCCAGCATGCGCTCGATGTCCTTCAATTCAGCGTGCTGCTCCGGGTCGGTCTCATCCTCCAGCGCATAGCGTGTGATCTCGTCAGCGGGTAACCCTGTCTTCTCCGCCAACTCGTCCACGCTCACGACGGTCAGGCCCCCGAACTCTTTGAGCATGTTCAGGTAATCTTCCAGGTTTACATCCAGTTCCCGGGCTATCTCCGCTTCTTCGGGATACCTGCCCAGCCTCGATTCCAGATCGCGGATCGCCTCAGTGATCTTCTTTGCCTTCGATCTCGTGTTCTTGGGTATCCAGTCACGTCTCCTCAGTTCGTCTATCATCGCGCCGCGAATTCTCCAGTACGCGAACGTGTTCAGCTTGATATTCTTCCTCGGATCATACCGGTCCAGCGATTCGAGCAACCCCATCACCCCGGCTGATACGAGATCGTCGATGAGCATATCGTCATCAAAACCGTAGGAGATCTTGTAGGCCAAATGCTTGATGACAGGCATCAGCTCATCGATAGTCTTTTCCCGGTCGATGACAACAGTTGTTGGAAAAGCCCTGCTTCTCATGAATGCTTCATCCTTACAGGATGCTCCCTTTCAGGGTGCTTCGCTTACAGGATGCTTCGCTACCGCTATCCTTACAGGTATCGCTATCCTTCCAGGGTGCTTCGCTACCGCTATCCTTACTTGAACATGTTGTTCTATGGTATTATCGGCAACTGAGATGGCGGAGATAAGCGTTTGGCGAGGGACGTCTAGTATATAATCTTTTTCAGGAAGAGACCGTGGGCGGGTAAGGTCTGGCCTGCCCTCTCCCGCTCTCTTGACTCCAGAATCTCCTTGAGCGTCACCGGAATTTATTTTGCCCTGACCGGCAAGGATGAGGGTGCCCGCAATGGTTCTTACCATATACCGCAAGAAGCCTGTTGCTTCGAGGATAATATAGATCATGCCTGCCCTCTTGTAACCCGGGCCCTTTTTACTTCTCTTACAGGGTTCTTATAGAACTCATCCTTCTTTTTGAACGCGCTGAAATCGTGCTCCCCTATGATCCACTCAACTGCTTCCTTCATTGCCCCGACATCGAGGGTGTGCGGCCAGTGAAGCACGTACCGGATAAGGAAGGGGGAATTGGATGGCTCGTTGAGGATACAATAGACATAGGTCTTGCTGCGCGCCGAGTAACGTGCATGAAAGCTGTCATCAACTTCGCGCGCGCCCATGACCCTGATATCGCGTGGGAGAAGGCTATTCAGACCTCTGGAAAGATTCTGGAGAGCTATCCCCTTCTCCGTGACAAAATTGATCACCTGATCCATCGCATGCACCCCGCTGTCGGTTCGGGCGCCCGCATAGACCTTGGTCTCGTGATTGAGGATCTTTTGGACGGCTTCTCGCACTTTCTGCTCTACGGTGACGACCCCGGGCTGCCATTGCCAGCCGTGATAGTTTGTGCCGTCATAAGCAAGCACGAGAGATATATTTCTCATATCGATTCGCCTTCATCCATGGGCCGAATCCGAATATCCATTCTAGATCTTCGACTAATTCACTACGAATATTCTGCGCTGACGTCCTTACAGGATGCTCGCTGCTATCGGCTTTCCTCGGCGTCACGTCTGAGTATCGCCTGCGTCATCTCCTCGCTGCCGCCCGCGGTCCTGTCATGGACATTGGGATTTGAATTTTCCGAATCAGATATCACGGGGTTTTCTTCTTGGCGGGTTTTACGTCAATCGGTTTTTTCTTGCCGCTCTGCTCCTCCTGGGCCTTCTTTACAGCCTGAACCTCTTCCTGGATCCTTTTTGCCACGCTCTCTCTTTCTTCCCTGAGCTTAGCCCTGAGCTGATCCACTTCCTTCTTGAGCCCGACCATTTCGGCCTTGAGATAGTTGTTCTCTTCCCGGAGCAGCCTGAGATCCTCTTTAAGGCTCTTGTTCTCGTTCTCGTACGCGCTGCAGCCAACGATCAGGAAGATGGCGAAGAGCAGTATTGCGATATATTTCATAGTCCTCTATTCTCACCGATGTACGCAGAATTGTCAACGGGTTACTACTTATGGTAGATTACAGTGAAAATAGCTATCAGCCCTCCTTAGCAGGATGCTCACAGGGCTATCCCTACAGGATCCGCTTCGCTAGCGCAAGCGCTATCCTTACAGGATGCTACGCTATTAGCTAGCAGTAACAACCGGAGAACTTTAACTCTTTATCATTACCAAGGAGGCCCATGATGACCCCGACAGCGGTCGTTATACCCATAGAAGATGAGATGAGGCGGTCCTATCTCGATTATGCGATGAGTACCATCATAGGCAGGGCCCTGCCTGACGCGAGAGACGGGCTCAAGCCCGTCCACAGACGGATCCTCTATGCGATGTATGAGCTGAACAATACCCATGACAAGCCCTATAAAAAATCCGCCAGGATTGTCGGGGATGTGATCGGTAAGTTTCACCCTCATGGAGATCAGGCTGTTTATGATGCCATCGCCCGGATGGCCCAGGACTTTTCGATGCGCTATCCACTGGTTGACGGGCAGGGCAATTTCGGCTCCATCGACGGTGACCCGCCCGCAGCCATGCGGTACACGGAAGTCAGGCTCTCCAGGATCGCTGAGGAAATCCTGAAGGACATAGAAAAAGAGACCGTATTGTTCAGGCCAAATTACGATGAATCCTTGCAGGAACCCGTTGTGATGCCATCGAGAATCCCCAGCCTTCTCATCAATGGGTCATCCGGGATCGCGGTTGGCATGGCAACGAATATCCCCCCGCACAACCTGAGAGAGGTGATCGATGGGACGATAGCTTACATAGACGACCCGGACATCACGATAGCCGAGATTATGCGCTATGTTCCCGGGCCCGACTTTCCCACCGAGGCCATCATCTATGGCCGGGACGGAATAAAAGATGCGTACGAGACCGGGAGGGGTCACGTACTCCTTCGCGCAACAGCAAACATCGAAAAGGGCAAGAAGGACGACAGGGAATCCATCATCATCACGCAGCTCCCCTACCAGGTGAACAAGGCCCGCCTTATCGAAACAATTGTGGATCTCGTGAATGAGAAGAAGATCGAGGGTGTAGCCACAATACGGGACGAGTCGTCAAGGGAAGGCATCCGGGTCGTGATAGAGCTGAAGCGGAATGAATATGCCATGCCTATCCTGAATAAGCTCTACAAGCATACGCAAATGCAAACCACGTTCGGCATCATGTTCCTCGCGATCGTCAACAACGAGCCGAAGCTCCTCAACCTCAAAGAGATGATTCAGCACTTCGTCAATTTCAGAAAAGAAGTGGTGACGAAGAGGTCTGTGTTCGAGCTGGGAAAGGCCGAGGATCGGCTCCATATCCTCGAAGGGCTTAAAATAGCGCTGGAGCATATCGACGAGGTCGTTTCAATCATCAGGAAAGCCAAGAACACGGAAGAAGCGAGAAACGCACTCATCGCCCGCTTTCAGTTCTCGGAGAAACAGGCCCAGAGCATTCTGGATATGCGGCTCGCCCGTCTGACTTCCCTGGAGCGAAACAAGGTTCTCGACGAGCACAAGGCAACCGTAGCTGAGATAAAGCGGCTGCAAGAGATACTGCAGAATGAGCCGCTGCTTATGAAGCTTATCAAAGACGAACTGACGGAGGTAAGAGAAAAATATGGGGACGATAGGCTCACCGAAATAGTCGATCAGCTGCCCGAGATCACTATCGAAGACATGATCAAAGAGGAAGAGGTAGTCGTCACCCTCACATACGGGGGCTACATCAAGCGAACATCGCTCGACCAGTACAAGCAGCAGCTTCGCGGGGGCAAAGGTAGGCAGGGTATCATCGTCAAGGAAGACGATTTCGTGGATCATCTCTACATTGCCTCAACCCATTCATACATTATTTTCTTTACGAGCAAGGGGAAGGCATATGTGCGGAAGGTGCATACGATCCCTGAAGCGCCCCTCTCTTCCAAGGGCAAACAGCTGGCGCACGTCGTCAGGACCGATGCTGACGAGCGTATCACAGCCGTCACCCACGTGAAGGACTTCCCCGAGGACAAATATCTTTTCCTCGTAACGAAGAAGGGGCACGTCAAAAAGATCAGTCTCTCCGCGCTCAAGAACGTAAGATTTTCCGGGATAAAGGTGATCTTTCTGCCGGAAGATGATGACCTGATTGATGTGCTTCCCGTGGAGCCAAAACACGAGATATCTCTTGCCACGAAGAAAGGGATGGCCATCCGGTTCAACGAGGAGCAGATACGACCCATGGGGAGAACCGCTTACGGGGTGCGCGGCATTCGCCTGCGGAAGGACGACGAAGTTGCGTCGGCCGAGGTCGTCGATGCATCATGCTGGCTCTTTACCGTCACCGAGAAAGGGTACGGAAAACTGGTCGCCTGTTCCAGGTACAGACTTCAGGCGAGGGGCGGCACAGGTATAATCAACATAAAATGCGGCGCCAAGAACGGGGACGTTGTGCGGGTGAAACGGGTAGGGCCGAAGGATGAGTTCATCCTGGTCACGGACTCCGGCAGGACCATAAGGTTCAACCTGGAGACCGTAACCGAGCACCACAGGGGCGGGCTCGGCGTCAAAGTAATGGACCTTCCAGGCGACGAAAAAATTCGGGGCGTGGGCTTGATCGGTGAGGATTGATACCCGGAAGAGGGGCACCCGTGTCCAAACACGGGTCTACGAATGAAGGCAAGTTGGTATGATGCGCGTATCGGTGATCGGTGGCGGTGCCTGGGGCACTGCATGTGCGATCCACCTGGCCCGAAAGGGCGCTAAAGCGCTCCTCTGGCTTTACGAGCCGGAACTCTGCGAAATAATCAGGCGGACAGGCGAGAATAGCTATTATCTTCCGGGCGCGCGCATTCCTGACGCCATCGAGTGTATCAGTTCCCTGGAGCAAGCCGTCACAGCCTCCGACAATATCATCCTGGCAACCCCCTCCTTTGCTTTGCGATCCACCCTGCAACAGGCAGCGCCTCACCTGTCCGGGAAAAAGATCCTTATCCTCAGCAAGGGGCTCGAGACCGAAACCTTTCTGAGGATGAGCCAGGTGGCTTTCGAGATCGTCGGAGAAGAAGCCGGCGTTGCCGTCCTATCCGGACCATCATTCGCAAGAGAGGTTGCAAAGGGCGTTTTCACAGCAGTAGTGATTGCCTCCAGGAGCAAAGAGGTCTCCGGATATTTTCAGGAGATGCTGCACAACGAGAGACTAAGGGTGTACACAAGCGAGGATGTCGTAGGTGTTGAGCTGGGAGGGGCGCTGAAAAACGTTATGGCCATCGGTGCAGGCATGATCGAAGGCCTGAGCCTCGGTGCCAATACTCAGGCAGCCTATGTGACCCGGGCACTCGCGGAGATACGGCGATTGGGAAAAGCGCTCGGTGCCAGGGACGCGACCTTCATGGGGCTCTCCGGTCTGGGCGACCTGGTGCTCACCTGCACCGGCCCTTTGAGTCGAAACCGTCAATTCGGCGTAGATCTGGCTCAGGGCAAAAAAGCCATGGAGATAGTCGGTAGTCAGAAGGCCGTGGTTGAGGGTTACTACACGGTCGATGCAGCCTACCGGCTCTCAAAGGCGCGCGCCATAGAGATGCCCATTACCGAAGAGCTTTATCGCATTGTGTACGAAAATAAAGATATACGGGCCTCCCTGGAAGATATCACAGCGCGAGTTTACAAGGAGGAAGAGGCTTAGGCCGGAGCCGGCGGCAGTTGCTCGAAATGAGTACAATCATTATAGCCTGTAACACGATTGCAGATGAGCTTAATCTGGCCATCAAGGCCACGGGTGTTACTCATCCGGTTCTCTGGATCGATTCGAAGCTCCACACCAAACCGGAGAAGTTGAAGGAACAGATTCAGGGAGCTATTTCCAGGGTAAGTAACGTGTCGACAATTCTACTCGGCTTTGGCTATTGCGGGAATGCGCTGGTTGGAATAAAGTCGGAGACGGCTCGTCTCGTCTTCCCCAAGACGGAGGACTGCATATCGTTGCTCCTCGGCTCGACGGAAAGGAGAAGAAAACTCTCCAAGGAAACATGCAGCTATTACCTCACGAGGGGCTGGCTCGAGTCTGAGAACAATCTTGCGGATGAATACGCTTACTCCGTCAGGAAATTCGGCCCGGAGCGCGCACATAGAGTCATGCGGGCTATACTCAAGAATTACCAGCACCTCACCCTGATCGATACAGGGGCCTACGATATCGCGCCACTCCGACCCAAAACAGAAGAGCTCGCGGCTACGCTTGGCCTTTGTCACAAGGTGGTCGAAGGCTCTCAGAGGCTCTTCCATAAGCTGCTCACTGGACCCTGGGATGAGGAGTTCGTTCAGGTAGAACCAGGTGAGGAAATCACCCTGGACAGCCTTCTGGAGTGGTATAGGCAAGAGCAAGCCGGCCAGCTATAATACCAATTCGCCTTCAAGTGTATACCTTCGTTGTCGCTGCGTCGCTCTCCTCGACGTACCCCCAGGTACGCCTGCGTCGGCTCCTCGCTGCCGCCTCGGTCTCCGCTTGAATGCAAATTGGTATGACTCCCCCCCCTTTTTTCTTGACAATATCTTTTGCAATTGACATGATGAGCGCTGAAACACGTTGAAAGGAGGAATGGGATGGCCTTCAAAACGATCTACTTCAACGAGCATGTTTGCACGGGCTGCAACACCTGTGTTGATGTCTGCATGTGTGATAAACTGGCACCCAACCCTGAAAAAGGGAAGCCGCCTGTCGAGCTTTACCCGGATGAATGCTGGTTTTGTGGCTGCTGCGTGACCCATTGTCCGCAAGGAGAAAAAGGCGCGATCGAGATCGTCACACCATTTCCGATGAGAGGCGCGTTCAAAATGTAGAGGGCAGCGTACACCTGGGATAAGGCTTGGAAAATAAGGAGAAGAGGCATGACAGCACTTAAAACAGTGACCCTCGAAACGGATGTGTTAATCATTGGCGGCGGCGCCGCAGGCTGCATGGCCGCAATCAAGGCAGCGGAGAACAAGGATGTCACGGTCACCTTGGTGGACAAGTCCAATACTGTTGCTAGCGGCTGCACTGCATCAGGCATAGACCATATATGGTCCTATATTCCTCCCGTGCATGAGCCGATGGGCTACACACTTGAGGACATGGCGGAAGATCACCGCCAGGGGATCGCGTCCGGTTTTTTCCGCAGAGACCTTTTTATGCTGGTCGCCGGCACGATGTACGAACGTGTCCTCGACCTGGAGCGGTTCGGCCTCAACTTCAGGTACGAGGATAGCAAGGCCCCCGGCAAGTTCCGGATAGTCGACCAGTTTCACAGTGTACCTGCCGCGTTCAACTTTGATGGGAAACCCCTGAAGGCAAAACTGACGGCTGAGGTGAAGAAAAGAGGTGTAAGGATTATCAACCGGGTCCAGATGACCGACCTGATCGTGACAGATGGCCAGGTTTCCGGTGCCGTTGGCGTGGGGACACGAACAGGTGACGTCTATTTTTTCAGGACAAAGACCCTGGTCCTTGCGAGCGGGAGATCGAACAGGCTCTCCACGAACCTCACAGGCCTCCACTTCAACACGCGCCTGCCTTCCACGCTGACGGGAGACGGTACCTCAATGGCAATAAGGGTCGGGCTGCCCATCATCAATATCGAGTTTCTGGGGGGAAGACGTATGATAGCCGCCGGCAACTATTACCCCAACTACGGAGACCCGCGGAACACCACCCAGCCGGCAGGCCGTATCATCGATGAAGCGGGGAACGTCATCGTGCCGAGAACCCGGTTCTACGACTGGGAAAGGACTGGGCAAGGAAAAGGTCGATGCGGCGGAACGAAGAAAAGAATGGATTGCAGCACAGAAGGCGGTAAAGAGCGGCCGCGGCAGCCTCATGAGGAGAACTGCCCAGGGAGAAGGCCCCTTCTACCTTGATTTCAGTGAGGCAACGGACTACGAGGCGGAGTACATCGCCTGGTCGATCAGGAACGAAGGTAAAGGAACGCAGTTCATGCGCTACTTCGAAGACGAGGAAGGTTTGAACCTTAAGCGGAACGCTCAGGAATACAGCGGTTGGGCTGCCCGGGAGCTTTCGGGTACGGCAGCGAAGGGGCTATGGGTGAATAGGGATCTGGAGACAGAGATAAAAAATCTTTTCGGCGCGGGGGACGAGGTGGGCGGAATGCCGTGGGCCGCATCGCCCGGCGCATTTACCATGGGATGGCATGCGGGAGAGATGGCAGCGATGCGCGCCAGAGAGCAGAAGAGCCTCCTAGAGACCGGTAGGGATGCGCTCAAAGCCCGCAGGGATATGTGCCAGCAGGTGTTGAACCGAGACCGGGGTTTCCATTGGAAAGAGATCGAGATCTATGTGCAGAACCTGGTCGATTTTTACTGCGGGGAGATACGCGGCGAGGCGCTTCTCAAGCGTGGTCTTGAACGGCTCGATTATGCCAGACGTGCACCCATGAAGGCGGAGAACACGCACGAGCTTGCCCGTACGCTTGAAGTGCAGTCGATCATGGACAATGCAGAGCTCGTGATCCGCTCTTCGATTGAGCGCAAGGAGAGCCGGGCTTCGTTCGAATTCCGCAGGACCGAATACCCTGA
Source organism: uncultured delta proteobacterium (assembly GCA_963821605.1). Taxonomy (GTDB): domain Bacteria; phylum Desulfobacterota; class Syntrophorhabdia; order Syntrophorhabdales; family WCHB1-27; genus JADGQN01. The sequence goes on along the minus strand of CAWGEZ010000005.1, from coordinate 32,450 downwards.
ACAGGATGACAAGAACTGGCTCTGTTTCCTGGCCGTGAGACGTGAGGGGGACGGGACCTTTACGTTTGCCAAGCTACCCGTCGACAAGTGAGAGCCGGGAAGATCATCTATACGGGGCCGCTTCGTTTCTTTGTTCTTTTTTGTTGTTGTTGACAACGAAGAACGTCCATGACAGAATCGCCCAATACCGTGAGATTAACGTAAGGAGGTTATGACCAGATGGCTTTCAAACATATCTACTTTGATGGCAAAGCCTGCAATGGCTGCAACACTTGCGTGGAAGTCTGCATGTGCGACGCGTTCGTTCCCAATCCGGAGAAGGGCAAGCCGCCGATCGTGAAGTATCCCGAGGAATGCTGGTTCTGCGGGGCGTGCGTGACGGATTGCCCGAAAAAAGATCAGGGCGCTATTCGCATTGTGACCCCATTCCAGATGAGAGGCTCGCTCTTGCGGCGCTGACGTACGGGCGGACTTTCATTACGGTGATGCAGAGGAGAGTGATTATGGCAGATCTGAAGGTGATTGAGCACGAGACCGACGTGCTGGTGATCGGCGGAGGTTTGGCCGGATGTATGGCCGCGATCAAGGCGAGCGAAGGAAACGGGTTGCGGGTGACACTGGTGGACAAGTCGAATACCTTAAGAAGCGGTTGCGCTGCTTCCGGGATAGATCATCTCTGGTCCTACATTCCCGAGATACACGAGAAGATGGGCTACACCCTTGAGGAGATGGCGGAAGATCATCGCCAGGGCACGGCTTTTGGCTTTTTCAGGAAAGACCTCTTTATGCTGGTGGCAGGCACGATGTATCAACGCGTGCTGGACCTGGAGCGGCTCGGCATCAAATTCAGGTACGAGGATAGCAAAGCCCCGGGCAAGTTCAGGGTAGTCGATCAGTTTCACAGTGTGCCTGCAGCATTCAATTTCGATGGCGTGCCTTTGAAGCCGACCTTAACGAAGGAAGCACGAAGACGGGGGGTCACCATTATCAACCGGGTACAGATGACCGATCTCGTTACGGTTGACGGCCACATAGCAGGCGCTGTCGGCGTCAATACGCGTACGGCCGACATTTATCTGTTCAGGGCCAAAGCCGTGGTCCTGTCGAGCGGAAGATCAAACCGTTTGACACGCAATCCCACCGGCTTCGATTTCAACACAAGAATACCCTCTTCCATGAGCGGAGACGGCACCTCAATGGCAGTGCGGGCCGGTCTGCCCATCATAAATGCCGAGTTTCTCGCGCGGGCAGAATATCGCTGCGGCGGCCGGTAACTACAATCCAAACTACGGTGATCCGCGAAACACGGTCCAACCTGCGGCGCGCATCATCGACGGAGAAGGAAATGTGATCGTTCCCCGGACACGGTTTTATGATTGGGATTCCCTCGGGAAAGAAAAATGGAGTCCGAAGAAGTCAGAGAAGAATGGCTGGAAAAGAGCGGTATGAAGCTCCATCTTGGCGCCCAGAAAGCCGGTCCCATCGGGTGAGGGTCAAGAGAGGGGAGGGGCCTTTCTACCTCGACTTCAGTGAAGCCACCGATTACGAGAAAGCGTACATCGAGTGGTCGATCAAGAACGAGGGCAAGGGCACCCAGTTCATGCGCTATTTTAAAGATGAGGAGGGTGCGGATCTAAGAAAGAACCCACAGGAGTATGCGGGCTACTGGCCTCGGGAATTTGCAGGCACGGCCGCGAAAGGGATATGGGTGGATAAAGACCTGGAGACCGATATCGGGAACCTGTTTGCGGCAGGAGATGAAGTAGGCGGACTCCCATGGCAGGCGGGTCCGGGGGCTATCACCCAGGGCTGGTATGCCGGAGAAATGGCAGCCAAGAGAGCCAAAGCCCAGAAGTCGTTCTTGCCTGCTTCCGGAGATACAGTAAAATCGAGAAAAGAGAGCTGTTCGGCAATACTCGGTCGAGATCTGGGGTTTTACTGGAAGGAGGTGGAACTGCACGTTCAGAACCTGATGGACTTTTATTGCGGAGCTGTACGGAGCAGGGGCCTGCTGGAGCGGGCCATAGTGCGCCTGGAGGATGCCAAGGCGGCTCCTTTGAAAGCCGAGAATCCCCACGAGCTTGGCCGTGCCCTTGATGTAAAATCGATTATAGATAACGCTGAGCTGATACTCCGGTCGTCGCTGGAGAGAACGGAAACCCGGATGATCCCATTTGGCTTCGCCCGAGCCGACTATCCTGAACAGGATGACAAAAACTGGCTCTGCTTTCTGGCTATCCGCAAGGACGATGGAGCACGGTTTAGATTCAGGAAGATACCCATTGAGCCGTAAACAGGGAGGCAATGAGCCCCGGCGGTTCATGGACCGGGACAAAACGATACTACGTTTAAGGGGAGGGGACTATGAAAAGGAGTTTGTTGGCAATAACCGTATTGGTGTTCCTGCTTCTTTTGCTCGCGAGCCCGAGGCCTTCTTTGGCTGCTGAGCAAAAACCGATTGAGTTGAAATTTGCCATGTGGAACTCGATGCAGCATTCGATGGTCGTCGAGATCTACGGGCCATTTGCAAAGGAGCTGGAGCAGCGCACGCAGGGGAGGGTCAAAATCACCTTTTATCCGAACGAAGCGCTGGGAAAGGCAAAAGACCAGTACGACATGGCTGTCCGGGGCATTTCGGACATTTCTGTTTTTATCCACGGCTACACCCCGGGTCGATTTCCCCTGGCACAGGTGATGGAGCTTCCCACCGGCGTCCCCTCGGGCAAAATCGGGAGTCGCATCTTGTGGGAGCTTTACGAAAAATATATGAAGCAGGACTACCCTGGCGTCAAAATGCTCATGCTTCAGACGAGTGAACCGGGGCAGGTCCATGCGACAAAGAAGACAGTCAAGGTGCTCTCCGACCTGAAGGGGATGCGGTTGAGGAGTCCCGGACCTGTGCAGACGTCGGTTCTCAGGGCGCTGGGCGGCTCGCCCCTCACCATTCCCATCCCTGAGCTGTACGATGCGCTTCAAAAAGGCATGGCCGACGGCGCGCTTTTGCCGTTTTCCGCCGTCAAGGATTTCAAGCTCGGAGAGGTGATAAAGCATCACACCATTGCCAACCTCTATGTCATGACAAGCGGTCTCGTGATGAACCCGAACACCTGGAACAGCCTGTCACCAGGAGACCAGAAGATCATGGATGAGCTCACAGGGGTCAGGATGGCGGAGAAGAGTGGAGACGCTTTTGATAAGGCTGCTCAGGTGGCTCTGGAGGAAGCGAAAAAGGCGAATTCCGAGATTTACCAGTTGCCGCCCGCTGAAAGAAAAGCCTGGATGGAAAAGGCCAAGCCTGTCAGCGAAGCGTGGGTGGCCGACATGGAGAAAAAGGGGTTGCCCGGAAAAAAAGTCTTTGAGGAAGCCATGTCTCTTGTGGAGAAATATTCCAAGTAAGTATGCATAAGAGCCTATGAAAAGCCTTTTTGTCGCAGTAAAAGCTGTGAGCCGGGTCATGTACTGGATCTCCTGCGCAGCGCTCGCCGCCATCGTAGGCCTGACCGTCCTCGATGTGACCTTGAGGAAATTCGGAAGCCCCATCGATTTTACCTTTGAAATCGTCGTCTTCCTCGCTGCGATCGTCATAGGATTCGCTCTGCCCCAGACATCTTTGGAGAAGGGGCATGTGGTGATGGAATTTCTCAGTGTCAAGCTATCCCAAAAGTGGCAGAGGCTGATGCACCTGACCACACGATGTGTAGGGATCGCCACCTTCGCCATCATCGGCTGGAACATCGTGCGCATAGGGAATCATCTCCTTGAGGTTAAACAGACATCGCCCATTCTGGAAATACCGGAGTTCCCGGTTGCCTACGGTGTTGGCGCCTGCTGCTTTGTCGAGTGCCTCGTTCTCCTCTTCGACCTCATGCAGCCGTCAAAGGAGGCAGAGCAATGAGCCTGGAAATCATCGCCGTGCTGGTTATTCTATTGCTCTTTGCGCTCTTCATCTGGGGGGTTGAAATCGGCTTTGCCATGGCCATAACGGGCTTCCTGGGGTTTGCCGCTATCGTAAACGTTCGGGCGGCTCTGGACCTGGTGGCCATGGATTTCTATACCGTCTTCTCATCGTATAGCCTCATCGTCATACCCCTCTTTGTCCTTATGGGGCAGATAGGGGCAAGCGCGGGAGTCTCCAAGAGCCTTTACGACCTGGGCTATAAATGCGTCGGACACGTGTCGGGCGGGCTCGCTATTGCGACAGTCGTGGCCGCCACAGCCTTTAAAGCCATATGCGGCTCTGCCGTGGCGACCTCTGCCACCTTTGCCACGATCGCCATCCCTGAAATGGATCGATACGGTTACGATAAGAGGCTCTCATGCGGAACCGTTGCCACTGTGGGAACACTGGGTGGTATTATGCCTCCCAGTGTGGGGTTGGTCATCTACGGCCTTATCACGGATACGTCAATCGGCAAGTTGTTTCTGGCCGGCATTATTCCGGGTCTTATCATCGCCTTCACCTTTGCGCTCACCCTCTTCTTCTGGTGCAAGATAAATCCAAAACTGGGACCTAAGGGCGAGCGCTCAACGTGGAAGCAGAGATTTATTGCGCTTCCGCCCGTAGCATGGGTTCTTGCCATTTTTGTGCTCGTCGTCGGCGGCCTGATGTGGGGATTCTTTTCACCGACCGAAGCCGGCAGCGTGGGTGCGTTCGCGGTCCTCGCGCTCGTGGTTGCAAAGGGGGATATGGATTTAAAACGCTTTATAGCGTCGCTCAAGGACTCCGTAAAGATTGGCTGCATGGTACTCGTGCTGATCGCGGGGGCAACGGTGCTCGGCCATTTTTTTGCCGTTACGAAGATGCCTTTCCTGGTGGCAGACTGGCTGTCGACACTGCCGGTTCACCGGAGCGTCATTATCATGATCATTCTCCTCGTGTACCTCATCGGAGGATCGTTTATCGAGGACATGGCATTCTTCATTCTTGCAACGCCTATTTTTCTTCCCATCGTTCTGAAGCTCGGGTATGATCCGGTCTGGTTTGGCATGATACTCTCCGTTACTATGATGATGGGGATCATCCTCCCGCCCATGGCAGTAAATGTCTTCGTTGTAGCAGGCATTGCAAAGGTTCCCCTCGGCACCGTCTACAAAGGTATCTATCCGTTCCTCGCCGGGCTGGTTCTCTGCAACCTGCTCGTTCTTTTTATTCCGCAGCTCTCCCTGTGGCTGCCGGGTCTGTTTATGAAATGAAATCGTAATTGGGACATCCGACTTCAGACTTTAGACTCCGGACGTCATAATAGAGAGCTTTTGCAGCTTCAGTCCGATGTCTGACGTCTACCGTCTAATGTCCAGGCAACTCGTGCTTGACAGCTGCTGCCGTCAGATGTACTATTGATTGTCGTGACAACATTGTCATGACAACTTTATTGATCAAGCGGTTGCAAGCCACTCCGGAGCGCGATGAAAGCAAAATCCTATTCCCTGGATGAGTCCCTCGGATTCTCGGTCTACCGTGTGCATATCCAGGGGATCAACGCCCTGCGGAGGGCGTTCCAGGCTGCGGGTTATGACGTGACGCCTGAACAGTGGGGCGTGCTGGCCCGCCTGAGGGAAGAGGAAGGCATGAATCAGGCCCGGCTTGGCGAAAAGATGCTGAAGGATCGTCACAACATAACACGCATCCTCAACCTCCTCGAAAAAAGGGGATATGTCGAACGGCGGCCCGACGAAGCCGACAAGCGTGTCTACCGTGTTTATCTGACTAAGGCCGGTCGTGCCACTCAGCAAGTGCTGGCTCCGATTGTCCTGAATCACCGGAAATTGACCTTCAAGGGGCTTACGCAAGAAGATCTCCGGACGATGCGGAAGATGCTTGGCCAGATCGTGAAGAACCTTGAGGAAAGGTTAGCAACGCAAGGTTAAGGTTGAGGTGGAAAAAACTGAACCAAAGACGTGAGAACAACATTTTCAGAGCAGGCCATGAAAGAATCTAAAATAGAACAGCAATCCGGAAATGGAAGAAGCGGTATGAAAAAATGGGCGTTCAGGGGAGTGATAGGGCTGGCAATCGTTGTAGCGTGCATTTACGGGGTCTTTCGCTTCATTCACTCGCTTTCCCACGAAAGTACGGATGACGCTTACGTTGCGGGCATAATAGTTCCCGTTTCGGCGGAAGTGAGAGGAAGGGTGGTGAGCATCTATTTCGACGACAACCAGTCTGTCGCGGCAGGAGCGCAACTATGCGAGATCTTTCCTGAAGATTATCTCCATACGCTGACTGAGAAAAAGGGAACAGTGTCGCGGTTGACCGCAGAAGATCGCGAATTACATGCTTCTATAGCGGCAAAGAAGAAGGCACTGCTGCAGGCACAGGCTAACCTGGAGGCCGCTCATGCCGAGGAGAATCTGGCAAATAAAGAGTTGAATCGTTACGATGGGCTGTTCAAAAAGGAAGCGGTTTCGGCGACTCAGTACGACCAGGTTGAATCCCGCTCGCAGGTCGCGCACGCTCGCCGGGAGGCGGCAGCAGCAGCTGTCGCCGAAGCGGAGGCCTCGGTGGAGGCTCTACAGGCCCGATTGACGACACAGGAGTTCAGAATCAAAGAGGCGGAGGCATCGCAGGGTCAGGCCCAGCTTGACTTGAAGAGAACGGTCGTGGTGGCGCCTATGTCTGGAAGAATCGCGCGGAAGAACGTTGATCCGGGAAAATACGTGCAGCCCGGACAGCCTCTCCTTTCGATCGTGAAAGAGGATTCGTGGATCATTGCCAATTTTAAAGAAACACAAATAGAAAAAATGGCCGTGGGACAGCCCGTGGAAATAGAAGCAGATGCTTACCCGGGGGTCACCTTCAAAGGGCACGTTGACAGCCTGCAGCCCGGGACCGGTGCCGTCTTCAGCTTACTCCCTCCGGAGAATGCTACAGGCAATTTTGTTAAAGTCGTGCAGCGCCTTCCGGTAAAGATCGTTTTGGAATCCCCGTTTGACCCGGCCCATCCCTTATGGCCCGGCCTCTCCGTTATTCCCACCGTGGACGTGAGCCGCCGGACCGGTCCTAAGCTGTCAAGAAAGTAGATCATCCTGCATGGACGAGCGGCACAAGGCGCATAAATGGATGGTTACCGTGACGGTGATGACCGGCACCATCATGGCTGCGCTCGACATCAGCATCGTTAACGTAGCGCTGCCCCACATGCGCGGATCGCTCGGGGCCTCGGTCGAGGAGATCACCTGGGTCGCGACAGGGTACCTGCTCTCGACCGTCATCATCATGCCCATCATCGGGCTCTTAAGTTCGCGGTTCGGACGCAAGCGGTTCTATATTCTTTCCGTCCTGCTCTTTACAGGAGCTTCCATGCTGTGCGGAATAGCATGGGACCTGACATCAATCGTCGTCTTCCGTATTATTCAGGGTATGGGCGGCGGCACGCTTATACCGATGTCACAGGCGCTGCTGAGAGAGACCTTCCCCCATGATGAACAGGGCATGGCAATGGGCATCTATGGGCTTGGTACCATCCTGGGTCCGGCCTTCGGACCCACCCTCGGAGGATGGCTTACGGACAGTTATTCATGGCGCTGGATCTTCTACATCAACGTTCCCGTCGGTGTCCTCAATATCCTCCTGATCATGCAGTTTATCAAGGATCCGCCGTATCTCGTCCGCGAGAGAGGCAAACTGGATTTTGCCGGCCTTTTTTTCATGTCTGTGGGCTTAGGCGCGCTCCAGATCATGCTTGAGAGGGGTGATCAGAAAGACTGGTTTTCGTCAAACCTCATCAGGTACCTCGCCATTGCCACATGCATCGGACTTGCCCTGTTTGTATGGCGGGAGTTAACCACGGACCGGCCTGCCGTTAATCTGCGCATCCTGAAGAACGTCAACTTCACGTCGGGGACCTTTCTCGGCGGTATCCTCGGCCTGGGCCTTTTCAGCAGCATCTTTATCCTGCCGCTCTTCTTGCAGCAGCTCCTTCACTACCCCGCGTACAACGCCGGGCTTATTCTCATGCCGCGCAGCCTTGCCATGGCCGTTTCGATGCCGCTCGGCGGTAGATTGTATAACAGGGCGGGGCCCAAGCTCCTGGTCGGGACAGGGCTGCTCCTCAATGCCGTCTCATTTTATGAGCTTTCACGTATGTCGCTCAACGTCGGCTATTGGGATATGTTCTTTCCTCAGTTTTTGCAGGGTATCGGGTTTGGTTTCATATTTGTCTCGCTGAGCACAGCGGTGCTCTCCACCATTGACAAGCCCTCCATGACCGCTGCTTCCGGACTCTACAACGTCGTTCGACAGGTCTTCGGCAGCGTGGGCATTGCTTTGTCAGCCACAATATTGACTCGGGGAGAAACCTGGAACAGGGCAATGCTCACCGAACACGTGACCCTCTTCAGCGATACTACAGCTCAAACAGTGCGCGCTTTTTCTTCATTGCTCTCATCCAGCGGGATCGATCCAACTACAGCGGAAACCGGGGCCTTGAAACTGCTGGAAGATATGGTGATGAGACAGGCGAGCATGCTATCCTATAACCATGTATTTTTCCTTATCGCGGCCCTCTTTTTTTTCTCAATGCCCCTGGTTCTTCTTGTCAAGGACCCGCACAGGGCCGCCGGCGTGCACGTGGTTGCTGAATGACGGATAATCGGGGGAGGTGCGCATGGGAGAAGAACCGCGTATCGCGATCACTGTATCGAAACAGATGGGAAGCGGCGGCTCGTATATAGGCCACCTCGTGGCAAAAGAGCTGGGCTTTAAGTACATAGATCGCGAAATCCTGCACGAAGCGGCAACGCGCCTCGGGACTGACGCGAGCGTCCTCGAAGACCATGATGAAAGGTCGTGCGGCCTCATCGATAATCTTGTCAGAGCATTCTCCTTCGGGACGCCGGAGGCAGCCTACGTGCCCCCTCTGAGCCGGCCTGTCTATGACAAGGATCTCTTTACCCTGGAGTCGAGGATTATGAATGAGATTGTGGACCGGTACAGTGCCGTCATCGCCGGACGGGCCGGATTCCATGTCCTGCGAGAACGGCCGGGAGTGATTCGCGTATTTGTTCACGCTCCCATCGAGTTTCGAGTCCAGCGCGTGATGCAGGTGCAGCATGCGGCAGACATCGCGGGAGTCAGGGCCCAAGTGGAGGAGTCGGACCGTAGAAGAAGCAAGTTCGTGCGGGACATGGTCGGCGTCAATTGGGCGGACGCCCGGAACTATCACCTGTGTATCGATTCGAGTGCTGTCGGCTTTCCCGCAGCCGCCGAGATGATTATCAGGCTGGCGAGCCAAAAACTGGGCCCGGATGAAGCTCCTAGTCTCAATCTTGTTGGTTATTAGTTTTATTAGTTTAATTGGTTGAAGCGAGCTGGTTGGGCGGCAAGAAACCTATTGACATACTATTTCATCCTGTGTAAAAACCTGCGGAGTGCCAAACTGATTTATAGTATGAGAGGTGTTTGATGAGAACGGCCGGACGTAAAGCAAAACGTTATGCACTGGTACTTGGATGTCTCTTGTCCATCACACTGGCAGGCTCCCTCTGGGGCCAACCCGCCTATCCGACGAAGCAGATCGACGTGCTCATCGGCTATGCGCCCGGTGGGATTGTGGATGTTTCCGAGCGCTTTCTCGTGGGCAAGGCTGAGAAGATTCTGGGCCAGCCCATGGTTATCACCAATAATGGCGGAGGCGGTAGTTCCGTGGCAGTGGCCATTGTTGCTACAAAGCCGCCGGATGGCTATTTTCTTGCCGGCTGCGCAAGTACCGGCCTCGTGAGGATTCCGCAATTCAGAACCGTTCCCTACAAATGGGATGACCTCACACCGATCATGCACTTCGCCACGCCGATTCTGACGTCCCTTGTGGTGCGGTCGGATTCACCCTTCAAGACCGTGAAGGATCTCGTTGAGTACGCAAGGAAGAATCCCGGCAAGGTGACGTACAGCACCACGGGCGTCGGATCGCCCATGCATATGGGCATGGAGTATATTGCGAAACAGGAAGGGATCAAGTGGACACACGTTCCCTATCCCGGCACGATGCCTGCGTTCATGGCCCTCCTCGGGAACCACGTGACAGCCCAGGCGGGAGCCGCCGAATGTGTCCCCTACATAAAGGAGGGCAAGGTCAGGCTGCTCGCAACCATAAGCGAAAAACGTGTCAAGACCTTCCCGGATGTCCCGACCTTGAGAGAGCTCGGCTATGACACCTTCAACGAAACCGTTTTCATGTTTGCAGCTCCCAAGGGAACGCCTCAACCTATTATCGATAAGCTCGACAATGCATTTCACAAGAGTATGGCCGATCCTGACTTCAATGGTTTGCTGGCGAAGCTGGAGATGGAGCCGTCGTATAGGAACTCTGCTGACACCAGGAAGTACCTGGAGGATGCTTACGTCCGCATCGGGAAGCTGATCCGCGAGTCTGAAGATACCCAGAGAGGATGAAAAGAAATGATTGGACGGTTTCTCAGTCTGCTCGGAACGATACGAGGTGTTTTATGAGAGCAGAAAGATGCAAGGCAAGACTTTTCGCAGCGCTGCTTGGATGCTGTCTTCACTGTAACGCTGGCAGGCTCCCTCTGGAGCCAACCAGCCTATCCCACGAAGCCGATCGACCTCCTCATCGGCTATGCCCCAGGCGCCTCCGGTGATCTTACAGAGCGGCTCCTCGCCGCCAAAGCCGAGAAGATCCTGGGTCAGCCCTTTATCCCGACTAATAACGGCGGTGGCAGCGGCGCAGTGGCTGTGACACTGGGCGCGAAGAAGCCGCCGGATGGCTACAGTCTGCTCGGCTCTTCGAGCACGGCCCTCGTGAGAGTTCCGCTATTCAATACCGTTCCCTATAAATGGGACGACGTCACACCCATAATGCATTTCGCCGCACCGGTTCTGACTTCACTTGTGGTAAAGTCAGATTCGCCCTGGAAAACGCTCAAGGAACTTATTGACTACGCCAAGAAGAATCCCGGCAAGGTGAGCTACAGCACTTTAGGCGTCGGATCGCCCATGCACATGGCCATGGAGTATATTGCAAAGCAGGAAGGAGGCATCAAGTGGATGCACGTCCCCTATCAGGGAACTATGCCTGCTTTTATGGCTCTGCTTGGAGGCCATGTATCGGTCCAGTTGGGATCCGGCGAATGCGTGCCGTACATAAAGGATGGAACGCTGCGGCTGCTCGCTAACGTGGGCGAAAGGCGCGTGAAAACTTTTCCTGACGTGCCGACCCTGAAAGAGCTGGGTTATGACTACTTCAATGAAACTGTTTTCTTGTTTGCGGCTCCCAAAGCAACCCCTCAGCCAATCATCGATAAGCTTGACAAGACATTCCATCAGGCCATGGCCGACCCCGACTTCGTTAGTCTTGTGGCGAGACTGGAGTTTGAGCCCACCTACAGGAACTCCGCTGATACCACGAAGTATCTGCAGGATGCTAACAGGCGCCTTGCAAAGATGGTCCAGGAGCTGAAAATACCAAAGGCTGACGAAAAAAAGTAATACCGATTTGCATTCAAGTTGGAGACCGAGGCGGCAGCGAGGAGCCGACGCAGGCGTACTGGAAGTACGTCGAGGAGAGCGACGCAGCGACAACGAAGGTATACACTTGAAGGCAAATCGGTATAAGCTCACTTCCCGACGTAGAGGCCTATTTCCTTCAGGATAGGAACGCCGACTTCCTCCGCGTTCCTGATGGTCTGCCTCACGAATTCCGGTCCGCCGTACTGAGGGTCTTCCCCGCCTATCTCCGGAAGCCGCTTGAACCTCGGGTCGTCGTAGATCTTCTTGGAGACGCCGGTAAGATACGTTCTTATATGCTCAGGCGTATTCTTGTGGGCATAAATAGCGACATAGGTCATCAGCTTTGCTGCATCGGGAAAGCCGAGCTCGACGATGCACGGTATATTGGGCTGATCGCTGTACCTCTTCTCGCTATAGAACGCGAGAGGCCGCACCTTTCCTGCCCTTATCTGGTCACTGACCGTGCCGTAGGGAAGGCTTGCCGCATGGATGTGACCGCCCAGCAAGGCCGACAAAGCTTCGGGACTGCCTTTGTACGGGACATCAGTCGCCTGGACGCCCGCCTTCTTGAATATATCGAGCGCGATTATGTGTGGGGGAGTCCCCCGGCCCGAATGAGCCCAGTTCAGCTGCCCCGGGTTTTTCTTCCCGTAGTTGAGCAGTTCATTGAGGCTCTTCCATGGAGAATCAGCCCGCACCATCATAGCCAGCCTCCATGCCATGAAATTGGCTATGGGAACCAGGTCATCCGGGTCGAACGGTATCTTTTGGGTCTTGGTAGTAATGGCAAAGAACCCCTGGCCCAGGGTAACAAGTTTATAACCATCCGGTTTGGCGCTGATTACCTCGGCCGCGGCCAGGCTTCCTCCGGCACCCGGCTTGTTGACCACAGCAATGGGCTGGCCCATGTACGTCGGTGCGATATCGGCGATCAGTCTGGCCATGATGTCTATCGAGGCACCGGCAGTGTACGGGCAAAGAAGTTCAATCGGTTTCGTAGGATAGTCCGCGGCCGAAACGACGGTTGCGAAAACGGCTACGAAGGAGAAGAGCACCACAGCCAGCGTAAAAACCCTGTTCCTCATACTGTACCTGCGTCCCATGCATCACCCCCGATAGATTACTAGCCTAAAAGTAGCAATGAGAAGATGATTATGTCAAGCAAAAAGGGCCTTTCAGAACGGTCCGTATTGCTAACGGCATTCGCCGGATCTCGCGGATGTAATCGGTAATCGAGATCGGTCACGTTTCCATCGGCAACGAGCCACCTTTTGCGGGTGCTCACAAGATGGTTACAATATGAATGAGATGACTGATTCCCCAAATACCACGGGCCGACGCCTCCTCGCTCTGGACGCACATCGCGGACTCATTATGATACTGATGGCGATTGATCACGCCAGCTATTTTATCGCCCGGGTCCATTCCCGGGAACTGTGGAGTACACCCTTGCCCGTCTATCCCGATGCGTTATGGTTCTGGACACGGTGGATCACGCACCCGTGCGCGCCGGGTTTCTTTTTCTTGATGGGGATCGGCATGATGTTTTTTGCAGATGCCCGCCGTAACGCCGGCTGGAGAGAAGATCGAATAACCCGTTCTTTTGTCATGCGGGGCCTTCTGCTCATGCTTTTACAACTGGTAGTTGAGAATTCTGCGTGGATGGTGAGCGACCTGTCCGTCCACGCGGATGCCGCGTGATCCGGGGCGGCCCGATGCCCGGGGGAGGCACAGAAGGCATGATCTATCTGGGCGTATTATTTTCGCTGGGTGGATCTCTGGTGTTCTGGGCTTTCATGCGGAGGATGTCGTCATGGCTGGTCGCGGTGACGAGCGTGGCCGCTGTACTATGCACGCAGTTTGCGATACCGGGTCCGGATCGCACGCAAGCAGTCTATTCACCCCTGATAAGGGTACTTCTTATTCCGGGACATACCAACATGCTTTTGGTGCTCTACCCCGTGGTGCCCTGGCTCGGAGTGACGGGGCTCGGGCTGCTCTTCGGGAGATTACTTCAACGACATGCTCACAGGGTTGCGCGGGTGGCCCTCTGGGCGGGTTTCGGATTGCTGGCCCTTTTTGTGGTGATCCGGGTCGCAGGAGGATTCGGGAACCTTAATGGCGTCCCTTCAGGCTGGATGGGCTTTCTCAATGTGGTGAAGTATCCGCCCAGTCTGGCCTTCTTGGCGGTCACCCTCGGCATCAATCTCCTCCTGATAGCCTCCTGGAGATCGGGTCGAACCGCACCTTCACAGCCCTTATCATCCGCTGGTGATATTCGGGCGGACAGCATTGTTCTTTTATCTCCTCCATCTCTGGGTATATGCGCTTCTCGGGCTGCTCTTTAGGTCCGGCTCCGGTTTGGCCACTATGTACACCTTCTGGTTGCTTGGTCTGGCGATTCTCTACCCACTCTGCTACTGGTACAATCGCCTCAAACGGGGAAAACCAGCGGGCTCCATCTGGCGATTCTTCTGATCGTGTTGTAAAGGTAACGGTCAAGATGGGCCGAGATAGCACGTTCCTCGTACAGCTCCTTACCCCGCGATAACTCGATGGAAATGTTCAAAAGAAAGAGACAGAGTGTCATCGCAAAATGTCTTGACAAAGGGGTCACGGCACAGTATCTATGTCTAATAGAAACAATTGGTCTTAGGAGGACGGATTCACCCTTTAGTGAAAATGTACACGTTGAATTCTTGCTCCTGTTCAGCATGTTGCTCAAGCTTCACCTGACAAGGGCTCAACCTACACTTAGGAAGGAGGAAGGCTATGGCTGGTCAAAAGTTTGAAATGCTTTTCTGGCAGGGTTATCCGCCTAGTCAGGGTAAATATCCCGGATTCAACCCCCGTACTGAAAAGGCAAAAGGAATGATTATCGAGCGTGATGTCGCGGTCACGATGCCGGATGGCATAAAGATATACGTTGATATCTTTCGGCCCGAGAAAGAAGGGAAATACCCTGTTCTTGTTTCCTGGGGCCCGTATGGCAAACATGGTAGATCTCCATTATACGCACCGAGCGCCGACGTGAGGCATGATCTTTCTGAGTATACCGTCTTTGAAGCGGCTGATCCTGTTTATTGGTGCGCGCACGGCTATATCATTATCAATCCGGATCCGCGCGGCGCCTGGAATTCAGAAGGAGACCTCACGTTTTTCACCGATCAGGAAGCAAGAGATTGCGCTGAGCTGATCGAGTGGGCCGGTACCCGAAACTGGAGTAACGGCAAAGTCGGTATGTACGGCGTCTCCTACCTTGCCTGGAGCCAGTGGCGCGTGGCCGCGCTCAATCCGCCACATCTGGCGGCGATCAATCCCTGGGAGGGGGTGAGCGATTTTTACCGCGAGTTTTGCTTCCACGGAGGCATCCCGGAGACGGCGTTTCTCGCCCGCTTGCGGGATGGCGGGTGGTCCTATACGACCACCCGGGTGGAAGATTTTGTGGGGATGGCTCTGAGGCATCCGCTGTTTGATGACTACTGGGCCAGCAAGAATGCCGATCTGTCGAAGATAACGGTTCCTGCGTTTATCGTGGCGAGCTGGTCGGACCACGGTCTGCATACGCGCGGCACGCTCGAAGGTTTCAAGCAGATCGCTTCCAAGGACAAGTGGCTCATGGTCCACGGCGAGAAAGAAGTGGAACACTTTTCACGAGCAGGAAAACCTCGAGCGACAGAGACAGTTCTTCGATAAGTTTCTGAAAGGCATTGATAGTGAAATCAAGAACTGGCCCAGGTGATGCTGGAGAGTGAGGCGTCAGATACGGCGTCGGAACTTTCAGGAGCGAGAACGAATGGCCGCTGGCGCGCACCGAATATACGAACCTGTTCCTCAATGCGAGTGATCGGACAGATGAGCACAACGTCGTCCAAGAAGGAGGCCCAAGCCCGCTACGTCGTCAGCGATATAGGCGACAAATCCCAGAATGCTCGTTTGAGTTCGAGTTTGACAAAACGACCGAGATCACCGGATACATGAAACTGAAGCTATGGGTCGAGGCAGCTGGGTAGCGACGACATGGATCTGTTTGTAGCGATACACAAAATCGATCGCTCCGGGAAAACTGTTCCGTTCGCATTCTGCTGGGTGCACGACGACGGCCCGGTCGCTCTCGGCTGGCTGCGAGTCTCTCATCGTGAGCTCGATAAGCAGCGATCAACGCCGTATCAGCCCTACCTCAAGCACCAAAGGCAAATAAAGCTTAAGCCCGGCGAAATCGTTCCGGTTGAGCATTGAGATCTGGCCTTCAAGCACCCTGTTCGAGCGGGGCGAGAAGCTTCGGCTCATTGTGCAGGGCAGCGACATTGACATGTACCCCGGACAGATAGCCACCTATGGCCATTGCCAACGTAAACCGGGGCGATCATGTAATTCATACAGGTGGCAAGAAAGATTCTCATCTTCTTGTACCGGTCATTCCTTTTGGTTAAACCTGTATTGCCCGAAAAAGGAGGAGAAAAATGTCCAGGATCAAATTGGCGTCAGTCGCTTTACTGATTATTGTGCTGGCCGTCTCCTTGTTTTTTCCAGACAGCCCAAGAGCTGAGACAAAACTTAATATCGGTGGCTCCATGGCCCTGACCGGCGCCTACGCTGAGAATGTTGCAGCGGTTCTGGCTGCCTTTGAAGACTATGCGAAATATGTAAACGAGACAAAGCGTATGGCTCCGTGGCGAGGTGAGAAATTTCCCGCTGATGTAAGCCTCGAGGTGCTGTGGCGGGACGATGAGCTCAAGCCGGCTAAGGCATTATCTATCTATGAAGAGCTTAAGGCTAAAGGGATATTGGTCTTCACGGTATCCGGGTCGCCACAGGCGCTGGCGCTGAAAGACAGGCTGAATGAGGACCATATGGGCGCCGTGAGCTTCGCAAGCCGGATCCTTTCTCCTGAAGCCTCCGGGAACCATCTTCACCCATTACCCCATCTATAGCGATAGCCTGGCAGCCATCGCAGATTGGTTCAAAGAGAACTGGAAGGAAACAAGAAAACCGAGGGTTGCCTACCTCACCGCCGACAACGCCATGGGTAAGTCGATTGAGATACCTGAGATGGAGGCGTATCTCAAGAAAGCAGGATATGAGTTTGCCGGCATCCAGTATGTGCCTCTGGTACCCACTGCAGCACCGACCACCCAGCTTATGTGGCTCAGACAAAACAAGGTCGATCTTGCCCTTGGTATCATGATCAACCCTGGTGCGCAGCCGACCGTAAAGGAAGCGGTCAGGCTCGGTATGGGTCCCCATCTTAGCTACAAGATAGCATTTGGCTTTGGCGGGGCGTGTCCTTCTGCCGTGTTCGAAAGAGATATGGGCAAGCTGGGCGATGGCGTTCTCATTGCCGGTAGCCAGCCTACCTGGGGTCGAGACCTACCCGGGGTAAAGTTCGCCACCGACGTACAGAAGAAGTATCACCCCAACAAATGGGTTAGCGACGGCTCCTATTTTTCGGGCATGGCTGAGGTCATGACCCAGGTTGAGGCCTTAAGACTTGCCTTGAAAGAGACGCCTCCTGAAAAGCTGACGCCGCGTGTAGTACTGGAGCAGGGCTTCTACAAGATCAAGAACCTTGACACCGGCGGCATGACCAGTACACCCCTGACCTATGGTCCGGGTAAAATCGAGGGTGTTGATGCCGTAGGTGTTGATCAGATGCAGGACGGTAAGGCGGTAAGACTGGGCACCTGGCCGTGTCGTCATCTCTATTGAGGCTAACCCTTGTCGCCTGCCGAAGCCTCCCACTATTGCCGTGACTTCAACACCTCCTCGCAGGTAGGCATGTAGTCCTTCGCCGGAATAGCTGTGATGTCACTTGCCGTCAGAAATGGGAAGCGGGGATCCTTCCTGGTCACACCGAAGAGCATGGGTAATGCTGCCTGGTTGTCGCAGGCTCTCACTTCGATCCGCCCGAGGAAACTCTCATAGGAAAGGCCTTTTACCGCGTCGATGAATTTCTCCTTGTCCGCGGTGCCCGCCTTCTGGAGCCCCCTCACGATCACTTGAGCCGCGTTATATCCGAAGAAAGAGGTCATGCCCGGAAGGCGGTTGTAAAGCTTTTTGAACTCGTCGACGAATGCCTTGTTCGCGGCGTTGTCGGGATAGTAAAAGCCCGGGTAGACGATACTGCCGAGAATGCCTTCGGGGGCGTCAGGTCCGAGTGGCAGCATGATGGTATAATCGATTGCAGTATGCTGTAACATGGGTATTGCTTTGATGAGGCCGGTCGCCTGAGCAGCCTTCTGGAAGGTGGTCATTGAGGCCGCACCCGTAGCTCCTATAAGAAAATCGGGTTTTGCAGCGAGGATTTGTGTGATATAGGGGGTGAAATCGGCCTCGCCGACCTTCCACCAGCTCTGCCCCAGGAGCTGCACATCGGGTTTCAATGCCTTGAGGCGATTCCACGTGGCGTCGGCAATTGCGTGGCCATATTCGTAATCGTCACCCGCGATCCAGTACTTGATGTACGGCTTCTTGGCAAGGAAGCTGGCGCCTGCCCTTCCCGCCATCAGGGTATTCTCGTCCATGCCGAAGACGTACCGGTGCCCCTTTTCCCCGGTAATCTTGTCGCTCTTCGCGTGGGTCACGAAGAAGGGTACCTTCTCCTTAAAGGCGAAATCAGATATGGCAAGGGCCGCGGCGCTGTTGATCGTTCCCATGAGGATATCCACGTTCTCCTTCATGACGAGCTCCTTGGCCAGAGTCAGGGCAACGTCCGGCCTGAACTTGTCGTCTCGCACCATGTACTCGATCTGCCTACCCTTCAGACCACCGGATGCATTGAATTTGTCGACAACCATTTTGAAAGCGTCGAGCGAGTTTTGCGTGTGAGGCGCGGCAGGTCCTGTAAAGCTGTCCACGATGCCGATCTTGATCGCTTTCTGGGCGCCCGCCGGCGAGGCGAGTAAGACAAATAGCAGCACGAAGCAGCCTATACATCCGGCCAATAGTCTTCTGTTCATAGCTTGCCCCCTTTTGTTGAAATGCGTCTCCGGTGTAATCTACTTTTCCGATACTACCAGAGGGTTTACGCTGTGTCAACCGTTTCTATATCGCAAAGCATCCTTACCCACCGGGTACCCTTGCAGTGCTGACAGGCATCCGTTGCCCCAGTGCGCCTCTAATTTTGAATGCAAGCTGTATTAATATCCACCCTGAGATTGTGTGGGCCGGTCTTTCGTTATTTCATCAGCAGATGAGGGAGCCAGAGCACAATCTGCGGACAAAACAGGAGGATCAGCAGGCATATGGACATGCCCACGATATACGGATAGCACCCTTTGTAAATGGTGCTAATCGGTACCTTGGTTATGCCCGAGACGACAAATACATTGACTGCCATGGGCGGGATAATGATGCCGATCATACAGGTGACGCTGACAATTATGCCAAACCAGACCGGGTCATAGCCCAATTTCAAAATGATGGGAAGAAAAATAGGGGTGACAAGAATGAGAAAGGCGAGATCCTCGATGAAAGAGCCCCCGATGAGGTAGACAAAGATGATGATGATTATAATGACTGTTCGAGGGACCGGGAGCGTGGTGAGCCATTCTCCGACCATTACGGGCATTTTTGTTATTGCAAAGAAGTGGCCGAGAATCGTGGCGCCTGCAAGGAGTACGAAGACCATACAGGCGATGACGAGTGAGTCCTTGACCGAAGCGATGAACCTCTTGAAGGTGATATCCCTTTTGGCTACCGCAAGGATAAGGACGGCGAGGGTGCCGACACTGCCCGCCTCAGTGGGCGTGAAGAATCCCATCATAAGACCGCCCACGACAACAAGAAAGATGGCAACTACCCACGACACGGGCGCGAGGGATCTGAGTCTCGCCTTCCATGTGGATTTTTCGCCTTTTGGCCCAAGTTTGGGATTGATTTTGCACCAGCCGAAAAGGGTAACCGCAAAGGAGAAGGCGATCAGCAGTCCCGGGATCATGCCGGCCAGAAACAGCTTCCCGATAGATGTTTCCGTGAGGAGGCCATATATGACCAGTGTCACACTGGGCGGGAAGACAGCGCCCAGGGTCCCGATCGTGGCAACGGTTCCGGTGGAGAGCCTTTTGTCATAACCATAGCGGTCCATCTCCGGGACAGCGATCGTGGCAAAGGTGGCTGTTGTGGCTGTTGTTGAGCCACATATCGCTTTGAAGGCCGTACCTGCCATGACCGTCCCGATGGCCAGTCCACCCGATACGTGGCCGATGAACTTGTAGGCAGAGTCATAGAGGCTCTTGGCCATTCCTGCACCGACCCCGACCTGACCCATCAGGACGAAGAGCGGTATCACCGTGAAGCCGTATGAAGAGAAAATGGTATACGTGTCGTTCGCCACGAGGCTAAGGGCCGCTTGAAGATTGACGATAGCAGCAAATCCTATGAAACCCGCCAGAGCCATGGAAATACCGATGCCCAGTCCTAACAGGAACAAGACAAACAATAACGAAATGACAAGCAGACTAATTAACGCAACACTCATGCTTGTGCCTCTCTGGTTTTCGTTTCACTCCCATTGACGCTCACTCAAATCACATGGTAAGGCGCGTTTCTACGTGCTGCTCTCCTTCGACTCTGCAAATAGATTGTAAAGGTCGATCAGGAGGACAAGGCAGTTCAAGGCGCATCCGAAGGCTACAACGTATACAAATGGATAAATTGCCAGCGCGATGGTGTCAGACACCCTGCCAACAGTCCAAAACTTTGAACCGAGCACAAAACATCGCCAGGCGATCAGGCCGTATATGCCTATGCCGAGCAGACAGACTATGCTGTTGGCGACCAGCTGAACAAGCCTGCCGCCGTGAGTCGCCATGAATTCCATGGCCACATGACGTTTCAGTATCTGCGTGTACGCGAGGGGTAAAGCCACAACCAAAGTCCCCAAAAGACCGACGATGTCAAAAGTCCCCTTGATCGGATAGCCAATGTACCGGCCGATAACATCGGCGCTCGTGAGCAGCATCATTGCCAGTAGCGCGCAGACAGATATCCAGATAATGGATCGGCTAAGAGACTGAACAATACGAAGAAAGTAAGACACGGCAACACTCCTTCTCTTCAACCTAGACGGATTCTCGAGCTGCGTCTTTCACATCACCGCTTTGAAGATTGCGCATCCGTGTTGAGTACGGTGTTGCCTAGTCGAACTTCAGCGGCGGGTACACCTTGCTATACCGCTCGATAAGCTGTTGCCGGTACTCCGCAGCCTCTTTCCCTGGCAGACCCTTGACTTCCATCGCCTTTATGTACCCGTCCTGAAGAGGTTTGACCGCGTTTCTCCAGCGCGCCTGCTCCTGTGGGGTGAGGTAGATAAAGGTGTGACCAACTTTTTTTCCGTGCTGATATCCCTCGACCTCGATGCGGTTCCACTCTTTACCCGTGTAATCCACCCACTCGTTGCTCACGTCCGTCAACACCTTCTGAATATCAGGCGGGAGTGACTTCCATTTTTCGTTGTTCATAGTGATAAACATCGCCGAGACATAACCGACATCAAGCAGCAGTGTGCTATACTTTGCTACCTCAGCCACCTTCCAACCGAGAAGTTCATTCGGGGTGGAGACCGTTCCATCCACCACTCCTTTACTCATGGCATCGTACTGATCGCCCTTTGGCATGGCTACAGGTGTGGCTCCCAGGGCTTCGACGATTTTCGTAGCGAGCCCTGTGGATCGTATCTTCAGGCCTTTCATGTCCTCCAGGGTCCTGACAGGTTTCTTTACCGTGGTTATGGTGCCCGGAAGATGGGCATGCAGGTAAAGTATATGCGTATCCGCAAGCTCCTTTGGCTTAAATTTCTTATAGAACTCGTCTGAGACCTTGGTTGTGACCATAGCCGAGAGTGGATACCCGGGAAGGTCGAGAACCTCCATAAGTGGGAAACGGCCCCTGGTATAGGAAAGAACCGACTGCCCGATATCAGAGATGCCGTTCACCACGCCCTCGTAGCAGTTGTTGGCATCGGTCAGAGTCCCCGAATGGTGTATGGTAATCTTCACCCTTCCATTCGAGCGCTTCTCCACCTCTTTTGCCCACGCTGTAGCTGCTTGGCCAAGGCCGTACGTAGCCGGAAAAAAGGAGCTGTATGAGAGCTCGATAGGTTTGGCCTGTCCGTATACAGCCGGAGAAACAACGAAGAATGCTGCAGTCACAAAAACGAATGCCAATGCTATTGACAACACCCTACTACTCTTCATATTTCTTACCCCCCGCGATGCAAGATTGACAGATCTACCAGACCCGTCGTATCACACTCACCTTCATCATTCCTGGTTAAATATAACCATAATGTCCGGAAGCAGATACATTGTCAAGAAAAAATCCAGTTCTCGTCTCCCTTCGCTTAATGAACTGGTCATGGACCGGTCATATCCCAACACTTCAGTAAATCATTTGAACTGACGACCTCACCGAAGAATGTGTCTATGGTCTTGAGCGACCATTCTTTCGCTTCAGGGCTTGTCCCTTCTGTCATGTCCGCAGGAACGACGACGGCGTAGCCTCTCATAAAACCGTCCCTGATAGTCGATTCGACGCAGACATTTGTAGCCAGGCCAGTAACAACGAGGGTTTTGATGGCACTGGCTCGCAGAAACTGGTCCAGATAGGTTGAAACAAACCCCGAGTAACGGTACTTAGGTATCACAACTTCCCCTTCGGCAGGCAGTATCTCGTAAAAGTCAGAGTAAGAAGGATCCCGGGCCTTGGCAAGGCCGACCCGCTCGTAATGCTCTTGCATGGCCGGAGAGCGTAAGTAGGGGATCAGGGTCATGCGCAGATGAACAACGGATTTTACCACTTTCCTCGCCTGGTCCAGAAACCCTTTGAGACGCGGCACAAGCGCC
Source organism: uncultured delta proteobacterium (assembly GCA_963821605.1). Lineage (GTDB taxonomy): Bacteria > Desulfobacterota > Syntrophorhabdia > Syntrophorhabdales > WCHB1-27 > JADGQN01. The sequence goes on along the minus strand of CAWGEZ010000005.1, from coordinate 10,142 downwards.
TTGGGCGCATCCAGACAGAAGCCCATCTTATCAATAATGCCACCCTCACAGCAGTAATCCTTTTGCATGTCCACAATGATGAGCGCAGTCTGCGCAGGGTTCACCTTGACTCTCAGTCGCTCGATATCCATCGGTCACCTCCATGGGCTTGGCCTACAGGCAGCGTAGGCCTGATTTCCTTCGGCTCCTCTTTCCTCGGTCCTCATACCTGTTTATGCTACTTCGCTATCACCGGCAAGAGCACATACGATGGATACCTCGAATCATGGTAGATGCTATGCTTCGTCTCATACATGTTGCTTATGTGGTACCAGATGAAGAAATCTTCCCACGGAGAATCCTGCCCTTTTATCAAGAGCTGCATCTTGTGGCCCGCCTTAAATACGTAAGAGGTATCCCTGATGTCGATGGCGTATTCATATACCTCATCGGGTTTGATGGGGAGCTTCCGCAAGTGCTTATGATAGGGTTGGTACGGAAGCGATTTTTTCTCATCCAGTTCCCGGTGAGATGCCTTGAGCCAGCCCTTGGTGACGAGCGTTTTTGAGCCATCCGGAGCCACATCCCAAATGTTGACGAACCAGTTCGCATCTTCAGTTGAGAGCGCCGCGTAGAAGTAAAAGGCGCTTGGTCCCGTCATCTCAACATCCTGTTGGAGAGGCGGGGTGGAGAAGGCAACAGAGTTGCTCTTCTCACCGGGCGACTGCCATGGATCATTTACGAAGCTGTCAGGCCGCTCGTGCGGTTCAGGCGGTGTCTGTGAAAGTAGGCCGCCCTGCCTCAGATAGAATTTGGTCCACTTGGTTCTTTTCAATGGCCACTCGTACTCATACCGCCACTCGTTGGTACCCTTGACGAAGATGCGTATCGGTGGCTCATCCATAACACCGGTGTCATTGCCCTTCAGCCAATGGTCGTACCAGCGCAATACAAGATCGTGGTTCTCGTACCACGGTCTTCCAAAGCCGCCCTCCCAGGGCGTCTCCGTAATGGTCAGCTTCTTTGGGGCATCGATATGTTCAAAGGCATCGAACGCACCCGGCAGGTGTATGGCCCAGGCGCTCCAGCGGGAGAGGCAGTACGTAGGGATCTTGATCTTGTTGAGCTTGGTGTTCGCAGACCGTTCCTGATAGAACGGACCGTCGAACGGATGGAGGAGCATGTCGAGCAGCAAGGGGTTGTATTCAGGGCATATGGTCAGTTTGTACAGGTAGGGATACGTTTGGATTGCATAGTCATCCCGCAATTCCTGGCACTTCTTTTCATATTCCTTGGGAGAGAATTCGTCCTTGCTCATCGGGCGTGTGGTTGAGGTGGGGAAGAGACGCCAGATGTGATGGTAGAAACCGAAGTTGAACATGCCGCCATGGTAGGCCAGGTGACGGTATTTGTCGGTGAAGCCGTCATGGGGAAATATGGCCTTGAGATGCGGAGGCTGCTGAGCCGCGACAAGATATTGATTGGTCGCGAAGTAGGACATGCCGAGCATACCCACGTTCCCGTCGCACCAGGGCTGGCGTGCTATCCATTCTACGATGTCATAGCCGTCCTCCTGCTGCTTGATGCCGAAGTGCGTGTAAGACCCTCCCGATCTGCTTATACCGCGGTAATCCGCGTGGACATGGATGTAGCCGCGCGGCACGAAGTACTCGGTCACGCCGCTCTCATGGCCGCCGGTGCCTCCGCGTGTAGTCTGACACCTTGCCGATTGGTGCAGGAAGATGCTGCATATCCTTTCCGTAGGGTGAAAGGGACAGAAGCGCCGGGAACTTGCCGGGCGCATCCGGTCGGCAGACGTCAGCATAGAGCATTGTGCCGTCGCGCGCCTTGATCGGGAGGTCCTTTTCCCACTTCTTCATTTTATACTTAGGCTGCGAAAGCAATTCGTGCCAGTCGGCCGTTTCCATCGTCATCTTTTTCTTGCCCTTTTTTTGGTCCATAGTTACTCCTCCTCTAACTGTGAAGTAAAGGTGATTACCGGAGCCCCTCTAGCGAGCTTCGTCCAGCTTGTAGAGCTGAGCTGCATTGCCCCAGAGTATCTTCTCGAGATCTGCCTCGGGTAGCCCCAGCGCTTTCACGAAGCCGGTCACGCGTTCCGGTCCGCCGATCGGATGCGCGTAGTCGGTGCCGATAACCATGCGCTCCGGCCCCAAATAGTCAAGTGCGCACTTCATCGCCGGAAGATGAAATGAGATGGCATCAACGTAGACCTGTCTCTTGTAATATACGGATGGAGGCTCGGTGATCGAGTAGTTAAATTCTTTCTCGTAGCTTTTGTAACAATCATCTATCCGGCCGACCATGTACGGAAACACACCGCCGAGGTGAGCGTGGATGATCTTGAGCCGGGGAAATTTTTCGAGCACCCCATGGAAGATAAGCCCACACACGGCCATGCTCGTATCCATGATGAATGCGAAGAGCGGCAACGGCAGATGCATCTCTCTTATGGCGTCTGTTGTGACCGGAGGCGCGGGATGCACGAAAATGGGCAGTTCATAGGCTTCGGCCATCTCATATATGGGCATAAGTTCCGGAGCGTATATGGGCTTCCCGGCGATGTTAGAGAACATCATGATACCGCGCACGTCGAGCTCCTTTTTGGCCCTCTCCAGCTCTTTCAGCGCGGCGTCAACGTCCTGGTAGGGAAGGGATGCGCCCGCGTAGAACCGCCCCTTATAGTTCCTGCAAATCTCTGCCAGCCTGTCGTTGACCCTCCTGGCCCATTCCACCCCGTCCGATGCCGGCAGGTGCTCCACGCCCGGTGCGGGGAGAGTCAAGATCTGCACGTCAATGCCGTACTCGTCGATATCTTTAATCCGTGGTTCGGGCTGGAAGTGGCCCGGCTTGCTCATGTGACCAAGTGGTATGCCTTTGTAATAGATTATCCAGTGGGTAGGCCCGGTGCGCTCTACCTTTATCGGAGAGTCAGTCCTTCCTTCCAGATATTCCAGATACTCGTTGGGATAGAGGTGATTATGGACATCAACTACTTTCATACTGTGCCTCCCCGGGTTTCTAAAGTGATCCACATCTATTTCATGGCGCCGATTTCTTTCAGATATTTCTCTGCGCCGGGATGGAAGGGCACAAAGATAGCCAACGTTGCCGTCTCCTTTGTCAAGACCTTTGCAGACGCATGGACAGCGTAATAGTCGTCGATGTGATCGAAGAGATTTTTGAGGACGTTATAGACCAGTTCGCTGCTCACTCCCGCATGTGTCCAGAAGCCGCCTGCCCACCCAACGATCCTGGTGTCCTGCTCCAGTCCCTTGTAAGACTTTGCCTTGACAGTGCCCTTAAAATAGCCGGGATTCTCCGCGACTATCCGGTCGGCGATCTTTTCGTCGACAGGCACTATCCGCACGTTCTTCGTCGTGGAAAGTTCCATATACGATGCTACAGGATTGACGCCGGCCAAGAAACCCGCGTCAAGGCTGCCGTCGCTGATGCCTTCCACAGTCTCCTTGTAGACGTAGTAGTATGGCTTGAAATCTTTCTTGGCAACACCATACTGATCGAGGAGAAGGTGGGCCGTGGTGGAGACTGTGCTGCCCGGACCTCCCATGCCAACCCGCTTGCCCTTGAGGTCGGCGTACGACTTGATGGAAGAACCGGCGGGAACCGCCAGGTAGAGTTCAAACTGCTGATTAAAACTGACCGCGCGTAAACCGGGAAAAGGTTTTCCGGCATACTCGTGTGTGCCTTTGTAAGCGTTGTATGCGTCATTTGCCCCGAACAGCGCAAAGGCGGGCTTCTTCTGTTGCTCCGCGAGCATGAATCGTCTGACCATTTCGAGCGTGCCGGTAGATGATTCATGCACAAATTTGATATTCCCCGTCATGTACTTGTTGGTTACGCTGGCTATGCCTGCTCCGAGCACGTACGCCCCGCCTCCTGCAGGCGGCGTAATCATCGGAACAAGCTCTTGAGAAGCCAGCGCGGGCCGCATCCAGATAAGTGCTATGATCAGAGAAACTGCTACAACTGAAATGACCGATCTTGTCCGTTCCATCGCGCTCCCCTTTTCAGCTTTGTGCGAGCAAAGACCGTGTCTGCAAGATATCAGAACATTGTAGGGGGGGCAGGTAAGGATGTCAACAGGAAATGAAGGATGTCTGTGTGCCTTTATGCACAGGTGTAACTCACTCACCTTCTCTGTGACGATTGCCAGCAGAACTCTTCAACGTGTTTGCGGGTCGACCGGATGAACGTTAAAGGAAGAATTTTCTAGCTTGAAGGGCATCGAGTACACTTACAACTAAACCACCTACCATCTAAAGTAAAACAACGGTTGCCAAAAGAAAGAGACAACACAATTCCGGTGTCGAGAGCGATGATCGCTTCGTCGATGCTCATGGGTTTGGTCCTGAACCACTTCCTGCTTTCCTGTGTCGGTAGAGAGCCATCTCAATAGCCACGTAAAGCTCCTGTTCGTTGATGGGTTTCAAGATGTACCCGGACGGTTCAGTGACCTTGGCCCGGTCAAGCATTGACTGGTCTGAGTGGGCGGTGACATAGATCACGGGGCAGCGGTATTGAGATTGGATGACTTGAGCAGTGTCAATGCCATCCATCGGTCCCTTCAGGATAATGTCCATAAGGATAACATCGGGGCGGTTGGTCAGAGCGCTCATGACTGCGTCTTTTCCGGAACCCACAGGCCCGACCGGGTCATAGCCGAACTCCTGGAGAGTCCGACGGATGTCCAAGCCCGTGATGTTTTGGTCCTCGACAATAAGTATTCGTCCGTGTGCCATCGTGTCGTCCTCAACACCCCCTCCTGTCATTGTATGTTCGTTAATACAATTGTCAAGTCTAAAACATCATCGTTTGCAAACGAGGGTCGGGAATGTTATTGTGCGGCCCTTGGAAAGCCTGTCTAAGTCTCATTACATCGTACAAATCGTCGCTTCCACCTACAACTCGCGTATTCCCTCAAGTGCTGATGGAGTGAGGATTGCCAACTGAAAGCGATAACACAGCCATCACCGGGAGCCGGATTTATCGGCGATCCGGTACATGACATGGTTAGCAGTTTTTGACGGCAAAATAGCAACCATTAACCCGATCAACCCAGCGACTAGAAGCCCATAATCTTGAGGGACGCTGAGCTGAAAGGCGGCAAAAGAGCCTATCGCGCTCCATAGCACGGGTACAACGAACGCAGACCGTGGAAATGGTACCACCGCAAGTAACAATATACCAAGCGTGAAAATCGACGTGGGGCACGGCAAACCGAAGGTAGGTATTGCGGGATAGCGATGACCGAAGAGGAATCCAAGCAGTGGGTAGATGACAAGAGAGAACACCATGAGCAAACCACCGACCCAAGCCCGAACGCCTCCATGAAGAGAAAACTGGAGCTTGTTCTTGAGAATGCCAATCCAGGCAAGCCAAAGAGAACCCACCAAGAAGAACCCGCCAAAGAACCACGCGGCAGGATTGATGGCGGTAAAGAAAACGAAATGATAAGCAACAGCCATCCACGCCCAGAAGAACGACAGAACGGCGGCGATACGGCGGCTGCTGCACTGTCGACCTCGGAATAGCAGAATGATAACCGCGATCGCCAGCACAGTTAGGATGATCTGCATAGGCCAAACACTTACGTTGTATCTTGCGACCGTATCGAAGAACTGGTCAACAGTAAATGGTATCTTCATCACTTCCTCCGAATGCTAACAATTAATATACCAAGTTGGTATCTTTGCCATCTTACGCCTGCTCGACGAAGAGAACGCGAGTGTGTGTAAAGCGCGTGATATCGGTGGCCTTGCCCGCATTGGCAATTGGTCCATAATATCAGTAAACCCACGCAAAATCACTCGGCCAGATTGAAAGCCGCGTTCGATTCGGTCAGTGATTGTGGCGGTGGTGGAAATCGGGAAGGTGCATGTGGGAGTGAATCAGGGGAGAGTGATAGTGCGGATGAGCATGCGGCCCGTCCAGATCAGTTTCATGTTCGTGTCGATGGTGTTCGTCGTGGTCATGCCGGTGCTCGTGCCGGATTTCAGGATGCTCATGTTCGTGCGCGTGGTACTCGCGAAGAAGAAGTACGGCGGCACAGATCATGATGAATCCGGACACGGCCAGTCGTGGAGACAACGGCTCTCGCAGGAGAAGGAAGGAAACAGCTGCTCCGAGAAATGGGGCTGTCTGAAACCATGTCGCGGTTCGGGATGTGCCGATATAGCGCAAGGCATATACGAAGAGGACGAGACTCGCCCCGTAACTGAATGCGCCGAGAAGGAGGGCAAGCAGGATGAAAGGAGGGTCAGGCAACCTATCCCCGACCCAGTACGCGATAAGAAGGGTGACCAGCCCGGCGACGAGACCCTTGAGCTGGGCTATGGAGAAGGGGTTTCTGTGAGATAGCTGACGGGTGATATTGTTGTCGACACCCCACATGAGGCATGCCGCGACGACGAGGAGCGGGCCTGAGGGCGCAGCCCTCTCCACCGAGGAGTAGACCATGATGAGTGAAGCGCAGAGCATGAGCGCTGCGGATACCCATACCCGTTTTCCTACCCACTCACGAAAAACCAAAGTGGCCAGCAGCGTCGTGAGCATGGCTTCGGTGTTGAGCAGCAGGGAGGCAACCGAGGCAGGGTCTTCGACAATCCGTAGAAGAGGAGAATCGGCGCAACCACACCCCCTGACACAATGGCACCGCCGAGGGAAAAGAAATCATCCCGGCGTAGAGGCGTCTCCCCGGTGTCCCTGCCCTTCGTGAGGGCACGAACCAACACGATCACCGTAATGCCGGCAAAACTGCCGAGGTAAAGGAGACCTGCCAGCGGGAGAGGATTTATCTGAGAAAGGAGCAGCTTGCCAAACGGGGCACTCATCCCGAAGAGAATAGCCGAAAAAAGAGCAGACAGGGTCCCCAACGAGCGGCCGTCGCGCTGATTCATAGCGGCCCTATTATAACATCTTGACCACGAATCGCGCTGGCAACCGTATTGAACCGTCCTGTACCCCGGCCTTCAGCATCCGAAAACACGCTGCGCAGTAACCCCTAACCCACCGGACCTTTCCTTGTTGCATTTCAAAAACCAGTGCCTATTATTCACTCAAAGACCTGCTTGAAAGGAGACCTATCATGAAACGGAGAGCATCAGTCCAAAAAACTATATCTTTGCTGCTCTTGGCTTTTTGCCTCTGCCTTACGTTCGGTCTCTGCGCGCGTCACTTACGGAGCAGAATTTGTCGACGTTGAAACGATCCTCGGTGTGAAGGGGCAGGCGCAGGAAGGTGTCACCGTGTTTCGGTTTCCACGGAGCGATATACAGATGCAGATTGACGGCGAACCGGTGCCGACCGCTCTCGGCTTTGGAGGGTGGACGGCCTGGAAGGCGATGGGCAACGAGGCCATGGTGATGGGGGACCTTGTCCTCCTCGAAAGGAGGTCAATGGGGTCATCTCTGCCCTCGGGGAAGCCAACATCAACATCAGCGCCCTTCACAATCACTTTGTGAACGAAAATCCCCGCATCATGTTCATGCATGTCGATGGCATGGGAAACCCCGAGAAGCTTGCCCGGGGTCTCAAAAACGCCCTTGCCCGGACCGGCGCTCCCCTTCCCCCGCAGGCAGGAGCTCAACCGCCTCCACCTGCCATCGACACCAAACGTATCGAAGAGATAATCGGCGAGAAAGGCCAAGCCGGCGGGGGCGTGTTCAAGATAACGATAGGCCTGGCTGGGGTGACCATGCGGGGAGCGGAGGTGACGTCCAGCATGGGCCTTAACACCTGGGCAGCCTTTATCGGCACCAGCACACGGTGCCGATGTGGCGGGTGACGTCGCCATGACTGCACGGGAGGTGAACCCCGTCATCCGGGCGCTGCGTCGCGGCGGCATCAATGTCGTGGCGGGCGCACAACCACATGCTCGATGAGGAGCCCCGGATCTCTCTTCTCCACGATCGGGGGACAGGTCCCGCGGAGCATCTGGCCGGGCACTCCGGGCTGGCATCGATCAAAGGCAAAAGGCCGGTCAGATAAGACGGTCTGTCTATGCGAACTCGACGTCCCATAATGGAGAACGGCATCCTCGTCTCATTCGGTCAACGATAAGCCGGTACAAAAGGCAGAGCCTGCGACACTGCGGCAGTTTCTGAGCATTCCTGAAGCTCGGCTTCGCGGGGTTTGGTGGCCCTTTAGCGCAGTCCGCGACACGGTCCGGGGATCTCTCGTCGAGCGTCGAGGCTGGGTCACGGAGGACACCTACCGGCTCGGGCTTGCCCTGGGCTCAGATCATGCCAGGGCCGCTCGCCGCGCAGCTCGCAATCGCCCTGGGTAACTTCACCCTATGGGCTTGAGGGGCGCAACGCTGTGCGGGCTCGTGTTTGTCATGCCTTCGTTCGTCATGGTCGTAGCCATCTCGATGCTCTACGTCTCTTACGGAGGCTTATGGTGGGTTCAAGCCAGCTTCTATGGCATCGGTGCTGCGGTCATCGCCGTCATCGCCCTTGCCGCTTTTCGGCTGGCGCGGTCTACGAATGAACGGGACCCGCTCCAGTGGGCCATATTCATGGTGCTGCTCCTCGTCACGGTCCTTGCCCAGGCAGAGCTGGCCTGGCTCTTTATTGTAGCGGGCCTCCTGGTCATCATGCTGAGGGCCCGGCCCCGATGGCCACGACGTACTGGTGGCCCCAGGTCCTCCTCGATCCCGGCGGTGGCTCTCGTGTTCGGGACCATGACCGCCGGTCCGCTCATGCTGCTTTTCTTGTTCTTTCTCAAGTCGAGCCTGTTCGTGTTTGGCAGCGGCCTTGCCATCGTCCCATTTCTTTATAAAGGGGTCGTGCAACAGTACGGGTGGCTCAACGAACGGCAGTTTCTGGACGCCGTGGCGGTGGCAATGATCACGCCCGGCCCGGTCGTCATCACTGTCGCGTTTATTGGTTACCTGGTGGCGGGTCTGGCCGGGGCCGCGACCGCAGCCCTTGCGGTTTTCCTGCCGGTCTACTTCCTCACGATTATCCCTGCACCGTGGTTCAAACGCAACCGTGAGAACGCGCAACTCAAGGCCTTCGTGCAAGGTGCAACGGCGGCTGCCACCGGCGCCCTGACCGGCGCGGTCCTGCTCCTTGCGAGACGCGCACTTGTTGATGTACCGACGATCCTGATCTGTCTGGTCAGCCTCGGGCTGCTTCTGCGTTTCAAGCTGCCGGAATCACTGGTCGTGCTGCTGTCCGGCGCAGCTGGTCTGACCATCTGGGTCTTGACCAGGACTTAGAAGACGACAAACCCCTCTTGACTTATTGTAACACCTGTTACATACTAAACATATGTTACAAACAATAGAAGAGGGAAGATCCAAGGTGGTTGCTTTTCTTTTACAGCATCCCGTCAAGGCCTGTAGGTTTTAGAGTAAAGATATGGAGGAGATTGATTAAGGCTGGTGCCTTGACGATCAAAGGCTCGGTCCACGTTCTTCCCGCTAATGACGATCATTTCGAATATTTTCAATGGCTGACTTCCGAGGTTACCTCTGGAGGGGGTGAAGCTGCTTTTGTTAAGGCTGAAAAGATCGAGGCGATGGAGGACCGTGAAATCATCGACCTGTTCAACCGGCAGAGAGGAAAAGAATACCGCGATGTTGAAAAAAGGCTTGATGAGATTGAGAAGAGAATAGACACGATCCGAAAGGGGAGCAGTGTGCCCCGTCCCAAAAAGGTGTCGGAGCAGTTTCGTCGGCTCATGAAGGAGTTTGAAGAAGTAAGAAAAATAGATTTCTTCTTGTCAGAAACCGGAGACCACTTGAACAAGAGGATCAGGCTCGTAGCGTCGAAGATCAAACACATGACCGGGGCTACGATGAATAAAGAACACGAGGAGATAGCCCACAGACGTATTGAAGATTACAAGGGCAAAATCTGGGTTACACGCAAGAATCCGTTTGTGGACAGAATGGCGTCCGCATGGCTGATCAGGCGGTTCGTCGATAAAGACGCGGTCTTTACGTTTATGAGTGAGGAGATGATGCAGCGGTTGGACAAAAACCACGTCGCTTTTGACGTAAAGGGAGGAGCGTTCACCCACCTGGGGGATATGTGTACCTTCGAGGTGATTCTGAAATCGTTTAGGCTCGCAGACAAACAGCTCAAGAGGATTGCTGAAATTGTACATGAGCTCGA
>CAWGEZ010000004.1:0-12533 GCA_963821605.1 uncultured delta proteobacterium | reverse complement strand
ATGCGCCACAGCGATGATTGACGAGGACATGACCATATCCCTCGTGAACACGGAGTTCGAGAAGCTCTCAGGCTACGAGAAAGAGGAGATCGAGGGCAAGAAGAGCTGGATTGAGTTTCTGGAGCCAAAGGAGGCAGGGCGACTCGTCGGATATCACAATCTGAGGAGGGAGGACCCGGGTGCGGTGCCGAGAAATTATGAGTTCCAGTTTGTTACGCGTTCCGGGAATGCGAGAACTATCTTCAGCACCGGCGCCTTGGTTCCGGGGACGAAGAGAACCGTGATGTCCCTGCTCGACATCACTGATCGGGTGCGGGCCGAGAGGGCTTTGAGGGAGACGGACAGACGTTACCGGGCCCTGTTTGAAGAATCGAGGGATGCCGTCTATATCAACAGGCTGAATGGCACAGTGGTTGACTGTAACCAGTCGATGCTCGACCTCTTCGGCTATACGAAGGAAGAGATATTGAATGTGGCGGCAAGGCAATTTTACGCAGACCCTCGCGATAGGGAACGGTTCAAGAGAGATATTGCGAAAACGGGATTTGTCAGAGAGTATGAAGTGCGGTTCAGGAAAAAGGACGGGGTAGAGATAGACTGCCTCCTCACTTCCACGTTCTGGCGGTCGAGTGACGATAAGATCCTGGGTTATCAGGGGATTATCCATGACATCACGGAACGCAAAAAGGCTGAAGAGGCGCTACTGGCGATGAAAGATGAGCTGGAGCTGAGGGTGGCGGAGCGAACAGCCGAGCTGCAAAGCGCCAACGAGAGGCTTGCGCTCGCACTGGCCAAGGGCAAGCGGGTGGAAGAGATGTTGAGAAAGGGGGCTGAACGATACCGGGACCTTTTTCAGAACTCTCCCATCGGTATTTACCGGACGAATCCTGAGGGACTTATACTCATGGCGAACCATGCCCTGGTCCGCATGCTGGGGTTCAACTCGTTCACAGAGATCACCACGAATGAAATCGAAGAGGACGATTACGAGCCGACCTACCTTAGAGCGGATTTCAGGAAGCGCCTTGAACGGGAGGGGCGGGTACGGGGCTATGAGGCTACATGGAAGAGGCCCGATGGCACGGATATCTTCGTGAGTGAGAATGCGAGAGCAGTCAAGTCCGAGGATGGGACCGTGCTCTATTACGAAGGGACGGTAGAGGATATTACCGAGAAAAAGGAGGCCGAGGAGAAGATCGAGAGCTATCAGGGAGAGTTGCGCTCACTGGCTTCGGAGCTTTCCCTCGCGGAAGAACGGGAAAGACGCCGCATCGCGAGCATCCTCCACGACACTATCGGGCAGCTCCTGGCTGTTGCGAAGATTAAGCTGTGGGGCCTCCTCGAAGCGACGACTTCAGCTGACCTTAAAGCCCCAGCAAACGACGCGCTTCAGTTCCTGGAGCAGGTGATAAAACATACCCGATCCTTGACATCTGAATTGAGTCCCCCGATACTATACGAGCTCGGCTTTGAAGCAGCTCTGGAGTGGCTCGGTGACGAGATGCAGAAGCAGCACGGATTTGCCTTTACCTTTGACAACGATGATGGGCCTAAACCGGTTGATGAAGAAACGCGCATCTTCCTCTTTACGTCTGTCCGTGAGCTTCTTGTCAATGTTGTCAAACACGCCGGCGCCCGCAACGTCAGGATTTCTGTCAGGAAGAAGAGTGATGAGATCGTGATAGAAGTGGAAGACGACGGTGTGGGATTCTTGATGACCGAAGCCGATTCGGGCTCTGGCGGTTTTGGTCTTTTCAGTATAAAGGAACGCCTTCGGCACCTTGGAGGTCGAATAGAGATTAATTCCGTGCCCGGGCGTGGAACACGTATTACACTCTCGGCACCTTCAAGGATAAGAAAGAGGAACGCAAAGGAGAGATTAAGATGAGCGTGAGGGTTCTTCTGGCAGACGATCACAAAATCATGCGCGAAGGCCTGAAGGCATTGCTCGAAAGGCAGTTCGATATTCAGGTAATGGCAGAGGCGGAGAATGGGCTGGAGGCCGTGCGTCTCACCCAGAAGCTTAAGCCCGATATTGTGATAATGGACATCGGCATGGACGGGGTTGAACGGGATCGAGGCCACCCGGCAAATTGTTGCGGACGTCCCCGGAGTGAAGGTGATCGCTCTCTCCATGCACTCGGATAAGAGGTTCGTGATCGAGATGCTCAAAGCGGGTGCATTCGGTTATCTGTTGAAGGACAGCGCGCCCGAAGAACTGACTTCGGCCATTCGGGCGGTGGCTGCGAACCAACCCTACCTCAGTCCTAAGATCACCGACGTGGTCCTCAAGGATTATTTGAGCACGCTGTCGCGGACGGAGCCAACTGCCTTCACCGTGCTTACTGCAAGGGAAAGAGAGGTTCTCCAGCTCATTGCCGAAGGCAAGACGACCAAGCAGATAGCCTCCGCATTACAGGTGGGTGTCAAGACTATCGAGACTCACCGTCAGCAGATGATGGAAAAACTCAATATCCGGAGCATTGCGGAGCTGACGAAATATGCGGTAAGAGAAGGCTTGACCTCCCTCGATCGCTGACACACAAGCCGGCTCCTACAAGTCTCAGGTTTTCAAAATAACTGCGTGCGTAGACCGCCACTCTTGCTTTTTTCCTAGGAATTTCCTGTTTCCTCGGGCATCCTCCGTCTTTTCTCCTGTTTCTCAGGTATTTCACCCCCTGCTATCAGGGATAACCCGATTGTCACCGTCGGCAAGAAGTGCGATCCTACTACTATAGAAAGAGAGGTGACGAAATGGTTGTTCCTTACTACTTCAAGCGTAGCCCGATGCTCAAGCCGATAATCAAGATATCCTGGTCTCAGTGGTTCAGGGAGATAACATACCGGATCGCACAAGGGACTAAAGGGCTATTCGTTTAATGAGATAGACAATGTGATCGAAGAGGCGGTGGTGGCGGTCGGAAAAAGCTCCCACGCCCGCCAGTGAGATCTGCCAGTTGAGAAGATAATCCAAGTGCCTCGCTAAGCCACTCTAATCTGTGCATCGCTTTTTAAAGTCCTTTAAAGCGTTTTAGCAGCGCCATCGGTTATCAGTTTCATAATCCTTCGCAACCATACTGCTTGGGATTCTCCGGAAGGTGCCCTCCGCTAAAGTCGCGCTGCCAAGCCCCGAGGCACGGGGGCTACCGTCTTTCCTGCCCGCAGGTACGGTGTCATAAAGAAACCGGCTTGACATGTCAATTGCTAGGTCCTTTATTAGAAAAACGAAGACACCCGATTCACCGGCTACTCTCATTTTGTCGATCTGGGAACAGGAGTCAACTCGTTACGCCTATTACCCGCCCGCTGCACCCTTCGCCCTGCTTTATAGCCACAAAGCAAAAGGGATCGTTGTGAAAGAGACCTGTGCTCCCGTAAGACATGGCTGAGCAGCCACCCTTACACTGTTCGGATCTCTCGCAGGATTTGCAGTTGGGCCCGATGCGGTCGGAGGAAAAGACCCTCGTGAACTGGAAGGAATCGGGATGAAACCAGATATCCCAGAGATCGTTTCTCCGCACGTCGCCTTCAACAACTTCGTCCGGAAGAGACAGGCAGCCCTTAACCAAGCCCTGGCTCGTGATGCCGCAGGAATAAAGGCCTGCGGGGCACCCGCGCCAGGGGGGTTCCCGGTTGTCCAGTTCAGTGAAGTAACCGAAGCTGTCACCGGGCAGGATCTCCAATCCGTTCTTACGCATCTCTGATTCATGGCGCTGATAGAAGAACCCGAGGTCGAGATACTGCTCCTCCGTGAGGCGAAGTTCAGTAGCATCTCTGCTCCGACCCGTCGGAAAGATGGGTTGGATTTGCCATTGACGAATTCCGATCCCCTTGAGGAGCGACATGATCTTGGGTAGCTCACCAATATTGAGGCCGTTCGCAGTGGTGATGACCGTTGCGGAGATCCCGGCTTCCATCAATGATTCAAGGCCCGCCACGACTTTCTGAAAGAGCCCGTCGTATCCCCTGATATAATCGTGGGTTTTCTCCAGACCGTCCAGGCTGACACCAACGCCTGTTATTCCGGCATCTGCCATTTTGTGGATCAGGTCAGGAGTGAGGGAAAGACCATTCGTAATAAGCTTGGTCTTGATGTCGTGGTCTGCCAGCCGCTTCGCTATCGACATCCAGTCGGAACGGAGCAAAGGCTCTCCGCCAGTAAAGTTTACCTCCTGTACGAGGAGCTCCGGAAATTGATCGCACAGAGACAGGGCTTCCTCCGTGCTTAATTCATTCTCCCGCGGACTGCCGGCAGTGGAGCCACAGTGGCGGCAGCGCAAATTGCACGCGAGCGTGAGCTCCCAACCTATGATAAATGGAAATCCTTCAAATCCCACGTGCTATCTCCTCCTCCTGATTTAAATCGGGGAAGGATGCAAGCTCTCCTTCCCCGCAGCGATTGAGCGATATCCTGATTACGCTTTGCCCTGGCGCATGAAGCCCTGGATGGCAATGTAGTCACCAGCCCGAATGCACATCTGTCTGCCGGCGGCGAAGTCATCGGCGAGATTCATGATGGCCGGGGCGATCTCCGCTGGCGGCATCTTGTTCTCGTTGACATAAGCCTGAAGGTACTTCGTGACAAACTGGTTAAAGCGTTCGTCTATAGGGTTCTTGAATTTGTCGGCGATGCCCTTGATCCCGTCATTTATGATCAGGTAGGCAACCTTCCACCAGAACGGCACGATCCAGTCTACGGCCACGAACTTCACATTAAACTTGCTGATCGGACTACCCATAAACTACCTCCTTTTGACAGCTGAATTGTTTTGGTGCCATTCACATGAGTGCCCCCGAATATAGTCCATCACCTCCCTTTGAGGCATCGATTCAAGTACCCGGCTAGGCTGCGATGGATGAATCTACGCAACTGAAGCCATCCCTATCCGGCTTAAACCTTTTCTACTACCTTATGGTGGTACCGGTTCAATGATTTGTCAAGGCAAGTGGCACCCACGAAAGTCAAGCTTCTATGGAACCGTACCGGGTGCCGAAGGCAGGGCGTAATCGATCTTCCAGCCCCGATCTTGCGCCAGAAGTGCGGAGTTTCTTTCTGCGAGTGCGGAGATGGTGAGGAAGGGATTGACACCGAGCGAGCGCGGAATGATCGAACCATCACTCACGTAGAGGCCTTTGTAAACGTCCTGACCATTTTTTCCTGAAAAGACCTGCCCCTTATGGTTAACCACGCCATGCTCCGCATCGTCCGACATGGCGCACCCGCCCAGTGGATGCACGGTGATCAGGTTGTGTTTCGTAACCGTGCTCCAGACAGGGTTAATCACGTAAGTGCCGCCCAGCGGCCGGGTCGCCTCGAGAAGGCGCTCATTTGCGCGCCCAAATATGGTTTGCTCTCCCACACCAGGCCAGCTAATGCGCAGGCGGTCATCATCGAGGTACATGCTGCCATCGCCTTTGTCATGGCACATGAGCAAGTATGTCTGCGTGTTACGGACAGCACCCGCATAAGGCCCCTGAACGAGGCTCTCCAACTCGCGCGCCTTTTGTTTCATGCGGTCCACTATGCCCGTATCTGCATCTTTGCCCACCAGTTTTGCTGCGGCGGAAAGGCCTGCAGGGAGAAAGGAGCCAAAGGCTC
Organism: uncultured delta proteobacterium; assembly: GCA_963821605.1. GTDB lineage: Bacteria > Desulfobacterota > Syntrophorhabdia > Syntrophorhabdales > WCHB1-27 > JADGQN01. Next base: position 6,934 of record CAWGEZ010000004.1, on the reverse strand, counting down.
CCGGGATGGCTCCCTCTTCGATGACAAGACCGTCAGAGAGATTGGGCGCGTTTCTCATATCGATGATGCCTGTGATCGTGGGTCCGACAGGGTTGAGCGTTCCGAGCGGCCTGTGGCCGAAACCGACTCCGCAGATCACCTCGTCATTATTGTAGCCGAATCCGAGCACATCGCCGTTACCGGTGAAATTTTGTCCCAGTCTCTCAGAGAGGGCAATACCGTGAGCCCTGGAGCGGAGCAGTATCTCGGTGGAACCGAGCGTGCCTGCGGCAAGTACCACAATATCGGCCCTTACGAACCTCGTGGGCGCGTCAAAACGTTCTCCTCCGGAATCAAGAAACTGGTAGTAGACGACAAACCCGTCGTCATCGCGCTCGATATGGTGGACCCAGGCCTGCGTATATATCTCAGCGCCATGGTTTCTTGCATCCGGGAGGTAGTTCATGATGAGGGTATTTTTTGCCGTATAATTGCAGCCCGTGACGCAATCGCCACAGACCTTGCACGCCTTCTGTTCGACCCCGACCTGATTCACCCCGTCTCTAAAGGTGACTGTAATAGGGGGCCTGTAGAAATCCGCATGGAGAAAGGCGGCAGACTTCTCAAGCGCTTCCTGTTTACGAAGCCGAGGGAAATCCCGCGGGTAGGGAAGCGGCGCTAGCATCTCCTCGGCGCGATGGTAGCCCCCTTCAAGGAGCGTGGCGATATCGTCGCGGAGCGCCCTTGGCCAGCGCTCATCTTCAAAGACCCCGGGGTAAGGACGGAGCGCTACATTGGCATTGACAAGGGATGTGCCACCGAGACCGCACCCCATAAACACGTTGATCTCCTTGTTGACGCGCAAATCATAGAGGGCGGTACGCGAACCTACATGGCCGGTAGGCAGATCAGACTGAATGTGGCTGAGCGCTTCCGTTTCCGTGTCCGGGTAATCGCCCGGTTGAAACTCTCTGCCTCTCTCCAGGACGCAGACCTTTTGTCCGGCCCGGGAGAGGCGTGATGCGGCGATGGAACCCCCGTAGCCCGATCCTATCACGAGAACGGTGTAATGGCCTTTGATCTCTTCGATAGGCGACGACAATCGAGCCATGATCTGCCTCCTTCTTGATAACTCAGCACGTCCTGTTTGAAAACGTAAGGTGCACGTAAAGGAGATTCAAGGGCTGATACGTGAGAGGAGTTGAAGCTCCTCCGTTGACATGTCGCCGGCCCGCACACAGGTTGTGAACATGGGTGACAGGACGCGATCATAATGAATTTGTTTTGTTATCAATGGTGAGATTTTTTAAGGATCAAGGAGGCCCTGCTATGGCATCACGTATACTTTTCTGTCTGTTATCACTGACGATCGTGTCCTCTTCCATGTTGCAGGCCTTGACTGTTCACAAAGAATAATTATTTTTCATTACAAGGTATTCTTGATTACAGCAGGAAAGGGAGGGATAGTATGAAAACGGTTGCTATGATAGGTATCAGCATTATTATGGTCGTGGCTTTCATGTCAGCCGCATGGTCGGCGGGTCTGCCGGACGTTTCTCAACAGCTCAAAGCCTTGCAGCCAAATACTGATTATAAGATCACTGACATTGTCGGCAAAAAGGTTACGGTCTCCGATCCAACAGGAGCAAAGAGTACACACGATGGCGTGGACACACAAGGCCTGAAGGTGGGCGACACATTGAAGGGATCGGCGCTCCTAGAGAAATTAGGGAAAGCTCCTTCCCCCGACAAAGGCGCTTCCCCGGGGTCAATTCCTAAACCGAGCTGGAAATAAGGCAGCGCCCTACGAGAAACAAGAAGGCAACCACCTCGTTGAGCCGCTTCAACGTAAGACCGTTTGTTCCTTCACATCGGCCTGCAAAGCCGTCAGTGCCTTTTTCACTATCGAACGGCGGAGCTTCTTTTCCTCGGCCGGGTCAAGATCTGCATTGCCTACCGGATTGACTATCTTCTGGGCAAGCATGATCCTGTTGGCGCCGACCATTTCAGCAACGGCAATCACCGCGGAGAGCTGAACAGCAGGGATGCCCACCCTCTCGATCTCTTTTGCGAGCGTTGCACCGCAACGCGTGCTTGTCCCTCAGGTAGAGGTCAATATGACGCCGGAAACGCCCTCCGCCTTCAGGCTTTCAGCCATCCCCTGTCCCACTTTCTTCATGATGTCCACAATACTGGCCAAACCGGTGGTACTGTAAAATTTGTCGTGAAGCTTACCGATCGCTCCTTCTCGCTCGAGGTCTCTCATGACATCAACGGGAACCAGTCGATTAGGGTCCTGCCTGACCAGGGTTGAGTCGTAGCCCCCATGGCTGACTTCATAGTTTCCCGGGTCGAGAGTGTCTGCGTTCTTGATGTCGTATCTTCCGAAGCGGGTAGCTGTTATCATCTCAATCTTATCGGGATTTCCCTTCGGGACTAACCCGCCATCCGTAACGAGTGCGATCGTTGCCGAACGGATATCTTTTACCCGCGGCGCCGGCTTGACCCGGTCATAGACGGGGCGCGCCACTTCCGATTCGAATGGCTCCCCGCGGCGCTTTGCCACGAGCATGTCGACCACGCGTTCCGCGCCGGTACGGTCGGCGACCTCATTGATCAGTTGACCCCTCGGGAAATATCCCTCTTCGGCAGGTCTCCCGATGTTTTCCCTGCGCAGCAGCTTCCCGGCGAACTTCACCATCTTGTTCACCGCATCAACCATTCCCCTGGCCGAATCTTTGGTCTGAATGATGTATACGTCCCTTCTGTATAGGTCCATACCTGGATTTTCCCCATACATCCCGGTTATAGCGGGTATCCCCAGCTCATTTTGCGCCATTTTGCAGGTCGCGCCGCACGCAATCCCATAGCGTCCCGCATTGAATGCCGGTCCTGCCACGAGGAGACCAGGCTTGCAGGGGCGTACGAGCTCTCTCACTTCCTCGGAAGCTCGTTCTATATTCTCGGCAAAATAATTGTCGCCGCAGATGACGGTGGCCACTACCTCCCCCTGATCGCCGAGGGCGGCCTGTACGGCCTTTCCCGGGCCGACCATGCCTTCCACCAGGCGGGGCGGCATATCCGCCTTATCTTCCCCTCCAATGCCTCCGAAAAACTGATTCACATAATGTACGACTCGTATCATTTCAACACCCCTCAGGACTTGTACGTTTTGTCAGCACAGCTACGTTAATACCGGACCGCTTTAAGTCTCGAACTACCGAGCTGACAGAGTGTGCCCTTTATGTTATTTGTTGCTCTCACTATCTCACCACTGACCGGCCCCTCGGCAGACGCGCCGGCTCTACCGATGGTTCTCTCCACGGGCGGCAGCGTCAGGCGCATGAAAGGGACTCCCATGCTCACGATGGCGTCGACCTCCGGCATACTGAATATCGTGGTGGCTCCGTACTTTGGATCGCTTATGTCCGCTGCCATATGGAGCATGGCAATCGCCGTTCTTATGCCCATCCTTTCGCAAAGCTGGGCAGTCATCGCCATGGTGAGCTCCGGGGCTCCTCCCCCTGTCTTCGTCAAAACGGCGCTATCTGCCCCGACGGTGTATTTGGCCAGAGTTGCAGCCATATTGGACACCCTCTCGATCTCAGTCATATTGTTCGGGGCAGTCGTCATGATCACACCGGCAAAACAGAGATCCTTCCCGTGTCTCCTGTAAAGTTCCTTGATGATCGGGTGATTTTGGATCTGGTAAGTCTGCACGTTGAGCGTAGGAATGGGAGAGGTGAGGGCACCGTCCAACACCTCGTTGGGATGTATCAACGTAGGCACGATGCCCGGAACATTTCTTCCGTACAAGACGGGCTCACCGGGTATCGCGTCAAACTGCAGGGTCAATATCTGAAAAATATAGACCACTCTGGGCAACCTCTCGAAGCCATCCTTAACCTCTGTCAACGGAGGAAGTTCGAATACTTCCGTTGCATCAGGCGTTACGCCTGTTCCCGCTTTAGCCAGATAGGCCGCGGTTTTTAATCCTGCGATCTTGAGAGCTGCCTGATATTCCTGAGTGTTTACCCCGTCCGAAGGCGTGGGCAGCAGGACAATGTTATACGTTTTCCCGTAGATGCCGGCCTCGGCGCCCGGACCGGACATGTCGATGATTTCTCCGCTTGGATCTGTGCTCCTGCCTTCTTCACGCCTTTCCCTGTAGTCGCTTAAGACGACGGCAGCGCCTCCAAGAACGCATGTGCTCCCTCTGCCTGCAGGGACCTGTCCACCCACAACGCCGGGAAAATCCTCGTCTCCGGGGCTGGTCTTTGCCCTCGGCTCGATAACATCCACGACCTGGAGTATGCGGCACTTTTCTCCGGGACGGGCAAGTTCTATGTCAACCCGGCCGAACCTGGGGTCTTCCAGAATAAGAGCTTGAAGCTCGCTTCGGTTTATATGGAGCACGCCGTCACTCACCGCCGTCTCATCTGCAAATTGAATATCTCGAATGATCAAGGTATTCAGTTCAAGCCTCATAACAGACGCCTCCTCTTGCCTCTTAATGCGCGAACTTCCATTCACGTGCTTTTAATAACGTTACAGCCTATTGCGGATGATTACGGTTGTCAATGCAAATTCAGGGTGCAGAACTGGATGGCTTCAGGGACACTATTATTTCGTTTTCTACTCAGGCTTGCAGGATCACGCACATGGCAATAGCACGGAGCATACAGGGCCATGGTAGCAAGCTGAGCGGCATGTCAACCTGTTACTTGTAAGTAGGGTAGGGTGTCACCTTTCTCCCAAAAACGGGAAGCGTCCAGGGTCAGGCCTTGCTTTAACACTGATCTGGAATTCTGACTTTTTCATACGATGGGCCAATAACGGCTTCTTTTCTGAAAATAAACGCTTGACTCAGCTTGGAGGTGATGTAGAATTGTATATGAACGTATGCAATTTGCTCAGCGGTCAGGAGCACAATTATGAGCAGGTCGTGGAAGTGCCGGGCAATAAGCATGGCTCAGATGTTGCTGCGCCAACAGACAAAATGAATGTTGGGGAGTAGGCAGACGATGAACGGAGGTACAAGTTATGAATCCAGCCTTGGAGGAACGGACAAGAAGGCGGCTTGCAGGCAATAATCCAGCCTTAGAGGCACGAAAGAGGCAGCTTGCAGACAAATACATTCATGACCCCCAACAGAGAGAAATCTTCCTCACAAAGGCAACGCACTACAAAATGTGGGCAAACTACATTGCGGGACTCATCCTTACTAACGAACACTACCAGGAATTCCACACAAGCGACATACGGCGAGTATTGAAGCGGTTGCTTGGAGATCTGTATGATGGCCCCGGAGCAAGAGAGTCTGCATTATCGACACGGGATATGGCCGGCACATCACACGCGCATTCTGGATATCCTTGTCTACAAGAGGTCGATGGGGGAAAAGGTTATTACAGGTTTATTGGATTTCCCAAAGAGCGGCAACCATGATGATTCAGGAAAGCTTCTGAACGCCCTGCGTGAGTCGAACGTACTCTTCGCGACAGCGCGCAAATAGCTCGTACCTAAAACCCGGGAGGGGTAGGGTGTGTCTCTGGGGACGAAGGGGAGGGAAATCGACGAACGCTAGGTACGATTGGGGGGACTTACCAAAGGCAGGTGTACCGCTATCTTTGTACCAGACCCCGGGCGACTGCTTACCGTTATCCGGCCCTGATGCTCCTCGACAATTTTTTTTGCCACTGCCATGCCCAGCCCGGTACCGCTGCCCTTCTTACTGTAAAAGGGTATAAACAGATTCTTGAGTGTTTCCTTGTCCATTCCCTTGCCGTAATCCCTGATCTTTATGATCGCCGTATCACTTCTCTTGAACAGCCGTATCCTTACGTTCTGGCCCCTTTGCGATGCCTCGATGGCGTTGTTGACCAGATTCACCAAGGCCCTTTCCAGATATGCCGGGTCTACCACGACCATGAGCGGCTGCTCCTTTACGCTGATTGTCAGTCCGACCCCGCCCTGTTCGGCCTTCGCTGTAGAAGTCTGGAGCAGCTCCTTTATCAGTGCCGCGGCGTCCTCCTCTCTCCGGTTAAGCTGCAGTGGTTTTGAGAAATCGAGTGCACTATCCATTACCCGCTCCATCTTCTCAATTGCCGCGCTTACTGCTGTCATCTCTTCTTCGCACGTAATCGTCCCCATCTCCAAGCGCCTTATGGCAGCCTTGACGTTTAAGAGCGGGTTCTTTAAATCGTGCACAATGACTGCCGCTGCCTGGCCAAGGCCAGACAGGTAACGGTTCTGCTCCAATTGTCTCCCGTGAGTATTTTTCAGGTCTACGAGAAAACCGACGAGCAGCGCAAAAATGGCCGGGAAAATAACGTGGATGGAGTTGTCTACCAACCACAGCGAAGCACCATGCCAATCGGCAACGATATACCCGCCGTAAAGCAGAGTAACCATGAGAGAGGTAAGGAGAGCACCCCTGAAGCCGAATAGAAGGCCCGCCAGAAGCAGAGGTATATAGTGAAGCTCTGCGTAAATTGAATGAAGTGGTTGGTCACGAGCGGTGGTGCTGTGGTGGAGGTATGTGATCAGCAGAACCGAAATACCGATCAGGACAGCGGCGAGGATTCGCCTGTTCGTCACAACTTTCTTTACATCCTGAGAGGAGGGTGCCACCTCTGTTCCTCTTTATAAAAACTATAGGATACTTGACCGGCACTGTCAAGAATGGAACCTTGCATAACCGCACCACTGAAGCTCAGAGAGGTTCCCCGGGCTTTGGCGCTCCTGCAAGCCATGCTTTCCCTTCTTCATAAAGTTTCTCTACACCGCGACCACGGAGACCAGGGATATTATTCTTGACCTTGTACCCAATTTTCGACTGAAGATATGCGAGATGGCAGTAGCCTTCAGGAAATGTGGTAAGCTGCTTTTCGTCCAGCTTCAACACTACCGATGGATCGACAGGATCCATACGGTCTTTCTCAAAGATTGAAAG
>CAWGEZ010000003.1:0-30239 GCA_963821605.1 uncultured delta proteobacterium | reverse complement strand
TCACCCTTGACACGGATACGCAACTGCCGCGCGATTCGGCATGGCAGTTTGTGGGAGCCATGGCGCACCCGCTGAATCGTGCGCGGTACGACGAAGACAAACAGCGTGTCTCTGAGGGGTACGGCATCCTTCAGCCACGCGTGGCCGTGAGCCTGCCGGGCACGAACCGGTCGCGGTACGCGCGCCTGTTCGGGAGTGAGCCGGGCATCGACCCGTACACGCGCGCCGTCTCCGATGTTTACCAGGACCTCTTCCACGAAGGCTCGTTCATCGGCAAGGGGATCTATGATGTCGATGCGTTCGAGCGGGCACTCAACGGGCGCTTTCCCGAGAACCGGATCCTCAGCCACGATCTTGTGGAAGGGTGCTACGCGCGGGCGGGACTGTTGAGCGATGTGCAGTTGTACGAGGAATATCCGTCCCGCTACAGCGCGGACGTGAGCCGGCGGCACCGCTGGATTCGCGGGGATTGGCAGATTGCGCGCTGGCTGCTGCCGGGCGTTCCCGGCCTCGGCGGGCGCCGCCAGAAGAATCCGCTCTCCGGGCTGTCCCGATGGAAGATCTTCGACAATCTTCGTCGCAGTCTCGTGCCTTCGGCATTGACACTGCTCTTGCTGCTGGGCTGGACGGTCTTGTCGCCGCTCTGGTTCTGGACCTTGGCGGTGATCGGAATCATTCTGATTCCCCCCTGGATTGCCTCTATTCTGGATCTGTTTCAGAAGCCGGGCGATGTGCTGCTCAGACAGCATCTCGCCGCCGCGGTGCGCTCGGCCGGCCGCCACTCCGCTCAGGCGGTATTTACGCTCGCCTGTCTCCCCTACGAGGCCTTTTTCAGTCTGGATGCGATTCTGCGCACGGCCTGGCGGCTGGTCACGCACAGACGACTTCTGGAGTGGAATCCGTCGAGCGACTCGGATCGCAGCAGCCGCACGGACCTCGTCGCCTCCTACCGGACGATGTGGATCGCCCCTGTCATTGCCGTTGCCGCGCTGATCTATCTGGCGCTTTCGAGGCCGGCCGCGCTGGCCGTTGCTGGACCCATACTGGGCCTCTGGTTTGTCTCCCCCGCCATCGCGTGGTGGATCAGCCGGCCGCTCGCTCGCCGCGGAGCAAGGCTGACGGCTGACCAGACCGTCTTTCTCCGGAAGCTTTCCCGAAAGACCTGGGCGTTCTTCGAGACGTTCGTCGGCCCGGAAGATCATTGGCTGCCGCCTGATAACTATCAGGAGCATCCCGTCGCCGTGGTCGCGCATCGCACGTCGCCGACCAACATGGGACTTGCGCTGCTCGCGAATCTGTCCGCGTACGACTTCGGCTACATTTCGGCCGGACAACTCATCGAGCGCACGGAGAATGCATTCCGCACGATGGAAGCCCTGGAGCGCCACCGAGGCCACTTCTACAACTGGTACGACACGCAGTCTCTGAAACCGCTGCAGCCTCTCTACATCTCGACGGTGGACAGCGGGAACCTTGCGGCCGATCTGCTGACCTTGCGGCCGGGTCTGCTCGCACTTCCCGATCAGAAGATCCTGGGAGCGCGATTGTTTGACGGGCTTAAGCGACACACTCGAGGATTCTCGTGGACGCCGCGGGAGGAGCCGCTCCGGCCCAGCTCGCTCAGCTTCAGAAGGATCTGGCGTCCGCGTGCGATTCCCGGCCAACCACGCTCGCGGCGGCGCGGCTCTGCCTCGACCGGCTGGCGGCATCCGCTGCGGAAGTGGCGGGCAGCCTCGATGGCGATGCTCCGAGAGCCAGGCAAAGCGGTGGGCGCGCGCCTTCGCCCGGCAATGCCAGGGCGCCCTCGATGAGCTGACGTTTCTCGCTCCGTGGATTCTGCTGCCGGCCTCTCAGGATAGACCTGGCGACTTTCGCGGCATCGATGAGATCCCGACGCTGCGCGAACTGGCAGGACTTGAGGCGGAGTTGCTGCCGGCAATCGAGGATCGGCTCGGCGCGGTGCGCAACCCCCGAGGAGAGTGAGTGGTTGGCCGAGATTCGACGGTGCATCACGGAAGCAAGCAGCCGCGCCAGAGCAAGGATTGCGGCCATCGAACGCCTTGCGCTGCAATCCGGCGAACTCGCCCGCATGGAGTATGACTTCCTGTTCGACAAGGCGCGTCATCTGCTGGCTATCGGGTACAACGTCGGTGAGCGCCGGCGGGACGCGAGTTACTACGATCTGCTGGCTTCGGAAGCGAGATTGTGCACTTTCGTGGCGATTGCGCAGGGACAACTGCCGCAGGAGAGCTGGTTTGCCCTGGGGCGCCTGCTCACCACCGCCGGTGGAGAGCCGATTCTCCTTTCGTGGAGCGGTTCGATGTTCGAGTACCTCATGCCGCTCCTGGTGATGCCGACGTACGAAAACACGCTGCTCGACCAGACCTACAAGGCGGCGGTGGAGAGGCAGATCGAGTATGGGAGGAAGCGCGGCGTACCGTGGGGCATTTCGGAATCCGGCTACAACACGATCGACGTTCATCTCAACTACCAGTACCGCGCGTTTGGCGTGCCCGGCCTGGGGCTCAAACGCGGACTGGCCGAGGATCTGGTCATTGCGCCGTATGCCTCGGCGCTGGCGCTGATGGTGGCGCCCGAGGAGGCGTGCCTGAATCTGCAGCGACTCGCCGCGGAAGGGTTTGAAGGGAAGTATGGCTTCTATGAAGCGATCGACTACACTCCGTCGCGTCTGCCGCGCGGACAATCGAGCGCCGTGGTCCGGTCCTTCATGGCGCATCACCAGGGCATGAGCCTCCTCTCTCTGGCCTATCTGCTCCTGGACCGTCCGATGCAGAAGCGATTCGAGTCGGATCCGTCGGTTCCAGGCGACCACGCTGTTGCTCCAGGAGCGGGTTCCAAAGGCCACGGCGTTCTATTCGCACACCGCCGAGCTCTCCGACTTACGTACGACTCCCAGCGGTCCGGAGACGCCGGTGCGCGTTTTCAGCAGCCCGGACACGCCGATACCGGAAGTGCAGTTGCTGTCGAACGGCAGATACCACGTGATGGTCACGAACGCGGGCGGCGGCTACAGCCGCTGGAAGGACATCGCCGTCACGCGCTGGCGCGAAGACAGCACCTGCGACAACTGGGGCACGTTCTGTTACATCCGCGACGTGGCGAGCGGGGAGTTCTGGTCAACTGCATATCAGCCGACGCTCAAACGATCGGAGAATTACGAAGCGATTTTCTCGGAGGCGCGAGCGGAGTTCCGCTGCCGCGACCACGACTTCGACACGCATACGGAGATCGCCGTTTCGCCCGAGGATGACATCGAACTGCGCCGGATCACCATCACCAACCGCTCCCGGACGCGCAGAGCGATCGACGTCACGAGTTACGCGGAAGTCGTTCTCGCATCGCCGGCCGCGGACGCGCTGCATCCGGCGTTCAGCAATCTCTTTGTTCAGACCGAGATCCTCCGCCCAGCAGCAGGCGATCCTCTGCACCCGCCGGCCCCGCTCCCTCGACGAGCACGCGCCCTGGATGTTTCACCTGATGGCCGTGCATGGGGCGGACATCGGAGAAGTCTCCTATGAGACCGACCGCATGCGGTTCATCGGCCGCGGAAACACGGTCGCCGATCCGCAAGCGATGAGAGGACTCCGCGGCGCTCTCGGGCAGCGAGGGCTCCGTGCTCGATCCGATTGTCGCGATCCGGTATCGGATCACGCTCGATCCGGAAGAATCGGCGACGATCAATATTGTCTCCGGCGTCGGCGAAACCCGCGACGCATGCCTTGGGCCTTGTCGAGAAATACCAGGATCGGCGTCTCGCGGATCGCGTCTTCGATCTGGCGTGGACGCACAGCCAGGTGGTCCTGCGGCAGCTCAATGCCACGGAGGCCGACGCGCAACTCTATGGACGCCTGGCCGGCTCCGTCATCTACGCCAATTCCTCGCTGCGCGCCGACGCGAGCGTTCTCGGCAAGAACCGCCGCGGGCAATCCGGTCTCTGGGGCTACTCCATTTCCGGCGATTTGCCGATCGTGCTGCTGCAGATCGGAGACCCGGCCAATATCGATCTGGTGCGCCAACTCGTCCAGGCCCACGCGTACTGGCGCCTGAAAGGACTGGCGGTGGACCTGGTGATCTGGAACGAAGATCACGCCGGTTACCGGCAACTGCTCCACGAACAGATCATGGGGCTGATTGCCGCGGGCACTCGAAGCCAACGTGACCGATCGACCGGGCGGCATCTTCGTACGAGCTGCGGACCAGATATCGAACGAGGACCGCATTCTGCTCCAAACGGTCGCTCGCGCCATCATCACCGACAGCCGGGGGACGCTGGCGGACCAGATCAACCGTCGCGGCCTTGCCGGAAGTGCTCGTTCCGCGCCTCGCGCCGACCCGAACCCGCCGCGCCGAACCTCCGGCAGCCGCCGCGCTGCCTCGCCGCGATCTGATCTTCTTCAACGGGCTGGGAGGATTCACCCCTGATGGGCGCGAGTACGTCATTACGACCGCGCACGGGCAGGTGACGCCGGCGCCGTGGGTGAATGTGCTGGCGAACCCGCACTTCGGAACCGTCATCTCGGAGAGCGGCCTGGCCTACACCTGGAGCGAGAATGCCCACGAGTTCCGCCTCACTCCCTGGTACAACGACCCCGTGAGCGATTCGAGCGGAGAAGCCTTTTACCTCCGCGATGAAGAGAGCGGCCACTTCTGGTCCCCCACGCCGCTGCCCAGCCGCGGCGCGAAGCCCTACGTCAGCCGGCACGGATTCGGCTACAGCGTCTTCGAGCACACGGAGGGCGGCATCCGCTCCGAGCTGTGGGTTTACGTGGCCCTGGACGCAGCCGTCAAGTTCACGGTGTTGAAAGTGCGAAACGAGTCCGGCCGATCCCGCCGGCTCTCCGCCACCGGATACGTGGAATGGGTGCTGGGAGATCTGCGGCCGAAATCGACCATGCACGTGATCACCGAAATTGACCCCGGCAGCGGAGCGCTCTTCGCGCGGAACCCCTACAACACGGAGTTCGCCGACCGGGTTGCCTTTTTCGATGTGGACGATGCGACCCGGACCGTAAGCGGCGACCGGACGGAGTTCCTTGGGCGTAACGGCACGCTTCGGAAGTCCGGCGGCGATGACCCGGTCGCGGCTTTCCGGCAGGGTGGGGGCCGCTCTGGATCCCTGCGCCGCGATCCAGGTTCCCTTCGAGCTGGCCGACGGGCAAGAGCGTGAGATCATCTTCACGCTCGGCGTAGGGCGAGACGCCGATGATGCCGGCAACCTGGTCGCATCGCTTCCGGGGATCTGCTGCCGCGCGCGGCGCGCTCGAAGCGGTGTGGCAGTACTGGAACCACACGCTCGGCGCGGTGCAGGTGGAAACACCCGACCAGTCCCTCAACGTGCTGGCCAACGGCTGGCTCCTGTACCAGACTCTGGCGTGCCGTCTTTGGGCGCGGAGCGGATACTACCAGTCGGGAGGCGCCTTCGGTTTCCGCGACCAGTTGCAGGACGTGATGGCGCTCATCCACGCCGAGCCGCGCCTCGTGCGCGAGCACCTGCTCCTCTGCGCGGCCCGTCAGTTCCGGGAGGGAGATGTTCAGCATTGGTGGCATCCCCCCTCGGGCCGGGGCGTGCGCACGCACTGTTCGGATGATTACCTCTGGCTGCCGTTGGCGACGTGCCGCTACGTTCTGAGCACCGGGGACACCGGGGTGTTGGATGAACCCATCCACTTCCTCGAAGGCCGCCCGGTAAACGCGGAAGAGGACTCCTATTACGATCTGCCCGGCCGGTCTGAAGAAACGGCCAGCTTTGTACGAACACTGTGTGCGAGCCATCCTGAGGGGCCTCAGACTCGGTGAGCACGGCCTGCCGCTCATCGGCTCCGGTGACTGGAACGACGGCATGAACCTGGTGGGCGAACACGGCAAAGGCGAAAGCGTCTGGCTGGGATTCTTCCTTTATGAAGTGCTCATGCGGTTCGCTGAGATTGCCCGCATGCGTGGTGACCTGCCCTTCGCCGAACGCTGCCAGAAGGAGGCGGCTCAACTGCGCCGGAATATCGAGCAGAATGGCTGGGATGGCGAGTGGTACCGCCGCGCTTACTTCGACGACGGCTCGCCGCTCGGGTCGGCGAGCAATCCCGAATGCCAGATCGATTCGATTGCGCAAAGCTGGTCTGTTCTCTCCGGGGCGGGCGATGCCGAGCGCTCGCGCATGGCCATGGAAGCGGTGGATAAGCGCCTCGTTCGACCGGGACCATGCGCTGATCCAACTCCTGGACCCGCCGTTCGACAAGTCGGATTTGAATCCCGGCTACATCAAAGGGTACGTCCCGGGTGTGAGAGAGAATGGCGGGCAGTACACTCATGGGGCGATCTGGGCGGCGATGGCGTTTGCTGCATTGGGCGACAGCCGGCGCGCGTGGGAACTGTTGGCCATGATCAACCCGGTGAACCATGCGAGATCTCCGGAGGAGATTGCGACCTACAAAGTGGAACCCTACGTCGTTGCGGCCGACGTATATGCGCTCTCGCCGCACACCGGCCGCGGTGGATGGACGTGGTACACGGGATCGGCCGGCTGGATGTACCGGCTGATCGTGGAATCACTCCTGGGGCTGAGGCTTGAAGTGGACAAACTGCGTTTCGCGCCGTGCCTCCCTGCGGATTGGGAGGCGTTCAAGGTGCACTACCGGTATCGGGAAACCGTCTACCACATCGCCGTCCTGCAAACGGCGCGTGGAGACGGCGAGATGAGTGTGACCGTTGATGGCGTCGAGCAACCCGACAAGGCGATTCCCCTTGTTGACGACCATCAGGAACACTCGGTCGAGGTGAGAATACCCGGCGCGCCCGACTCACAAAGGGCGACCGCCTGATGGTTCTACATGTCAGGTCTACCCCTTATACCCAAACCGAACTGAGCCGGTGTTATCATCACGGCGTTGCCAGCCCCACCCCTCATCCTCCCGATGCACGTGATCGAGGAAAGAGACTACCTTTTCTTTGCAAAGCCACTGGAGAACTCGCTCTTTAGCCCTCTGCGGCACCTCGGCCCATTTTATCTGGTTTGCCGGCATCCGGGGATCGCCGAGTTCCTTATGGGTCAAGACAAATGTTTCAAACATCTCCTGAATCTTACCAGTAACAGCATTATGAAGGATACACGCACCGAGCTCTTTCTTGAACGCGGGCAGCTCCCAGCCCGGCCACGGCAGAAGCTCTCTGAAGAGCAGCACTAGCAAACCTGTGGAGGCCTCACCAAGCTGCCCGCGGCACCTGGCAGTGGCCGCTTCGACTATCTTCTGAACAAACGGAGATTGGGATTCAAGGTACCACTCGCTCAGGTAAGTACGTGAAGATTCTTCTGCTCACGTACCAGGCCTCGGGCAAGTACTTCGGGACCATCCTCGCCAAGGATTGCGTCCAGATTAGACTTCCACTTCACAAGGACTGGGTTTGGCCCCTCATAGCGGCAGACAAGACGTCTTATAACCTCAACCGGCGAGCTCTTGGGGAAGGAGCCCTTCCACTTGCTGTGGCACGAGCGGACGAGGCCTTCAAGGGGGCGTCTCGTGAGTTCCATGCCGGAGCCCTGCACGTATGCGAGAAATTGATTGCTCGTGGCAATATCCGGTTCCCAGCAGAGATATCGCATCGTACCCCTGTCAAGGTCCTTTCTCTTTCCTGACTCGAATTCGCTCCACTGCAGCATGTATCTTTCAAGGGGCGGGGGGCGTCGTACCGGGGCCGAGCCTATCTTCTCGACCGTGATCCGCAGATTGTGAAGGAGGGTCTCGACAGGCTGCCCGGCAAGAAGTTTCATAAATTTCCTCATGTCGTTACCTGTCTTCCTTATGAGGAGACTCAGGTCATCGAGGGAAGCCTCATCGTTTCTTTGAATCTGTTGCATACTTACCCCTTCTCCGTTTCAAGGACTTCAAGCAAAGGTTTCTGCTCCAAAGAACGGACTCGTATTTTGAACACGACCCGTCTGCTCAAGGGTGCATTTTCTGCCCCTCCGGGATCGGTGACAAGCTCTGCACTGCCTCTGCCACTGGCAGACAACAAATGCAGGAAGTACGTCATCTCTTTCCCCATGGCATCTGTATTTAAGACACTTAAGCTTGTCCGGACGACGGACATCGACCTTTTCTGGCTGAGTTCCCAGTTATGCTGGACTGTGCCCGATGAATCCGTATGTCCCTCAACAACAATCGAGTTGATTTCCTTGGCGAACCTTGGAGAACAGACGGTCCTGGACAGCTTTGGGATGAAGGCCTTTAAGAAAAGCTCTCCATTGGGTGATAGGTCGGCCCGGTCAAGCTGGAACGCCAGAAGGTCCTCGGGTACCAGAATCAAAAGGCCCAGTGGATCCTTTGGGTCTGACTTGACTTCTATCCCCCCTGCTACGAAGTCTTTCAATGTTCGCTGCACCTCGGCAAGGACGGAATTTCTGGTTGCCTCTCCTTCTTGCTGCACATTGTTGAGAGACGCGCACAGCAGTAGGATGAAGATCACAGCCAGCGACGTCATGAGGTCGGTAAACGAATTCGACATTCCTGATCCGGTCTCGGGATGAGGCATCATTTACCGCCCCGTTTGTGACGCACGTACTATGCTCGCGACTGCGCTGTGCAGATCATCAAGCTGCTCGCCCAGCTCATCAACGGAGCCGGCAAGCCGTCCCGTGGCCTGTGAAATGAAATTGTCCGCAGCGGAGGTGAGATGGATAAAATGTTTCTGGGTTATGTCGGAGTAACCGCTGAGGTACTGAGCGATCTGAATGAGCAAATCCTTGGCATGGCCTTCGACCTTTTCAAAGACGTTCTCGTATTGCAGCATCGATGTCTGGACTCTACCCCATACCGCCTGCTGGCTCTCGGTGAAACTTTTCAAGGAGTCTATCTGGCCGGAAGCGGATGATGAAATCCGGACAGCCACCTCCTGGGTCTCCCTGATCGATTTCGCGATCTGGCTCAAAGATGTGATCCCGGCGTTTACTTCTGAAGCGAGTTTCTGCAGGCTCTCCGTTGCCTTGCCCTGTCTGTTAATCGACGCGATGAATTCTCTGAGCGTGCCATCAAGCAGAGTCCTGAGATCGTCTGCCCTATTAAGTTCTGCACTGTGCATTTCGAGGAGCCGCGCCAGGTGTTGGGCGCTTCGTGAACTGAGTGAGCCCGCCTCATCGAGCACTTCTTTCGCACGTTTGGTGGACCTTTCAGATGCCTCCTCAACCCTGGCGGCCATTTGCGCCGAGAGGTCCGTCACTCTATTCGATATATCTCCGGTGGCAGCAGCCAATGATCTCTGCATCGAGCCCATAGACTCTCCTGCTTTCTCCTGCAGCCTATTCATGAGTTCACTGAGCACCCCCGTCAGCTGCTCGATCTGAGCCTCCCGGGCCGCTATCTGATCGGTAGTTACGTTTTTCGCCACGTTTATCAAATCGCTGAAAACATTTTGATTCAGAACGGATTGACTGTTCATCTGCTCAAGCAGTTTCGCTGTGCTCGCCAGTGACTCCGTTACCTGGTTGAGCTGCTCCTGAGTGCTGCCGGTGAATGAGTTAATGAACCGATCACCCGCCTTCCCCAGAGACGCCTCCAGGGATTGCTCGAGATCTCTCGGTGACAGGACAGTTTGCCCGTTAATCGATTCGTGCTTTTGGGTCTCCACCTTTCTCAGAGAGCGGTTGACGTCGTCGACAGCCGTTACCATTCTCTGAAGGATCGGCCCCAGGCTCTCGCCAAAGCCCTGTTTAAGCTTGGAGGTGAGATCAGCGTTGAACGTCTTGAAGGCGCTCGACTGTTCGGCAATTTCCCTGTGGAGATCCGACAATATCTGAGCGGGTACCAGTCTAGGCAAAAGGCCACTGAGCGTTATAGTAAGCGAGGTGATGGCTTCGCGCACAGGATGCATTACCCCTTTCTCGGCATAGACAAGCAGAGTAGCGCACCCCAGGGCGACAACAGACGACAGGAACTTTCCTGACAGACCCTGGACAAGAAGATCCAGCCCCTGAACCTTGTTATTCGAAAGCTTTACATCGAGAAGGGCAACGAGAATGGCCAGGAAGGTGGCGAGGAGACCCACTCCGGTAATGATGGTGGGAGCGGTCTTGTAGGCTTGATTGTCTATCATGCTTGTCGCATTGAAAAGAGTTGCCTATCTCCTCGGTGGTCCAGAATCGGTCTTCGCCGTTCTTATCCGACCTCCTGATGATGGAAGAGCGAACCCCTTGCCACTGAGCTCGAAGCAAGGGCAGGCCGTTAAAAATCTCAACCATTGAATCGTAAAACTGGCGAGAGATGCCGTGTCCCGCACTTGTAACATCCCTGCCCCGGAGCGATTTAAGCTTTCTTTCCGCGCTGTAAATAACCCGCGCTCGATATCTGAATTCTCTGCGATGTTTCAGATAAACCCAGATACAGTACGCAAGCAAACCAACTGAAACGACCCATGAGAAAGCCGGAGCTCTTAAGCCAAGAAGCTCCCATTGCGCCTTTAGAAGAAACACGTTCTCGGTATCCTCGTCAAAATGTTAGTAGACGGCATGCGTGCCCCTATTCCGGAACTTGGTCTGCAAGAAATGTGCTTTTACCTGTACCACGTATCTGGAATGAGCTGCCGAGGCTTTGCGTCTTAGGTCTGGACTGACGGGGATGCTCCCTTATCCTTACAGGATGCTGCGCTACGCTATCCTCGCTGCTTCCTTCCGGGATGCTACGCTATCGCTATCGGGTCCTCGCTGCCGCCCGGGGTGCACGGCCGAAGCCTGGGTCGTCCGCTTGAATACAAATTGGTATTAAACCTGTTATAAGGGATAACTACGAGTAGGAAAATAATTCCGCCAGGGAAACAAATTCCTGACAGCGATCAAACCTGCCGCACGAGGATGTCTATGCCAAGCCGAATTTTGATGATTAACAAGGCGTGCCGAGGCCTGGGCTACGCAGGCGTACAAACTATGACGATAACAATCGTTTTAGCAGCGTATACCCCTTACCTGAGGGCAAGTAAAAAGCTCCAGGTGCGCGAAGCGCGAGACTTGGCGAATGGAGGCGTACCTTGTGGTACGTCGGAATGAGACAAGGTGAAGGCGACAAAGCAGATGGACTTTTGACGCAGCCCTCACCTCACTTCAGGGATTCGTAGTCTTTGAGAAACCTCTCCAAGACCTATATCCGTCAGGGGATGCTTCATCAGCTGTTTAATCACCGCGAAGGGGATCGTTGCTATATCAGCTCCCATGGTGGCCGCTTCAAGCACGTGGAGAGGACTTCCTCACGCTTGCGACTATAATCTCGGTTTCAAAGCCGTAATTAGAGTAAATGGTGGCGATGTCGCTTACTATGTCCATGCCCACTGTGGAGATATCGTCAAGCCGGCCCACAAACGGGCTCACGTAATCGGCCCCTGCCTTTGCGGCTATGAGCGCCTGGACAGCCTGAAATATCAACGTCACGTTTGTTCTGATCCCCTCCTCATGAAGCGCCCGCACCGCTTTCATGCCCTCTTCGGTCATGGGGATTTTCACCACAACTTGCTCTCCCAGAATTGTGAGCTGCTTTGCCTCAGCGATCATGCCCTTCGCATCGGTGGCTAATACCTCGAGATTCACGGGTCCATGGACGAGGGAAAGTATCTCCTTTATCGTCAGATTCGGGTCTCTCTTTTCCTTGGCTAGCAGGGTCGGATTCGTCGTCACCCCGTCGACAAGCCCCATTTCCATGGCCTTCTTGATCTCTTCAACGTTTGCCGTGTCCAGGAAAAACTTCATAGTCGCCTCCTACCACGTTTTATACTTATCCGAAAACTTGCGGTATTCTTTTATCTCCTGCATATGGTACCGGTAAAAGGATGAGGCTTCAAGTACTATCCGTGTGGCTTTATGATAACCTTCAAGCAGTTCTTGCCTTCGCTGGCTGCCTTAAATCCTTTTGCAATCTCTTCCAATCTGTATCTGTGTGTAATCAGATCCTTCACATCAACGTTTCCTGATCTCAGTAGCTCCAGGGCCTGCCTGTTGTCGAGCGGAGCAGCCCCGTAACAGGTCTTGAGGCTTACATCATTTCTCCAAAAAGGATTGAAATCTATAGCGAGGGTCTGTCCAGGATTCGGCACTGCAAAGAATAAAATGGTTCCACCTCTGTCGACTGATTCCAATGCCTGCTGTGCAGCAGACAATACCCCTGCGCAAACTATCACCTTGTCAGCCAGACGGCCATCATTTATTTCTCTTATCGAACCCGGTATATCACCACCGGCCTGGATGGCCTTTTTTGCACCGAATCGTCTCGCCGCCTCCAACCTGTATTCATCGATGTCCGTTGCGATAATCCTCCCGGCACCCAGAGCACGAGCCAGCTTGATCATGAGCAGGCCGGCAATTCCACAACCAAGAACCGCCACGGTGTCGCCCGGTTTCAGAGCAACAGATCTCAACCCTCTGACTACAGTCCCCAACGGCTCGATGAACGATCCTTCCTCGTAAGAGACTTCGTCAGGCAGAACAAAAGTACCCGTATCAATACTTCTTCCGGACACCCTTAAATATTCTGAGAACCCACCCGGATCAAAATTCGTCTTTGTCTGGAAAACCGGGCACGCAGTTTGATGGCCGCTCAAGCACCAGTAACATTCGTTGCAAGGGACATGGTGTGTAGTAAACACCCTGTCACCTGTTTTAAATTGTGTAATCTCTTCGCCAACCTCAACTACCTCTCCTGTCAGCTCATGGCCGAGAACAAGAGGCGCTTTCTTAATGCGGTACCATTCCAGAACGTCGCTTCCGCATATGCCGCTTGCCATCACTTTGACGAGGATGTCTCTTTTACCGACCTTAGGTATTGGCAGCTCCTCTACTTCGACCTTGCTGGTTGTTGTAATACATACCCACGCGCATGCTTACGTTATCCTCGTTTTTCCCGCTTTGCCCTATTCTTCTCCGTCATAAAGAAATCATACGCTACTTTCGGCTTTTCTCCCTCGTGGACGACCTTTCTCAACGCCTTGATCATGGCAACAGGTGATGCAGACTGGAAAATATTACGTCCCATATCTACACCGGCCGCCCCTTCCTGGATAGCATTGTAAGCCATGGTCAGCGCATCAAGCTCCGGAAGCTTTTTGCCTCCTGCAATAACTATCGGCACCGGACAGGAGGCCGCTACCGTGTCAAATCCTTCCACGTAATAGGTCTTCACATACGTGACACCGAGCTCTGCAATAATGCGCGCGGCCAGTCGCATGTATTTGGCATCCCGGGCCATTTCTTTGCCCACCGCTGTGACGCCCAGGGTGGGAATACCATAGCGGTTGCCCATATCCACAAGACGAGTCATGTTGTGTACGGATTGCGTTTCCATTTTACCGCCAATAAAAACCTGAACAGCCATCGCCGCCACATTCAGACGAATGGCTTCATCTATATCTATGGCGATCTGTTCGTTTGAGAGGTCGCTCAGAATACTAGGTCCCCCGCTTGCCCTCAAGACTATTCCCCTGTCGAAAGTGGGAGGTATAATCGTCCGGAGGATGCCTCGCGTAAGCATCAGAGTATCCGCATAGGGTAAAAGCGGGAGGATAGTGACATCCACACGCTCCAGGCCGGTGGTCGGACCTTGAAAATATCCATGGTCAATGGCCAGCATAACCGTCTTGCCTGACTTGGGGTCGAATATCCTTGACAGACGATTTTTCATTCCCCAGTCGACGGAGTTGCAGCCTTTCAGGAAGAAGGCTTCGCACTTGGCTGGAATGTCCGTATAGAACTGTTTTTCCTTTTCTGATTCATCAACTTCCGGCATGATTGTCAGCTCCTTTCTTTATTCTTCTGCACGTTCACATCTCGCCTAAAAAGTCTGTCTTCTCATTCCTTTCAGTCCATAAAGATCTGCAGCAATCCGTAGGCTGCAATATATTTTCATAAGTATAGCGCAAATTGTAACCCAAATCCCATGCCTGCGAGCGCAATTTTTCATTAAGAGAGGGTGCGCTCCCTGAACTTCTCCATGCATCCTTTGCTGCAAAAATAGACCATTCCATCTTCAGCGCGCAGGGAGAGTTCCCGCTGCTGAGCCACATACGCGCCGCAGACCGGGTCCCGCTTGAGCACCTCGGGTTCCAGTTTCTTAACCGGGTTTACCTTTCTTTTCCTACTCCTGAGAAGATACCTGATCAGGAGTACCACCAGAATGAGCGGTATGAGATACTTCATGCTGAATCTCCTCTTCTGCATCTTTCTATAGCCTGCTCCGGACCGATGTCGTCCAGGAAATCCTTGAGCGGGCGCCCCAGGCGTGGATGGACCGCCGAGGGCTCTATCTCAAGCATCGGTACCAGGGTAAACTTTCGCTCGTGCAACCGTGGGTGAGGCACCGTCAGTTCAGCTGGTCTCAAGTATCAGATCATCAATCAGGAGAATATCCAGGTCTATAATGCGTGGACCCTGCGCCACTTCCCTTGCCCTGCCCATCACCGCCTCTATACGATTGAGCAGCGCAAGCAGCTCCAGGGGCGAGTCATGCCATCGGATCTTCAGGACGCAATTGAGGAACTCCTCTTGAGGCACGGGTGAAACGGGTGAGGTGCGGTAAAACGAAGACAGGGCAGAAAACTCTGCCCTGTGATCACTCATAATCCGATCTATGCTCGACTTGCAGTTACTATACCTGTCGCCGATATTCGAGCCTATGCCAATGAACACATTATAGGCCACAGTCGCTAGGCGGGCTTCTCTTTATCCTTATCGTTCTTGGGTGTCACGTCTATTTCGTCCGGTTCTTTTATTGACTTCTTGAAACCCTTGATGCCCTTTCCTATGGCCCCACCGATTTCAGGCAGTTTACCTGCCCCAAAAATGATCATCACGATGACCATGATGATGATAAGCTCAGGAATTCCGAGACCAAACATGTTTTCCCCTTTCATTGTTAGGATATCACCTTTTCTTGACTGTAGTCAATTGCAACTTTCCGATTGGGGTTGCACGCCTGAACCTCGGCCCCACCGGTCGCTGCAATGTACGGCACGAAAGACGAGCAACCCACAAGGAGTATTGAATTGACACGATTTCGACCTTAGGATAGAGTGATAGCTTGTAATAGCAAACAGACCGAAAATCGAATAAAAGCATTGTAAAAACCATAGTTATTTGTAAGAGTAATAGTCAACCCGAAGAGAGTGAGAACAAAACAGGGGGAAAGCAGTGCACATAGTCGTATGTGCGAAAATGGTCCCGGATACCACGCAGGTCTCCATAGACCCTGTCACCAATACGCTCGTCAGAGAGGGTGTGCCTTTCATCACCAATCCTTTTGATGACCATGCCATTGAAGAGGCGCTGCGGATCAAGGATGCGTATGGCGCAAGGGTCACGGTGCTCTCAATGGGGCCGGCCCCCGCTGAAACGGTTCTGCGAAAGGCCATCGCTCTGGGATGCGACGCCGGGCTGCTCTTATCCGATAGGGCGTTCGGAGGCTCCGACACCCTCGCCACGAGTAAGGTCATCAGCGAAGCCATTGCGCAGCTTTCCGACCAGGAGAGAGTGGACCTCATTGTCTGCGGAAAGCAGACCATCGACGGCGATACTGCTCAGGTCGGGCCCGGTATAGCCACCCGTCTGGGATACGCGCAGGTAACGCTTGTCGACAAGGTGCTTGATGTGGACCTCGACACAAGACGGATCACGGTGAGGGCTAAATTCGACAACCGGCACCAGGTTGTCGAAGCCCGACTCCCCGCGGTCATCACCGTTGTGCGAGAGATCAACACCCTGCGGTACCCGACGGTACCCCGCCGACTCTACGCGGAAGAAGTACATATCCCGGTCTGGACCAACGAAACGCTTAAGCTTGATCCCAACACCATCGGTCTCAAGGGCTCGCCCACCTGGGTGAAGCGCATCTTTGCACCGGAGCGGGAAAAGGGCGAGATCGTGATGGGCCTGGGGGATGATAAAGAACAAGCCATTCGACTGATCATGCAGAAGCTTGAAGATTGGAAGGTTTTGGGCCCGTAAATGGAGAAAAAGAAGAGGTTCAAGGTGCGGCTCCTGCCGGCCAAGTGCATCGGATGCGGCCGATGTGAGCCTGCATGTCCGGTGGATGCCATCAGGTACGATGAAAAAGGGGAGCCCGTCATCGACCTGGAAAAGTGCATCGGCTGCCTCAAATGCGTCAAGGTCTGTCCTGCGGAAGCCATCGATAAATTCATCCCTGAAGGCGATGCCAGCGAGGCGGAGCCGGAAGAAGCCGCACGAAGGTGAGGCGACGGAAGAGCAGGAAGTCAGCCGGTTGTGGCGGGGCGTCTGGGTCTATGTAGAACAGATGGATGGCAAAGCTGAGCCGGTCTCCTGGCAGCTCCTGGGCAAAGGAAAGGAACTTGCGCAGGACCTCGGGGTGGAACTTGCGGCTCTGGTGCTTGGCAGTAATGTTAAGCACCTGGCGGACGAGGCTGCGGAATACGGGGCTGATAAGGTCTATCTCATAGACACACCCGTCCTGAAAGACTACAGGACGGAAACCCACTTACGCAGCTGCGCATACCTGGTCGAGAAGTATTCCCCTGAAATATTACTCATCGGCGCCACAGGGCTCGGCAGGGACCTGTCGGGCGCGGTGGCAACGCGTCTGCAGACGGGCCTCACAGCTGACTGCACCGGCCTTGCCATCGACAAGCAGAACAGGTATCTGGAGCAAACGCGTCCGGCCTTCGGGGGCAACATCATGGCCACAATCCTCTGCGAAAAGGCGCGGCCCCAGATGGCTTCCGTAAGACCGAATGTTATGTTGACTCCCCCTCGCGTCGCAGGGAGAAAGGCGACCCTGGTGCAGGAATCGATCACCTTCGAGGAGAAGCATATTCTGACCAAGATCCTGGAAATCGCGCCCATACAGTGCGAGACCTCAGTGGACATAACAGCGGTGGGTGTTGTTGTCAGCGGCGGCAGGGGCCTTATGAACGCCGAAAACTTCGGGATGCTCCAGGAATTGGCAGGCCTGCTTGGCGGTGTAGTTGCCGGCTCCCGAAGTGCGGTAGACGCCGGGTGGATCAAGCACGAAAGACAGGTAGGCCAGACCGGGAAAACGGTGCGACCGAAACTCTATCTGGCATGCGGTATCTCAGGGGCTATCCAGCATCTTGTCGGCATGCAGGACGCGGAATATATCATCGCGATCAACAAGGACAAACATGCGCCCATCTTTGATGTAGCGCACCTTGGCATCGTGGGGGACGTGTTCGAGATCGTACCGGGAATGATCGAGGAGCTGAGAAAGGCGAAGAGCCCTCCGGTGTGCGAGACATGATACCTATTTGTGTTCAAGTGGAGACCGAGGCGGCAGCGAGGAGCCGACGCAGGCGTACCTGGGGGTACGTCGAGGAGAGCGACGCAGCGACAACGAAGGTATACACTTGAAGACGAATAGGTGTATGAGGGGTTTATATGGCGGTATTGAATCGGTCATTTTGCAGTGGCGTTCCTCGGATCACTCTTTCTCTTTCTGAGAAGGGTTTTCAGGCTTTTCGCGATGGTGCTCCTCGGAAAAGCAGAGCCGAGATTCGACCGGTTGCGGGACAGGCTGAAGTCGCTCCTGCTCTTTGGTTTCGGCCAGAAGCGGGTCATTGAAGAGCCTTTTGGTGTAAATCATTTCTTCCTTTTCTGGGGATTCATTCTCCTCCAGTTGATGGTGAACAGCGAGTTCATCATAGCCGGCATCTTTCCAAGATTCAGTCTCAGTTTTCTGGGTGACATTCTCTATCCGGTTATCACCTTTACTGCGGACATAACCTCGTTTGTCGTGCTCCTCGTCGTGATCATCGCCGCCTTCAGGAGGATCTTCTTCAAACCGCCGCACGTGGAGCGGACACTGGAGGCATTCTTCATACTGAAACTCATCGGCCTTCTCATGATAGCCAACTTCGGGCTGCACATCTCATCCATAGCGGCCGGCCGCGGGCAGGAAGAATACGTGCCTATCTCACAGATACTGGCCATACCGTTCGCAGGGAGCGGTACGGAGCTGTCCTGGCAGATCGCCCATCGGGTCTTCTGGTGGCTCCATGCGGTAGTGCTCCTCGTCTTTCTCGTTTACATCCCCTACAGCAAACACCTGCACATACTCACCGCTCTGGTCAACTGCTTCTTCAGGCGTTTTACCTTCGTGCGGTCATTGCCCCGCATGACATTCAAGCAGGGTGAACGATTCGGTGTTTCGAAAGTGACCCAGTTTACCTGGAAAGATCTGCTCGACTTCTTCTCGTGCACCGAGTGTGGGAGGTGCGCCGACGCCTGCCCTGCCACGAACACGGGAAAGGTGCTGAATCCCAAAGAAGTGATCCTCGCAGGCAAGGCCAACCTCCTCCAGAACGGGGGCGCAATCCTGACAGCACGGGGAGGAGATACCATCGCAGGAGCCGGCAACAGTACGGTTGTCGGTCTCCCGTTGATCGCCGGGACCCAGGGAACAAGCGTGTCGCCCGAGGCTATCTGGGACTGCACTACGTGCGGAGCATGCGTGGAAAAGTGTCCCGTCTTTATTGAACAGTTCCCGAAGCTGCTCGTCCATGAGACGCCATCTCGTGATGGAAGATGCGCACTTTCCTCCTGAGCTGATAACCTTTTTCCAGAACATCGAGCAACGGTCCAACCCTTACGGAATAGCTCCCGTTGACAGGGCAAAGTGGGCGTCTGACCTCGATGTTCCCTTAATCTCCGAGCAACCGAACGCGGAGTACCTCTTCTATATCGGGTGCGTCGCATCGTTCACTTCACGTATGAAGAGCATCATGGCCGCCATCATCGAAACACTCCGCAAGGCGTCCATCTCGTGCGCGATTCTGGGCAAAGAGGAGCAATGTTGCGGTGACCCGCTGCGCAGGCTCGGCAACGAGTATGTGTTCGACAAGCTTGCCCGCAGCAACGTCGCGCTCTTCAAAAAGTACGGCGTCAAGAAAATCCTGACCTTGTGTCCCCACTGCTACAGCACCTTCAAACACGATTACAAAGACTTCGGCGCGGAGTTCGAGGTGCTACACCACACGGAACTCTTGAGCGCACTGCTGAAAGCAGGGAGACTTGAGCCGGGAAAGGGCCTCCAGCAGGAACGTATAG
Source organism: uncultured delta proteobacterium (assembly GCA_963821605.1). GTDB lineage: Bacteria > Desulfobacterota > Syntrophorhabdia > Syntrophorhabdales > WCHB1-27 > JADGQN01. Next base: position 11,164 of record CAWGEZ010000003.1, on the reverse strand, counting down.
TCTTTCACGATTCGTGCTATCTGGGAAGGTACAACGACCTGTACGAGGAGCCCAGAGCCATCATCCGACAGGCAACAGGGGCATCCCCTCTGGAGATGGAGAAGAGGCGGCGCGAGAGCTTCTGTTGCGGCGCCGGCGGCGGGCGGATGTGGATGGAAGAGTCGAGCGGCACAAGGATTAATGCCGACCGCACAAGACAGGCTTTGCGCCAGGACCCCACGGTCATTGCCACCTGCTGCCCTTACTGTCTTACGATGTTTGAAGATGGGATAAAGGATGAAAAGGCCGAAGGGAGGGTGAGAGTTCTCGACGTCGCGGAAATCCTCATGCCAATCCGCCTTCTTTGATATAGCTTCGTTGTCTCCTCAGCGCTCTCCTCGACGTACTTCCAGTACGCCTGCGTCCTTACAGGATGCTGCGCTATCGGCTCCTCGTCCTTACAGGATGCTTCGCTATCGCCGCCTCGCTCTATCTTCGAATGCAGATTGGCATTCGCGCAGTTCATTTTCGTAAGATAGCAATCGGTGTCACCACCGCATGATAGATGATCTTTTCTTTAACGGTGGAGATAGAGAGCTTCTTCTCTTCGTAGCTGTGCAAATAGCCGAATAGTTGTGCTTTCTCCTCAAACATCCGCTCTTCACTGATGAATGGCCTGTAAATAGAGGACATATACCCGTCGAGCACGGTCAGCGTGCACTTTATGTCGTTCTGGATGAACTCCAGCATCACCGCAGTGGTACGCCCGTCGCATCGAAGTCCGCGCGGCAAGGTATAGAGCGTGTTCTTTAGGACACCCTCCATCCAGATCCTCCGCTTTTGCGCTGACCTGAGCACCGAAGCGTCTGTCACGCGGGGATAAGCCATCTCCAGGCCTGGCAGCAAGGCACGAAGCAGAAGGCTATCGCTTACGTCGAATGTCTGAGAAAAAGTGGGCCCAATCCCCGTGGAAGAGGGAAAACTCGATCTGTATTCCCCACCGACATTCTGCACCTCCACTTTCGGACGCTCCCGCAGGCCGGTGAGACCAGTGTATGTTGCAGCCAACTGTTCCTCATCGAGATAGATTATGGCCTCGAAAATATCATTCGTCTCCTCTGACACTGTTTTCGAAAGATTTTTAAAAAGCCAGTCGACGTTCATGCTCCCCGCTTCTTCCAGACTTTTTGTCGGTATAAAATATCATACATATTAACGTCCGGATGCTGTTCTAATCAATCGCCCAAATGGTCACTTCTTTGCAGCGGAAGGGATTAGGAGTTTTGTTCGTATATCGTATACGAGGAGGCTTAATCCTTTCTGTCGATTACTTATACCCGATCGCCTTTATAGTCGTACAGCTTGTAACCTGCGTTATGAGGCTGGTTGTAACCGTCACCTCCGTCCGAAGGGCATGATGTAGATGGGCTGTTCCTTCTCTGGAAGAGCGAGGGCGCGTTTCACGTCTTCAGGCTTGAATCCCGCTATAGACACGGTACCCAGTTTCAAGGCGACTGCCTCCAGGTAAACGTTTTGTGCGGCATGGCCTGCCTCCAGGTAGATCCAGGAGGGATTTGCCTTGGAGCGCTCCTGAGCACCGGCTATAATGAGCAGGGCAGGCGCGCTATTGATGGCCGGCTGGGCAGCAACCTTGAAGAGATCGCCCTTCTTGTCGCCTTCCGCCACTTTCATCAGCTCGTGCCCCTTAGGCTGATACCGGTAGAGCCCGGAGGGCAACCCGGACACGTTTCCCGCTATGACGTAGACCTCGAGCAGGAATATGCCTCTCGGCGAGGGCGCTGTGCGAAGGCCCTTAGAGGGCTCGGTCACACCTTGGGCTGCCCAGAGTATCTGCGAGACTTCAGCCAGAGAAAGGGCTTCAGGCTTATAAGCCCTGACCGAGCGCCTTTCCGCCAGTGCCTTCTCGACAGGCAGAGTTCCATCAAGAATGGGCGCAGGCAGTTTGATAGTCGCCCCGGTCGCAGCCTTCTCCTGGGCGTTGGCGTCAGTGCCACTTACATACGAGCAACAGAGCAGCAGGATCGTCACGAACGGTACAACGCTTTTCAGCCAGCATCTTTTCATGGGGACCCCCCTTGATTTTTCTTAATTGACTCTTATCTTTCTTTATGCACAGTGCCTCACCGATGTCAACAGCAAAACGTGGGCTGGCAGTCGAATATCTGTTGATCAGAAGTCTTGATAATGCTATAAGAGGGTGAATGTGGCCTGGGCTCAGGGCATTCAAAAAACCGGTAACGAGAGGTGCACGATGAAGAAAGCTTTCTATGCACTAATACTCTCCCTGTCTTTTAATTCCTTCGCTCGTTCTCGGTGCTGACACACTTCCCAAAGCCTTGAGACTATATCGTTTCCATGCAGGAACCCAACGGCGCGTGGTCACGGCTCAAAGAGGAATTTCCTCCGGAGACAGAGCCAACGAGTTGGGCGGTCAAAGTGCTCGCCATGAATGGCCTGGAAAAAGAAAGGGTTGATAAGGGGATTGCCTTCATCCTGAAGGATCAGAAGCCTGACGGAGACTGGAACAACAACACAGCCCACACCGCCTTTGCGCTGATGGCGTTGAGCCAGGTGAAGAAGGGACAGGTCCCCTGCATGAACGCCGTAGAGTATCTGCGCAAGGTCCAGGATGCGGCCGGTGGCTTCAAGCGCATCGGCACCGAAGGTCCACCGCTTACCATATACACATCCGTGGTCCTTTGCGCCCTCGCGGAACTAGGCTACCCCAAGGAGGATGCCGCGGTGAAGAAAGCCCTGGAATGGCTGACGGGCTGCCAGAATCCGGATGGCGGCTATGGCATGCCCAAGGGCTCTCCGTCCATGGCTGCAAGCACCGGCTTTGCTATCCGTGCGCTTCTTGCGTACGAAGCGGACCCCGCATCCGCGCCCGTGAAGAAGGCGGTGGAGTGGGTGCTCAAGGCTCAGAAACCTTCCGGCGGTTTTGCAATGGTGCCGCCCGCGCCGGAAGACCCGGAGGTAACGGCATACGTGATGCATGGGTCTCGCCAAGCTGAAGGATCAAAAAGATGCCCTGTCAAAAGCGGCTGATTACTTGGGCAAAGTACAGTTGCCCGACGGCGCATACGTCAGCGACACGCCGCAGCAGTTCGACAAAAAAGCCAAGAAGAATACCCAGACCACCTGCTTTGTGGCCTGGGCTCTTTCGGAGACTAAATAGAGAATCTGAAATGGCGAAAGGAAAACCGTTCGACCCTTTTGAGGACCTGAAAAAGCTGGCCGGCCGCATGGAACAGGACTTCTTTGAGCTTGTTACAGGCAGCATACATGTCCCGGCCGCCATGAGCGGAAAATGGAAGCCCCCTCTGGACATATACGAACTGCAGGATGAGATTATCATCAAGCTGGAGCTAGCCGGCGTAAAGAGGAAAGAGATCAGCATCATCCAGGAGGGGAACCGGATCCGCATCTCCGGCACGCGAAAGATGGAGGACCGGGAACAGATACACACGTACCACCAGATGGAGATCAACTACGGAGAATTCGAGAGGGTGATCGTCGTATCTGAAACGGTCAGGATCGAAGAAGTGAAGGCATCTTACAAGGACGGCTTTCTGATAATACACGCGCGACGGAAGAAAGCCGGTAGAAGTCGTCGTGGGGCTGACTGAAAGGTGAGTGAGATGCAGCGTGAGCTGAAAGAAAAAGACCCTGAAATTCCAGCGGAGCTCCCCATCCTGACAACAACGGAAACCATCGTATATCCTTATACGGTTGTTCCCGCTGGCGGTGTCCGAGAAGTCCTTTTCGCTCGCGGTTGACGAAGCCATGTCGAAAGATCGCATGATCGGTATATTCGGCGCTGCGCTCAAAGAAGAGACGTCGTCCGAAGAGACGGTCTTCCCCGTGGGAGCTGCGGCTGTGATCCACAAGCTTCTCAAACTCCCCGATGGCAGCATCCGCATCATTGTCCAGGGACTGGCAAAGATCAAGCAGGTTGCTCTCACCCAGAAGGAACCTTTTCCCAGGGCTACCGTTGAGGTGCTTCAGGAGAATGAAGACGTCACCAAGAACGTGGAAGCGCTCATGCGGACGGTGAGCAGCCAGTACCAGAAGATTCTTAACCTTACGCCCCAGGCCCCGGATGAATTGAAAATAGCAGCCTCGAGCATCGATGAACCGATCAAACTCGCCTATTTTGTCGCTACCATGCTGAAGCTGAATCTGGAAGAGAAGCAGGAAATACTCGAACTTGAGACCGTTGAAGACAAGCTGCGAAGGCTCTCATTTTTTCAGGGCAGGGAACTGGAGCTTCTTGAACTTTCCGGCAAGATTCAGTCGGAGGTCCAGAAAGAGATAGGAAAGCTGCAAAAGGAACACTACCTCAGGGAACAGATCAATGCCATCAGGAAGGAATTGGGCGAGGAGAGCGAAGCGGTCGTTGAGGTGGGTAAGCTCAGGGCGAAAATGGAGGGGAGGAATTACCCTGAGTATGTTTTAGAGGAAATCGAGAAGGAGATCTCCCGCTTCAGCATGCTCAACACATCCTCAGCAGAATATAGCGTCATCAGAACCTACCTTGACTGGCTCATAGAGATCCCCTGGGAGATACACCAGGAATCGGAACTGGACATCAAAAAGGCGCGGCAGATACTGGATGAGGACCATTACGATCTCAAGGACGTAAAAGAGCGCATCATCGAATACCTCGCGGTGCTCAGGATAAAGCCTGACATCAAGGCGCCCCTGCTCTGCTTTGTGGGGCCACCCGGGGTTGGGAAGACGTCACTGGGAAAATCGATAGCGCGAGCCATGGGAAAGAAGTTCATCCGTATATCCCTTGGCGGCATCAGAGATGAGGCGGAAATCCGCGGCCACAGAAGGACCTACGTCGGGGCAATGCCGGGCAGGATCATACAGGGCATCACGAGGGCCGGCAGCAATAATCCCGTATTCATGCTCGACGAGATTGATAAGGTGGGCACCGATTTCAGGGGTGACCCGTCGAGTGCCCTTCTCGAAGTGCTCGACCCGGAACAGAACTCCTCCTTCAGCGATCATTACCTGGAACTCCCCTTCGACCTTTCAAAGGTAACCTTCATCACCACGGCAAATATCATCGACACCATCCAGCCGGCCCTGCGGGACAGGATGGAGATTATAAGACTATCGGGATATACGAGCGGGGAAAAGCTGCGCATAGCAAAGGAATATCTTGATCCCCAGGCAGCTTGCGGAACACGGGGTAGATGCAAGCACACTTGAATTCGAGGAGAGCGCCCTGCTCTATCTCGTAGACCATTACACGCGGGAAGCAGGCGTACGAGCGCTGGAAAGGCAGATCGCCAAGATCATCCGCAAAGTGGCTGTTGAACGTCTCCAGACAAAGAAGGCCGGGAAGAAAATCACGCGCGCAAACATCCGCGACTACCTCGGACCTGAGGCTATCTTCCCGGAGGCTGCGCTCCGCGCGTCACGTCCCGGTGTTGCCACGGGACTGGCATGGACCGAGGCCGGAGGGGATATACTTTTCATCGAGGCTGCGGTCATGCCCGGAAAGAAAGGGCTCATGCTCACCGGCAACCTGGGCGAGGTAATGCAGGAATCGGCACGGGCGGCCCTCAGTTACATCAGAAGCAATGCAAAAAAGCTCGACATCAATGACGACTTTTTCGAGCAGCACGATTTTCACTTACACGTGCCCCAGGGGGCGATCCCCAAGGACGGGCCGTCGGCAGGCGTCACCATGGCAACCGCGCTCGCCTCTATCATCAAGAACAAGCGGATACGCAACGACGTGGCAATGACCGGGAGAGATCACGCTCACCGGCGTCGTGCTTCCCGTAGGTGGAATAAAAGAGAAAACGCTTGCAGCAAAGCGGGCGGGCATTACCACGCTGATCGTTCCCGAAAAAAACAGGAACGACGTGGCTGAGATAGACAAGAAGCCTCAAAGCCGGTTTAAAATTCATTTACACCCGGGATATATCCCAGGTCTTCAAGACACGCCTTTTCACATGGAACTAGTCCAAAACATCGCAAGAAATAGGCTCGCTCTCACCGGCCTTATCATCCTCATTCCAATGTTCCTGTGCGCAATTCTGGCCCCGGTGATCGCACCTCACAACCCCTTTGAGCCCGACCTCAAGAACGTACTCGCCGGGCCGACGTTCTCGCACCCTTTCGGGACTGACATGCTGGGCAGGGACGTGCTGGCAAGGGTGATTTACGGGAGCCGCGTATCTCTTCTTGTCGGGTTTGTCTCAGTCGGCATAGCCACCCTCATCGGTCTGATTCTGGGCGCCCTCTCCGGTTATTACGGCGGAGTCGTGGACGAGATCATCATGAGGTTCGTCGATCTCATGATGTGCTTTCCCACCTTTTTTCTGATACTCGCGGTGATTGCCTTCCTGGAGCCGAGCATCTGGAACATCATGGTGGTGATCGGCCTTACCAGCTGGATGGGCATCTCGCGCCTTGTCAGGGCCGAATTCCTGAGCATCAAGAGCAAAGAGTTCGTGATGGCAGCCAAGGCCCAGGGACTCTCCAACCGCAGGATCATTTTTGGCCATATCCTGCCAAATGCGCTCGCCCCCGTATATGTCGTGGCCACCCTGGGAATTGGTGGGGCGATATTGACCGAATCAGCGCTCAGCTTCCTCGGCATCGGGGTACAGCCCCCCACGGCCAGCTGGGGAAATATCCTGGCTCAAGCAAAGGACAATATTGAGATCGCGTGGTGGCTCAGCCTCTATCCGGGCATAGCCATTTTCCTCACGGTGATGGGCTACAACCTGCTCGGAGAGGGCTTGAGCGACATACTCGACCCGCGAAGAAGGTACGCGAGCAAGTAAAACTGGGTCTCAGGTGCCTGTAGTCGTAGCTGGTCCTGAGAACTAGAACTATGGTAGATCACGTGGACCACGAGGACCAACATAGGAATGGTCGGAGATTTGCTATTCTTGCGTGACCCTTGACCCTTGACCCTATCTTCCGTCGAATCACTCGATCGTGTAGATCTTGACGCCTCGCTGCTCCGATCTCTGCAGGCTTCGTAGCATTGCCCCGCTCCTCACGTGGTGTCGGGGGGGCCGGTTCCTGAACAGCCTTCGGCACGCCAGCGGCTTTAGCCGGCGGGTTCTCGACCGCCGCAACGGGCTGTCTCGCTTTTGGTTTAGGCCTCTCTTTCTGCGATCTCAGTGCCTCAAGCTCCTCTTCCAACTGGGCAAGCTCGGCCGCCCTCTGCTCGTACTGCACGGAGAGCGATCCCATTTTCATCTGCGAGACGCTGCTTTTCTTCCTCCACTTTCCTATCTTTTCCTGGAGAAGTTCGAGCCGTGTCTTGAAGTCGGTAACGTCACGGGCGGCAGTCATCAGTCGTGTCTGTGAATCGATCCAGAGGCTTGCCGTAAGGACCGTCAGGAGTGCAAGCAGCTACCATCGCCACGACGAGTAGTCTGGGGCCGCTTTGGCGTTTGGGTTTCTTGGGTTTCATCGGGGCAGCAGGCTTCTGTGAGGTTCTTCTGATTCCCTGGCATCCATCTCCTTGGCTGCAAGCTTGAGCCGTTCCCATGACTCTGTGTAGATTCTAGGGTCTGGGCATGCACTCCTCCTGCGTCTTCTGAGAGGCTATGCAATTTCTGTTCCCTGTGCCAATCTGTGAATCTTCTCATTTTGATATTACGTAGCAAAATACCGGTCGGAGGTTGCAGGTTGCAAGTTGCAGGTTGAGAGTCAAAGAGCCCTATCTCATCATTCGAGGGTATTATAGGCCCAATATCGGCCTGGTACGGTCGAAAATGACACAGTCAGCGCACAATTGCTGATTGGCTGATTGATTAGTATCTGATTAGATACGACGCGCAGCGCATGGATACCGGTCAACGTCTCTAGCCTCAACTGATCAGCTAGTCAGCTAGTAATTATCTTCATCGGTGAACTGTTCCCGCCCCGACAGCATGAAGCTCGCGATCCCGATGAGGCACAAGAATGGCAGAACACCCAGCCACACGCCCACCCTTCCCTTGGCCCCAGCGGCGAAACTGAAGAGATGCTGTCCGTAAAGGTCCGTAGAGATGCCGAGACCAATCACGAGACCGCCCACTGCACCAATGATCATGAGAGCTGCTCCGGCGAATCTGAAAAAGCCTCCGGATATCTCTTCAGGTTTCATGATGTCAGTCCAGATGAGACCCCATCTCTTGACCCGGGGATAGAGAAGTATAAGAAGCGGCGGACCGAGTCCGAGCTGGGCAATGAGATTGTTCACCGTGATGACAATGGCCAGGAAAGCAAAGGGGATAAGGCCGACGAGGTCCAGATACCAGGCGATTATCGTGGCGCACGCTGCCGAGGAAACCACTGACACGAGCACGTAGGCCCCGACCTTTCTCCGTGAATTTACGTTCTGACCTATATCCTGCGCAGGCACAAGACCGATCGCGCCCCATAATTTATACGGAATAAAACCCAGCATGAAGTTGCCGAAAAACCCTGACACACTGGCCCACGTGAGGGTGCCTCCCAGCAGGTCAGCCAGACTGTTGCCGATGGCTGATCCCCACGCGCCTGCCGGTCCGAACATAAGCCCGAAGACTGTGGGGAAGACATTTGCGGGCCGTATTTCGGTGATGCCGGGTATTATCGGAATACCCCCTTTGAACGGAATCAAGGACAGCGGCATAGATGGCCGCTGATAAGGCCACCAGGATTACCATCCGTGTATGCCTCCACATCGTGATCACTTCTTGCATCCGTCTCCTCCGCAACCTCCTCAGAATCTCCGCAATCCTGCAATCGCTCCGTACCCTGCCACTTTAAAATAAGTGGCTGCGGCAAACAAGAGTACAAGGCATCGCAATGCAGAGAACGTCCTTCTTCCTGAATCCGATCTGCAGGTAGAAAGTCCGCTTCTTTCGAGCACCAAAACCCCGCGATTCCAAAGCCATGACAAAGGTGTTGGTACTCCTGATCATGGAGAGAAAAACGGGCACCAGAAGAGGCAGATATTTCTTTACGCGCTTGACTATAGTGCCGCTATCAAGATCAAGGCCGCGAGCCCGCTGGGCTTGAGCCACGGCGTAGGCACTCGCGACGATCATCGGTATCATGCGAAAGGCCGTCGAGACAGCAAAACCAACCCGATACGGGAGACCCAGCCTGATCAGGCCGAGCGTGAGCTCTTCATACCTCGTCGTGCTCAGAAAAATGATGCCCTCCACGACGAGCGAGAGCGAGGATAAGCGTTCTTCCGATGCTGTAGTAAAGCGACTCGCGTTCGACTATCCAGAAGAGATGCGTCGTTCCATGGGCAAAGAGATTCCAGAGGATGATACCGGAGACGCTCAGACGCAAGAAGGATATACCTGAGCGGCCGCAGGTTGGTCATCGACCCGGACGCGAACCCGTGCGAGCAACACGAGGAAGCTCAATGGTGCGATCCAGAGCGGGTCTTCGAAAGTAAAGGATAATCACAAAAAAGGTGATGAGCGTGAAGAGCTTGGTACGCGGGTCAAGACCGTGAAAGAATGTCTCCCTCTCGAGGTAGATCTCCTGACCTGTCACCGTCCCGCTTCTCCCGTCAGCGTGCAGAGCTCCAGTTCATCTACGCTCAGCAAAGTCCTGCCCAAGGCCGCGGAGAAGGCGGTGACCGGGGGTGGTGTCAGTGCGGCGCCGGCCAGCTCCCGCTTGGCGAAAATTTCGCGGGGAGTGCCTTCCATCAAGAGCTGACCCTCCTTGAGCACGATCACACGATGAGCATACTCAGCCACTATCCACATGTGGTGTGTGATGAAGATAATGGTGCACCCCTGCTCATTGAGCCCCTTTATCATCTCCATCATGCTGCGCTGCTCAGAATAGTCCAGGCCGGTCGTGGGTTCATCGAGGATGAGGACATCCGGCTTCAACGCCAGTACCGAGGCAACAGCGACACGCTTACGCCCGCTCTTTGTCAGGCTGAACGGGTCTTCATTCTCGAAGCCGGTTAAGCCAACGGCCTCCAGCGCCTGCTCCACAAACCCCTTCGTCTCCCGATCGCTCATCCCGCGCTGCCTCAGGCCAAAAGCCACTTCGTCAAATACTTTCTCAGAAAAAATCTGGTGATCCGGATTCTGAAATACATACGCGACGGTCCTCCCCAAGCCGAACAGTGTCTGCTCAGTTGTGGGCAAGCCTCTCACACAGACACGGCCGCTGCCGGGAAGCAAAAGGCCGTTAAAATGTTTGGCAAGCGTTGTCTTCCCGCCGCCATTTTGCCCGACGATCGCAACTATCTCCTTACGTCGTATCGTTACGTTAACCCCGTTCAGCGCCTTTACACCGCCCGGGTATGCATATTCCAGATCCTCGCACTCGATGATTGTCTCGCCGTACGCCGCGCTGCGCAGCGACTCACTCTCAACGAGCCTCGTATAGGCTTCGTCACGCATACGCCACCCGCGCGCGGCAAACTCCTTGAGGCCCTCGTCGATCGTCAGGGGCAAGGTTCCGCACCCCATGCGATGAAAGTACGCGGGGATAGCCGGCGGCCTCACACCAACTGTTTCAAGCAGATCGATCTGCCGCAGCATCTCCGATGCGGGGCCGTAACCTGCCATCCGGCCGTCCTTCAGCAAAAGGATGTTCTTGACGTTGAGGACTTCCTCAGTCTCGTGCTCGACGGCAACCAGGGTCATATCCTCCCTGCGGCGCAGTTCCTCCGTGATACGAAAAATCTCTTTTTTGCTTTCCGGATCAAGATCTGTTGTTGGTTCGTCCATCACGAGCAGTTCGGGCTTCAGCGCCAGGATTGACGCTATGGCCAGCTTCTGTTTCTGGCCTCCGGAGAGCGTTGCGGGAGAACGATGCTTAAAACCGGTCAAGTCCTACCAGCCGGAGACTTTCATCTACCCTGCGCACCATCTCTTCGCGCAGCAAACCGATATTTTCCGGACCGAACGCCACCTCCAGCTCCACGTTGGTCGAAAAAAGCTGGGCCTCAAAATCCTGAAAAACCATGCCGACGCGCTCTGACAGCTCCGCAACGCTCGCCTCTCTGGTGTTTCTGCCCAGCACGGTCACGGTGCCGTCGAAGCGGCCCTTGAAGAAGTGCGGTACAAGTCCGTTTATAGTGGCTGCCAGCGTACTTTTCCCTGCTTCCGTCGGGCCCATGATCACGAGAGAATCGCCGTGCGCCACCTCAAGAGATATGCTATCGAGCGCAAGA
>CAWGEZ010000002.1:0-20835 GCA_963821605.1 uncultured delta proteobacterium | reverse complement strand
CCGCCTTTACTCAATCACAAAATCCCAGGCAGTATCGTTAATCCAGAGACTGTAATAGCCTCTTCCGAAGAGAGCCCTTTGGCTTGACTGTATACAGAAGATCGCTCTTTTTGGCCACCTCAAGCTCGATTTCCTTCCCAAAAAGAAAGCGTGACTTGCCCAAAGATGTCTCGTTGACGAAAAGCATAGGGTTAAGCGTGAGGTACTTCATGTCGTACTTGCCGTATATAATAAACAGCTCCACCTCAGCGAGAGGAAATCGCGGAGGGTTATTACTCTCTACATAGAGTACTCCCTTCTCGTCGAAGACTATATTTGGCAACAACCGCTTGGTCGTCTTCTTCATCTTGACGTAGACGCCGTACTCCTTCGGTGTTGCCACATCCTCCTTGGCGTGCAAAGCGACGCCATATGGCCCAACCATTAAGCTTGCGAGAAGCAGCTACGGCCCAAGAGCCTATTCATTCCTCATCTCCTTATACCAATTTGCCTTCATGTGTATACCTTCGTTGTCGCTGCGTCGCTTATGCCTCGACGTACTTCTCAGTACGCCTGCGTCATCTCCTCGCGCCGCCTCGGTCTCCATCTTGAAGGCAAATTGGTATTATGCCCCTCACGATCTCACCGCTGTCGCCCGCTCACCTGAGAACCGTAATCTGCACCTTACGCTCTCTCGGTCCGTCAAATTCCATGAGAAAGATGCCCTGCCACGTGCCCAGTACCAGGCTTCCGCCGGAAAACGGCACAAGCAGGGAATGACCGATCAAAGACGACTTGATGTGGGCGTCGGCATTGCCCTCCGCGTGCTTATATGGGTGGTTTCGCGGCACGAGCCTGTTTAAGAGCATCCAGGATGTCGCTCATCACAGCGGGGTCTGCATCTTCGTTGATCAGAAGACCGCACGTCGTATGGGGAGTAAATAGAGAAACGAGCGACCCCTCCTTATTCTTTACTGCCTGAGCCACTTCGCCTGTTATGCTCCTCGCCTCAACTCTGCTTGCAGTCCTGACCTTGATTTCCAGCATGTGCTAATTCTACTGCACCGGGACCGGCCATATCAACAGAATTAGGTTCTAGCGCCCTCCTACTTAATCCCTTGCAAAACAAGTCACGGCCATCTATATACTATAGCACGTGAAATTTGAAGATGGATTAAAGAGGCTTGAAGAGATTGTAAGCATCCTCGACGAAGGTCAGGTGTCCTTGGACGCCGCTCTGGACCTTTTCAAAGAAGGCCTTCTCCTCACCAAAGACCTCTCGAAGAGACTCGACGAGATCGAAAAAAAGGTCGAGATCCTCATAAAAAAAGAGGATGGCTCTGTCGAGAAAAAACCCTTTTTACAGGAAGAAACATAGTGGATTTTCAGCACCTTTCTCAACGAAAAGCGACTCGTGGTCGAGGATTTCCTGCGATTCAATCTTTGCGGCTTTTACCACGTCTCCTGATGTTCTGAAGGATGCTATGGAGCACAGCCTGTTCTCCGAGGGGAAGAGGATCAGGCCCATACTGGCGCTTGCCGTGTGCGAGGCAAAAAATGGCAAGGCAGCGACCGTGCTTCCCTTTGCCTGTGCCATAGAAATGATTCACACCTATTCCCTTATCCACGACGATCTCCCGTGCATAGACAATGATGACCTGCGCCGGGGAAGACCCACGTGTCACAAGGTGTTTGGCGAAGCGGTTGCTCTGCTTGCAGGAGATGCGTTGCTGACCGAAGCCTTCAGGGTGATGACGGACCCGCGCTTCAGCGCACATACACCGCCGGCCATTGCCAGGCAGATGCTTACGAAATAGCCCAGGCAGCCGGCGCAGAGGGGATGATTGCGGGACAGGTCGTAGATGTGCTCTACGACGGAAAAGAAGGGACAAAGAGTATCCTTGATTATATACACCGGAACAAGACCGCTGCCCTCATTCGGGCGTGCGGTGCGTGTTGGAGCCCTGGCAGGCGAAGCTACAACCCAGGAAATGCAGCAGTTCACGAGGTATGGAGAGTCGCTCGGTCTCGCATTTCAGATCGGAGACGACTTGCTCGATGCTGAAGGTGACGAAAAGATAGTGGGTAAGAAGCTGAGAAAAGACGTTACCAAGCAGACGTACATAAAACATTACGGCGTCGCGCAGTCAAGAGCGCGATTAGACGAGCTGGTCGAATGAGGCGGTAGAGGCACTGGCGTTTCTTGGTCCCGCCGGCGAGGTGCTTACCGATCTGGCCGAGTTTGTCGGTAAGAGGTCCTCCTGATGCTCCTGGACACGATCAAGACTCCGGATGATATACGGCAGCTGACCATTCCGGAGCTGCAAACGCTTGCCGATGAGATACGCCAGGTTATCATTGAAACCGTCTCGAAAACGGGCGGCCATCTCTCGTCGAACCTTGGCGTGGTCGAGCTGACCCTGGCACTCCACCACGTCTTTGACACGCCCGCAGCGCAAATTGTGTGGGATGTGGGTCACCAGTGTTATCCTCACAAAATCCTCACTGAACGTAAAGATCAGCTCTGGACAATCAGACAGAACGGGGGGTTAAGCGGTTTTCCCTGCAGGAAAGAGAGCTGCTACGATATCTTCGATACGGGCCACGCAAGTAATTCAATCTCTGTGGCCGTGGGACTCGCCGAGGCAGCGAAGAAGCTGGGCCAGAGCCAGAGCGTGATCGCGGTTATCGGAGACGGATCGCTCACCGGCGGTATGGCCTTTGAGGCGCTCAATCACGCGGGTCATCTCAAGACAGATGTCATCGTGATTCTCAACGACAACGAGATGTCCATATCCAAGAACGTGGGAGCACTTTCGGCCCACCTCAACCGCATCATGACCGGCGATTTCGTCAGCAGACTTGAGGGAAGAGATCAAGAGCAGGCTAAAGCAGTCTGCCGGGGATAGGCGACCGGGTTTACAAAGCCGCCCGTCAACTGGAAGAAACAATCAAGGGGCTCGTGACGCCGGGCATACTTTTCGAAGAGCTCGGTTTCACCTATATCGGCCCTGTCGATGGGCATAACCTGAGCCACCTCATAGAAACGCTGAAGAATGTGAAGCGAATGAAAGGACCTCGCCTCGTTCACGTCATCACCAAGAAAGGGAAGGGTTACGCGCCTGCAGAGGCTGATCCGGCCCGATTTCACGGGGTCTCAAAATTTGATATCGCGACAGGCGCTTCCGTACAGAACGGCCGGCCAACCTTCACAGACGCCTTTGGCGACGCGATGATTCAACTGGCTCAGCTGGACAAAAAAGTGGTAGCAGTGACGGCCGCCATGTGCCTTGGAACGGGCCTCGAGAAGTTCTCTCAGCTCTTTTCCGACCGATTCTATGACATCGGGATTGCGGAACAGCATGGCGTAACGTTTGCTGCCGGCTTGGCCTGTCAAGGCCTCAAGCCATTCGTCGCCATATACTCAACCTTTCTGCAGAGGGCATACGATCAGGTTATTGAAGATGTCTGCCTGCAGGGGCTCCCTGTTGTCTTCGCGCTGGACCGGAGCGGCCTCGTTGGTCAGGATGGCCCTACCCACAACGGAAGCTTTGATATCTCTTATCTCAGGCATATCCCGAACATGGTTGTGATGAGCCCCAAGGATGAAAATGAGCTGAAACAGATGCTCTATTCGGCATACTGTTACGAAAAACCGGCGGCCATCCGCTATCCTCGCGGAGAGGCTATTGGCGTGCCCATCGAGCCCGACTTTACTGAGATCCCGATCGGCACCTGGGAAGTCCTGAAAGAAGGCACAGATGTTGCGCTGATGTCATGCGGCCCTCGTGGTCTATACCTCACTCGATGCTGCCCTGGACCTGGAAAAGGAAGGCATCAGCTGCGCAGTGGTCAATGCAAGATTCGTCAAGCCGATGGATCGTGAGGTCATAATCAACCTGGCTACGCACACAGGGAAGGTGCTTACCGATTGAGGAAAATACCATCATCGGCGGCTTCGGAAGCGGAGTGATGGAAGTCCTGTCAGAGGAAGGCATACCGTGTCCCGGTAAAAAGGGTGGGACTCCCTGACAGGTTCCTTACTCATGGCACTCCAAAGATGCTGCGGGAGTTCGTTGGTCTGGATAAAGAAGGCATAAAGAAGACAGTCAGGCTTTGGCTAAGCAGAGAATAGACATTCTCCTGGCACAAAAGGCGCTCGTCGATTCGAGAGAAAAAGCCAAGATCCTGGTAATGGCCGGCGCCGTCTACGTTGAGGGGCAGAGGGTTGATCAAACCCGACCAGCGCATCGACGTGAACGCGCACATAGAAGTCAGGCCGGGGGCTCTGCCTTACGTCAGTTTCGGCGGGACAAAACTTAAACATGCATTCGAAACCTTCGGCTTAAGCGTTGAGGGGAAAAAAGCGCTCGACGTTGGCTCATCGACAGGCGGCTTTGTAGACTATATGCTTCAGGGAGGAGCGACACGCGTCTATGCCGTTGACGTGGGTATTCATCAGCTCCACGAGAAGGTGAGACGCGATCCACGCGTTGTCCTGCTGGAAGGGGTCAACGCCAGATACCTGACCCGCGAACAGGTGGGCGAAGACGTGGACATTGTCACGGTAGACGTCTCTTTCATATCCCTGAAGAAGATATTACCTGTGCTGGTTCCCATGCTGCATCAAGGTGCTGTACTGGTGACCCTGGTAAAACCGCAGTTTGAGGTGGGCAGATACCAGGTTGGCAAAGGCGGCATTGTCAAAGATCAGGAAAGGGTTCGCGCGGTCATCGAGGATATAAAGAACTTCGGGCAAAGCCTCGGGCTGCGACCGGTGAGCGTCACCGAGGCGCCCAGAGAAAAAGAGCGAAAGAACCGCGAATATTTTATCCAGTGGGAACTATAAGAAGACCACCCCCTGTTCTCTATTTTGCGAGCCTTATATTCAACGACCGGGGGCCGATGGCTGCTGTTGAAAAAGAGCTTGGCGACGTTTCTGGGCGCTATCGAGGACAGGTCTGCCATAAAGCCTTTTTTTCATTCAGATTACTACGAGAAAGAAATGGGCAAGAACCTCAGCCGTTATTTTCTCCTGTTTGCTCCGTTGGCTTCTCGTGGGCAGCTTCCTGAGGTAAAATTACGGACGAACGAGATCGAGGCGCGCCATGCCCGGCAGGGTAACCGAACAGTGAATATTGATCCCGGATACATCGCCCTTGAGCAGATCGTGCTCGCCACGACGAAGGGGTTTGCGCACAGGCTCTACCTGGGAAATGGCATTTTCGGAGATTTAACCCTTATGTTCGAGAACGGCAGTTACCATGGCCTGCCGTGGACATACCCCGACTACCGGAGTGAAGAGATTATTGCCCTGTGCACCAGGTGGAGACAACGTTATAAGGAGTCGCTGCGATGCCAAAAAGCATGACCGGGTTTTCGAAAGCAGAAACAGAAGCAACGAATGGCAAGTGTTCCGGGGAGGCGCGCTCACTCAACAGTCGCTACCTTGAAGTCTCACTCAAACTTCCCAAGAGTGCATCAGCGTACGAACAGCGCCTGCGCGAACTGGCAAAAAAACAGATTAAGAGAGGCCGGCTCGACGTTACGGTAAAATGGGAGAGGACAGAAGAGAGCCCTGCCCTGCCCACCCTGAACGAGGAAGCGATCAAGTGGTACATCAATGTGGCCCGTCACCTGAAAGAAACCTACGGCCTTCAGGGAGATCTGACCCTGGAGAATATTCTGAACGCAAAAGACATCATCGTCTATGAGGAAAATAGTCTGCCTGAAAACGCGCTTATACGCCTGCTTTGACACGCTGCTGACAAAATTGAACGAGGAGCGCGAGCGCGAGGGAGAGCCTGATAAGACAAGATCTACTTCGCACGGCTTGAGAAGCTGCAGGCTGCCCTTTCGGAGATTGAGCAGCGATGGCCTTCAGTGGTAAAAAAGCATGAAGAGACTCTGCGGGAAAAGGTACAGAAAGGTTATCCAGGCATCCTCGATAGACGAGTCGCGCATACTCCAGGAGATCGCCATTTACATGGAGAGGGTCGACATAGCAGAAGAGATTTCGCGACTCAAAGGACACCTTGCCCATTTTCGGCAGACACTCGATGCATCTGACGAGATGGGCCGCAAGCTCGATTTCATTATACAGGAGATGGTCCGCGAAATCGAATACCATAGGCAGCAAGTCAAACGACCTGTACATAAGCGAACGGGTAATCCAGATAAAAGTAGAAATAGAAAAGATGCGCGAGCAGGTGCAGAATGTGGAATAACCCATGTTACAAGTTAGGAAAACCTGTTACCAGTTACAGGTTGCAGACCGGAACGTTATTCGACAGGCCTTCACCAGGCCTTTTAACCTGTAACAGGCTTTTGTTTGTAACTTGTAACGGGGGTTCGCAGTATGTCTCCACGTAAAGGTCATCTGATTGTCGTGTCGGGTCCGTCGGGCGTGGGAAAGACGACCCTGATCGAACGCGCCCTTAAAGAGGAGGCCAGGCTTCTCTTCTCGGTATCCTACACCACCCGCGCGAAGAGGCAAAACGAGGTGGACGGCAGAGATTACTACTTTACCGATGAGGCAACCTTTCAACGGATGATCGACAACAACGGCTTTCTGGAGTGGGAGCCTGTTCACGGGTATCTCTACGGAACACCGATCAAGGAAATATCTGAGTCCGATCGGCGAGGGGCGCGACGTCCTCCTCGATATCGACGTAAAAGGCGCCCTGAAAGTAAAAGAGAAGTGTCCGTCAGCATGCCTGATATTCCTGGAGCCGCCCTCGGTCGAAGAGCTGAAAAGACGCCTTTCTCTCAGAGGAGAAAAAGAGATTGAGAAAAGGATGGAACGGGTCCGGGAGGAGATGGCAAAGAAGCCATCGTTTACTTACGCAGTAAAAAATGATAATGTAGATACAGCTTATCAGGAGTTTCAATCGATCATACGGTCGGTAAGGGGGCAAGAGAATGGCAAGGATAACTGTTGAAGACTGCATGGAGCACGTGGAAAACCGGTTCGAGCTCGTGCATCTCGCGACCAAAAGGACGAAGCAGTTGGTCAAAGGGGCACGCCCCCTCGTCAAGTCAACGAATAAAGAAGTAGTGACTGCGCTAAGAGAAATCGCCGCAGGTGAGGTCTACTTCGAGAAGAAGCAGATCCTGGAAGAAAAAGAAATTCCCTACCAGCTTTCCAACTTCGCATTATAACAAGACGGCCACAGGCTCAAGATTACACCGCGCTAGCCGTGCCTCTTCGCCGCTTTTGTTCGGCGCGCACCGATCAGCGGTCGCGCTGACACTCTGCGCATTATTCTAAACAATTTTCTGCTTGACAGTTACCTTACTCTGCCCTAACTTGTTTCTAGCGTGAACCATTTCTTGTGAGTTCCTTATGGTGTTGGCCTGGCCATAGACCTTTCCTCGATGGAGCATGCGGTGAGACCGCGCCAGATGGGCGAGTAATCCGTGAACCAAACGGGTGAGATGGAGGAAAAGCCATGAAGCACTGGATCATTGCGTCTTTGCTTTGTTTAATGTTGGCCCCCGCTGCCGCACAGATGACCGAAGCGCCCACGGGTTTTGACAACAAGAGCAATGGCATGGTGGATGACGCAACACACCTGGCCGATCTGGAGGTATTCGACGCGGTGGAGGGCGTGGAGGATGGACTTGGTCCGCTTTATAACGCCCAGTCTTGCCGCGAGTGTCATCAGAATCCCATCTCGGGTGGGGCAAGCCAGGTAACTGAATTGCGTGTCGGTCATCTTGGACCGGACGGGCGCTTCCGCAATCCCAATATCCCCATTGCTCGCGGGGCCGAGATCATTTCCGGCCGCTCGCTTGTAAATGACCGTGCCATCTGTCCCAACGGAGATTTTCCTGACACGGAGATTCAAGAGCGCGTGCCATTAACGGAGACCATTCGCACGACCCGGATTTCGCTGAATCTTCTGGGTGACGGTTTCGTGGAAGCGGTGGCGGATGAGACTCTGGTTGAACTGGCGCGTCAGCAATGCGCGACGAGCCATGGCAGAATCTGTGGCCAGGTGCTCTACGTTCCTATCGTAGAAGCTCCGGGAGAAACCCGGGTCGGGAGGTTTGGCTGGAAAAATCAGCAAGCAAGCCTGCTCTCATTTTCCGGCGACGCTTACCTGAATGAAATGGGCATCACGAACCGGCTCTTTCCGGACGAAGTGACGAAGCTCTGCAATACGGCGCAGGAGCCGAACGACCCGACAGGCCCGGACGGGCTCGCGGACATAGACCGCTTCGCCCGCTTCATGCGGGCCACGAAGGCTCCCGCTCGCGACGCTGCGCTCGCAGAGACTCCCAAGGCTGTGCGTGGCTCCAAACTCTTTGACAGAATCGGCTGCGGGACCTGTCACGTCCGGTCCTTGACCACTGCTCCTGCGGGTACAAAAATCAACGGTGGTACGTTCACCATTCCAGACGCACTCGGCCGGAAGACCTTTCACCCCTTCAGCGATTTCCTGCTGCACAATGTCGGAACCGGCGACGGTATTGTCATGGCCTGGCAGGAGCACTACGGTCCAGAGGTGTACAAATACAAGGGAAGGGGAATGTCGGAGGACGCATTTCAGAAGACGCGCAACAAGGTCCGCACCGCGCCCTTGTGGGGCGTCCGGCTGCGCCCCAGGCTGATGCACGATGCGGCTTCGCTGACCTTCCTCGACGCTATTTTGCGTCACCGCGGTGAAGCACGATGGGTCACGCTTCGTTTTAAAACGCTCCCCCACAAGGATAAGGAAGCCCTTTTTGAATTCCTGAGATCCTTGTGAATCGGGGAAACAGCGGCCCAGGTCCTTAGAATTTGATCATATCGGTTTTCGTCAAGGTCACCTGGGTTGATACGCGCGGAGCATTGGCCAGGTTCCAGACGGTGTACTGCTCCGGATAGAGAGCCTCGGCAGACAGACCATCAACAGGAACGATCACCTTCATCCCCCTGAACGCAGCCTCACTTGCCGTGTACAGGACAGCCCCATGGGCTGCTGTGCCGTTCACAATAACGGTCTTGATATTTTTCTCTTTGAGGATTTTTTCAAGGTCAGTGCCCAAGAATTTGTCAGGACCTGACGCGACTACGGGCTCGTTTGCCTTGGGCGCAAGCTCAGCAGCAATGTCAGCAACGGCAGCCCCTGCGGAGAGGCTATAAACGACCAGCACGCCACTCGTGCGGGCCTCGTTAAGAAGCTTCGCAACTTTGGGAATGGATGCGATGCAGCGGGGACGCTGTGCCGCGTTACACGTCTGCTTGTTAAAGTCGAGCAGGAGCAGGGCTGTTGATTTGGGATCGAGCGTAACCGACTTGAGC
Organism: uncultured delta proteobacterium; assembly: GCA_963821605.1. Lineage (GTDB taxonomy): Bacteria > Desulfobacterota > Syntrophorhabdia > Syntrophorhabdales > WCHB1-27 > JADGQN01. Next base: position 11,567 of record CAWGEZ010000002.1, on the reverse strand, counting down.
TCCGGTGCCGGCGGGGCTTTCACCGTGTCCCACACATCCACAACCGTCTGAGCATGGACCGCAGAAATACAGAGCAACATCGTCATCGCTATCCCGCACGTGCAAGCCATAGTCCTAGAACTTTTCTTCATAACGAATCCCCCTTTTTGGCTCGGTGTCTTACTCAAACGCTCTCGATAGATTATACGTTTTTCGAAAACAAGATACAAACCCTGAGGTGAAATTATCTCCACCACAAACCACTCGCAGGCGTACAAGCTAAGATGATACCAATGGTTTTTGCCAGGGAGAAGCTATGAAAAAATAGCCGCCCGCAAGCGGGTACCCGGCGAAGCGCAGTCGTAACGAACGGAGGCGATGGGGGTCCATCTCGATGGTGAGCCATATTTCAACAGATGCCAAGAGGGAACCGTTGACGCGTTGATTTGTCGATACATTGACTCGTCATGAACGGAGAGAAAAGCAAGCCTTTTTTCGTAAGGTTCTGGTTTTTATCTGACGGGTCAGATTTCGATGAATGACGCGAAGCCGAAGGGTCGCCGACCGGAGGCGTACCAGGGTACGTCGAGGATCACGATAGCGTAGCATCCTGTAAGGACGACGCAGGCAACGCGAGGCAGACGCGAAAAGCGGCCCATCATGCCGGGAAGATTTTGTTGGGGTTCAGTATATTATTCGGGTCGAACAAGTTGTTTAATCTTTTTCATCGTCAGCATCGCCTGATCCGACAGCTCCATACCGAGATAAGGCGCTTTGGACAGGCCTATACCGTGCTCACCGGAAAGCGTGCCGCCGAGACTGACGGTCGTTGAAAAAAGCTCTTTAACCGCTTCTTCGGCCTTTTCCCTATCTTCTGCCGTGTCCCGGATCATCATGCTGACATGAAAGTTTCCGTCGCCCGCATGGCCGAAGCTCAAGATAGGGATGCCATACTTTCTTCCCATTTCTTCCAGGGCCCGAATGAGCGTGGGTATTTCGCTGCGGGGCACGACCACGTCCTCCGCAACCTTCACAGGATTCAGGTTGTACGTAGCCTGGGAAACGGTGCGCCGGGTCTGCCACAGCCTATCGGCTTCCTTGGGATCCTGCGTGAGATCGCAGCGAATGGCATTGTGCTCCAGTACAATTTTCTTGATCCTCTCAGCCTGGGCCACAACCGATGCCTGATCGCCATCCACCTCAATGATGAGAAGCCCGCCCACCTCCTCAGGTAATCCCATGGGGGATGCCTGCTCGCTGCATTTGATGGATGCCCTGTCCAGAAACTCGATGGTGGAGGGCACGATCCGGGCGGCAACAATGGCGGAGACCGTTTTTGCTGCCTCTTCCACCTCTCTGAAAAGAGCGAGCATGGTGGCCCTGGTCTCAGGCATGGGTATGAGCTTCAGAATAATTTTCGTAACGACGCCAAGAGTCCCTTCACTGCCAACGATCAGTCTCGTCAGGTCGTATCCGACAACCCCCTTCATGGTGCGAACGCCCGTGTTCATGATCTCACCGGTCGGCAGCACAACCTCCAGACCAAGCACGTAATCACGCGTAACGCCGTACTTGAGGGAATTCGGACCTCCCGCACATTCCGCAACATTGCCGCCGATGCTGGAGTACTTGTAGGACGACGGATCAGGGGGATAGAAGAGACCCTTCTTCGCGACCTCCTCCTGCAGTACAAAGGTGATTACCCCGGGCTCCACCACGGTAATCAGATTCTCCGTGTCAATCTCCAGAATGCGGTTCATTCGCGTGAAGACAATCACCACGCCGCCGACGACAGGCACCGAGCCTCCCGTGAGACCGGAACCCTGGCCTCTGGGAATAACAGGAAAACGGTGCTTGTTCGCCAGCACGAGGATGCGCGACACGTCCTCAGCCGAAGAAGGGAACACAATCAGGTCCGGCAGGCCGCCATCGACCCTCCCGTCGTACGAGTAACACTTCCGGTCCTCGACGGACGACAAGACGTTTTCTTTGCCGACTATGCTGATGATTTCGTCAACGATCTTGCTATCCATTTAACACCACATGGAAATCAGGTTAAGGTTGAGGTTAAGGTTAAGATTAAGGCAGAAAATCTCATGTGAGCTTCTGCTTATCTTGTTTCTCACCTTTGTCTTCTCTCAACCTTAACCTCAACCTTTGCTTTGGTCTTTACCTGTCTTTAAAAATCGCTCCGCTCGCGGCACTGGTTACGAGTTTTGCGTAGCGCGCCATGTAGCCTTCCTTGATCTTCGGTTCAGGCCTTTTCCACGCGGCCTTTCTCTTATTCATTTCTTCCTTTGCCACAACGAAGTTGATCTTTTTCTTGTCGAGATCGATCTCAATCCGGTCTCCGTTCCTGACATACGCGATGGGTCCACCCTCTGCCGCTTCAGGAGAGACGTGACCGATGCAGAGGCCGCGCGTACCGCCGGAGAACCTCCCGTCAGTGATCAAAGCAACGCCCTTGTCGAGCCCTCGCCCAACGAGAACACTCGTAGGCGTGAGCATCTCCCTCATGCCGGGCCCGCCCTTTGGCCCCTCATAGCGCACGATCACTGCGTCTCCTGCTTTAACCTTCCCTTTCATAATTGCTGCAACCGTTTCTTCCTCGCTTTCAAACACCTTTGCTGTGCCCCTGAACGTGCGCATGTCATCGGGAACACCGGCGCGTCTTTATGATAGCGCCCTGCGGCGCAAGGCTCCCGGACAGAACAGCAAGGCCTCCTTTTTGATGATACGCATTTCCAATCGGCCTGATTACGTTCTGGTCAAGGACCTCAACACCCTCGAGAATCTCGCCCACTTTCTTACCCTCAACCGTCTTACAGGCCTTCTTGATCAAGTTCTTCTTTGAGAGCTCCTTCATGATCGCATAAACGCCGCCGGCCTCATTCAGATCCTGCAGGTGATGCGGGCCCGCAGGACTCATGTTGCACAGGTGCGGTGTTTTTTCAGAAATCTCGTCAAACAGGGCGAGCGGCAGCCGGATACCTGCTTCGTGGGCAATCGCGGGCAGATGCAGCGCCGTGTTGGAAGAGCCACCAAAGGCCATGTCGACCGTGATGGCGTTCTTGAAGGCATCAAGGGTCGCTATCTCCCGTGGGGTCACATTTTCCTTCACGAGATCTATGATCCTCTTTCCCGCGCGCTTGGCAAGTCTTATCCTACCGGCGTAAACAGCGGGAATGGTGCCGTTACCGACGAGGCCGAGACCGAGGGCCTCGGTCAGGCAGTTCATCGAATTTGCCGTAAACATACCAGCGCACGAGCCTGCACCGGGACAGGCACATTCCTCGAGCTGCGAAAGCTCTGCCTCTGTCATGAGCCCGCCTGCAACTTTGCCCACCCCTTCGAAGACCGAGATGAGATCGACCGACTTTCCCTGGAACTTGCCGGCAAGCATCGGACCGCCGCTCACAACAATGGCGGGTATATTGAGGCGCAACGCGGCCATCATCATGCCGGGGATGATCTTGTCGCAGTTGGGTATGAGAACGAGACCGTCAAAAGGGTATGCCTTAGCCATCACCTCAACCGAATCGGCGATCAGCTCTCTTGAGCCAAGCGAGTACTTCATGCCCTCGTGGTTCATCGCAATTCCATCGCAGATACCAATCGTCGAAAACTCCATAGGGGTTCCGCCAGCCATGTATACGCCGTCTTTCACTGCCCGGCACACCTTATCAAGGTGAATATGACCGGGAATCAGTTCGTTGGCAGAGTTCGCTATGCCTATGATCGGTCGCTCCAACTCCTCTGAGATACAACCCATAGCCTTGAAAAGTGAGCGGTGCGGCGCCTTTTCGATCCCTTTCTTCATTTTATCCGATCTCATAGCACCCCCTGATTCTTCGTGGTATTGTAGTCCAACTCAGCCTGCGTATGGTCTGACCTCAATTGAGGCCATTCATTATACGACAAAATGAGATGTAATGAAACGCGAAGGAACTCTTATATCGTACCATGTCTTAAATACAGATGGGCAGGTCATCCCTGCCCATCTGCTGTGGTCGCGAAGACGGAATCTCCTGTCTTACGGTCCGTGCCCCACTTTCTGCGTTACCTCGCCGTGCCCGTCAACGAGACCCCCAATACGGGTGTACTCGGATCATTGGAGTAAATCTTCAGATTCGTACTCTTCGCGCCGAAAGACGTCGGTGAGAAGGTCACCTGGATGGTACAGGAACCACCAAGGGCAACATGCGATTCCCCCCCACATAACCTCAGATTCTGTCTCTGGTAAACTCTTTCAATTGCCAGGTACGCTATTACTAAGCATAGAAGAAACACAACCTTGCGTCAAAGAGTACCACTGACATAAATTGCGGTGTTTACTTATCGGACGATGGGGAGGAAACTTGAGCAAAAAACCGCTTCACGCGAGATGGTGGAAACGAAGAATCAGTGAAAACAAACAGGGCGGGCAAAGGCTGCCCGCCCTGTTATACGTTGCTGTCAGTCTATTTTGCAGTTCCGTTGAGAGTGATCGATGTTGTGGGAGAGAGGGGGTCGTTTGAGTAAACGTTCGCGTAGGCCGACTTACTGCCGGTCGAGAAAGGGGCGAACGTCACGGTGATCGCACAGGAACCGCCCGGAGTAACAGTACCGCACGTGTTGGATTGTCTGTAGTGGGATGAGCTTGAGCCCCAAATACTGACCGAGCTCACCACCAGGTTCGCCGTTCCCGTGTTGGACACGGTCACTGTCTTTGAAGACGATGATCTGTTTACGATGGTACCGAAGTTGAGTGACGTGGGGGTGACCGAGATCTTCGGGTTGCCGCTCGATGCCGCGTCCTGCGTCGCTGTGAAGGTCTTTCCGGCTATCGTGATGGTCCCTGTCCGCTGGGAGGTAGTCGTGTTTGCCGTCACCGAGTAATTTACCGTTCCACTGCCCGACCCGCTTGATCCCGATGTGATACTGATCCATCCCGCGTTGCTCGTTGCTGCCCAGGAGCAGCCCGCTGAAGAGGTGACACCCACGCTGCCGGAGCCGCCGGATGCGCTGAATGGCTGGCTCGTCGGAGAGATGGAATAGGTGCAAGTGACGCCGCCCGCATCCTGCGTGATCGTCCAAGCCTGGCCCGCAACGCTCATCGACCCGGTCCTCGCAGCCGCCGTATTCGCAGCTACGGAGTAATTAACCAAACCGGGTCCCGTGCCCGTAGCGCCTGACGTTATCGTGATCCACTGGTCGGTTGTGGTGGCCTGCCACGTGCAACTGGACGGCGTTGTCACCTTCAGGCTGCCCGTTCCTCCTGAAGCCCCGAAATTCTGGTTCACCGAAGAGGTGCAGGTACTCCCGTCCTGGGTAACAGTGTATGTCTGTCCCGCTACCGTCATCGTTCCGGTTCTCGAACCCGCTCCCGTATTGGCAGCCACGGTGTAATAGACAGCACCGCTGCCCGTCGCGCCGGTTCCGGAGGTGATCGTGATCCAGGTCGCATTACTCGCGGCGGTCCAGCTGCACGAAGTAGAAGAGGCGTTGACGCTCACGCTGGCCGGCCCCCCGCTGGCGTCCGCGTGGCCCGTTGTCGCAGAAAGCGAATAGGTGCAGGTCGGTGCAGCGCTCGCATAAGAGATGGTCCAATCCCCGAAGTTGACCACACTGTTAAGCTCTGAGTATCCAATCTTGAAATAACCGGATTCACCCCATCCGGTTCCCCAGCTGTTCTTGACAATAAAATACTGGCCGGGGTCGTCATATCCCACGATCAGACCAGCATGGCCTCCCTGGTAAGTTCCGGATGTATAGGTGTAAACGCCGCTGTGGTAGTAAAAGAAATCTGCATAGACATCCATCGTGGTGAGCAAGGGCCCATACGTGTAAACGGCGCCCTTGAGGGAATCGACAGTTGTATTACTAGTTGTGCTGACCCAGTTCCAGCTCTGGATCTTGTGCGTGGAAGACTGATAGTTAGCGCACGCGTTGGAACAGGTCCCGTTCGCCGCCGTGTAAGGATAGCAGGTTTCAACCGGGAGGCCCACGTTTCGCATAAAATCTGCCGCAGTATTGATGTAGCCGCCGTTACAATCTCCCGCTCCGCTGCACGAGACAAGGATCTGTTCCGCCAGATTCAGCTCCGTATTGGGCGTGTTGGCAGCTATCAGCCTTGACGCCTCCAGGGCAGCTGCCGACGCAAATGCCCAGCAACTACCGCAGGACCCTTGGTCCCTGATGGGCGTCACGTAATTCTGGCCATTGATATTCCGCCAGTCGAGGCTTGCGGGCGCCGAAGAGACTTGCTCCAGATGCGCGGTGAGCAGTTTTTCCTGACCCGTGTGGCGAGGTTTGATAAGCCTGGCCCGCATACTTCGCTCGCCCAGGGAAAGTCTGGCTATCGAGGTATCGCCCGCAATCCACCTGGCGCCCCTGGACTGGATGGCCTGATGGATGCTTTCAAGGTCCTGTGCGAAGCATACGTGAGTCACGGATAAAACAAAGAAGAAAGCCATTAGTAATGCAAACAGTCTGCCTTTACCCATAAAAGACCTCCCTTGGTTCATTTGGCTAAAACGTCATTTTCTGAAAGATGAGAAGATAGAGCAGCCGGCCGCGCTAACGACGGTAAAAAATAACAGAATGGTACGGTTCAAGCCGAAATAGAATTGGTCCATGGGAATGTTTAGTGTTCCGTTATCGTCCCACCCCGAAAAAAACTTAAGAAGATTCTATTTTTCCCTTCCCTGACATTTTCAGCGGCGATATGGATGTGACCGTCGCCTCAGTTTCACGGCTAACCCTTTTATTCCTCTCCTTACTTGATGTTCAGTCTGACCGTATTTGCCGTCTTACCATCAACGCTTAATACCAATTCGACCTCTCCCCGTGCCGCCAGACTCCGGGGAATCAGCACATTCACCTGATCGAGACCAACGTAATACCCTTGTGCCCCTGCGTAGGAAACCTCAGCACTCACGCCGCCTATCGTTACAGTGACCGCCGACAGGGTTGACCGGTGCCTGAGCCCCGTTCCATAGAGAATCAGATAGACCTTCTCGGTTGCCGGTCCCAGGTCAATGGGCACGGGAACGTATTTTTTCTGCAAGACATCATACTCGGCAACGACCTCATAGATCTGAGAGTTGTCCGCCTTCACCCTCAGCGCATTCGCTGCGACCGCACCCCGGCCGTTCGAGTTAGCCGTAAAAAGGCCCGGTCCAATGACTCCCACTGCCGCAGCCCCACTCGTGGATACACCGCTTTGGCTGGTCACCTTCACCGACGCACTACCCGCCGCCGTACCTTCGGGCATCAGATAATTAACCTGATACGGCGAAACATAGAAGAGAGGGGCAGGACGCTCCACGCCCGAGCTGTCCCTCACCGCAACCGAGGTCCCGCCCAGCACCGTTGGGAGGGGAATCTTATCTGCCGCCTGGGTTGTAAGCGCCAGGTCGGTGCCGAAGGCGGCATTGATAGAGTCGGCCGGAAGTGACTGACAGCTATAGCTCGCCGCTGAAACGCTCATTGACTGCTTCGGGGCGGATATGCCTGAGAACGCGATAGTATAGTACCCAAAATTGACTGCGTTGGAGAGCTGAGAATAAGCGATGCGGAAATAGCCCTGCTCGCCCCAGTCCGCGGCCCAGCTGTTCTTCACGATGAAATACTGACCGGGATCGTCGTAACCCACGATCAGTACAGCGTGCCCACCTAAGTAACCTCCCCACGTGTAGGAATAGATACCTCCCACATAGCTAAAAAAGTCCTGGTAAACCTTAAAGGTCGTGACCAGAGGCCCCGAGCTGTAGAGTGCATTTTTGAGCCCGCTGACAGAAGGGGATGCAGTGGCAACATACGACCAATTGCTGATCCGGTAAGGAGGGGAGGCCCTCCAGGAGGAGCACGCGTCGGAGCAGTTTCCGTCTGTCGCGAGGTAGCCATAATACGCGTCGAGCGGCAACCCCGTGCTCCGGATAAAGCTGGATGCCTGGTCCACGTAGCCGCCCATCTCGCAGTCCCCTGCCCCGCTACACGAGACCATGACCTGCTCGGACAGATTTAGGTCGAGGCCGGGCATCGCGCTCGCTCGGAGGATTGCCGACTCCAGCGCGGCGGTCGTGGCGAAGGCCCAGCAACTCCCGCAATTACCCTGGTCCCTCACGGCGGTTACATAGTTCCCGCCATTGTTTCTCCAGTCGAGATGCGACGGCAAAGAGACTGCTGCAGAAACCGCCTCCGCAAGCAGCCGCTCGTTGCCCGTGAGCTTGGGGAATCTCAGTCCGAGCCGCTTTGCATCTCGGTGGCTGAAAGCCTGGAAATCGCGGTATCTCCCGCCACCCACTGGGCGCCATTGGCCTTTATAGCCTGTTGGATTGCTGTCAATTCGTCTGCCGACCATACGACAGCGCGAGAACATAGCAGCAAAAGCAACGCAAGGACAAAACAACAGATCTTCTTCATGTGGCCCTCCCGTTCTTGAAATACGGGCAAATTTGGTATCAGCTTTCCCGATCCAAATAGGAATTGTACCAGTATTAAACCTAAAATCAATTAGCCCGTCGGCTAAAAAAAATGAACTTTCGGTTTAAACCAATGGGTGAACGGCGCGAGCAGCGAGCACTGACTTGACTACTTGAGCGGGCTTCTTGTGAGTGTAATGGAGTCTACGTTCAGGAAAACTGTTAACCAAAACCGTTTTAAAAAGTGATCTGTGAAATCACTTGATGTTCAGAATGACCGAGAACTCATCCACGGCTTTTTCCGGTCCTTCCCAGGCGCGGTAATACTTCATGATGAGGTCGGCCTTGCCCGGCGCTTTTGCCTTGAAGCGCCAGGTGCCCTTCGTTGGACCGCCAGAGCTTCTTATCTGAAGGGGCCTTGGTTTCCTCTGACGCAAGCTCCGCGTATTTTGAGTCCATTTTGGTCACATACCACCAGTAGCCTGTTCCACCGCTGCCGCTCAGCTCTATCTGGATAACATCTCCGGACTTCACTACCACTTCTCGCCCGCTATCCTCTTTCTGGAGAATGACCACGTTTCGCGCCCTCCTCGTTTTTGTTGCCAGAGCCCATGGCATGGACGCCCGCTCCCAGCCACAGCGAAACAATAACCAGAATAGACAAACAAAGACGTTGATCCTCGATTTTTCGGCATCTGCTCTGCCATCGGTACTCATTATTTTAAATCTTTTTCGGCAAAGCCACAAATTTAATATCACATAATCCATTGACCGACCGGTATCCGTGTGCTATCTTCAACAATGTAGAGAGCGTCACTAAACCGCCAGCCGAGCGTGCAACGTGGAAGGAAGGGTTCGCATGTCCACCATTTATGAAGTCTTCGCCCGTGAGGTCCTGGATAGCAGGGGAAATCCGACCGTCGAGAGTTGAGGTCAGTGCTTGAAAGCGGCGAAATGGGAAGAGCAATCGTGCCTTCAGGGGCATCCACCGGTGAGAGGGAAGCGCTTGAACTACGAGACAATGACGCGACGCGTTATAAAGGCAAGGGCGTAATGAACGCAGTCAAGAACGTGAACGACATCATAGCGAAGGAAGTCGAAGGGCTTGATGTCGCCGAGCAGGCTTTCATCGATGATCTGATGATTAAGCTGGACTGCACGGACAACAAGAGCAAGCTTGGGGCGAATGCGACTCTTGGCGTCTCCATGGCCGTGGCAAGGGCAGCAGCAGAATACTTCGGCCTGCCGCTCTACCAGTACCTCGGAGGAGTGCGCGCACGCGAGTGCCGGTTACCTCTTATGAATGTGATCAACGGTGGCGCACACGCCCGAGAATCCCCTCGATGTCCAGGAATTCATGATATGTGCCAGCGGGCGCCGATTCTTTTAAGGAGGCGTTGCGCATGGGCGCCGAGGTATTTCACTCTCTGAAAGCGGTGCTTAAGGAGAAGGGCCATGTGACAGGCGTAGGGGATGAGGGCGGATTCGCGCCCCAGATACGCCTCAACAAAGAGGCACTCGACCTCCTCCTCATCGCGATCGAAAAAGCAGGCTACAAAGCGGGAGAGGACATCTTGCTCGCGCTGGACGTAGCAGCAAGTGAACTCTTCAAGGCACGCAAGTACAAGATTGACGGCAAAACGTTGAAGCCCGAAGAGTTTGATCACCTTTTATCAGTCACTCATAAAAAATTACCCGATCATCTCTATCGAAGATGGCCTGGCGGAGGGGATTGGGAAGGTTGGCAGCTCCTCACCAAGAAGTGCTCGTCGAAAACCCAGCTGATTGGGGACGATGTGTTTGTCACGAATCCCCTCCAAGATACTGATGGGAAGGCCTTAAGGAAGGGGATTGCAAACAGCATCCTGATAAAATTGAATCAGATCGGCACCGTGACCGAGACGCTGGACAACCATAGAGATTGCCAAGCGGGCCGGCTACACCTGTGTCATCTCCCACAGGTCCGGTGAAACCGAGGACACCTTCATCGCCGACCTGGCCGTCGCAACAAACGCGGGCCAGATCAAGACGGGTTCTGCATCGCGGAGCGAGCGGATTGCCAAGTATAACCAGCTCCTCCGCATAGAGGAAGAGCTCGGAGAGACCGCAATCTTTGGGGACAAGAGCTTTCTAAGCACACGGTGACCTCCGGACGTAGAATGATGCGTCCTTAAAATGCGGTAAGGGAGCCATCTCCCTCGACCTGCCCGAAAAACTGGCAGACCCGATTCCTGGAGCCTCTGCACCCGCCGCAACGGCCCCTGGAGGAGGCGCTCACGGCAGCTCTTTCCTTTCCTGTCGGTGAAAAATCTTTGCAGGAATGGCTGCCGGGCCGGGATATATCTGTCCCCCGTCCCCTGTCCCCCGTCCCCCGTCCCCTGTCCCCTGTCCCCTGTCCCCTGTCCCCCGTCCCCTGTCCCCTGTCCCCCGTCCCCTGTCCCCCGTCCCCTGTCCCCTGTCCCCCGTCCCCTGTCCCCTGTCCCCTGTCCCCCGTCCCCTGTCCCCTGTCCCCCGTCCCCCGTCCCCTGTCCCCCGCCCCTTTATCCCGTCCCCCGTCCCTCCCATTCATCCTTCATCAATCCAGAGACCCCTCGGGAACAATTCGCACCCCAAAGCCTCGTTTCTCCGCAGAAAACCGCATCATCCGTTTTGGAGAACCCCGAAAAACCGCAAATTCGCCGTGAAAACGTTTTGGAACAATTCCCCCGAAAACGAAAAATGCCGTAAAACCAAGCCCTTTTCACAAAGCCCGAAAAAAGCGAAAATTGCCACAGAAAAAAACATCGGGAACAAATCAGAAACAGTTCGCCGAACGAACCTTGAATAACTGCCAACCCTCCAAGGAGCCGAAACCATGTCGAACCAAAACCCCATCTCACGCCGCTCCTTATTGCAGGGGGCTGCCGTGGCACTGCCTTTCCTCTCCGCCCGAACGAGCATTGCCGCCGCCAGTCCCGCCGAAGAGCCAAAGCCCGTCCCAATCGACCGTAAGATCAAACTCGGCGTCGTCGGCAACGGCGGACGCGGAAGTTGGATCGCCGGCCTCTTCAAGCAGCATGGCGGCTACGAGCTGCATGCCGTGGCCGACTACTTCCCCGAAGTCGTCGAGAAATGCGGCGAATCCTACGGCGTCGATAAAAACCGCCGCTTCTCCGGCCTCTCCGGCTACAAAAAGGTGATCGA
>CAWGEZ010000001.1:0-7029 GCA_963821605.1 uncultured delta proteobacterium | reverse complement strand
GCTGCTGCCGCTGTCCAGTTATGCCTTTACCGGTCTCTTATGGAAAAGAGTATTGCCGGTGTTGCATGGGTTGGCGCGTTTTCCAATCCCAATGCATCAATCTGACCGTGTGCGTGCCCTTCCCGATTCCGTGACAACCCAGCTATACGGCTTCGGGCTGGTGTTATTGTAGTAACACCAGCTGCCGCAATTAGCATAGATGCCCCAATACTCCTCATGTTCGGGGATCTGCGCCGCCGGTCCTATCTTCCAGATATCATCATCATGGGTGTGGCCAAATATCACGACTTGTCGCTCCGGCTTCCTAACCAAATCACGAGCTACATCCAAGAGCCCCACAACTTCGTACCAAACCGACTCCCATGGCGCGAGGATATCTTTATGGCTTTGGCTCCATCGAGCAGGCAAATCGCCATAGACCTTTCTGACATCTTTAAGTTGAAGAGGAATCCCCGAACCGGACTTGGCAATCCATGTGTTCCGGCCTACCGCGTGGCTTCCTGCCCCATCCAGTTGTTTTGCCAGGAAAGTGAGCGGGTCATCAATAAGCGCGTTCTTGTTCGCGAGACCACGCACCAGCTGTGGTATCGTGAACGTCTTGCCGTTTGTGTAAGCGCTGATACTCGCTATAAGACGGGTAAGATAGTACCCAACGGGCAAGGGATAATTCGGATCGTTGGCGTTCCACACAAGATAGCTGTGGCCATGTTCAGCATAAATGCCATCGTTCGTTTGGTAAGGACCTGGGATAAACTTCACCTTCGGGAGAACGCTCTTTCTGAAATGGATGGCTGCTGGATCCTTTTTATCCATTACGCCCATGTCATGGTTTCCGGGGATGTAGGTGATGGTGACGTTTTGTTTCTTACTCAGGCCATCAATAGCCTCTAAGATGGGCTTGATGTGACCAGCAGCGGCTGTGTCCTTGTACGTAGGCGCACTTATGTCATGGGGATACAACCAATCATCCATGATATCCCCGAGAAGTATCACTTCTTGAATATCTTCTTTCAGCAGGTATTGTAGGAAAAGGAGAAATTGTGCAGCTTCATCAAGATCAAACCAGTCGTACTCATGTGTTTTTGCAGGATCCGCACTGTCTTTGACCAGGCTGCCACCCAGGCTCATATGGATGTCGCTTACAAACACTCTTCTGATCATATCGCCCCTCCTTCATCCCATATTTTTCTTTTCCACAATTGTTATTATTTCCACCATGACGGCAGCAATCAAAAACAATAGTAAGGGTATATGAAATACAAACGCCATCATCCAAAATAGGTGATCCTCTCCCCAGGAGATGTGCGCGTTGAGAATGAAGACAATCAGGCCAGGAATCAAGAATAGAAGAAAGGGTGCTAGCTTTAAAAGTCTTTGCATATGCTTACTGTCCTTGCTCTGTCCGTACTATTTTGATATAAGTCTCATGTACTACCTTTGCTATGTCCTGGCTGGCCTCTTACTACTTTGTGACCCCCATTTCCTTCAGGAGGTTAGCGAAATATGCGTAGCTTTGAGCGACGTACGCGTCGATCTCCTTTCCGCTACGATATGCCACGGTGAGATGCAGTTCCTTCATCCCGTTCACATAGGCCGGCTCTTTCATTGCCTTGGCGAACGCCTCCTCCAGTTTCTTGACGATGGCATCGGGTACCGCTTTCTGGGTGATGATGCTTATATACATGGGGTAAGGCAGGCCATACAGCTCCTTGATGGTGGGGATGCCGGGATACTCGACCGACGGATCCTCTCTCAACATCATGACGAGCCTGATCTGCTTCGATTCCACCAGCGCCGGACTGAAGTCCCCCGAACCGAAGAGGACATGGCCCCCGAGCAATGCTGTCTGAACCTCAGGTGTCCCCTTGAAGGGGATATGCGTGATTTGCACGGCCTCTCGTTTCGCGACCTGCTCCATCATCAGGTGGCCCATGCTGTTCACACCCGTCGTCCCGTAAGTCAATTTCTTCGGGTTCTGTTTTGCAAATGCGATCAGGTCCTTGACCGTCTTGAAGGAAGAATCGGCCTTCACATAGACCCCGAAAGTGGGCGCTCCTATCTGAATGATCGTCCTGATATCCTTTATGGGGTCATAGGGGACCTTCTCAAGCAGCGGAGTCAAAAACAAGGGCGGACCACCGCTGAACCCAACGGTGTAACCGTCAGGCTTCGCGCTTGCCACCGCAGCAGTGCCGACGGTGAGGGCACTTCCCGGCTTATTGACCATGACGATGGGCTGCCTCAGGGACTTCTCTGCCTCTTTAGTGAGGAGGCGGCAGCCAAGCTCGATTGTACCACCAGGCGGAACAGGCATAATAAACATGATCGGCTTGCTGGGGAACTTCGCGACATCTTCCTCGCCGTAGCCTTGCCCGGGCCCGAGCACTATGAGCGCCAAGACCAAGATGCACATCAACGTAGATAACTTCATGACCTCTCCTTAAACCTCTCAGTAGTCGATAGAATTACCATGATCCTGCTATTGTAGACCAAATGTCAACAGCGGTAAACAGGGGCGCCGTTCTGGCTCCTCCTGTCAAGCGCCACGGTTACCTGCTATACTGGAGAACTACCGATGCCGATTAAGATGCAACGTGCTGACAACTGAGCTGCCGTTCGGTCTGGCGGGTAAGGTTTTCGCGAGTCCTATGCCGTTCGGTCTCTATGACAATGAAGGAGAGGCCCTAAAGGAGTTCAGGGAGAACCGCGTTTCTGTGATCGTGCTGCTCGTTGAAGACGTGGAGTGTCTCCAGAAGGCTAAGCGAAACCTTTATGATCTTTATCTGGAGCAAGGTTTTCGCGTGATCCATCTGCCGATAGCTGATTTCAGCATTCCTTCAGCTCAAGAACTCATGCACGCCGTGAACGAGACCATTGAGTCTGCCAAGGGAGGCCGAACTGTCGCGATCCATTGCTCCGGAGGGATCGGGAGAACAGGCACGTTTGCCGCTTGTATGGCGAAAAAGTTATTTAACCTGCCGGGTGATCAAGCCATCGCATGGGTCAGGAGATACCTCAGGGGTGCAGTAGAAACCAGCGAACAAGAACGGCTCGTCACCGACTGTGAGTGAAGGCCAAGCAGCCCACGGCATCTTGTCCCAATCACAAACATCAAGCCCTGACCCCATCGTGCTCAGCCGTCTTTTTTTCCTTCGAGGCTTGACAGATTCTATTTCGTTACATACGTTTAAACCAGGCGCGGATTGACAAGTTTCCGTGGCGCTGCGCGACCCGGGAACGTTTCCGCTGTGCTTCAATCCGCTCTTAAAGGAGAGTGCCATGGCAATAGAAAAGAGATTGAACATCAGCGTCATGCCGAACGAGATTCTGTTCCCCGACGGCTCGATCGTGATCGAGTCGTCTGATTCGCTGGACCCCGAATCCGCACAGGGCGGCATCGTTGTCCGCGGCGTAAAAGGCCAGGTGAACCTGTCCCGGAAAGGCCGAGTCGCGACCTGGTCGGCAAAGGGCGGGCTCCTCCCCGGGCACCACGCGCTGCTCGTCCGTGCGCTCCTGACCGATAAGCGCCAGAGAATCGAAGAAGATGTGGAGATCCCGTTCTTCGTTACTGACTCGAAGTCTATGGTGCCTGCAACCGTCCGCGTCGAGAGCATGACACGCCTTCGCGTTCAGGATCTGGGCACCGAGCGGCTTTCCTCAGACCGGCGCCCCTCGGGCAGGTACATCGAGGTGATGAAGGCTGTAAACCGTAAAACAGGCGCGCCGGTCGAACTCGCCTTCGACGAAACGGGGCGGAGAGTCGAGCCGCAACGCATCTTTCAGGGAATCCTGGAGAACCGTGTGCACAAATTCGGTAAGCTCCATGAGACGCTTTACGCCCGCCTGCAGAAAACCGACGCAAAAACGCGCATCCCGGTTGCATTGTGGCTCTTATCCGAAGAGGCGCTTGAGATGGGTGAGAAGAAAGTGAAGGGGCCGACGGAGCAGCCCACGAAGCAGGAACTGTCGCGCCGCAAGGCCATTGCCGCCGCGACGCGCAGCTTCATGCAGAAGGTTGGATGCCGGTATGAGGAACGTGGTTTGCGCGCCGACGGGCTCGCCCCGGTCGTGTACGCTGAACTGACTCGCGAAGAGATCCAATCGGTCATGAAGCTCCCCGAGGTCGTCGCGGCTTTCCTCTACGAGACCAAAGGCATCGATGACCTCGTTGACTCGATGGTGATCGCCAATTCCGACGACGTCCAGTCTCTGGGCTTCAAGGGCTCCGGCGTGAAGGTCGCCGTGTGGGAGGACAGCCCTGATGTCACCACCAACCTATCGATCACGGCTCGTTACAAGTCGTCGGGTTTCGCCACGTCGCAGCACGCACGCCATACGCACGGGATCATCAAGAACATCGAAAGTAACAAGCCTCACGGCCACGCCTCCGCGTGCTCGTTGCATTCAGCCAATACCAAGGATCTGGATGCGCTCCGCTGGGCCGCGCAAGACAAGGGGTGTACCGTAATCAGTCAGAGTTTCCACCGCGACAGCGAGCCGGGCTCCGCCTCAATGTCCTATGATGACATTTATAAGGACTGGCTCATCCTCCAGTGGCCCTATCCGACGATCTGCCAGGCAGCGGGTAACTTCTGGCAGGGCGACCCGGATAACATACAGCCCCCGAGCGACGAGTACGTCAATCACAAGGGATATAATAGTCTGGCGGTAGGCAACCACGACGATACCGCGACCGCCATGTCGGGCGACTCGGTATTCCGCAATCCTTCCAGCACGCACGGTGATCGCGAGCTGCCGGAGATCGCGGCAAACGGAACCGCGGTTACAACGGTCGGCCTCACCATGAGCGGCACGAGCATGGCCTCACCCGCAGCGGCAGGCTGCGCTGCGCTGATTCAGAATGTGGATGGGACGCTGAAGTCCTGGCCGGAGGGGTGCCGCGCGATCCTGCTCGCCGGAGCGAAACGGAACGTCGCAGGGAACACGTGGTGGCAGGACGTCACGTCAAACGTGGACGCGTCCGACGGAACGGGGGCGGTCGATGCGCTCGAAGCCGCCTATATCACGCAGCAGCGGCGCTCGCGGAATGCTGCCGCCACCATGAGAGGCTGGGATGTGGGCACGCTCCGCTCGGCCGACATCGGCAGCGACCGGCGGACCACGTTTTCCTACTCCGTGAGCGTGGGGAGGGGGATCTTTTCGCCGCGACACGTGAAGGTTGCGCTGGCGTGGGACAGCAAGATCGCGTCGTTCTCGATATTTGGAATAAACTTCCTGCTTGGATCAACACTTGCAGTTGACCTCGACCTGCAGGTCTTCGATAGTGGCGGGAATCAGGTAGGCTACAGCGGATCGTGGAACAACAGTTACGAAATCGCCGAGTTCCAGGGAAAGCCGGGCGAGACATACACGATAAAGATACGGCGGTGGTCCGGAACCGACGACGTCTGGTACGGCGTTGCCTGGACTGTGACCGGCGGACTGTCCTGGGCGGACGTTACGCGCTTCACCGTGCTCGAGCAGCTCATTTCTTCCCGCGGGTCTCGTTAAAGGGGCGCCAGGCCTCCCCGCGCCTTAATGTGCGCACCAATTCCGCGAGGTTGCCGCCTCGCGACAGAGGAAAACGAAGCCGTCGCCTGCCCTGCCGTAACGGTCGCGACGGCTTCTCTACATCGGCTCCACCGGTTTCGTCGCCTTCCGGGTTTGTCAACTACGCCCTGATGCCCTGTATAGTACTTAACAAGACACAGGCCCTTGCCGATAAGATATGGAGAGAAGAACCGGGGAGGGACCTCTGCATGGGTCGGAAACTCAGTACGCAAACGCTGCACAGACTGACATTAACGGCCGTATTATTCATAACAGCCTGTACGCTGTGGGGTTCTTTCCATTTTTATTCACAGGCAAGAAAAGAGTTGCAGCAACGGGTCAAAGGTTGCCGGTCCTGCGAGGCCCAGCATCGGATGGACAAAGACGGCATGTGCGCAATGGTAGAATGGCTACAAGGCCAGGCAAGGCAACTAGAAACAGGGGATTCCCTGAAAATAA
The DNA here is from genome assembly GCA_963821605.1 of uncultured delta proteobacterium. Classification (GTDB taxonomy): domain Bacteria; phylum Desulfobacterota; class Syntrophorhabdia; order Syntrophorhabdales; family WCHB1-27; genus JADGQN01. The sequence goes on along the minus strand of CAWGEZ010000001.1, from coordinate 1,020 downwards.
AACTGGTGCGGGAAGACACCCGCTGGACTTTTAGTAATTGGGACAGCTACCTCTCCTGCCGCTCCGCAGTTGATTCGGCACATCCCTACGAAACATACAGAGCATACGCTCTTATCCTGTTTTTCTGCGGTCTCGGCATACCGGCAGTCTTTGTGGCTGTCATCTCGATGCGTAATTACCTATCCATCAAGCTCTGACCTTCCGCACGGCAGGCATGCAGACCCGCACAAAGTACGACGCTTCTCCCTCGTAGCTTGTCATAATTGTCATAATAAGTACGGTGCTATGCGGTGCATCGTCTCCCTGAATTTGTCACCGTAGTCAACTACGGTCCCACCGCCGTGTGTGTCTCAAAATCTGAATAATCATATGGCCTCCTTCTCTTTGTGATGCTTGCTACGGCTACAGCGTCTCGTAAGAATGCGCATCGTTCCACATTGCGTCAAAGAGTGCTTTGTACCCGTGAACCATGCCGTTGTCACGTTGTACCGCTGCGATTAGGGCCTGATGCTGAGTTAGACGCGGGTCGTAGTCATAGGTTCCGGTGACGACACAGGTGCCGTTGATTATGCTCACTTTCAGATCCACCGGCTCCGGACGGATATTCACTTTGTCGGGATGGCGTAGTGCTTCAAATTGTAAAGAACTACCCGCTCTCTATGCTCCTCAAGTTCTTGCCGGTCGGCGATAACCCTCACGTCCACCCCCCTGTTCCTCGCACGCACGAGTTCGATTGCCACCTTCGGATCTGTCAGAGCCGGGTTGATGACGTAGATGTAGCCACCGCGGGGCACAGCCGCTTAGAGAGACGTAAGTGTCTCAGCAGGACCACCCTTCTCCATGGGCGAATCAATCCGGGCCGCGTCAGAACGGCCGATACACATCTGGAAGGCGTAGGTGGATGCAGCCAGTAGCATCAGGGCCACCAACACTGTTGATTTCTTCATGGCATGATCCTCCTTTTCGCTCGGGTCAAGACAAGAGTTGGAATTTCTTTTCCCATGGAGCACCTCTGTCCCC